>NZ_JBHZSG010000027.1:0-45227 GCF_043642205.1 Thalassotalea litorea | reverse complement strand
CTCTGCAATCAAAGCCTTGTCTAAAAGCCTTTAAATTCTCACTGAGTGAGCAATAATTTAATGTGATTGGTATTACCTAACAGCCCTTGATTGTGCGCTTTCCAACCTCAGTAATACCAATCACCGACTAATGATGTCAGCCTCAAACATTAGGGTTCTTGCCCTTTTGATATCAATGGCCGCGATCAAAAAAGCCTCCGTTCGAAAATATCGATAAGAGGCTTTTCTGAGTTACCATTGCCTTTTTAAATGGCAATGTTATGTAAATTTGTTAAAACAATTCTTTGGCACTAGGATTCGTTACACTTTAAAGAATATTCTTTTCCGGTACAGGTAATCTAACACCCAATAGCTGACAAACAAAAAGCTTATTGCAAACATCAACGAGCCGTTGTAATTACCGAAAACGGGTTGAAACACCTCTGAAAATAACCAACCGCCAAGACTGCTTTGCGCTATCGGGATCATCATTAATAGTCTGGCTAAAACCCCTGCAAACATATAGAAGAAAATGGCATTGGCACCACAAACAACAAATGGCGCACTCCAGTATTTATGCCCTTTAATATCAATTAACCACGTCAGAAATGCCAGACTTAGCAGCGCCCAGCCACTGCTCATCACCACAAAACTTGAGGTCCACAATGCTTTGTTGATGGGAAATACCAGCCCCCAAATTTCACCGACAACCACACATACCAGGCCAACTACAAACATTTTCTTGGCTTTATCGGACAAAGATAAGGCGTTATTAGTCAAAATATTGCCGGTGAAAACTCCGGCCAGACAACCACTGATTGCAGGCAGAGTACTAATTAAACCTTCGGGATCAAATGCAAAGGGTTTAGCGTCTGCATAGTAAAGATGCTTGGCAGCAAATACCCAGTTATCAATGAATGCCGGTAACGAGTTACCAAATTCAAGCAACCCCGTGTAAGTGTTGCCTGAATTGTCACTGTAAGGTACCAGTATCACAAGCGCCCAGTAACCCACGAGTAAACCCATTGCCCACAACCAGCGTCCCAAATTTTGCCAGTATAAGACGATAAACACCGTCGCAAAATATACCAAACCTATTCGTTGTAAAACGCCCATGACGCGCACGGAAAAAAGCTGAGCGTCGACCCAGCTAAACGCCGGATTGGTAAAATTGTAATAAAACAGCGCCAGAAATAAGCCTAAAGCAAAGAGCTTAATGCCTCGAACCAATGCATGTTTGAGTAAAAACAGTTTGTCGGTTCCCTTGGCGAGTTCGCGATTCATCACGATTGCCACGGATACCCCGGCGATAAAGATAAAAAATGGAAAGATCAAATCGGTTGGTGTCCAGCCATGCCATTTCGCATGCGCCATCGGCGCATACACATATGACCAACTGCCAGGGTTATTTACCAATATCATCGCGGCGATAGTGATCCCGCGAAACACATCCAATGCCAGTAAGCGACCTTTCGGTAGCTGGTCAATGATGTTGCGGGCATAACCCGAAATAATATTACTCATAATTTTTTATCTATTTTAGTTTGAACGATTTGGCGCCTGCGCATGACTCTCTGGGGTAAGTTCAATATTGACGGGCAACGTACCTAACGCCGTGATTTTTCCGACAAGTAACTTTGCCAGAGCAGAGTATGCTGGGCCTACGGCCAGGACGTCTGTCTCACCTTGTTGTTGAGCGTGAACATTATATGAGAAAGTCGCGATCAATACATCACTAAAGGGCTCATAGCGCTTCATTTCATAAGGCGCCCGCAAACTGACGAAAATAGTACTTTTATTGTTTTCCTTCGCCAGAGTCAATAATGCTTCAATCTGTTGTTCCTGTTCTTGTTTACTGAGGCGCGGAGCAACAGAACGTTGTAACTCAAGATCTTCCATACCGCCCATTTCCACCGCACTTTGCTTGGGCGTGATGTTGGCAACCACAAAGACATCCGTCTGCAACATATGATGTCGGGTTTGTTGATAGTCAAATTGGTGTAAATCACTGCAACTAACCAACAATCTTTCATTGTTCGCCAATAAAGCATGTTGCAGAGCTCGGCACTTACCTAAATCCGGCATCAATAGATGTACCCGTTGAGTCTCCTCAAGTGGGACCACCTGATTATTTTTTACCAGTACGAGGGATTGTTCCGCTAAATCCTTTTCAAGTCTGCGATGTTCTGGATTTCCCACGACACCATTAGCTATCGCCAGGTTTTTCCGGATTGTTTGCTCAGTGAAATGGCTGTTTATTTGCTGTTTAAGACTGAATATGCGTTCGACGGACTCGAATACCTGCGCCTGGGAAAGCCGACCTTGAGAAACGGCTAATTCAAGTTGATCTAAAGTCTGTGATAAGCGCTTAATGTCCTCTGCCTTGCGAATTCGAAATGGCATCAGCGCGATATCACTGCCGGCATTAAACGTTTCGATAATCGCATCAACCGGTTCAAAAAACTGACTGATACCGGCCATATCCAGTGCATCGGTGATGACAACACCATCAAAGCCCATTTTATCCCGTAGTAAGTCTGTCAAAATTCGTTTCGACATGGTTGCCGGTTTTATCATGGTGCTGCCGTCGCTGGCCGTAAATGTCGAATCATCCAATTGCGGATATTGAATGTGAGCCGTCATAATCATTTTTGCCAACCCAGCATTTATCGCAGTCTGAAATGGCAACAAATCTACGGCGATAATGTCTTCAATCGAGTGATCGACTCTGGGCAACCCGGTATGAGAGTCAACACTGGTATCACCATGACCTGGGAAATGCTTTAATGTGCCAACCACCCCCTGTTGTTGCATCGCATTTAACTGAGCTGCACCCAGTTCCGCCACCAGGCTCGCTTGCTCGCCAAAGGAACGCACATTAATAACCGGATTTTCCGCGTTGACGTTAACATCCACATTCGGGGCATGATTCAAATTAAACCCAAGTGCAGATAATTCCAGACCAAGAATTCGACCGGTTTGCTCTGCAAAATAGGTTCCCGATGCGGCATGAGTTGCGCCAATGGCCATGTTGCCGCTAAACGATGTAGCTTGATCCCGAGGCATACGGGCTACACGCCCACCTTCCTGATCAATTGAAATAAATAATTCCAGGCCTGAATAGGAATTTTTTGCAGCCTGTTGCATATCATAGTTAAGTTTTACCACCTGCTCTACAGACTGAAGATTTTCAGCAAACAGGATTATGCCGCCGACATTACTCTCTTCAATCATGGCCGCCAATTCGGGTGGCAAGGTGGTCAACGGTGTTCGGCAAACCTGCGTGCTGCCATGCCTGATCAACTCATCACTCTGGCAATAGTAGCGTAAATCCAACATGATTTTTTGAGCCAATGCGACTCTTAAGTTTCCCTTCACTTTATTCATAGTGTCAGTCTTGGCACTTCCGCATCCGCTTATTGCCAATATAACCAGTAAACAACTCATACTTTTCAATGACATTTTCATTACGATTTTTCTCAAGGCTTGCAGTGACACTTGCCTGTAAAATTTATTGAAGAAAGAAATTCGCTTATTCATCAATAGCGACCCCTGTATGGAACTTTTTGAAATTATTTAACACTAAGCAATAGACTCGATACAAATAATTTATTATTATGCAAACAGTATACTGGGAATTATATATTCTTTACCAGAACATTTAGAACGGAAAACAATAATGACAACACAGTTCGCTGCTGCCGATTGGATGGTTTTTACCGTTTATGCGTTGATCATGATATCAACAGGGTGGTATTTTAATCGACAAAAATCCGCCAATACCGATGATTATTTTCTTGGCGGTCATAAAATGCCGGTATTTTTAGTCGCCGTTTCAGTTCTGGCGACTTCGCAATCAGCGGCGACTTTTTTAGGCGGACCGGATCAAGGCTATCGCAACGATCTCTCTTACCTGGCGACCAATATTGGTGCTTTTATTGCGGCTTTTTTTGTTGCCATTTATCTCATTCCAAAGTTTTATCAGCACAAAGTTACCACCGTTTATGAACTGCTATCACAGCGCTTTGGCGAAAACGCCCATAAGCAAGCGGGTATCATGTATTTGTTCGGTCGAATTTTTGCCAGCGGCGCACGTTTATATATGGCAGCAATCGCCGTATCGATGATTTTATTTGGGGATATTGCCGCACAGAGTGTCATTATCTCTACACTGGTATTAACTTGCGTCGGCCTTATGTATTCAATCATTGGCGGTATACGCACCGTCATTTATTCCGATGCGATTCAATGTGCAGTCTATGTCAGCGCCGCAATTCTGGTCTTATATTTTTTACTGCAGGCAATACCTGCTGATTTTTCGCAAATCATTGACGCTCTGCGCTACCCGATAGACCGAGAGCAATCTAAATTAACGGTATTTAATTTTGATTGGGATTTTACCTCGGCCGGTGTCTTTACGATCTGGTCATCATTAACAGGATTTGTCCTGCTCAATATTGCCGCATTTGGTTTAGATCAGGATATGACTCAGCGAGTGCTGACCTGTAAAGATGCCAGACAGGGCAGTTTTGCAATGATCTATTCAGTACTTATGGTCATCCCTGTGATGCTCTTATTTATCGCTATCGGCCTGTTGCTTTATGTGCTGTACCAGCGCCCAGATCTGGCCTTTGGTGAGTCCGCTAAGGATATTACTCAAAGTTTCTCCGGCGAGAAAATTACCATATTCATGTATTACGTGCTCAATGAAATTCCGGCTGGGGTTAAAGGGTTAGTAACCATAGGTGTCATCGCTGCTGCCTTATCGACATTGAATTCAGGATTAAATTCCATGGCGTCTGTCTTAGTTCAGGATATCTATCGCCCTTATTTGAATAAGAAAGGCGCGCAAAAACCTGAGCAACATTTTGTCAAAGCCGGACAATTCTGTATGGTGCTGGTGGCATTGGCATTAAGCGCTATGGCAATCTTGTGTTATTACTGGCAGCAATATTCCGACACTCCACTTTTAGCATTTGCACTAAGCGTTATGGTGTTTTCATACAGTGGTTTATTAGGGGTTTATTTCACCGCCGTTTTTACCCATCGCGGCAATGCAACAACCGTTCCTTTGGCACTGATTACTGGTTTTTTAGTTAGTCTTTCGTTTCAACCATATATCATAGATAACGTTTTACCCGCACAGTGGCAGTTCAACCTGGGCTTTACCTGGCAACTATGTATTGGAGCCATGCTATCATTTCTAGTATGCGTTGCAGGCAACAATACCCCTAACTCTCTTAAAGTCAAACAAATGGAGGTTCAACCGTAAATGGCAATTACATACATTCTTGGTATCGACGGTGGTGGAACCAAGACGATAGGTCGTTTACAACACACAGAGACCGGACAATGTTTTGAGGACATAGTCGGTTCTAGTTCGCTGACCAATGATTTCGAGGGAGCGTGCATTGCGTTGTCAGGGTTGATAGATCGTTTATTAGAACGTTCCGCAGTGGCTCCCGAAGAGATTGCCGTGGTGATGGGACTCGCTGGTGCGGGTAACCAAACGCAAGTAGAGCGTCTGCGTAATCGTTTGTCCTACGCTTTTGCGAGTCTTGAAATATTTAATGATGCCAGAACCTCTTTATATGGCGCGAATCAAGGCAACCCCGTTGCTGTTATCGCATTAGGCACAGGCTCTGTCGGCGCTTTGTTGCGTTCAGAAAACGATGAAGAATATGCCGGTGGATGGGGGTTTCCTATCGGTGATGAAGGCAGCGGCGCTAAATTAGGCTTTAATGCAGTCAAAGTGCTTTTACTTGAAATTGATGAGCAACGCGCGAATAAAAGTGAAGTGGCCCGTTATATTCAATCTCAAATTGGCAACCGTCAAGACGATATATTAAATTGGCTACGCAAAGCAAAACCTGCAGATTACGCAGTGTTTTCCCCCAAGGTGTTTGAGCTGGCGCAATCTTGTGATAGAGCCAAAGCGCTTGTCAAAGACCATGCAAGCGATGTCGAAAATCTTATCGATTTAACGGTTAAACAAGAAACCATACCTGTGGTATTGATGGGTGGCCTTGCCGTTTCGACCTTAGCTTATCTAGCTAAGCCATACCAGCAAATGTGTCAATTGCCCAAAGGCAGCTCTTTGGACGGCGCGTGCTACCTGGCTCGCCAACTGGCGGCCAATCAAACCTTAATAAAAACCAAACGCAAGGTTGAAGAAACCGATGAGCAAAGTTTATTGCTCGCACAATTAAATTCCATGGTTTCAGAAGAACGCAACCCAAATACCATGCAGGTAGATTTGATGACATCCAGAGAAATTCTGGAACGCCTTAACGAAGAAGATGCCTATGTCGCCGTGGCCGTGCAGCGTTGCATCAGCCCCATCAGTGATGCGGTTGAGATGATCGTTAATGCCTTTAGCAAAGGTGGGCGCCTTGTTTATATCGGCGCAGGTACCAGTGGCCGACTTGGTATTCTTGATGCCGTTGAATGTCCGCCGACATTCAGTGTTTCGCACAAGCAGGTTATCGGTTTAATTGCTGGTGGTAATGACGCCATATACAAAGCCGTTGAAGGCGCAGAGGATAGCCTTGATGGCGCGGTTAATGATTTAAAAGCCATTAACTTTAGTGCTGATGACGTACTCGTTGGTATTGCCGCGAGTGGCCGTACGCCTTATGTAATCGGTGGTTTAGATTACGCCAACTCACTCGGCGCGAATACGGTGTCTTTGACCTGTAACCCAGGTTCAGAGGTATCTAAACACGCAAAAGTCAGTATTTGCCCTGTAGTAGGCCCGGAAGTACTAACCGGCTCAACCCGATTAAAATCCGGTACCGCACAAAAGCTTGTACTCAACATGTTAACCACAGCTAGTATGATTCGAATTGGTAAGAGCTATGAAAACCTGATGGTCGATGTGAATGCCAGTAACGAAAAATTATACGCCCGTGCGATACGCATTGTCATGCAGGCAACCAATTGTGATCGCGATACCGCACTGGAAGCGCTCACTAAATCCGGTTATAAAGCCAAATTGGCTATTTTACATGTACTCACCGGTGTCGATACCGAACAAGGTAAACAACTACTTGAGCAACACGGTGGTTTTTTAAGACGCGCTGTAGAGGCTTGCCAGCAATACTCACCCAACGTAACGGAGAAATAAGGAAGGTCATGTCAGTTAGCCGACGCTCGCAAGTAACAGGATTAATACTAAAGACATTTTGCATTGTGGTTTTGACCCTTTGTACTCCGTTGACGACATCAGGCGTTCAAGCTAAGGAAGGCTTGATACCTGAATCCTCACACACTCTAATGCCCATCCCGGGTGCCGAGCGAGGACATCAATACCTGAGTGCTCTCAAAGGTAAGCGGGTTGGCGTGATTGTCAATCAGACATCTCGAGTAAAAGACACGCATCTGGTCGATTTTCTTCTGAGTAACAACATAGACGTAAACTTTATTTTTGCACCTGAACATGGATTTAGAGGCGATCACGATGCCGGTGCCATCGTTGACTCGTCGGTTGATCCTAAAACAGGTATTGAAATCCTATCAATATATGGCAGTAGTAAACGTCCCGATGATGCAACGTTAACGCAACTCGATGTTTTAATTTTTGATATTCAGGATGTTGGCCTGCGTTTCTACACCTACATTTCATCCATGCATTATATGATGGAAGCAGCGGCAGACAACGGCATCGAGTTCTGGGTTTTCGACCGGCCAAACCCTAATGGCGCATTCGTCGATGGTCCCATTTTAGAACCGGAATTTAAATCCTTCGTCGGCATGCATCCAATACCTGTTTTACACGGTTTGACGGTCGCGGAACTGGCTCGAATGATTGTTGGCGAAGGTTGGCTAGAAAGTGATAACCCTTTGCCCCTGCATGTTGTAAAGGTGGCAAATTATAAACATACTATGGCCTATCACCTGCCGGTACGACCAAGCCCAAATTTACCTAATTCACAATCTATTGCCTTGTATCCGTCGCTGTGTTTTTTTGAAGCGACGCCAATAAGTATTGGCCGCGGTACACCATTCCCGTTTCAGGTGATCGGCTACAAGAGAGACAGTGACGCTACCATTGGTGACTTTAACTTTACCCCGCACGCGACGCCAGGCGCATCACTCACTCCTAAACTACAAAACATCCCATTGCGTGGCCAGGATCTTCGCCACGCCGACATTCGAGGTTTACAGTTAAACTCGCTGATTGAATGGCATCAAAAATTCTCGGAAAACGACTTAGTTTTTTTTGAACGCGCTGATTTTTTCGATAAATTGGCAGGCACTAAATCACTACGGTTGGCCATTGAAGCTGGTCTGAGTGAAGAGCAGATAAAACAGAGTTGGCAACAAGGTTTAGAACAATATCGGCGCATCCGAAAAAAATACCTGATATATCCGGAGTCCTAAACCAATAAATTATTTATCCCGCATTCAGGAATTGGCTATAAATCTTAAGACGCTTTCTGCTTTAGAAGTCCTGACTTCAGCGCTTGATTTTTTACTCAGTCACATAACAACCGCTCCGAGCTAAAAACGATTAGTGGCTTTGTACAATAAAGTCTCGAACCGCTTTATTCGATTCCTCAACCATTTTTCGAGCGCTCCGCGATGCCTGAGTTAATGCGATGAACAACAGATCAATCACAAATTCCTGAGACGTACGGGATATTATTGATGATAACCGCATAGACGATTGTTCTGCCACCGTATGAAGCTTGATATCAGCATGTTTCATCAATAGGTTATCACTGTAATTGGTGATCGTAATAACATTAGCCCCGCATTCTTTTGCTAATTTAGCGACAGCGACGACATCACTGGTATTCCCGGACTCACTGATACATATCACCAAATCATCCTGGTTGAACGTCGAAACATAGGATAACTGAATATGGCCACTGGCCTCAGCCAATGCCATTTTGCCAATTTTTTGTAACTTGTAACTCAAGTCTTTCGCGACTAACGCCGATGCACCAATACCGCTAACCAATACTCGCTTTGCCGATTTAATCATCTTAACGGACCGTTCGATATTCGCGTCTGTATTCAGGCCTGACGTTTCAATTAATACCTTGTGTTTACTGGCCAGCAGCTTCTTATTCAGCTGTTCAAAATCATCGTTTACGGTAATTTTGCCATGCAACTGGACATCATCGGCTTCAGAATTAATCGCTTCAATTAACGCAAACTTAAAATCCGGATAGCCCTTATAGCCAAGTTTTTGGGTAAATTTAACGATGGATGATTGGCTCACGCCAACCAGCATCGCGAGCTTTTGCGAGGATAAATCTTTGATGACATTAGGGGATTGAAGCGCAAATTCAGCAATTTTTGCTTCATTGGAGGTTAATGATTCACGTATTGCACGGATCTTAACTAGGACCGACATTGGCATTTCCACCGACTAATAAACAATTAGGTAAAATACTACCACAAACCCTGTTTACAGCTCAACGAAGGCGTCAAAAAGCCAATAAAAACAACATCGTGAACAACAAATCTGGCAGGGAATAACACCAATTTCGGAGAAAATAAATTTATTCACAAGAATTCAGCATGAAGGACTAAATATTTCCTTAGCTAAAATTGATAACCAACCTGTAATAACAAACCGAATTCAACATCATCTTTGCCATCACCAATGACGAAACTGGCACCAAGGTTTGTACCGGGTTGTTCAATGCCATTTAGAAAATAATGATAACTACCGGCAAGACCCCATACAATTTCATTGTCATAATCTGGAAATCTGCGACTCGGTTCACGACTTTTTTCACTACCCACGGCACCAAGGTAGATGCCTATACCGTGTTTGTCAGCATAAAACGGGTCAACATCGAACAAATTTGTGCGGATCCAGCCAACGCCTAAGCCACAAGCTAATCCCCCCTCAGAGGAATGACCCAGACAGCCAATTGATGCATATTTCATATCATATTGCTTAGTAACATTGATGTTACCGCCAAGCCCACTATATAAAATCCCAAAACCAAGCCCATAACCAAAATCATCATAGGCGAAAAAACTGTCTTCTTTCGCCGTATCATCACCAGAATCTTGATTGTCGCCTGCAATTTCCTCTGCATTGCTGTTTAAAGGTTGATTCGCCGAAGCATCGGGCTCATTCACTTGCTCGGAATCTGTACCTGGTATAGGCTCTGCTGGTGTAGCTTCAACCACGTTGTTATTTGTTGTTTGCTGTTCCGTAGCTTGTTGTTGAGCAAAACATGGGGTAGCAACCACCAGCACGGACAGGAGGAGGATTAGCGATTTCAAGGCAAGTCCCTTCTATTAATGATAAATTATTGTTTTACCGCATTTATCTAAGTCTATAAGATAGTTTTCAGTTTGCCAGTTAATCACCAAACGGCATCGATTATGCAATCGATTTACTGGATTTTGCAGGGTCGATATCTGGCCAAAAACAGATGTAATAAAGACATAAAGGTTTGAGGTTCGCAACAGACTAAGGGCACGGCTACGTTATCGGATTGAATACGTTTTGTTAACTTAAGGTCAATGCTACAAATATGTACACAAAAAACCCTTGAATTCGTTGCAACGGTCACTTTTTTATAATAGAACATGTGCATAAAGAATTAAGCCGTATCTCCCAAAAGCGAATCACGATAACAATGAAGTACGCTGGTCTCCTATTCCTAATCATCGCCAATCTGGTATGCGCCCGCGCGTCTCTGGCTCAACAAGAACCTGAACAAACTCTGGTAAAACCCGGCACGTTTGATGTTCGCCTAACGGCCGGTTTCGGTGGGATCGAAAACCCGCTAAGGGAACGGGATCACATTTCCTCTCCTTTACTGCCGGAATTTAGCTACTATGGCGACAAATTTTTTGTTGAAAACCTTGTGCTTGGCTACAGTCTGCACGAGTCTGAAAACTGGCTAATTGATGCTTATGGTTATTTCAATAACGACGGTTATTTTTTCGCAAAAAATAACAGTGAAAAACTGATTTCTATTGCCGGAATCACACAAAATACCTGGCGAGCTAATAAGGTAGCCTTAAACCTCAAGGAAGTAGAGCGAGATTTAAGTTATATGGGTGGCATTAATATTACCCATATAACCCCGTGGTACCGCACTAATTTATCGTTAGCGAAAGACATCACATCCGTGCACCATGGTGAGGAAGTATCACTGACGTTTTCCAAACCCATACAATGGCATGCGTTTACAGCAACCGTGCAAACAGGTGCAACCTATAAATCGGCTAAGATTAATGAGTATTATTACGCCTTAACTCCCACAGAAAATATCATTTCTATTCGACAGCAATCGGTTGGCGCTACCATTTCACCTTGGTTAAATATGAGTTTACGCTATCATTTTACACCAACGTGGTCCGTTGGATTGTCCCTGAAAAAAACATGGTTGGACAGTAAAATGGAATCAAGTATTTTGGTCGAACAATCCAGTTACTATTCAGGCTTTGTAGGGGTTTCATACAGGTATTAAGATGACGTTGAAGCCACTTTCGATAAGATTCTGCAGTTTGATTGTCTGTTATCTGAGTATCTTTTGTACTCAGGCGCAGGAAGCGGTGACTGCCTCAGCAGATATTTCTGACATAAATATCCTGCCAGAGATTTGTGTGCGCAATCAACGCAGTGCCCAGTGCCAGTTTAAATTAGACGTAAACCTGCAATTAAAATCGAAAATGGACGTTTGCCTGGTGATAAAGGCGATGCGCATTCGACAATGTCTTACCGATGTCGACCATGCCATGTTTCAACGCACCTTAACCATTAGCGAGAACGTCAAAATAGATATTATCAATCGTCAAACCAATGACATTCTTTACACCTCAATTCTAAAACTTGCGGAGTTTAAACCGGTAGATTTGCGCCCGAGAAGAAATTTCGGCTGGATACTATAAAAATGCCTGTTAAAAACTACCATTTGTTATTGATTGAAGATGATATTCCTCTGGCAGAATTAGTCAGCGACTACCTAAACGATTATGAATTTGCTGTTACCTGTGTACACAGCGGTCAGGAAGCGATAGAGCAAGCCCAAAACGCCGCTTTTGATCTCATTCTTTGCGATATAATGCTCCCCGATATTGACGGATTTGAATTATTGCCCAATCTGGATATCGGTCCACAAGTTCCGGTTCTTTATTTAACGGCGATGACCGATAGCATGTCGCAAATCAAAGGGCTCAATGCCGGAGCAGCAGACTACATATTAAAACCCGTGGATCCAGAAGTCCTTCTTGCCAGAATACGGGCGAACATACGAATGATGGAAAGAAGGACCCAGGCGACATCGTTAACGCTTGGAAACTTATTTCTCGATAAAACCACCGCTCAGGCAACCTATTACGGAAAACGGTTAGACCTAACAGCTCAGGACTTCGAAATCATCTGGTATTTTGCCCAGCGTGGTGATGATATTGTCGACAGAGACAGTCTGTTTGAAGACATTATCGGACGGAGTTACGATGGCAAAGACCGAGCGGCCGATCTGCGTATCAGTCGCTTGCGAAAAAAACTAAGCACGGTAGGTCTGGAAGAATTAAGTATTGTCTCAATACGTAATAAAGGGTACGTTTTCAAATACTGGGCTCATCTGAATAATGCATAGTCACTTTATTCGCTTTTACCTGTTTATCCTGTTAGCTGTCTTTGCCCTGGTTTTTAGTTTCGGTCAACTGTACAGTCAGTTTTATGCGCCGCCAGTACAATACAATATCCCTGTGGAAAGCGTATTTTCAGCTCAAAAAAGTGACAACCCAGCAACGTTCCGCTACATCCATAAATCCAACATTCAGCTTTCTAGCGAATTGCGCTCGCAGTTAAAGAACCAACAAACCATCGCATATGCGGTCAATGAGCAGATGTATTATCTGCGTAATCACGATCAAAATCGCTATATTCAATGGGGTCCGGTAGACATCAGTCCTGAGTCGGTCGACGATAATTACCTGATTTTATTCTTTTACAGTGGTCTTGCTATCGTATTTTTATTACTGATGTGGCCAATGTTCCGGGACCTGTCATTTTTACAAAAGTGCGCCATTGAGTTTGGCGAAAACCCGCAAGCCCAACCCTTGACCATACGTAAAAAATCCACGGTTTATCCTCTGGCCCATGCGCTTTACACCATGAGCAGTCGCCTTGTTGAATTTGTCACATTACAGCGAGATATCGCAAAAATTATTGCCCATGAAGTTCGCACCCCACTGGCTCGGATGAAATTTGTTTTAAAGCGTGTTGAAGGAAAAATAGAGGACAAGCATCTCCAACGCATGCTTATGGATATTGCAGAGCTAGAAACGCTAGCCACCGACTATATGACCTTTAGTCGCTCGCAACAATTAGATCCGGATTACTTACAACCTCTCGGTCTACAAACGATACTTTGCAACCTGGAAAATAAATATCGCAACCTGGACACACCGGTTTATTTCCGCTTCCCTGAACCTACCATCGAAGTGTTTGCAAATCAGACGCAACTTGAACTGGCGCTATCAAACTTGCTCAATAACGCATTACGTTATGCACAAAACCAAGTACAGGTGAGTATTGACTGCGATGATAACGCTGTTATGTTTCATATTGACGACGACGGTCCTGGCTTTGACGCAGATAGACCTCGCACCAACAATCAGGGTACAACCACAGGCTTTGGTCTTGGCTTGTATATTGTTGAATCCATCGTAAAACGGCACAATGGCGAGTTAAGCAAATCTTCTTCGCCTATCGGCGGTGCTCGCGCATCGGTAACAATCCCCCGTAACATACGGTAAACATTCCTTCCTCAAAATTCAGTCCAAAGTGGATTGGCAGTGCTACTGGTGCCGCCATGTAATTATTGCTCACTCAGTGAGAATTTAAAGGCTTTTAGACAAGGCTTTGATTGCAGAGAATGGTCGTTCCATTGTCTCAAAATCGGTCAAAATCAGTAACGTCGGATAAACGCCTTTAATACTCACCCGTAGGGAGTTTATCTTAAGGCCCATTTACGACCCTATATTTCAATAATATAGATTGACTATATCAATGAAATCTATGTTGTAACTGAACCTCTGCCCTAACTCTGAGTTGTGCACAAACTTAATGTGATTGGTATAACCTCCATTTCAGGGGTTATCGCGGCATCTCATTAACCAAACACTAAAGCGCGTTAGACCCTGCGTTAAACGTCGTTTATGATTCAACAAAAAATAACCAAAGCATTACAAACTGTTAACAGAAGTTTTTGCTCAGCTCGGTAAACTAAAACCTAACGGCCAGATGCAGTGTCAGGTGCAGCGAATCTTAATAAATATCCACAAGTGAGCTGCTAAGCAGGTTTTGGTTAAATAAAATAATAAGCATTTCACGGAGTGATGATATGAAAGATCTAATTGTATTGACTGCGATTGCCTATCTTGTGCATCAACATATCGGCGATCACTTTCAACTGGTAAAGTATGACGCTAATGATGAAGTCATTGCCAAAGTTGATACGTTTGCCACCCTGGATGAATGTCGTCAGGAAGAGCTGCGTCAAAAACAAAATGCACAACTACTCGAGTTCCTGAGCAGCAGTTATTCCTGCGAAGAAATCCAGTGGTTTAGCAAAAAGTAAACTGTCCTGATAAATTGTGCACATCCATTGTGCCAGGGCAGGCTATGCTTGCACGGACAAACTTTCCCCTTTTTAAGGTTCCAGTCTAAGATTAACTAAGTTAAACATTAGATTACGGGCAAATGTTATTTGCCTTAAAAGGCTAAACTATGGGGAATCATCCAATAAAATTATCTTTGATAGTTTTGTTTGTACTCACATTAATATCAGGCTGCAGTTCGCAACCTGACGACTATTGTCCGTCACAATATCAAGCTGATGAATGTGCACAAGCACGGGCAAACGACAATACCACGATAAACAAACATTACGAACAAAGACGCTGGCGAAGCTCGAAAGAGCAAAAGAAAGAGCCATTAGAGCTTGGCATAGAAGCTGAGATCCCGATTCTCGACGGGCAAGTAAAAATTGTTGGTCCTACCATTGAAGATGGCGTTAATTCTCTGGCGATGAAAATCTGGATGATTGAAAATGCCAAATATACTGTCGATGCAACCTACTACATTTTTGATAACGACCTCGCCGGATACGCATTTTTAGGCGCTATGTGTAATGCCGTTAAACGTGGTGTCGATGTCCGCTTGATGGTGGACTCACTCGGTTCGGCAGACATGCGTCATGAAGAATTAAAAGGCCTGATTCGGTGTGGCGATGAAGCCGGATTTATTCGTGGACCGGATGGCAAGCTCACCAATAAACGTGCGCGGGTACAGGTAATGATTTTCAACGCTGTTTCGAAAATTTTTGTCAATATTAATCGCCGTTCGCACGATAAGTTATTAGTCATTGATGGCAATTCACCTCAAGATGCCTACGTTATGACCGGTGGCCGAAATATCTCGTTGCATTACTATGGCATCGACGAAAACGGCGAAAAAAATAAGGATACGTTTCAAGATTTAGAAATAGTGATTAAAAACCCTGAAGGGTCAATGGAACAACTATTAAAAACTCATAAGCGAGGAAAACACGGGTTCCCACTGACCATATCAAAAATATCAGAGCTTTATCTGACCTTACTTTACAGTCATTCTGGCAACAAATACCTTACCGCCTGGTTGCCCTATTCAGGGCAACAGAAAAAACTTCAGGAATCGTTAGACGAAATCAAACAAGGCCCATTATTTTCCAAATCTTATGCAAATATTGAACAGGAATTACAACAAGGTTACAACCCATCGAAACTTAGGTTGGCTCATGAAATGGCCAATATTGTCAGCTGGGAAGTCTTTGAAAAATATTCCGATGTACAGGGTCGAAACCCAAATTCAATCGTCGAAATACTTCAGGAATTAAGTAGCGAAAAATACAACGTTAAACATATTCGCTTAGTGTCACCCTACATTTTTCTGGCCAATGAGGAACCGGAAGAAAAGGATGGACGTTATGAGGAATTGGAAGGCATGCGACAATGGTTGGCAGATGATCCGGAACGTACCATTGAAATCATCACCAACTCGGTCATGTCTTCGGATAATTTCATGACCCAATCCATTATCGATATGGAAATGGTACCACGCATGTTAAGTGATGATCCTACATTTATCGATACATGGCAGGACGATTTAGAGGTCAGTGAAGAAAATCCAGAATTTATTGCCTCGAAAGACTTTCAAGACGCTATCAGTAACCCACGCATTAAAGTGTATCAACTTGGCAAACTTGATTCGGACTTGATCGGCGGGGATGAAACCTACGGTAAGCTTCATGCAAAATACATTGTCACCAATAATGTTTCTTTCGTCGGCACCACAAACCTCGATTACCGCTCCCGTTTTATTAATAATGAAATGGGATACTTCATGCTCGGCGCCGGCGTTAATGATGAACTCAATCAAATATTCGATAATTTGAAAAAGCGCTGTTATTTATGGGGTGAGCCTGACTGGCTGGAAATGCGCAAAAAAATGCGAGACCAGGAAGGCATGGAAGGGTTTTCCGCCAGAAGTCAACGCAGCGTCTATAGCAAGCTCATTTTCACTGGCATAAAATGGCAATTATAAATACATTCTGATGAGCAGACAGTGAGAACTGTCTGCTCATCTACTACCAGCTTCGACTTCCACCTTCCATCCTTGAGCTTGTACTAGTGGATCACCTGCCGGCTAAAATGCAAATGCTTACTTTCTTTCATTAACTGATAAAAATTTTGCTTATCAATTTTAATCAGGGTTTGATGATCACCCCCTTCAATATAGACATGCTCGAGCTCATCAAGGTCCTCTTCACAAACCGTATGCAGATTATAAGCCTGGCCTACGGCAGGTATCGCGCCATGCTCACAATCATCGAACATTGAATACACTTCCTGCTCTCTGGCAAGCCGATAGCTTGCCAAAAGCTCATCATTTAACGCCGATAAACTGATTTTATTGCTCGCCGGTAGCACCGCCAACAATCGTCGGCCCTCATGATCTTTCAACACTACCGCTTTGGCAATGTGTTGCAAGGGGACGCGAGCTGAAATTGCAGTGGAAACAGAGCTACTGCTGTGCGGGTGAACAACACATTGAAATGGCACATTGCGATCATGTAAAAAGGATTCAAGTGTGGTAGAAATTGTCATAATAACTTACCTCCTGACAAACACTTAGTATCAAAGAAACGTCTGATATTTAAAGCCGATGGCGTCCTTGATTTATGGCAAATGCGGTTACTTAGAAAAGCAATAAAGGCAGCGAAGCCATGCTAAAACAGAGCAAACACTAAGTGGATTCTGCTTTAAATTATAGTTCAATTGGATTACAAGAACGCAATTTAAATGATCCAGATCAAAGGGTATTGATATTGTCAGAAACCGACATCCGATATCGCATATGCTTCTGATATAAGAGTTTCGTGTAGCCAATCAACAACCATCAATATTTTATCGCTACACTTATATGGAAAGAATTGATTAATACCGTACCAACGGACTCTACAACTCAGGGGAACCGAGCATGGGCAGAGAAATATTTACCAGGGAAGAAGAGCAAAACGTCGTCCTGTTTAAACAACGCCTCGAAGAACAACTGGTTGAGCTAAAAAGCGTATTAAATCGTCCTGAATTTGGCGAAGGACCATTGAGTATTGGAGCTGAATTGGAAACCAATATCATCAATAAGAATGGTCAGGCAAGCCATTGTAATCAATGGCTAATCGAACAATGTAACGACCCACGCCAAACCCTGGAATTGAATCGCTATAACCTTGAATTCAATTTAACTCCACAACCAACTCTGGGAACCCCTTTTACTCATCTTGCAACCGAAATGAAAGACGTGATTGCTGCGACCAATCACGTTGCCAAACAAAAACAGAGCGAGCTGATTAGCATAGGAATTTTGCCCACATTATCCCCTCAGGATTTAAATGATGATGTATTGTCTGACATGCAACGCTATAAGCTTTTTTCATCCTTATTATTAAAAGACAGAGGCGAGCCTTTTCAATTAAATATTGATGGTAAAGAGCCATTAAAACTCACCACAAATTCGATAGCCTATGAAGGTGCCGGCACGTCATTTCAACTGCATATTCGGGTCCCCACCAAAACCTTTGCCAATATCTATAATGCGGTACAACTAATCACCGCCCCGGTTCTTGCGTATTGCTGTAATTCTCCATCTTTGCTTGGTCATGAACTTTGGGACGAGACTCGTATTGCATTGTTTAAGCAATCTATCGATACACGAAGCGATCATAAAGAGTGGCGGCATCCGCCAAGGGTTGTTTATGGCCAAGAGTGGAATCGTCATGGGGTTTGGGAACTATTTGCTGGCAACTCACGCTTATATGAACCGATTTTTGCAGAAATTTACCCTCAACAAGCCCCCTCCAATAACCAATTACCCAAACTCGAAGAGTTACAGTTGCACCAGGGCACGGTTTGGAGCTGGAATCGAGGTATTTATGATCATCATGAAAATGGCCATCTCAGGGTTGAATTAAGAACGCTGCCGGCCGGACCAACGATATCGGACATGGTCGCCAATGCAGCTGTAATGACAGGCCTTGCCTATGGCCTGGCAGAGGATATTGAATCCTGGCTGGTAAAGCTTCCGTTTAAGTATGCCGAATATAATTTCTATCGAGCCGCTAAGCATGGCGTCAATGCCAAATTGATTTGGCCAAAAGCTGACGGTTTTGGGTTGCGCGAACACACTCCCGATGAAATATTACAGCAATTGTGGCCGTTGGCTCACCAGGGATTACGCAAAATTGGTGTAGTAGACAGGGAAGCAAACCACTGGTTAAGTATATTTAAAAACCGTTGGCAAGCTCAAACATCAGGCGCTTTGTGGCAACGTCAACAGTTAAGCGCACTCAGTAAAACCTGCTCAAAAGCACAGGCCATGACAACAATGTTAGAGCGATATCTAGGCTATCAGCGCCAGGACCTACCCGTAAGTGAATGGCAAATAGGTGAGTAATAATGGATAAGTCCGATGTCATTAATACCGCAGAGACCGCAGAAAAATATGGATTTGCTCTGTATGAACCGCATCAACTTTGTGCCCAGGATAGCCTGGAAACATTTATCAAGCAGTTCAATCACCAACCCTTTATCGTGGTATTTCGATCGAGAAAGAGCGACACAACTCCACAACTATTTACGACCTTGCTGCATGGCAATGAAACTTCGGGTGTCGAAGCGTTACGCAGACTTTTGGTCAAACCTCCGACGCCATTACATGACACCTATATCCTTGTGGCATCGGTCAAAGCCGCGGCCACTGAACCTTTGTTTTATCATCGGATGCTTCCAGGTACACAAGATCTTAACCGCTGCTTTTCGCCCAGGCTACTAGAGAAAATTGAACAATCAATACAATCGCAGCCGCAGGTGCCAGATCCACAAAATAATGCCTCAGCAATTACTCAATATTCGGACCCTCAAACTCTGGCATATCGAATCTGGCGATTTACCATAGAACTTAACCCGCGTTGGTTGATAGATCTTCATAATACCTCAGGGCTTAGCCCCGCGTTTACGGTTATCCGCCACGTAAGTGATGAACATATACTACTGTGCAAACAATTCAGTCCCTATATCGTTCGCTCAAACATTAATGTCGGTGCCCTATTTGAGCTAAACGTTGAATTCCCCTGTGTCACCATTGAGTGTGGCGGTACCGGCGATGAACTGGCAGTCCAAACCGCATATACTGGCATACATAGATTGATGCTGGCTCCTTTAGCGGAGCTACAAGAGGATAGTGAACCAGCATTGATGCTTGACGATCCTATCCGGCTGGAAATCGACAGCAGCAAAGACATTCGATTAGGTTATGGTACCTGCCAGAACGATGATTATGATATTACCCTTCTGGCAGATATTGACCGATTTAACTTTGCCAATTGGCAGGCTGGGCAAACACTGGGTTGGGCGTCAGAGAAAGGCTTTCAAGCTTTGATGGCCAAAGATGAGCAGGGTCAGGAAAGGCTCGATGATCTATTTCAGCGACAAGGTAATGAATTACAGTGCAAAGCCAACCTGCATCTGTTTATGATCACCAACCGCGCTGATATCGCCTTATCCGACTGCCTGCTCTATGCGGTATTACTGTCTTGAAGGACAATCCATACAAAATTTAGCCAGCTTTTTGCATCCAGGCACTGCACCAACCATTATTATTGACCAGTTTATTTGGGAATAATGCACAGGGTTTCCAATCAGGATCATCTCCGGCCTGGATATGCGCACAGTTGCTGCAATTTTTTCCGTCGACCTCAGACTTATGGACATATTTTAACGCCTTAGCAGTCGGGTCTTCGGTATCCAATTTCTCTGCGGCGTAACTTTTCAACGAGATCCCGCCTAATGTGACACCAATCATTGACGCAGAAGATAGTTTTAAAAATGAACGACGATTAAACTTCGACATAACATTGCCCTCTTAGATGAATAGAGATGACGTTTAAAGCATAACAAGCCCTAAGGCATTTCACGTCTATCATCCCTAAGCCTAGATGAAATACGTCTAATTAAACAAAAATCCATCAAATATCTGGGTAAACCTAAACCCAAAGCGTCAGGTTCTGACTAATAGCAATCACATTAAGTTTGTGCACAACTCAGAGTTAGGGCCGAGGTTCAGTTACAACATAGATTTCATTGATATAGTCATTCTATATTAATGAAATCTAGGGCCGTAAATGGGCCTTAAGGTAAACTCCCTACGGGTGAGTTTTAAAGGCGTTTATCCTGAGTTACTGATTTTGGCTGATTTTGAGATAATGGAATAACCATTCTCTGCAATCAAAGCCTTGTCTAAAAGTCTTTAAATTCTCACTGACTGAGCAATAATTTAATGGGATTGGTATAAACTTAAACCATCAGTAATCGAATTTTGTGGTGATTTATGTTGTCTGTTATGCAACAACACGTTGTGCTTTGTGATACAAAAGGTCGACCGACCGGCTTAAAAGAGAAGCTTGCTGCCCATATCGATGGCGATCTACATCTGGCTTTTTCCGTCATGATATTTCGGCACACTGATGACGGTGTAGAATTCTTTCTGCAAAGGCGTGCCCTCGACAAATATCACAGTGGCGGATTGTGGACCAATACCGTATGCTCGCACCCCCGACAAAACGAAGCTATCTCCGCAGCTGCATTACGACGCATAGGCGAGGAACTTGGTACATTTTCCCCACTTCGATTTAAAGCCATAGGCCATATTGTTTACAAGGCGCGCCTCGACAATGGACTAACCGAGCATGAATATGATCATATCCTGGTATGTGAATGCCCCGTGATGGAGGTAACACCAAATCCTGAAGAAGTGATGGACTGTCGGTGGTGGAATGAAACCGAAATCGAACAGGCAGTAGCACAATCCAATATTACATTTACGGCCTGGTTTGAAAAAGTGTTTACCAAGACTCGCTCATCTCTTACTGAACTTGCTACTTAACCACTCAGCCTTTTTTCCGTTTTTGCATCCTGAGACGCTTGAGCGCGAATAAAATCAATGGAGTATTGATTAAAAGCAACAGCCTGATCTACATTGCAAACATGACCGCTATCGGGTATTTCCTGCAATTGCGCACTGGGCTGATGAGCGACAGACTCGCGCACCGGGCCAATAAACATATGATCCTCTTCCCCCATCAAGTAAAGCAATGGCGTTTTGGTTCTATTTTCTTTGTAAAATTTCATTAGGGGATTCACGTCGCCAGCAAGCTTAAACCAACGCTTAAACTCTTTTTGACACAGTTTTTTGGCATCACGAATAAACATGTTTCGAGACAGACTCTGTGATTTTTTGGGCATAAGCACAAAAGCGAATAGCCGATACAACCACATGTATGGCATCACATGTTTGAACATATCTCCGAGTTTCACCAAAAATGCCGAGCGGAAGTTAAACTGGGTAACCGCGCCTCCCAGCACCATGGATTTCACCCGCTCTGGCGCCAACTCTTCAATATTGCGTATTAAAATGGTGCCCAGAGAAATTCCAACAAAATGAGCACGACTAATGGCAAGGTGATCGAGCACATGGAGAATATCCTGACTTACGTCTTTGAAGGTATAACGCGACGACAATAGTGCTTTATTTTTCATTGGCGCGGATTCACCGTGCCCGCGCAAATCCAGCAGCAAGACATTAAAATATTTTTTAAACGCCTTTATTTGCCGAAACCAAATCGTCGAACTGCCTCCAGCACCGTGGACAAAGACCACCCATTCATTACTGGAAGGATGGGTATAGGTTTTATGGAATAATAATTCAGATGTCATCAAATACTTCTACGATGAAAAACGGGATAACGGATCAAGACACCTTACTTTATAACGTTTGTCGTGCAGGCGTACATGAATAGCCATACAGGCATGTCAATTCTAAGGCACAATGTAATCAATTAAAAATCAAGAAGCAACCGATCAATCTATCTGTGTTGTTCTATACTTTACGAGACTAAATTTATATTGAACCGCTTAGAGGTATGTATGTCAGAATCTCACAACTGGTCGTTGAAAATGCACAACATTGAGAGCTGCAGTTGCAATCACGGATGCGGTTGTCAATTCGCGGGCTTCCCTACCAGTGAAAACGGGGGATGTCAGGCCATCATCGGTTATGAAGTCATAGAAGGTCATCTGAACGATTTAGATCTTGCCGGACTGAAAATGGTGCTAGTTGCATCCTGGCCCAAGGCCATGCACGAAGGCAATGGTGACGGTGCTTTATTTATTGATAAATCAGCCAGTGCTGAACAGGTGGCGGCTCTTGCTACCATAATGTCAGGACAACATGGTGGCATGCCCGTTGAAGCGATTGCTTCGTTATTTAGTGCGTTTGATGGCCCTATCATGGCCGACATTGATATCAGGGTGAATGAATTTAATTCCTATGTAAGTATCGATGGCATACTTGAAACCGAACAAACGCCGCATGTAAATCCAGTCACAGGTGCAGAAAACCTCGTCCACATTACCTACCCAAGCGGTGGTTTCTTGTGGAATGATGGGAAAGTGGGTCGCACCAAGGTATTGAATGTAAACCATGGCGAAATTGCCTTTGATTTTTCAGATACATTTGCCGCAAATGCCGTAGTCGATTGGCCTACCACATAATTGTTAAAAACGTGAACATGGGCAAAACCGGCAACCGTAATAGGTATTGGGCACCTTACTTCGAACAGAGCAAATTCCAGCAGTAATGTACATAGGTGCCTTTAATTGAAATTGAAACTGAATCTCAACCGGAATCTAAGCTTGACCTAATACAACGTGATACACCATATGCAAATAAAAATAACGCCCAGGCAACATGCATAACCTGGCATAGGACAGTTAACTTTGGCACTAAATATTCATCGATTGCTGATCATCACTACCCTACTGTTTGTGATCTACTTAAGTTGGCATTACATGTTGTTTGGTATGACCATGAATATGGATCCGGTTGCTACCTGGCAAGGCAGTGATATTTTTCTGTTGTTTGTTATGTGGGCGATCATGATGGCAGGAATGATGTTACCTTCTGCTGCTCCTGTCATTTTGCTTATCGATAAAATCAATCAAAAGCGCCTTATAAATCGTCAATCTTATACACCCACCTTGTTTTTCATCTGCGGTTATTTACTTGCCTGGTCTAGCTATTCGATACTGGTTACGTTATTGCAATGGTGGTTTCATCACTTAGCTCTGCTCACCCCGATGATGGACAGTGCCAACCATTTCTTTAGTGCTGCAATACTTATCATTGCCGGAATCTATCAGTTCACCCCTTGGAAGCAACAATGTTTGCGTTTTTGTCGCTCGCCGTTAGCTGTTATCAGTAAGGGCTGGCAGCCAGGCATCACTGGAGGCTTAAAACTGGGCTTTACCCATGGTAGCTATTGCGTTGGTTGTTGCTGGTTTCTAATGGCAATATTATTTGTTACCGGCGTGATGAACCTACAGTGGATTTTGATTTTGACGTTACTGGTTTTAATAGAAAAAATTGCTCCAAAAGGTATTCAATTCAGTAAACTAATTGGAGCGGTACTTATTGTCTACGGGCTTAGCTATTTAATTTAAACACTGCCCTCTCCTAATTTCAGCCCCTTAAAACTGACGTGTGGTAAACATGCTTTCCAATTTTTTCAGCGGCCGCACAAGTTGCCAGGTCATACTCGCATATAATTTCTCAAACCGATGACGAAAGTGCACTTCACTTGCCTGCACTTGCATAAGGTGCTCTTTTAAAACTGGATGCATGCTGGATTGAAACACCTGATACTGTTCAAACAAACGTTCAACCTCCGACATATTATCCGCTTTGATCGCCCGATAGAGATCAACCGCCATTATCGGCAAGATCCCATTCACACTGGAGGTATCTATTACTTGTCGCTTCAATTTTTTATCGATAAAGCTAGATTCTTGCTGTGACGCATGATCCACGTCCAGTATCTCGACCAAAGGCCTGGTCGCTTTTTCAGGATTATCGAGTAGCGCTTCAAAATCGATAATCACCCGGCGACTCTGAGTTGAATATAAATAACTAAAAAAGTTGTAATTAAGCCATAGCATCAAGCTTTTATCTTCACTAAAACCATCACGTTTATGCAAGGATGCAGCAACCTCTAACGGGTGTCGAATCATCAGCACGTAGACAGGTGTGATCGATGCCGCCTTAAAAACACTGTGCCAAAAAGGCAATAATATAGAAACCCGGGGATCTTTCATTCCCCACAATGTGGCTGTACCATACTCACTTTTAAGAAACGATAAACACTGTTTCTTAAAGGATTCCGATAATGATTCAGGTAAAGATGGAGGCAGTAAGGGGTAGTCCCAGCTCAAATGAAGTCTATCTAGAAGCTGTTCATTTAGCTCCAATAATCTCGCATTTTCATAAAAGCCTTTATCATTAACCCCTTTTTGCGGTTTCAATAGGGTCTTGCCCATAAAGACTCCTAGCCTAGACAGCTCCCCGGACAGAGCAGATGTACCGCTGCGGTGCATGCCGATCACAATAACTCCCAGATCATGCTTGCTCGGATGATTGATTAATTCCATTTGAGTCATATCGTTAGCTCAATTTATCTATAGCGTTGATTAAAAACCTTTAACGAGAGTGACTGCTAACGGGTTAGCAGTCTTCTGCTTTGCTGGCCAAGTTTCAATAAGGCATCGGGTAATATCTTCAATAGCCGCCCCATCCACCGGTATTTAGCAGATGGTACCCATTTATCCGCTTGAATAAACGTATCACCAGCCAAGTTATACAAACCGCTATAAACAAAGGATTTGCCATAACGAATACTGCTGGCAAACTTAATTTTGTTCCAGGGTATGTTTTTTTGCAGCTTTAATTCATCAAGGTATTGTTGAATTTTTTCAAGACAAATCAGCTCAGCCTTGTACATTGCAAAGTCATTCTGAGAAAAATTTGTCCCATGGAATACATGGGTTGCCAAATGTTCGGGCACAAAATCAAACTCACTAAAAAGCGAAATTTTTAGCCATAAGTGCCAGTCATCAACCCCCATCAATGCTTTATCATCATCAAAACCACCAACATAATCGAACAAAGACTTACGGATCACGCTGGTACAACAGGTGAGCATATTTAATCGCACCAGGTGCTCAAAGACATCACCGCGATGCTTATTTTCAAATGAAGGGGTATGCACACTCTGTCGTTCGGTATATTCGCTAAGCGCTCCGCAATACACTAGCCCGACTTTTGGGTTTTCAAACAGCGGCACTTGCTGACTTAATTTTTGCGGGTGCCAAAGGTCATCCTGATCGCAAAACGCAATGAAATCGCCATGAGCTTTGGAAACGGCAAAGTTTCTTGCTGCACCAACGCCAGCGTTTTCCTGATGAAACACCCTGATCCTAGGATCTTGTTTTCCAATTGCCTCCAACAAGGTCGCCGAACCATCACTAGAGCCATCATTTACCAGAATAAGCTCAATATTTTCATAATGCTGCTCAACAATTGATGCAATGGTTTTTGGTAAATACCTTTCCCCGTTATACACAGGTATGATGATTGAAACTAAAGGCTGTGTTTGCTTATTATTCATCGTGAAATCCACAGTTATCCATCTTAACGGAACAAGAGCATGTTAAAAATTCAACAGACGGGTAATGATGCCGTCATGGTTGGGAATGTGGCACGTTGAGTAACGCATTATGATAGGTTCTGATTTTCAGAACCTGTGTAGAATCATTCCCTAGAGGCAAACAACGCCTTTTTAATCATTAGTTCTCTCCAGTCAATGAGTATGGTTCAGGATTACATATTTTTCGAAAAAAATTATTTTGAGCGCCACAGGCCAACAATTTCTAAACCTCTTAGCAGAAAAACCTTTATAATGTCGTCTTATCCTTTGCAGTTTTGATTAGGCGAAAACATGTACACTCAGGAAGAATATGAAAACAACCCACTCCACGGAACCAGTCTGGAGCAGGTGTTAACCCAAATGGTAGATCACTACGGGTGGGAGATCCTTGCCGCTTATCTGAACTTAAATTGCTTTAAACAAAACCCCAGCATCAAAGCCAGTTTAAAATTTTTGAAGAAAACCGAATGGGCCCAACATAAAGTAGAAAGCTTTTACTTGTATCAATTTAAGAACCTGCCCCGAGCAGATGATGCTATGTTTGAATTACCACCACGAGATCGCATCGTCCCTTTGCATCAAAAGCCTAAAGAGCCGCAAGAGCTTAGCCTTGAAGACGCCGAGCGCTTACGATTAAAAAGAGAAAAAGCCGCGCGAAATAAAGATAGCCGACACCATGGCGATGACCGAAGTCGCTCTCGCCAGAGCAAAACCTCGCATAGTCCATACGAAAAGACTGCTCAAAAAAGCGAGACTAGCAATGACCCATATGCCAATTTCAAAAGCAAAGGCTAGGGTAATTTAATCGGGTAGCTTCTCTAACTCGAGAGCTACCATTCTCGGCAATCAAGGCCTTGCCTAAAAGCCTTTAAATTTTCACTGACAGGGAAAACACTTAGTGGAATTTGTATAATTCAAAGGCTTTCACCATTGCTGTTCCTGAACCAATTTAAAATGTGTTAAATCTGGTGGTCAATAATCCTATCATCACTAATACCCGAGCATTCTTAGCGCCCCCCATCATTGCCTGTACAGTTTTACGACCGGTCCGACCTTGAACAAGGTTAATCGTACGGCTTCTATGGATTACCCACGGCACCCTAATGGTATGTAGAGCTGTTCGTTCAGAAACACAGTCCTAATACCAATTACATTAAATTATTGCTCACTCAGTGAGAATTTAAAGGCTTTTAGAGAAGGCTTTGATTGCAGAGAATGGTTATTCCATTGTCAAAATCAGTGACGCAGGATAAACGCCTTTAAAACTCACCCGTAGGGAGTTTACCAGAGGCCCATTTACGGCCCTATATTTCATTAATATAGAATGACTATATCAATAAAATCTATGTTGTAACTGAACCTCTGCCCTAACTCTGAGTTGTGCACAAACTTAATGTGATTGGTATAACTTGCATTTCGTTAATAACTAGAAACTATATGATTTTTCGAGCATTTTCTTTCGTGTTTTCTTGAGGTTGATTAACCTATTGAGATCATCAGGTTTATTCGCTTTAATAATGTTAACCAAGTAAGCTATTTATCAAGACTCGTCACAAACAACGCCGATTACGGGACAGACATGCCTGATTTACTCATTTTGGGGCTCATAGGATTACTAGGATTTTGCTGCCAATGGCTGGCATGGCGAGTCAACTTGCCAGCCATTTTATTTTTGTTGCTTACCGGCGTTTTAATTGGCCCAACATTTCATTTGGTCGATGTCGATGCTCTCTTTGGCGACCTGCTGTTCCCTTTCATTTCTTTAAGTGTTGCCATAATTTTGTTTGAAGGCAGCCTGACATTGAAGCTTCAGGAACTCAAGGATGTCGGCAAAAGCGTGCGCAATATGATTTCCTACGGTGCCCTCATCAATGCGACGGTCACCACCGTTGCCACCCATTACATCATTGGTTTGAGTTGGTCCTTATCCGCATTATTTGGCGCCATAATGGTGGTAACTGGCCCGACGGTGATTATGCCAATGTTACGCTCGGTCAAGCCCAGCGCCAATGTCGCCAAAGCGCTGCGCTGGGAGGGTATTGTTATCGACCCGCTTGGTGCCTTGTTAGCGGTATTGGTATTTGAATGGATAGTGGCACAACAAACCAGCGCCAGTATCGCCCATGTATTCATTGTTTTTAGTCAAACAATATTAATCGGTATAGCCATGGGGATAAGTGCAGGTCATTGCTTTGGGTTGTTATTGCGAAACCATCTGATCCCCGACTACTTACAAAATTATGCCGCTATCGCCTTCGTCGGCGCCGCATTTGCGTTATCGAATACATTGATGCACGAATCCGGCTTACTGACTGTAACTATCATGGGAATATGGCTGTCAAATATGAAAGATGTCCATATTCGCGATATTTTAAACTTTAAAGAAACCCTGACAATTATCTTTGTCTCTGCACTGTTTATTATTCTTGCCGCCCGAATTAATTTTGAAACCTTGGCGCAGCTTGGCTGGGGAGCAGTGCTAATTCTTTTAGTGATGCAATTCATTGCCCGCCCCTTAAAAGTTTTTATCTCAACTATGGGCTCTAGTTTCAGTCTGCCAGAGCGCACATTACTGGCCTGGATCGGCCCAAGAGGTATTATTGCCGCCGCCGTTTCTGCTGCGTTTGCCCTACGTTTAGAAGAATTGCAGTTGCAGAACGCCGAACTCCTCGTTCCACTGGCGTTTAGTGTCATCATAGGTACGGTGGTGATTCAAAGTGCTACCGCTCGTCCTCTGGCCAGACACCTTAAGGTGAGTGAACCCGATACAGAAGGTTACCTGATTATTGGCGCCAATACGGTGGCGATTACTATCGCGACCGCATTAAACAATGCCGGGGTTAAAACGTTATTATGCGATACCCAATGGGAAAATATTTCTGATGCCAGAATGAATGGATTAACCACATATTATGGCAATCCGCTCTCCGAGCATGCCGAGCTTTACATGGATACATCAGGTCTGGGTGGCATGCTCGGGTTATCGCCTTATCATAGTCAGAATATCGCTGCAGCGTTACGATTCAAGGAGGACTTTGGTATCCGAAATATTTATACCCTAGCGTCAGCGGAAGATGAAAAATCCAATGCGAAGCATCGCGCCAGTGGCTTTTACAAAGGCCAGGTTCTGTTTGCTCAAAACATTCGTTATCGGGATCTAAGCCGGATCTCCCGAGGCGAGCACCAAATAAAAACCACGCAACTTACCGAAAACTATCAGTTTAGTGACTGGCAAGAAAATCATAACCCTGAGTTATCAATACTTCTGTTTGCGATAGATGACCAAAACAATATCCATTTCGTCACGCCTGAAACCAACTTAACGCCGCAGCAGGGCTGGCGATTATTCACCCTCAAGGTTAAAACAACTTAAGCGTTGTCACCGAAAGAGATGAACAAACGATGCTATTGGCAAGTCGGTAAAGATGGGAGTCGTAGTCAAACCCAATACATAAAGAGGTTGCGCTTGCCTAAAACCTAATGCTTAATGCTTAATGCTTAATGCAATGAATTGTCTGGCAAGCGCTATAATGGAATACATTGCGCATCCATTGTGTCCCTTAATAATTTAAAAAACCAACGAATATGACGCCACTTTTAAATTCTCATAGCATCGCCATTTTGATTCTGATCACCGTTGCCCTGGTGTTATTCGCGCAAGAACGCATTCGACTGGAAACCTCCAGCCTGCTTATTCTCATTATGTTGGTTTTGGGTTTCCAACTGTATCCATACACCACCGCATCTGGGGAAACCTTTAGTCCGATTGAGTTTTTTATGGGCTTTGGCCATGAAGCATTGCTGACGATTTGTGCGTTGATGATGTTGGGGCGAGGTATAGAAATCAGTGGTGCATTAAAACCGCTAACCACCTTGATGGCAAAAAATTGGAGCCGATACCCCACACTAAGCCTTGCGATGACCTTAATGATTGGCGCCCTACTCAGTGGTTTCTTAAACAATACCCCCATTGTGGTCATGCTTTTACCCGTTTTGATTGGTGTCGCACTGAGCAATGACAAACCGCCGTCAAAAATATTAATGCCCGTTGGCCTGGCAACGCTCATCGGAGGTACAGCCACGACCATAGGTACCTCGACAAACTTGCTTATCGTCTCTGTTGCCCATGATCTAGGTGTCCATCAATTTACGATGTTCGATTTTGCCTTACCAGTGCTGGTCGTCGGCGGAGTCGGTCTATTGTATTTGATTTTTATCGCACCAAAACTCTTGCCTGAGCGGGACGTACCGTTACAACACAAAGAGAGCCGGATATTTAAGGCGTCAATGATGATCACTGAAGATACCCAGCTTATTGATAAAACACTGGCGGAGGTATTGCGCAGTACCGATTATAAGATGCAGGTATCGAGAATTGTTCGTGGTGATAATCAATTGATTAAACTACCGACCATTCGATTAAAAGCAGGTGATGGGTTAATTATTAGCGGTACAGCGGAGCAGCTGCTCGAATACAGCCAGCAATTTAAAGCCGATTTGTACAGTCTCAATGATAACGTCCACCCAATCTCCAAAGACAATCCATTTGATGATGACGATCAAATTCTCGCCGAAATTCTGGTCACGGAAGGTTCATTGCTGGCCAATAAAACTCTCAATGAAACTCGCTTTTCCAGTATTCATGAACTGGTTGTTCTGGCGTTGCATCGCTTAAACAAACCGCAGCAGATTAATGGTTCCATTAACGAAGTGGCATTGCATCGTGGTGATATCCTGTTAGTTCAAGGCCGCAAGGACAACTTGCAAAAACTCAAAGAAAATACTCGTTTGTTGGTATTGGACAACACCATTCATGTGCCAGCGTCTAATAAAGCACCTATGGCAATTTTCATCATGATTGCCGTGATTGCGCTTGCAGCACTGCAGTTATTGCCAATATCCATCAGCGCATTAAGCGGTGTTGGCGCGATGTTGGTAACCCGATGTTTAAACTGGCGAGAAATAAGTAACGCCCTGAACCCATCGATTATTATGATAATCGTTGTATCTCTGGCCTTGGGTAAAGCCATGCAAATCACCGCCGCTGATCAGTTCCTTGGCCACCAATTTATTGAAATCATGCAAGGCTCCTCTCCGATCGTAATCCTGGGGGCATTAATATTCCTCATGTCTGTATTAACGAATGTGGTTTCCAATACGGCGGCAGCCGTCATTGGTACGCCAGTGGCGATTAATATTGCACAAGAATTAGGAGCACCAGCAGAGGCATTTATTCTTGCCGTATTATTTGGCGTAAATATGAGCTATGCAACGCCAATCGGTTATCAAACTAACCTTCTGATATTTAGCGCCGGTGGTTATAAATTTTCTGATTTTCTCAAAGTCGGTATTCCATTGACCTTGATTATGGGGGTAGGTTTTACCCTGTTTTTGGCCTCCTATTACCAACTATAAAAGGTAATCTCTGTGTTGAATTTTGAACTCGACTGGGCAATTATAATAAACCACAGCTTCAGTCTGGGCATGGCATTTTTATTAGCTCTACCGATTGCAATTAACCGCGAAACCGAAACTCGAAGTGCCGGACTTAGGACGTTCCCCATCGTCAGCGTTTCCGCCTGCGGATTTATATTGATTGCCTCTCACGTTTTCTCCGATGTAAATGCCCAGGCAAGAGTCATTCAAGGGGTGATAACCGGTATTGGCTTTATTGGCGGCGGAGCGATTTTAAAAAGTGATAAACAGGTTACAGGGTTAGCGACAGCGGCAAGCATATGGACGACCGGAGCGATCGGCATTGCTGTCTCCTGGCATCGCTATGAAATCGCGATTATTTTATCTCTGGTAACCTTCCTGACCCTGCAATTTGGTAGTACCGCTAAAAAAGCAATGCCTCAAGATGATAATGATCCGGAATAACGGCTCATGTCAGTGGATATAAATTGAAAGTTTGGTGAGTAAACTTCACCTTTTAGGATGGCTAACCTGTTTTCATGAATGAGAGAGCCTCACCTCTTTTTACGGCTGAACATTATTCCAATCCTCCCCGGAACTGTAAATGAACCAGTCGCTGATAAAGCTCACAGGATTGCATCAAAGATTCATGATCACCACTATCGACTACGGCACCATTATCCATAACCGCAATGTTGTCCGCATGTTGAATTGTAGACAGACGATGAGCAATGATGATCGTGGTACGATTGTGCATTAGTTGCTCTAACGCCTGTTGCACATGATGCTCACTCTCGCTATCTAATGCGCTAGTGGCTTCATCTAATAGCAAAATATCTGGATCTTTTAAAATGGCTCTGGCAATCGCTATGCGCTGTCTCTGCCCACCTGATAACCGTACACCTCGCTCTCCCAAAAAGCTCTTGTAACCCTCGGGCAGATTCTCGATAAAGCCATGGGCATGAGCTTTTTTCGCCGCATCGATCACTTCTTCATCCGTGGCCTCGGGCCGACCATAACGAATATTATGCATCACATCTGAGCTGAACAACGCCGGCTGTTGCGGTACGAGCGCCATCTTATCCCGCAGCGCTTTAGGATCAAGGCTTCGAATGTCAATGCCATCAAGTCTGACGCTCCCTTTTTGCGGATCGTAAAAACGTTGCAGCAATTCAAATATCGTGGTTTTTCCAGCACCAGATGGCCCGACAAGAGCCAGTACTTTGCCCTGCTCGACGGTTAAGGTTAATGCGCTTATTGCCGATTGGTCCGGCCGTGATGGATAGTTAAATGACACTTCATTAAAGGTGATAACCGGTTGCAACAACGATGCATCTACGACAGTTGTTTCAGGAGGGAGAATATGATTATCCACATTTAATATTTCGATTAGTCGCTCAGTCGCACCTGCGGCTCTTTGCAGCTCTCCGATAACTTCAGAAATGGTTGCCAGGCTGGATGCCACTAAAATCGCATAGAAGACAAAAGCGCCAAGATCACCTCCGCTCATTTTTCCAGAAATAACATCACTGCCACCTACCCAAAGCATGCCAGTTATTGCCCCAAAGACAATGATGATAACCCCTGCGATTAAGATTGCCCGTTGCATTACTCGACGACGGCCGATATCAAACGCCTTTTCCACCTCATCCGAGAACGCCTGTTTTTCCTGTTGTTCGCGAGTATAACTTTGCACGGTTTTTATGTGTTCAATTGCCTCACCCGCATAACTGCCCACATCGGCCATGGAATCCTGGCTCTTGCGGGAAAGCTTTCTCACCTTACGGCCATAAAACAAAATTGGTACAAGAATGAATGGGACTGACGCCAGCACTACCAGAGTAAGTTTAATATTGGTCGCAAATAGCATCACCATCGCACCAACACACATTAACGCACTTCGCAGTGCCATAGAAAAAGAAGAGCCAATAATACTCTGTAGCAACGTTGTATCGGTCGTGATCCGCGACATAATGTCGCCACTGCCATTGGTTTCAAAATAACTAGGGTGTAAGGTAATGACATGGCTAAACACCGCTCGGCGAATATCGGCGCTCACCCTCTCGCCAAGCCAGGACACCAGATAAAATCGGGTAAAAGTCCCTATTGCCAATAAAACAGTAACGAAAAGAATAAATAGCACCGCAGATTTAAGCTCTGCCATCGACTGCTGTGCAAATCCCTGGTCAATGAGCATCCGCACACCTTGCCCGACTGACAGCATTACGACAGCGGTGAAAATCAACGCAATCATCGCCGCAATTAACCGTCCTTTATAGGGACGCACAAATTGCACCAATTCCATTAAAATACTCAGGCGCTTATTCACCGGTGCATTTACGTCTAAATTCTCAGGTGTTTGCTGCTCGGTGCTGGGTGAAGATGACATGAATATTCCTGAATAAAGCTAAATCGGCATAAATAGATGGAGATTAACTCATATAATAAAGTCAATGATCCAGTTTGATATTAAGTAAGTTGCTGGCAGAATTACAAAAAACAGACGCACGTTATAGCAGTACTACCCACAACATTACTATAACACGATAACTTTCATTAAAACTGTTCATCCCATTGTTTTGAGAAAACCTTGGCCTGCTTATCGCGGAGCATCAGACATTTGGCGAACAAGCTTGTCGTCTGTGGTTGACGGCATTGCTCAGAAGGTTGATAGAATCGTAACCAAGCCGCTTGCTTTTTACCCGTAAATTTCCCCCGAATAACCAGAGCTTGATTGCCGAGTTGGTCGGCATTTTTTGTCATAATTACAGCCGTGGATGATTGTGATTTAACGGCCGGTTTATGCCTTGCTTTACCTTTTTTCTGGTTGAGGTTATTAGGGTTATTTGTGCGCGATTGGTAACCAAGACATAACCGAATTTTCTCCTTAAGTTTACGCTCTTTGTCTCTTAATATTTCGCCTCGCGGTTCGCGATAGCCAGCACGCATTTCCGCCCTGATGTTAGCCAAAGCCTGGTGATATGGTTCACATTCGGGCTTTGCCTGAGCACGAAGACTAGTGAAAATACTCAGGCAAACCAGCAAGAGAAAGATAACCACAACCACTTGTTTTCCTGAAGCCATAATCGTCCTTAAATCCCTTGCATTGATGTTACTTTAGCTTAATGCTCTTTGCCTGAAGTCCTTTTCCACTTAGCGTTACCAAACCTTCGCCCTTACCTACTCGTTTTATCAGGAATAAGCCCCTACCCTGGTGGGTTTTCAGGGTTTGAGATTGATAGCTGGCAACAGTCGCACTATTACCATTATCACTGGCAACCATTTGTAAATTTGCAGATAACTCAAGTGTGACATCCTGCTCCACGTGAGACACAGGGTTTCCTTTAGCATCTAATAACTGTACTTCAATATGCGCAATGCGATTGTTATCTTCCTTTAGCGCCTTAGTATCCGATGTTATCAGGACTGTCTCCGGAGAGTTAGCCGTAGTAACATTATCCGTTACCTCACAATTTTTATCGCCGCTGACGCTCAATAATCCAGCCGAAAAAGGCACCAGCCATTTATAAACCCGATCCGGAAAATCTACCAGATTTCTCTTACCTAATGACTGATCATTTAGACGTAAATCCAGCGAAGGACAATTTGAGAACACTTCAACAACAACCGCTTCATTATCGTCGTAATTCCAATGTCGATTAACGTTATACCAGCCCCATACGCGGCGTTGCCAACCACCTTTGCGCTTATCAACAAACTCTCCATTCTTGCCCATTTCATAAGTGGACGCATCAATAGTCTGGGTTGTAATATGCGCATGAGGCTGGTCTTGCCATAAGGTTTTAAAGAGATGGAAACCTGGCTTGTCGAAACCGGCCGTATCAAGCATCCCCGCATCAATATGTTTTGCAGGCCATTTCGAATGGGCTTCGCCCAGATAATCAATGCCTGTCCATAAAAACGTACCTGCGATAAATGGCCGCTCTTCTATCGCCTGCCATTCATGCCACTGCACGACGTTTTCGGTACCCATGATGGGTTTGTCAGGATAACGCTGATGACCATAATCATAAATAACTCGGCGATAACTATAGCCAATCACATCAAGCGCGTCGGTATATCCGCTGACATGACTTACCGAGGGTAAAATTAAATTCGCGGTAACAGGTCGTGTTGTATCAACGTCTTTTACCCAGTTTGATAGTTTTTTCGCGGTGTTTGCCAACACATATTCACCCGGCTCTTGTTCAAAAAAGCGGTGTTTAATTTCCTCGGCACTGATAAACGGCGGGTTGTAAAAATAATTACCCGATGCATTCATATCGAAATAGCCTGAAGCCTGCTTGTACCGCGGATAAGTCCATTCGATCTCATTACCAATACTCCACATAATGATAGAAGGGTGATTTCTATCTCGTAAAATGGCATTTTTTAAATCTACCTCAGCGTTTTCCTGAAAGAAATCAGCATATCCCCGACTTACAAAATCATCGTGACGCTCCCACTGATTCAGGCGCTTGTCTTTTGGATTATCCCATTCATCAAAAATTTCTCCCTGAACCAAAAACCCCATTTCATCACACAACTGCATAAACCGCTCTGACATAGGATTATGGGCGGTACGGATCGCATTGACCCCCGCCTCTTTGAGTTTGGTTAACCGTCGACGCCAGACATCGTCAGCCACCGCAACCCCTACACTGCCCGCATCATGATGCAGGTTTACACCTTTAATTTTTAAATTTTCACCGTTTAACCAAAACCCCGTGTTGGTATCAAATTTAAACGATCTGAATCCCACACGTTCATCTTGCTTATCTATCAACTTGTCCTGACGATAAATCTCAGTACTTAGAAGATAAAGATACGGAGAATTCACAGACCAAAGTTTCGGTTCAACCACAGCCAGATCAAACACCTCTTCACCCAGACTATTCGCACCGATATCGACGGTACGCGTTGCCCGCGCAACGACCTTACCTGCCATATCAGTAATTTTCGTGCTAAGTTCAAATTGCTGAGGTTGGTCATTATCATTATTAAGATCTACCTTGATCTTAGCTTGGGAGCGCTGCGCTCTGACCTCTGGCGTCGTAAATTGCACGCCCCAAATTGGTATATGTAATTTGTCTTTAGTGATCAGCTTAACATCGCGATAGATACCAGAGCCCGTGTACCAGCGACTATCAATATAACGACGGCGATCCACGCGCACAGCGAGAACATTAGCCTTTCCCCTAGGTGCTAAATAATCGCTGATATCCAGATAAAATGGTGTATAACCATTAACCCAACCGCCAATTTCCTGACCATTTAAATAGATTTTCGAATGATTATAGATGCCATCAAAGTACAAAAATTGCCTTTGCGTTTGCGGGTTAATGTGTGTTTGAAACGATTTTCGGTACCAACCTACGCCACCAGGCAAATAGGCGGTTGCACCATTTAAAGTCGAGTCGAAAGGCTGCAAAATACTCCAGTCATGGGGTAACTGGATTTCCTGCCATTGGCTATCATCCTGTGAAGTCAATTTAAAAGACGGATTATCCTCAAGAATAAATCGCCAGTTTTCATTAAAAACCGTTTCAGTTGCGAAACTAGGCAAGCTCAAAACAGCGCACAAAATGATTGTAAAAACGGGTGTTTTTCGTATTTTGGTTAACATATCGGACTCGAATTATTGTTTATTGTCAACAATAACACGATTTGTGAAAAATTCTACCCTTAACATTTTCAGTTGTTCGGTCTTATACCAATCCCATTAAATTATTGCTCACTCAGTGAGAATTTAAAGGCTTTTAGACAAGGCTTTGATTGCAGAGAATGGTTATTCCATTGTCAAAATCAGTAACGCAGGATAAATGCCTTTAAAACTCACCCGTAGGGAGTTAGTGAGAGGCCCATTTACTGCCCTATATTTCATTAATATAGAATGACTATATCAATAAAATCTATGTGGTAACTGAACCTCTGCCCTAACTCTGAGTTGTGCACAAACTTAATGTGATTGGTATTAAATATCTCATGGCTGAACTGATTGGTATTATTTTAGGCTGGGCGATAAAAGCCTATGGCGTCTACAAAGTTACCGCGAGTGTCATAAAGGAATAAAACGTAAAACACAGCCGGTAATCACTATGATTAGAAAGCTGAGAAAATACGTAGAGACGCTCGTTGCTTGAACTACCCTAAATTGGAGCAGCGCTGTAGAGAAAAGTGAATATAGTCGCGTTGTTATTAACGCTTTTGCCAGGGTTTATATCTGGCGAAGAAGGGAAATGGCATTACAGAAAATAGGGCGTGGCCAGCGAACCCTCGCTGGCCCGGCAAAGATACCTAATACTACATAAGGTATCTTCGGGATATCCTATCAATCGTTAAAAACGATTATTTCCACCAAAAATCGCCGCGGTCTGCAAGACGACGCGCTTCAAATTTTGTTAAACAGGCTTTTAGTGGGCTAGCTGATAAATCGCTTTCCGTTACCTGACGCTCTTTACCTTTTAAAAGTGTATCGCCATGAGAAACTTCAACACGACACTTTATTTCATCACCTTGAACCGTCTTAATGACTTTAACGTCATTAAATGAGGTTAGAAGGCGCGCATATGGACCGAACGTTTCCTGTTCCGTGTAATTGCTGTATGAAACACCTGCATTCGCAGCTGTTGAGAAAATCAAAGTAAATAGTGTAATCGCTAAAGTATTTTTCATGGTCAATCCCGTTACTTGGTTTAAAAGTTAAGCAAAAGCTCTAATTGATGGTTATTTTAGAGTACAAACTCTAAGAATGCACGCACTTTTTGTAATAAAATTACAAAAAATCACGTTTTATGGCTGAAAAATTCTTATTCATATAGATTAATCGTAGGATCCTGTAACTTTTATGTAAATTTACAACATTAATTTAGAGGGTAGGTATAAATCAGAAAGATAAGTGAATAGACAGGCGCTAATACCAATCACACTAAGTTTGTACACAACTCAGAGTTAGGGCAAAGGTTCAGTTACAACATAGATTTTATTGATATCGTCATTCTATATTAATGAAATATAGGGCCGTAAATGGGCCTTAAGATAAACTCCCTACGGCTGAGAACTCAGGCTTCAATACCCCGTAAAGGCTGCCCCTGTAAAGCCTTTACGGGTATAAAATGTAAATTATTTACTATTTTTCGTGGTGACTTGTTTGCCATCAAGAGACACTGGAAGCATGATGTGGGCATAATCGGTATCTCCCCACATAATATACGGTCCACCAACGTTGGGATCATCGCTAAGTCCTTTTAATAACGCTTTAGGGACAATAATCATCACATGAGGGCCGGTTTCAACATAGTCTTTTGAGTTTTTATGATCCGGATGGTGGGGTGAGGAGTTGCTCACACCAGAACCCGTAGGCTCACCTTGTAGCATGTAAGAGATACCAATCTTATCGGCGACAAATGCTTCCTTTTTCCCTACTGCTGCCATCATTTTCATCCAGGTTTCGTCATTGCACATTGGCGCTTTATCGCCGGGCATCGTATCTGGCAAACAGGTCCAGCCATTACTGCCTTCCTGCAGGACAGTGCCGTCAGTATCAATTACTGTCGCATTATCACTCACAGCGGCAGGCGCCGCCGATTTTGCTCGTGCAATTTTGTCTTCTTTAGATTCATCAGCAATTGCGGCCGCTGAGAAGATAAAGGCGATAGCAACCGATATAGATTTAAGTTTCATGTTCATCATTCTTTTCCAAGGTTGATTATAAAAGCCACTATGATCTTGCATCACCAGTAAGTTGAAATAATCGGTAGATCAAAGTGTGGAATGAGTCAAGAATAGTTGATGATGAATTTTTATCCAGCGATTAGGCACTCGCCATTGCTCATTAAATAGTTCAACTATTTGGCAAGCCAGCTCAACGTTGATCAATTGTCAGTCCTTCGCTTAAATGGTAACGGGTAAGCCTTAAAGCCAGAGATACTGAATCGCTGACATTTTTGAACGTTCAATACCAATCGAGCTCGTGGTATATAGCTCAAGCCGCCAATACTCGAATGGCTGCCTATCAGCGCTTCCTGCATAAAATAAACACGATTTAGATAACCTACAGGACCACCATATTTAACATTTTGACAGGTGGCTAAAATCGTTAAGGAGTCGCGTGAATAATCGCAGATACATGGTTTTCAACTATGGTAAATATAACGTTATCTCCAACCTTGAAATCATGTCCATGCACGAGACAGTTGTATTCAACGCCATCCTCTCCTTGCAATATCAAGCGATCAACAACATCGCCGTATTTGTCATTAGCAATATCCTGGCCAATAAACGCGCCGGTAGTCCCCATGATTGTACTGGCACTGCCGCCACCAATTTGCCCTCCGACTAATGCGCCAATAAAAGAAGCTCCAAACTGTTTCCCTAAAGAAGCATCCTTTTTAACTTCGCGAATATTGGCAACGACCCCGCTGTGCCTGACGATAGTTGGCGCGTCGTCAAGGTGGTCGGTCGGCACCTCTTGTTCCGACGTTGCACAACTTTGAATCAACATGCCAAAGATAACCAAAAGAGTAAAACGTAAAATTTTCATAAAATTTCCTTTGTAAAATTATTCATTGCTCAATGATGTTTACACAGTCGATAACCAGTTCCGCAATACCTCAGTCATGTCGATGTCAGTGGCTTAAGACGCAACGACTAAGCCTAATGACCAAGAGGATACGACGATTCCCTAAAAGTCATCCGAGCAGGATAAGATTCTCAGATCATACATTTAAAGCTTAGTTGATGATTTAAATATATTTATTTTCACAATTCCACTTCATTGACTAATCTAAAAAGACGGTTCGCTGAAAAGGCGATGGCTTTTGCTGTAAAGCCGCCATAAAAGGCGATAAATGGTGGGCTACACCGTGCTCGTTATGTGAGCCATAACAATGATTACAGCTAAATTATTAACCCCATGTAATGAGGAATGTCGAACATGCTATGTAAGTTATTAGCGATGAGTTTAACGGTTAGCAGTTTAATGACGGCGCATGTCTATGCAGCAGAAGGTGATGATGCCCCGGTAGATATTAATGAGGTTGCCAGACAGTTAGCAAACCCGAATACGAATCTGGGGGTATTAGCTTTTCCATTAGATTACATTCAATACCAAGGGGATATTAAAAACTCAAGCAGCCAGTCTGCGATGAAATTAAGTTTTCAACCTTCTTTACCTTATAAACTCAATGATTCAATGAATCTATTTTTTCGACCATTAGTGCCTGTCATATTCAAACAGCCGGTTACTGAGCTTGATGAAAATAACGAACTTTCGTTTACGAACCAAGGCATTGAATTAGGCGATATTTCATTTGATGTCGCCGTTGGCAAAACGTTTCAAAATGGTGTTATGGCAATTGCTGGTATTGTTGGTACGTTGCCAACAGCAACGGATGATAGCCTATCTTTAGATCAAACCTTGCTTGGGCCAGAGTTTTTAGTAGGTTATGCCACTGAAAAATTCGTCGTAGGTACATTATTTACGCAACAGTGGGACGTGGCAGGCGAAGACTCATTTGATACAAGTATTACTGGCGGGCAATACTTTTATACCATTAATTTAGCTGACGGTTGGCAAATTCAAGCACAACCCACATGGTCTTATAATCATAATGCTCAAAGTGGCCAAGAGTTAACATTTCCTATCGGCACCGGCCTTTCAAAAACACTAATCTTCAATAAAACCCCATGGAAAGTGAGCGTCCAATATTGGCACTACCTTGAGCAGCCCGATGCCTTTGGCCCTGATTATCAAATACGCTTTCAATTTGCCCCTGTTGTGCCATTACCTTGGTAAGAATATAGAGATTAATTAAATGAACATGAAAGTACATTCACTGTTGAGTATTTGTGCTCTTGTAGTTTTGAGTCAGTCTGCTTTAGCGAATATTGCCTTAACCGATGCTGAGTCACCTGTGCAGGTATCTGCGGGAGGGTACTTAAAATTAGATATGATTTATGACTTAGACGGCAACCGCAATAAGAACCAATTTTTAATGTCCGGTATTTCGGTGGAAGGTGACCCTGATTATAATTCAGGCAGCTATTTTTCAATGCATGCGCGAGAAAGCCGCTTTAATGTCGATGTGAAACGCAACATTGATGGCTCAGAACAACGATTTCATATTGAAATGGACTTTTATGATGAGAGTTCAAATTCACCACGGTTAAGGCTATTTTACTTTCAAAAAGACGAGTTTATCTTTGGTCAGTATTGGACCAACATTACGGATTTAAATGCCATCCCTTATTTTATCGATTTTGCTTTTGGCGAAGCATTGTACGGTGGGCGAAGAAATCAAATTCGTTGGACCAAAAAATTATCTGAATCTCTAACCTACGCCGCGTCAATAGAAGAGCCAACAAATACGAATATCGATAACCCCTTTAATCTTTCAGGATCTGAACAAAGCAAAATACCTGTACTAACGTCGCGGTTAAGCTACCTGTTTGATCAGGGGCATATTAATCTCGCCGGTGAGGTGATGGAACTTTATTGGGAAGGCATTAATCAAACGCCGGATGACTCAGCAATGGCTTGGGTACTTTCATTATCCGGTAGGTATAAACTTTTTAATGAACACGATGCGCGCGTTGCAATTACCCATGGCGACGGTACAGCCAAAGGTGTGTTAGGCCTTGCCGGTCGAGGTTCCGGTGCCAATTTAACCCTTGATGGCAAAATTGACACCGACAGACATACCACCATTGCGGTAAGTTATACCCATAACTTTACCTCGGTTTTAAATAGCACTCTGGGATATGCATGGCTGAACGTTACGCCTTCTTATCAGCGTGATGAAGCCGATATTGAGAAAAGCGCCATTGCCCATTTAAACGTTTTATACCAATACGATAAGCATATTGATATGGGTATCGAGTATATGCTTGGTGATCGCATTAACATCAATGAAAAAGAAGGGCGTGGACGCAGAGTACAAGCCATGGTTCGTTATACGTTTTAATACCTCGTAGCAACAGACTGTCGAGAATGGCGACGAGCTGTCATTGCGTAAGACAGTTAATTTAAAGCTAACGACATTTATCATGGGTTGTTACACCCAGATCAGGCCAAACCCGCATCATGATGTTTAGTCGCTAAATTGCCAGGATAAGGAAAATGGAAAACGACAAAGGACAAAGGACAAAGGGAAAAAGCAAGAGAAAAACGCTAAAGCCGCGGCCGATTCTAATGGATTTTGCAACATGAACAAAACGTTGAGCCAGATCTCGAAGATCATTCTATCAATGCTCCTAATAGGTTTTTCACTACTCGCCCAAGCAGTTGAGGCTCCCGGTGGGATGACTATCCTAGTAAAAGATCAATTTACTGACCGACCTCTACCAACCGCGCAGATCACGATCACCGAACGGGAAACCAACGCCACCCGTTCGATGGAAACCGACGCACAAGGTCGCGTTATCGTGAAGCAGCTCGACCCGGGTCTTTACTCGGTTAAGGTAACGAAAAGCGGGTTCGCTTCTTCCTACGAACCGAGCATACGCGTGATTACCCGTAAAAACATAAAAATTGAATTTGAACTACTCAATAAAACAGTAATGGATATTGTGGAAGTCAGAGCCAGGCAGGCTGATGTATTTGCATCAGGGTCTAGCACCTATCTCAATAGAGAAGAGTTACGCAGTGCCGTTGGTGGTGGCGCAGATCCGCTTCTGTCGCTAGACGGGTTACCTGGCTTGGCAGCCACTGGAGAATTTGCAAGCTTTAGCGTGCGAGGCCGTGGTCCAAGAGATAATTTATTATTCGTTGATGAGTTTCCCTTTGATAAAGCGGTGCATTTTGATGCGACACTAGGAGAAGACGAAGATGTCGGTGGCGGCGGACGTTTCTCGATTTTTGCACCGAATGTTATTAATGGAGCGGAGTTCTCTCCAGGTGGATGGGGGCCAGCATATGGTGGCCGGGCGGCATCATTGCTCAAACTCGAAGTCGCTGGTGGTAATCCAAGCCCTTCAGCAAGCCTGCGGTTTGATCTTGCGGGTTTTGAAGTAGGTTATGACGGCCCTGCCGGTATCACTGAAGACTCGACATTGCTGCTTTCTGCTCGCCGCCTGGATTTCGGCGCTTTCTTTGAAACGATTGAAGAACTCGATATTGGAGACCCAGTGTTAAGTGATATCATCGTAAAGTCAGTTATACCAATCAATCAAAACCACACCTTCGAAATTTTACTGATGGATACCCACGAAGACTATACGCGCGACATAACTCATGTGTTTGCATCACCTGATTTCCAGGATGTTGCGCTACTGGATTTCAAACAAGACAGTGATTTATATGGTCTGACGTTGCAATCATTGCTTGGTGAAGAAGCTGTCTGGACCAATAAGGTTTACTATCGCCAGAGCGACAAAGTCAGCTCAGAGGGTGAAGCTTTTCCTGATCTTGTTCCCCCGGGCACACCCGCGCCGGATATTCCCCTGCGAGAAGACATTATTACCATCGGTGAAGATGAGACAGAGCTCGGTTGGCGAAGCGACTTCGAAACCGTGAATCAATGGGGTGTGTTCAGCACAGGCATTCAAGTTACACAAATTGAACTGAATTACGCAACGATCTTAGATGGCGATTGGAACCGATTTGTCTACGACGAAAATGACTACAGGCCATCCCCCGAACAGCGTTATATTGTGCTGACACCCACCGACACCAATGCGTCATTAAATCAGAAAGAAACCAGCTACGCTGGATACATAGATCAGGTTATTGAGTTCGGAGATTGGGATTTTCGCACCGGTGTTCGACTCGAGCGAGATGGCTTTGCTGACGAGAACATCGCATCGCCCAGATTCAGCGTTAACTGGCGGCCCGGTACGGGGATTCGATATTTTGCCACCGCAGGGCTATTTTACCAGTCACCGCGTTATTTAGACCTTGCCGCTAACGAGTCGAACAACCTTAAGAACGAAGAAATTGCCCACAGCAGTTTGGGTTTTGAATACGTTCCGATCAACAACTGGTCATTACTCACTGAAGCCTACTATCAAAATCTCGATAACCTGGTGGTAGACCTAGATCGAGTGCGGGGCACCTTCGCTAATATTGGTGACGGCACATCGTACGGCGTCGATGTCGTCGTCAATGGCACAATTCGAGAAGGTATTTACACGACAGCGACTTATTCTTATAACGATATCGTTATCGACCGCAAAGACGGCCGCGGCGCTATTGCCGCCGACTTCAGCCGCGAGCATGTGGCCACCCTTGGTCTGACCTGGGAAATCAACGACCGCTGGAAAATCGCCGGTCGCTACAAATTCCTTTCTGGCAGACCAGACGAACTCTTTATTATTCATTCAGACGTACTGGGCCCTGGACAGCCTTTGCGGTTCTCAAAAGAGATCACTGAGCGCAATGTTGGTCGCAAAAGCAGTTACAGCTTAGTGAACCTGCGCATTGACTATCGACGAGCACTTGGCCCCATAGATGTCACGGCCTTTCTTGATGTTATCAACCTAACCGCAGCGTCCTCCAGCGACGACACCGAGTTTGACTATCGCCGAGGTATTGAAGTAGAGGATGATAGTGAAGCCGAACCGCTGATTGGCCTGCGCCTCGATTACGCCTGGTAATGAACAAAGCCAATATTACGCACTTAGTGAAGCTTTGAAGTTAATACCAATCACATTAAATTATTGCTCACTCAGTGAGAATTTAAAGGCTTTTAGGCAAGGCTTTGATTGCAGAGA
>NZ_JBHZSG010000026.1:0-45800 GCF_043642205.1 Thalassotalea litorea | reverse complement strand
ATTTAATTCACCTAATACTGCTATGAACGGATCATAACATCCTCTAATTAGGTGGCCAAAATTACTATGCCACTACACCTAGCTGGCTTGAGAAATGATGATATAAATAAGATGTTTTTGGAAGCCAGAAGAGAAATGGCTAAGAAATTTGCCTTTTGCTCTCTCAGCACGAAATGTGATGACGTCGTAATGTGGTCGCATTATGCTAATAGCCACAAGGGAATTGTATTAGGTATTGAATTTAATGAAAGCGAAGTTCAAGATAGTTTACAAAAAGTTGAATACCTGAACCAATTGCCTGATTGGAATGTCGAAGAATTCTTTAGGTTCATAAATGGTGAAGAAGAGTTTCAGCACATATTCCTTAATGACTTGTCCGTTAAGTCCAAACACTGGGCAAATGAATCTGAATACCGAATTTGGCTAAAAAATCCTGGATATTGGGTAATCAAAGAGGACCAAATTAAAGAGCTCTATTTCGGGGTTAACTGCGACTTAGCCACTAAAAAGGTTGTGTTGGAGATTCTGAACTTCCTACCCGGTTACTTCCCCATTTATCAAATGGAAATCAATAAGAATACATTAGACTTAACTTGGTGAGATTTGAACCAATCGACTATGGTTGCGGAACAACGTGACCTAACAGCAATAGACCAACGAATGTAGTTCCTAAAGGAATAGAGTACACCCACCTATTAGCAATCGTAGACTCTACTTACGACTCTTATTCTTACAAAAGTTAACTAGCGTTGTCGATTTTAGTAATAGAGTTACACATCGAATCACAAATGACTCTCCCGTTTAGTAACACCCATAGTAACACCAACCCCAAATAAAAAAGCAAACCCCTTATAAAATAAGACCTACAACAACAAGTTCAAGTCAGGGACGGCCACCATTTTTCAAATCACACAATAACAATAAGAAAGCAACAACCGACTCGCACTCGATAACCCGAGCCAAATCCCACAATTCAAGTCAGGGACGGGCCACCATTTATTCCTACAGCTGTTTTGCTAAACCATCAGTAATAAAATGAGAAGCAATAACCGACTCGCTCTCAAAACCCCGAGCCAATTCTCCTGCGCAAATCAGGACGGCCAACATTCTCTAAATCAATTTCGAAACTAAAAAACAACTCTCTCAACAAAACACATAGACGCCTGAATTTACTGAAAAATGGGCAACCTATCGATCACAACGGTACAAAGCTTTGCAAATTGTTACAGATTGGCCCGCCGAACTAAGAGATACTTTTTTCGAAAAATGCTCAACTCCCCCGTTGCCAGTATATCCGTTGTTTTTGTTTGCTCTGATACTCCCCCTAAGCGTACCTAGACGCTTTTAGGCGCATTAAGCAAAGCTATATAGAACTATTTATTGTTACTGCAGTATGACGAGAACCGGCCTTTTTCTCATTTTTAAATCGATAAAATAATTTTGATAATTCCCTTTAAAGGTGGTTTATGCGTATTAATTTTAAGCAACCAATAATAATATTGTTCTTAGTTTCATTTCTCTGTGCTTGCTCAAAAGATGATGAAGTTAGTAAAGATGAAGACAGCAGCTCAATCGTTCAAAAACCGGACTCATTTTCATTCACTGCTCGAAACGACCAGCCTCGAAATACCCTCATTTCGTCCGAGAACATTACGATATCAGGCATAACATCTAAAGCCGAAGTGAATGTTGAAAATGGCGAGTATTCGATTAACCAAGCAGCATTTACCAAGGATAAAGGATTCATTGAGAATGGCGATACATTAGCCTTACGTGTATTAAGCCCAAGCAACTACAGCGAAAAAACATCGGCGACGATTGATATTGGAGGCGTACAAGCAAGTTTTGAGGTAACAACTGAAGACAAGTTGCAAGATTCCGTCCCTGAGCCTTTTCGCTTTAACAGCGCTACTGAACAAACCCCTTCTTCACAAACAACGTCAAATAGCATCACGGTTACAGGTATCAATACAGCGGCACCAATCAGGATTGTTGGCGGTGAATATAAGGTTAATGGCGGCGCATTTGTATCAACAAAGGGCACGGTAAATAATGGTGATAAAGTAAAAGTACGAATCCAAAACTCCGCTGTTTTTAATTCTACCGTTGCAGCCACCCTATTCATTGGCGATGTCAGCGCTGATTTTCGCTCGACAACTGGCGATAAAGAAAAACAAGTTGCCAGCCTGCCGTTTCAAGGGTTTGTCGGCAATACAACCGGCGGCGCAGGCGGTCAGGTAATAAAAGTTACCAATTTAAATGCCAGCGGCCCGGGAAGTTTGCAAGATGCAATTGACCAACCTGGAGCGCGCATTGTCGTATTCGATGTTTCCGGCGTTATCGATGGCGACATCACCATTAACCATGGTGATTTAACGATTGCAGGCCAAACGGCACCAGGCACTGAAGGTGTTACGCTCCATGGTCACATGTACACTCGCTATATTCGTGACCCGGATAATAGCTTTGGCAACATTATCGTCCAACACATTAGAGTACGCCCGCCATTAGGGAGAAAGTCTCAACAAGATCATGATGCCATTCAATTTTCATCGAATAATCATATTATCCTTGATCACGTGAGTGTATCGCACGCTAGTGATGAGAATATTGATTTCTATACTGGTGCAAAAAACATCACGGTGCAGTGGTCGGTTATCAGTTTCCCTCGAGAGACACCAACCCATCAAAAAGGAAATGGCTTACTTAATGGTCCTGACGGCGGTCTAATTGCCGTACACCATAACTTATTTGCGCACAACAGAAGACGAGCGCCAGCCATTGCTTACGGGCCAGCAGATATCCGTAATAACGTTATTTACAATAGTAAGGAAGCAACCGTACACCACAACCCTGCAGATGGTGAATTCAATATCATTGGTAACTATTACATCGATGGCCCAAGTGAAACCTTATTGCCGATTTGGTTAGACCCTGAAAATTCAAACCCGCAGTTAAGTTATTATTCCTTTGATAATTATGTTGATGATCCGAATAAACCTTACACAGGAACGTTTAGCAACCCTTTTCTGGAATTGACGAATTACAATTTTTATTTAAAAGGTGTAGTAACTGCCGATATGTTTGATAACGAACAGCCTATAGATTTCAGCAAAAAAGCGGGTTATCAGCCAATCACAACCGATAGCTCAACCACAGCCTATCAAAGAGTGTTGAAGTGTGCGGGGGCGTTTCCAAGAGATGCCATAGATACCAAAGCAATAAACGATGTCATGGATAGAACCGGCAAGTACAACGGTAATAAAGATCCAGATCTCTTTTGGGGGTCAACATCTCGTGATATCAATACCGAAGACAGTGATAACGATGGTATGTTAAACGCTTTTGAACAAGAAAATGGGCTAGCTCCCAATAACCCTAATGACATTCACACCATCCTTAGAGGCGGTCGTTCAGCAATTGAAATATTTTTAGAACAACGAGCCGTTCAAATAATGGGAGATGCAGAAGAATGCTTTGAATAAAGCAACGCAATTAGAGCCGAATTATTCGGCTCTTTCTATAAGTGAAGCTCAATAAATCCGTTTTAAATTTAAAGGACCTCTTCGCTGGCATACCTCTTACTCTTTCGAAGTATTATCGCGATCACAGGTAAGAAGAAGAGCACAAACGAAGGCGTTTCTAAAATAGACGTAGGAAACTTAATACTTTCGGCGTAAATAGCCCTTAAATAAATATCGGAGTATTCATCATCCACAAACGTAAATTGAAACGGGTCAATATTGTAATTCCAATGAACATAAGGGTTAGTGGTCCAAATCGATCTTAGCTTTAATGCAAAACCATTTCCTTCAACAGTTTCAAGATCTAAAGATGCATTACCAATATCATTGATAGGATTATCGAAAAATAAAGTTAATCTTTCGAATTCCAATGGCATCCCTCGATAGGAAAATGAAATCACCAATCCCCGCTGAAGGCTTGTATCAGCTGAACCTGTACAAAACTGTTCGAGGCAATTCCCCAATCCTACACCAGATTTAATCCACAAATCGTAGTTGCGTTTAGAGCTAATGGTCACATTAAAATCAGAAATTCCCATTAGGTCTGTAAAAAGAACTTCAGGCCCTAGAGGCCTTTCTTGCTTATCGCCAGATTCGCTAAAATCGATGATGGTTATTAGTTCTGCTCGAGCAACGGTAGAACAAATCAGGCATAGGCTCACGGTTATAAGTCGCATAAGGCGAAAAACCCACAATTGCTTAGCCATTCGCTTATACCTTCATGTATTTCGATAGCCCTGATTTCCGCGTTAGCAAAAGCAAAGCGGATACTAGAGCGAGTATTAATGTATTCGATTCAGGCACAGATTCTGGTGCGGGAGCAGAAAAGTTAAAGATACTTACAATAGGGTATGAAAGGAAATTATCCTCAGAAAAAAGAGTAAATCCGAATTCATCACCTGCCTGAACAGAAATACTTGCCGAGCCTTGTTGTTCTTCCAATAAGTCAAAATATTGCTCAGAGTCGTAGCCTATATCAGGATCAGCAGCCAAATGGTAAAACGTGCCGTTTAACAGATACCCGAATGGTTCTAATCGAAATTCTAAATCCCAACCGCCAACGTAATAACTCCAGTCGAATGTAATCGTGCCACTCGCTGGAATAGCAATTTCCACGATAATAAACGAATCTCCAGCGCCCACTAATGAACCAACAATAGAATGGCCCCCTTCCAAGCCCATACGTTCTGAAGATATTTCCACCGTTGGGATATATGAAAGACCGATATGTCCTTCATAGGTATCTAAATGCTCGTCTATGTAGGCATCTACTTCCCAATTATCACCTTCGTAATAATCAACAAAACCGTTTATCTGAATAGCATTGGCATGGAACGTTGAAATGAATAGAACGACAAGACAAGTAAGTGAAGCTAATATTTTCATGGAGGTAACCTGTGTTTGGCTGAAGCCGTATGCCGAACCTCCCAATTCCAACAACCTGAAGTCTGCTTTCAGATGCATGTACGGATTTTAATTAATATAAAATAATCGTAATTTATGAACGGTACAAAGACTCAAACTTCGAGAATGTTTCTAATGCGTTCGAAGGCTTGTTGCAATGTTTAAGCCAACAAAAAAATCGCATTCAAATTAGTTAGTTAATAAGAGTCCCTGAGTTCTACAGTAAGAAATTATGACAGTTTTATCATGAGCGTTTACTTGACCTATACATTTGTCATAGTACCTTACATTTGTTCTGACAACAGGACATCTTTTAAATGAAACCAATTGATTTTTATCATAACTATTAAGAATGATTTAATATCAAAACCTTACGGCCACTGTATTAGGTCGCCTTCAGCCCTCTGAGAAAATGACACTCCCCCGAAACATTGGAAAATTATTGCAAACAGGGACGCTAGGAACTCATGGAACTTTATTATGAAATTGAGCCCATTCGGTAAATAGAAGAACAATGAGCTTTTAACGTCTCTACAAAATTTTCTTAAAATACTCCACAAGCATGCGCTTATCATAACCGATGAGCTCGTCAGCCGCTCTACCAACTAGTCTTCTGTCTAAAAAGCCCATACCTTTGATGTCATCGCGGCCCTCTTTAAGCACATTGCCAGAAGCATCTTTGATGCTATATTCAAATGCCATGCGTGGGATGTATAAGTCTTTGATAACCCGAATTTCCTGAGTATTAAAGCGAGTATCACCAGCTAAATCGATGTCGGTGAATTTTATATCTATAGTGACATTTTTATCTTCAAACTCATCGGCTAATGCTTCAGCCAACTTATCAGCGACATTCTGCTCAAACCGGGACTGGACGCCCATATTCCCGGCTTCAATATCGGTAAACTCGTCAGGGTGAAATAATGTAACGGTTACCATTCTGTCTTGCGCCACAACGGTTTCTGGCTTTTCTTGGGTACTAGAGCACGATGCCTGCAGCATGATGAATATCAAAACGATTAGCTTTTTCATTATATTCTCCGGTCGGTATCTTAGGTTCAGCTTTGGCTTAACTGGGGTTTAACTTTGCTTTGGCTTAAATCCAGCAACAATCCCGCGCAAACCCAATTAGCCAATTAGCCAATTAGCAATTATTGAGTCGTCTTCTAAGTTTGCGCTATGCCTTAGAAAATTACTAATTGGCTTGATAAATTCACCTCAAATACAAAGACAAGGAATATCCGAGTTCACTAAAGCAAGTTGCCTGCCCCCCCTATCTAAGACAGTTCCAATGTCTTATTAGCCCCAAGCCGGACTGCAAAGTAGTGCCAAAGACGCAAAGTAGCCAACAATCCAAACCACAGAACGCCATCTAGCGATATCTTTCACGTAAAACACAATATATAAAATTCGACAAATAACATAAGCGATAGCCAGATAACCGACTGCGCTTGATGTTACATCGGCAATCATTGCCACTAAAACACCGGCGGCAAATAGTGGGAAGCTTTCGATTTGATTATTGTGTGCTGCATGGGCGCGCTTTCCCCAACCAGATAAGGTTGCCTGTTGCTCCCGAGGGTTATTGTTATCATATCCACCTTTCAATTGTGCCTGAGCTTTTACCAACGGTAATTTTGAAAGGGTGTGTAGCAAGCCTGCGATAAACAGACACCAAAGTTCGATAGTCATTGATAGTTCCATGTTTTTATTCTGAAGTTGCAACACAAGATACCGCGAAATAACCCGTAACCAAAATTATTCGATTGAAATGGTTATTCTTGTAATTTTTACCATCCGTCGCAAATAATCATTCCTAGTGGTTAATTTCTTGACTCCATCATGCTTAACACTTAAAACAATTAAACAAATTATTAACAAAACACGTATAAAAAGTCTCACACGAATTTTTAGTGTTTTTAGACAATACTCATTACAGAAGCCTAAACAAATGCATCGCCTTATCAGGACATTAATAAAAACAGATTTTAAGCTGTTAATAAACGTAGTTATTAACTCGATTCTATTGTTAGGGATGAACTTCGCAACCGCTAATACGTCCGCAACCGGACCGCACATCGAAGTTTCCCTGCACAGTGAAAATCAGGCCTGGCAACCTGGCAGTGAACAGTGGATAGGGATCCTGTTAGAGCCGGAAGCTGAATGGCACACCTATTGGCAAAACCCCGGAGATTCCGGTGAGGCGCCGAGTGTTACCTGGAGCAGTGATGCTAAGCTGCAATTTGGAGACATTCAATGGCCGATACCAAAAGCGATTCCTGTCGCCCATCTGGTTAACTACGGCTATGAAGGCGCGAACCTGTTAATGGTGCCAGTGCAGGTTCCTGACAATCTAAATCAGGATAACATTACCATAGAAGCGTCATTATCCTGGTTAGTATGTAAAGAAGACTGTATTCCCGGCTGGGCTGACCTTACATTAACCTTACCGGTGTCGACACCTAGTCAATCTTCCGATTCAAAGCCCTTATTCGAGGAACAACGTAACAGCCTGCCTGCCACACAATTACTCCATGGCAAATTTGAGGTTACTGAGCAACATATATCGGTCGTGTTTGAACCGCCTGTTTCATCGAGCTGGACCTTATTTCCATTGCGGTCTGATATCGTTCAGCACAACCAGCCACAACAACAAGTGAGCGATAATGGTCAGGTTACCAGCGTTATCCCATTATCGGATTATTTTGTTGCAAACAACCAATCGTTGCGCTTTTTAGTGAGCGACGGTTATCGCGCCTATTACCTTACCGCAGATGCCAATGCTATCGGTCCGGGCAAGGGAGAGGATATCAACCTTTGGTTGCTGATTGCCATGGCGTTTGTCGGAGGCTTGATCCTCAATATCATGCCCTGTGTGTTGCCAGTATTGTCTTTCAAGGCACTATCTTTATCTGACACGCAAATGACACTCACCAAGAAACTTGGTTACCTGACCGGTGTACTCGTTAGCTTTAATGTCTTTGCGGCGATTATTATTGGTCTGAAAGAATCCGGCAATGCCGTTGGTTGGGGGTTTCATATGCAAGAGCCCGCCGTTATCGTCGCGTTGAGCTTTTTGTTTGTGTACATCACCCTGACATTGTTGGACATTGGCCCTACTGGTGCGAAATATGCAGGTATCGGCCAATCACTAATAAAAGGCGATAGTTTCGCCAGTCAGTTTTTTACCGGCGTGCTCGCCGCCGTTGTTGCATCTCCCTGTACCGCCCCGTTTATGGCTGCGGCTCTAGGAGTGGCCTTGCTCAGTGACAACCTGACAGCGCTTGTTATTTTCAACGCGTTAGCTCTGGGTTTTGCCCTACCTATGACATTGCTTATGCTGTCGAAAACCTTTCGCCAATGGCTACCAAAACCTGGTCCATGGATGAATCACTTCAAAATATTCCTGACCTTTCCCATGCTTGCGACGGTCGTGTGGTTGGTCTGGGTATTTCTGGGGCAAAGCAATGCAAGTACCCAGTTCGTATTGATGATGGCGCTACTGCTGTTTGCCTTGATTCTGTGGCTGGCATCCATCAGCAAAGGTATATGGCAAGGGTTATTCCAATGTAGTGCTATTGCGTTCGTATTTTCCGCGGTATATTTCAGCGCATCCGTTACGCCACCGACATCGGCTGGCGATAGTAATCTTGTCACTTTTGAAAAATCCTACAGTCCAACCAAACTTGCCGAGTTAAAGCAGGAAAACCAAGTGGTGCTGGTTAATATGACCGCCGACTGGTGCATTACCTGTAAAGTAAACGAACAGGTGGCATTTTCGGATAAGGACGTGCAGACCATTTTACAATCACAGTCGGTTAACTACATGGTTGGCGACTGGACCAATAAAAACGCAGAAATATTAGCATTTTTACAGAAATATAAACGTTCAGGTGTACCTTTATATGTGATTTATGGCGGCAGCACCTATGAAAAAGTATTGCCGCAAATACTTACGGCCGACATGGTTATCGAGGCCATTAATCAAGCAAAGAAGGAAATTAATCATGGTTAAGAACAGTGTTTTTTTGACAGCATTTATGGCATTCGCCTTTTCCCTTTCGGTGCACGCCGGGGTAAAAGTAGATCAAGCCGCGCCAGACTTTGAGCTGGTTAATGAGACAGGCAATACCGTTAAATTAAGTGATTACCAAGGCAAGTATGTGGTTTTAGAATGGACCAATCATCTGTGTCCTTACGTGCAAAAACACTATGACAGTGGCAATATTCCGCAGCTGCAAAGCAAATATACCGAGCAGGACGTTGTCTGGTTACAGGTTATCTCTTCCGCTGAAGGTAAGCAGGGTCATGTCGATGCAGAAAAAGCCGTAGCCTTAAATGAAGAGCGTAATTCCGAACCTTCCCATGTATTATTTGACCCAGAAGGTGACGTTGGCAAACTGTATGGTGCTAAAACCACACCGCATATGTATATCATTAATCCAGAAGGTGATTTGAAATATGCTGGCGCCATCGATAGCATTAAATCGGCAAACCCGGCAGATATTGAGAAAGCGACCAACTATGTAGATGTCAGCTTAACGTCGCTAATGGCGGGTAAAGATGTTGAGAATAAACTGACCGCACCTTACGGTTGCTCAGTAAAATACAAAAGCTAGTATTGTCGATATAAACCACAGGGTGATAGACAAACGCTATTACCCTGTTTTCTGACACAGGGCGAGTTAGCCTTGCTTTTCAGAACCCGCCTTTAACACCTCTACTTTGATGCTATTGATAAACACGCCGATTTAAAAATCAATACCAGCACAAATTTGTCTTCTCATTTTCTCGTGCTAAGTTTAAAAGAGATAACAATAATATTCGGTATAGCGTTGATGATTAATAATAAAATCATAAGGATATGGTTAGCAGCGGTTTTCGCTGTTTGCGTTGTGATGCCTGCTGTCTGTCGGGCAGCGTTGCCAAAATCCCCCGTTCCCTTTTATATCGGCACTGGCCTGGGTTCTAGCAGTTACGATTATCCCAACAATGATCTCGAGTCTCGAAGTGTCGACAAATCTGGATTCTATTACCAATTGTTTGCCGGGTATCCCATCAATAAGTATTTTGCCATTGAAGCTGGTTTTACCGATCTGAGTAAACTGGAAGAAATAATCGAGCAAGAATTTGCCGGCACTGGCGATAGAAATGTCGATCTTTATCGCAGTTCTGTTCAGGACAATTATGGATTTCGGTTAGGCCTGAAAGCATCTTTGCCATTATCACGACATTTTGCGCTCTACTCAAAAGCGAGCTTTTTCAATTGGCATACCGATATTGACAAAAAGTTAGTGATAAACCACTACGACCCTAGCATAGAAGATACTAATCGAGTGGAATCATATTCAGATAGTGGTACCGATGGGCACTTTGCCATCGGCATCGAAGGTACGAAAGAAAGGCTTACCATTTTTATCGAACATGAACTGTATCAAACAGAGATCGAAAATATTTATGGTGTCAATGTAGGCGTTTTATACCGATTTTAATGGCGGCTAAACCGAATTTTGTCACCTCAATTTCGATCGTTGCGATTATCTTTTCGATCGTTGCAATTCTCTTTGCGCTGTTTTTAGAGCTGTCACCTATCGTTAATGCTGATAATTTAAGCAATCAATCCAGATAATTGGCTAATTACTTGCCTGCCATAGAGGACTTATTTACTATGCTGAGGCAAAGCTCATAACTGCAGCTTAGCGAGCACAAAAACAGGCCCCCGCCCGCTCTTATCTCCCCGCTTTAAGGTTTCGTTACCAAGCATGGGTTGATAGACATCTTTGACAATAACAATCTGTGGTTTTCTATGAAAAAATTTTGTTTACGCCTGGCAATGGCAGTTTCATTGCTGTTACCAATTTCTTCTTACGCTAACGTCCAGTTAGGCTTAGCTATCGACAAAGGTTTGGGCCTGTCTGCGCAAATTGATAATGTTCAATTATTTGCCGGGAATAATGGCATCAGTCTCGATTATAAATTCCAACAAGGAATTTTTAAGCAAAATGCACCATTGAGTTGGTATCTTGCTGCCGGTGCATACGTGGGTGAAAACGATTATGGAATGCGCGTGCCTTTAGGCATTAAATTACATATTGCCCAAGGCTGGCATGTCTTTGGCCAATTAGCACCGCAACTGGAAATGCATGATAATAATAACCATGATGACGATGATTTCAAATTTGGTTTGAGCAGTGCGATAGGTGTTCGCTACAGTTTCTAAGCTCGTTATGAACCGCACATTCAAACAAGGGCACGTTAAGTGCCCTTATGATTTTGCTGATTCAAAGCTTCACTGATTCAAAGATTTAAATTGGCAGGTAAGATTAAAAACGATAACCGATAGATAACGACGAGGTCACCGCCGTTGCATCAATACCGGCAAAATCTTCATAATCGCCGGTTGAGCGCAACCCTAGCGTCAGATCTAAAGTCACCGCAGGCCAATGATACCCAATACCACCATTTAACTGAAAACCTGAAAAAGTTTCGTCAAAGTCAAAACCACCAATTTCCCACGTTTCCCGATAAACACCGCCACCAACGTAGGCTTTAAATCCGTCGTTTAATAAGCCGGTACCAAAATAACCTACCAAGTCAAAACCACTATTTTCTAGATCTGACCAGTCATCATGCTCTAATGAATAATAGGTAAGTTTTCCAGCAAAATTGTCGCTAAATGCGTAACTTGCATTAACTTGAAAACCGGAAAAATCGTCGTCGTCATAGTCCGAATCATCGGCGCTGACCACCAAGGCATAACTACCGATACCGACAGAGAAAGGCTTTGGATTTAGCAACGCTTCAGCATTGACGGTTTGAGTTAAGAAAAGCGTAGAAAGACTTAGGGCAAAAATCCCTGTTTTACATTGATTCATCCTGAAAATTCCTTATAAAACATAAACCAAAAGGAACCATATTAAATGCTAATTATTATTCTAAGTAAAGAGTATAAGGCGAGCCAAGGTAGTAAAAGGACCGAACACGCATTTCGTAATTTGGTTGTTATCTTTGCCTGCCGTTACCTTTTTACCAATCACATTAAGTTTGTGCACAATTCAGAGTTAGGGCATAGGTTCACTTACAACATAGATTTCATTGATATAGCCATTCTATATTAATGAAATATAGGGCCGTAAATGGGCCTTAAGATAAACTCCCTACGGGTGAGCAATAACTTAATGTGATTGGTATTAGAGCATATTGTCAATTCAACAAAGGATGATCGGCTGGAAGCTGACTACTGATCCATTTCACTAACCGCTTTTTCATATGAACACCGTTTTGCTGTTCTTCCGGTAACGGGATCAATAACTTATCGTTCACCAACAACAAATAGATACATTCGACTTTTTGGTCAAACGAATCGGTTGGCCCAAAACTCCGGTAGCCGCGATTATTAGCATAGCTTTGACCGACCATTAACGCTTTCTTCAATAACTCTTTCTCGTTTTTTACTTTCTTCAAAATACATTCCTTATTGTCGCTCCCGACATTCAAGCTGATTTCTTTGCCGGATACGATTTACAATCAAACCAAAGCCGACAGCGACGATAGCAACCCCCAGTAAGCTTTGTATCGATGCCGCTATTTTCACAAACCAAAAATTTGGGGTAATGTCACCATAACCTAGTGTGGTCACCGTCACCACACTAAAATAAAAGCATTCAAGAAAATACAAATGACGATTTTCTCGCAAATACTGCGGTAAAAACACGTTCTCAAGTTGATTCACCGCCTGCCATTTATGCTGCGCCGTTATCGGCTGACCATACTTAACCTCGATATCCGTAACCAATGCGGCAACGCCAGCAAACATGGAATAATTCATGCCCTTGAAACCTCGATGATTGTTCGGGTATTCAATATGCTGGAAATGTTCAGGCAATGTCTGATAATGGTGGTATTCATTCATTGCGTGACGATAGTCTGCCAATGAACTAATCAGATAGTAACCTGACGCAAAAACGATAACCGTGGATAAATAAGTCGCCGCCAAATCCCCCAACACCCGATTTTTCACATTTTGTTGAAACAGGTAAATGAAGATATAAATCAACCGGGCAATCCACACCAGAATCACGCCATAAAATAAAAGTGAAACCAGATAGCTTACCCAGCTAGGCAAGCGTTCTTCTTCTTGGCCATAGACCACCATAATTTCCAGGCACAATAAGAAAACCGCGGCCAGCAAGATCCCCGAAGACAAGATTTTTATCCAGGTAGGAATGACACTTAGGATCCTAGGTAACACCATATCACTCGTTTAATAAGTCACTAAAATAAAGATTAGTTGCGAATATAAGAATGAGCCATTGATTTTCTTGAGTTTTACTCAGTTGTCTCTAACACTGAAAGAGTCATTATTTAAGAGTGCGTTGCAATGAATACTCCTTCAGAAATAATTATTAGCGACCCGGTGCCCCAACTCAGTGATGTTGATTTCAGCAAGGGTATTATCGAAGACAAAAAATCCTACCAAAAACAGCTAAGCCATTGGCAGAAAAGGCTGCTTGCCGTTCAGCAGGCTTATTTTCATCAAGGCCGCAGGGTCATTATTGTTCTGGAGGGTTGGGATGCCAGTGGTAAGGGAGGATTAATTCGTCGGATCACCGAGCGCCTCGATCCTAGAGGTTTTCGAGTCTACCCTATCGCCGCCCCCAGCAAAGAAGAACAAGGCAGACATTATCTGTATCGTTTCCAAAAAGCCCTGCCTCCACCAGGACGCATCGCCATCTTTGATCGTTCATATTTCGGCCGGGTACTGGTAGAACGCGTTGAAGGTTTCGCCAGCATTGCTGAATGGCAACGGGCATATCAGGAGATCAACGAATTTGAACGTATGTTAACGGACGACGGGGTACGCATCATTAAAGCATTTATTCACATCAGTAAAGACGAACAACTGCAGCGCTTTCGAGAGCGCCTCGATAATCCCGTCAAACGTTGGAAGCTCACTGAAGAAGACATCCGTAACCGAGAAAAATGGGCCGCCTACGAACAAGCCACCAACGATATGTTCCAGCAAACATCCACCAACCATGCTCCCTGGCATTTGGTCAATGGTAATCATAAATGGTATGCGCGAGTTTCGGCACTCAAAGGGCTGGTTTTACTATTGGAAAGAGGCGTAGATACAACCCCGCCTCCGATTGAACCGGACATGGTGCAATGGGCAAAAAATCAACTTGGCATGGAATAGCTAATGGTATTTTGCCCGAAGACTGTTCCGACGTTAGCGCCAGCAGTTTTCGTCGTGCTCAGATGCCGTAGGCCAAAAGACGGACCTGAAAAAACGCTATCAAAAGTCATATAAATAATAATATTTACAACCAGCTATTGCAGTTCTTCGCCTAGTCATTGACACTAACATAAATTCACATAAAGATTGCTAGAATGTCTTTAGAAAATGCACCTAAACACGTACAGCTTGCGGTAGATTTAATCCAGTTGTTAGAGGAAAACGCAATACCTCCAGAAACCGCATTAAAAGCAATAAAACTGGTTGCACAAGATTGCCAAAACCAATTGCGTTTACAACAAGGCGATGATCAGAATAGCCAATAGGCTGAATTTTGGTTATGTTAACACTATCAAATAATAATAATGTGAAGGGATTATGGCGAGCTGGCGTCAAGGTCTGACATTTCTAACACTGTTTATATCCACCGTTGGTTTTGCCAACAACGGGAATATCTACAAATACACATCCGAAGATGGCGTGGTTTCTTTTTCAGATAAAGAACCAAAATCAGTGCCTTATACTTTATACCGCTCCCAGTGCTACGCCTGTAGCACCAATTCACAGGTAAACTGGTATCGTACCCGCTTAAATACCGACGATTATCGTCAGGAAATTATTTCCGCCAGTGCTAAGTATCTGGTCGACTCGGCGCTTATTCGCGCCGTGATCCACGCCGAATCTCATTTTGATCATAAGGCAATATCCAAACAGGGCGCGCAAGGACTGATGCAACTAATGCCAGCAACAGCCGAGTCTCTGGGGGTTAAAAATGCCTTTATTGCCCGGGAAAACATCGAGGGCGGGGTTCAACATTTGGCACGTTTATTAAAAAAATACCGAGGCGATATCAAACTTGCCACCGCCGCCTACAATGCTGGTGAAGGAAATGTCAGGAAATACGGTGGCATACCACCTTTTACCGAAACAAAAAACTACGTTGAACGGGTGCAAATTCTGCACCAAAGATACCGTAAAGCAAGAGCATAAAAAGGGTTAAAATCACTATGTTGTCTGCAATAGAACTTCAAGACAGGCTTAATCAATGTAACTGGCAAACAGAATGCCTGCACATTCGAAATTTTCAAGCTGACGATCTAGCTGTAGAACTGACGCACAACAAAGATCCCAGAATCATGCGTTATATCGCTGATATTGAAGACGATGCGACACTTGAGAAGAAGGTTCGCGAATTCATGGAACCCTGGCAATGTGATGAGAAAACCTGGTTAGGATTGGCCGTTTGCTTGCGAGATGAACAAACGTTTATCGGCATCGTTTGTCTGCGAGTCGACTCGCTTGAATATGGGCGGGTGGAAATAGGCTATCGCTTACATCCCGATTACCATGGCAAAGGTTATGCTTTGGAAGCCGCCAAAAAGCTGGTCGATTGGTTATTTTTGGAGGCGCAGGCAAATAAGATCCTCGCCTATTGCGTCACAGAAAATCATCCATCTTTCGGATTAATGGAAAAGCTTGGGATGCAAAAGGAGGCCTGCCTGCGCCAGCATTCAACCCTAAACGGGCGTTGGCATGACGAATTCATTTACGGCCTTTTAAAGACCGAATGGCAATCGCAATCCAGCTAGCGTTTGGCGATTAAATTGCCTTTATATGGGCTTGCCTGAGGAAACACCTCGGCAATTTGTTGATCGCCTAACTGCCAATGCTGAGACAGCATGGATGCTATCCAGGAAAATGTATTGGAGGTTGGCGCCAGATCCCGACCTTCAAACAATTGCTCTTTCGACAATCCCGGCCACTTACCTAAAACCTGACCACCAGCTACCGCGCCTCCGGCCATAAACATGCAACTTGCGGTGCCATGATCCGTGCCCAATGTACCGTTTTCCTGCACGGTACGGCCAAACTCAGTGGCCATCACTACCACGGTATTTTCCCAGTAGTCGCCAAGGCTTTGCTGCAATGCTTTTAAGCCATCATTTAATTCCACCAAATGCTTGTGCTGACGGCGTATTTCGTAATTATGGGTATCCCAGCCACCGACTTCGAGCATCGCACAATCTGTACCTTTGTCATTTGCCAGAATACGTCCGCAAGATTGGGCAAGATCGACAAACCGGCCTCGGTTATAACCGGAACTTCCTTCATTGGTAAGTTGTCTGAGTTCAACCCCTTGAGCAAGACGTTTACTCAGCAATTCATCGCTACGATACAAGTCTTCCAGCGCCTCAAAAACTGTCGCATCGGCACTTTGAAAGCGAGATGGATACCAGGTAGTTACTTTTTCATAACCCCGTAAACTGATGGGGATGGAATTAGATACGGCAATGGCTTTATTGACTCTGGAAGCCGCAGCGCGCCCCAGCCATCCGGTGTCAGCATCAATATCGGCAAGTCCACTTTCAAGAAAATCCTGACCGTCAAAGTGCGAACGTTCGGCAAAGCCAGAGGATACCGCATTGATCACCAATAACTGGTTTTGCTGATACAACGTATGCATATGAGTCATCGCTGGATGCAATCCAAAGCCGTTATCAATGGCCAATAACTCATCTTTAATAGCTGGGTATAGGTTCGGCCGAAGGCTGGCAAGCTGTGATTCAAATGTTGGAACAACGGTATGCAGGGAATCCAGAGCACCGCGCATAATCACCCAAACCAACTTCGCGGGTTTGTCACTGCCATTTGGATTAAGGGATATTTTATTGGCCGCAAGCAATGGCGTATGTATGGTTGCCAATGATGCGGTTAATGCTTTGATAAATTGTCTGCGGCGCATCATTATCTCCTTTGAAATTCAGGGCTCATTAGCAAAAGCGTCATCGCAACATCGCGACTTTCAGCCCGGCTCACATGCGCGTAGGTATCATGGCTAACGGCACTGCCTAATGTTGTGCTCATTAGCGTTTGCGGATCGGATTGTTTCGCGCGTGTCGCAAGCTCTGCGGACCATTCAATGCGTGCCATAAGTGCACTGGCGCCATCCCAGGTTTGCTGCACATCGCCAAACCCTGCCGGCGATCCCGCTTTAAACGGAGCTTGACCTAACGAGCGCATCGTAGAGAAATACTGCCCCTGTTTTATCGATGTTACGTTCAGCCCCCGCAACGATGAATACACAAAATCACGCGGGCTTTTATATTTTCGTGTTTGTTGCTGCCAGGCATCGGGGTGATTGACCAGCGTTTCCATCACTTCACGGATATTGCCATTTGTGTTTAGCCAGCGTTTTTCCAGAGATTCAAGTAACGCTTTCGATGGCTTGTCACTGACAAAGTGTACGGCCAGTTTGTGCGTTAAAAATTTTGCCGTATGCGGATGTGCGGCCAGATCGGTAAGCATGGCTAGGCCCTGATGCATGCCTTTTTGTGAATATTGTTTGCCAAGTAATACTCGCGCTCCCGGCTCATGACCATAACTGCGGTATTTGAACCCTGTTGACTTAGCATCTACAGGTTTTTTCACACTCCAACCGGTTATGCCTTTGGCAAGCTCTACAACATCTTGCTGAGTGTAGCCGCCATCGACGCCTAAGGTGTGCAGCTCTAATATTTCTCTGGCCAGATTTTCATTGAGTCCAAGACGTCCGTGTTGAACAAAAATGGAATTCGGTCCAAACGATTTTTCATTGTTCAGATAAATCAGCATTGCCGGGTGCTGGCATACGGCAATTAACATATCGGTAAAAGAGCCCAACAAGTGTGGCGCAATGGCCTCCCTTTCCAATGTTGCAGCAAGCGCTGTCATCCCTTGGGAACTCGCCGATACACTAAAATGATTAGAAAAAAAGTCTAGCAACCGCCAACTCACTCCAGAATCCGACGCCAGAGCCTGGTTAAAGGTATCCGTCGCTATCTGTCGATAGGTAGCTTGAAAATAATTTCCGGCGGGATCCATAAGCTCATCGGGAATTTCGTCATTATCTGCGAGCTTACCTGAATCTAATAGAGCCTGACGTTTTTTCCGTAACTGACGAATGTCTGCCAGCTTAATTAAAATTTGCGAAGACGTAGGAGAGCGGCTGCTTTCAAAGCTTATCGGCGCAAGACTCTTCATCACCCACCCTTGCGGGTCGGTTGAAGCAGTCACCAGCTCCCCAGGTTTTGCACCAATTCCGAAGCGATTCACCGCCACCGTCGCCGCATGACTAATATTTGCATTATCCACTGATTTCATCTGTGTTTATGAGAGTTATCAATCCTTACTATTAACTTAGTCGTCAATATTCGCTTTGCCAAATCCCCCTGATACGGGCAGACTATACTTAACTCATAACTTAAGGCGCACTAGGGTGTTCAAATAGGCGCACCTTAACCAGCAGTGCCAAGAGCGGTCAAAGAAGCCCTGAAATAACACCCTTAGCGACAATAAGCACAGGTATGAAAAAGGTATAGCGATGACAATGTTAGTGAAATTATCGACTCTCAAATATTCTTTGCTCACGGTATTACTCGTCATTGGGGGTTGCAGCGGCAATGGCGAACAATCCTCGGCTGCCAAAGAAGTTGACCCGCGCCAGGGAAAAGAAGTTTCACAAGTCTGCTATGCCTCATCTTTAGATAGCTGGAGTACCTTAGATAGCGAACGCAAGGCGTTATTGATTTATCCGCGATCCAACAAAGCCTATAAATTAACCTTGTCAGGAACTTGCGATCCTCAGTGGGCATTTACCCGCATTGCAACGGTACAGCGCATGGGGTCAAGTTGCTTATCAAGAGGCGACAAAGTCGTGACGGATGTTACCGGAGGAATGGTAGACAGCTGTATTATCACTCGAATCTATGAGTGGCACCCGGAAAAGAGTAAAGATAATTCCGATGTCCAAGATGGTGAAACAGAAACTGAGGATAACGAAGAAGTATCTGAGAAAACCTCGGAAGATATTCAGCAATAGCTTCCTGAACACCGATAAACTAAAGAATCAAGGGGTTAGTCAAAAATCGGTATCGTCTCTCGGGAAAAGGTTTGTTTGAGTACGACAGTGGATTCGATGCTATCGATGGCGGCAACTTTGCCAAGTGATGTTTTAAGAAAATGTTCATAGTGGCCGAGATCTTTAGCAATGATTTTTAGTAAATAATCATAACTCCCCGTAACTACTGAGCATTCCAGGATCTGCGGTAATGACCGCATTGCCTGCTCAAACTCTTCAGCCTTATCAAATGAGTTTTCCGTCAGTCTCACCTGCGCGTAAATCAGCACAGAATACCCCAACGCATTGGCATCGATGCTTGCCCGATAGCCTTTAATCATGCCACTGGCTTCCAGCTTTTTCACCCGGCGCAAACAGGGAGTATCCGACAGGTTTACCTGCTCAGCCAGTTCAGAAATTGCTATCCGACCATGACTTTGCAAGGCTTCGAGTATCTGTAAATCTTTATTATCCATAGGCTGCCCTTCAATCAACGGAGGCATATTAGCGATTTCCACTATTTATGCCAGCAATATTAGACTATACAACTACAAAAATACAAAACGACTCACCTATTTTATTGCAATTCACTTGTTAAGCTTTGTTAGCATGCCCTTAGTGAAATCATAATGGGCATAAAACCGTGACAGCAAATACCCGCGCTTTTGATCGCTGGATCAGAAACGAGTTCTGCAACTTGAATTCAGAACTTGAAACCTTGTACTGGCAACAAGACGATCGTGCTTGCGTTGAGCATATTGGTGACGATTTAAAAAGCGATCTGAAACACCAGGGCGAGGCATTGATTGCCACCCTGCTGGCCGAAGGCAATACGGACGAAGGCTTTGATAATGCGTTCAACCTGCTGGGCAATGTCGGGCTCTATATGGCCGCGTGCAGACGCCATGAAATTACCGAGCCTTCCAGAGAAACCGTTTCCCCATTAACTCAAGCTTCAGCACTGGCCATGCATATTGGTGCGTCTATTGGCGTAACTCCCAGGTTTGCAACCGCCCATCTCACAACACACAATCATGCCGTAGATGGGGTATATAAGCGCTTTACCGATTTAACGGACGAAGCATTATTCCTCGATTACAACACCAAAGGTATTCTTGCCTATAAACGTGCCGCAGATGCACTATTAAAAATTCAACCTCTTGGGATCTCCCATCCAATTACCGCCGATCTGTTAAAAGTGGCGAAACAGGCGTTACAGGATGTGCTGTGCTCAAACCAGGTTTTGTTCGAGCGGCTGGATACCGAACGCTTCTTCTATTGTGTGCGACCTTATTACAAGCCTTACCGGGTAGGTAAAGAGGTGTATCGCGGTGCGAATGCAGGTGATTTTGCCGGTATTAATGTCATCGATATGCAGCTTGGTTTGTGTTTTGCCAATGAGCCGGCTTACTCGCAAATGTTAGTCGATAAATTTTTATATATGATGCCAGAAGATCAGATTATCCTGCGCGATTGTATGCGTAGACCAAGTTTAATGGACGATTTTCTGGAAACCAAAGATGCCCATCATCAAACCTGGTATCAGGAAAACCTTGCGTTGTTTCTAGAGGTTTGTAAGTTGCATGGTGAAACCGCGATTGCCCACCATAACCAACTGGTAGAAAAGTATATTCGGATCCCTTCACTAACCATGGCGCAACAGCACATGGGTAAAGTTACAGCATCCGGTCCACCTTTACCGGTACTATTGGACGGATTAGAAAAGCTCAGAGATAAACGCTGCGCAGCAAATCGAGATGATATTCGCACCCGTTATGGTGATATCGAAATCCTGAAATCCACGCTGGATAACTAACATAAGAGCGCACAATGATCATGGCTAAACAAAACTTTCACCTGCCAGAGGGTGCCTACCTGCTAAACCACAGCGTTGGTCGGCCGCTAAAAAGTTTACAGCAGGGCTTTAATGAGCAATTTTTTGATCCCTGGCAAAATGGTGCGACCGAGCCCTGGCATCCGTGGCTTGGTATTATTGACGACTTTGTTAATCAGCTAGCTGGGTTATTTAATTCCAACGCCAGTCAGTTTTGTCCGCAGGCAAACCTATCGTCGGCTCTGACCAAGCTATTGCAATCCTTACCGCAATTACGCAAACAAGGCGTTGTGATACTCATGGCGGAGCAGGACTTCCCAAGTATGGGGTTCGTCGTACAAAAAAGCCTACCAGACGCAGACATTCGGTTTATCCCAAAAGATCATGACATCACCGATGCCAATGTCTGGGCGCAATACTTAAATGCCGATACTGATTTAGTGTTTGTTTCCCATGCCTATTCCAATACTGGCCAATTAGCACCAATTTCGGAGGTCATCGCCCTGGCCAAAAAAGTGAATGCTCTTTCGGTGTTGGATATTGCTCAATCCGCCGGTGTTATCCCACTGGATCTGCAGGCTCTGCAACCAGACTTTATGATTGGCTCTAGTGTGAAGTGGTTATGTTCCGGCCCCGGCGCTGCCTATTTGTGGATTAAAGCAGCACACATCGAACAATGTGAGCCCATTGATGTTGGTTGGTTTTCCCACGAAAACCCGTTTGAATTTGATATTCATCACTTTAAATATCATCCAAGTGCTATGCGTTTTTGGGGCGGCACCCCTTCAATCGCGCCCTATGCTATCGCCGCTCACACGTTAAAGTATTTTAATAAGGTAACCTCAGACAAATTACGCGAGCATAACCAGAACATGTTAAATCATCTCTGGCAGCATCTCGCCGACTTTATTGTATCTCCTGAACATTCGGCCCTACGCTCAGGTACGGCAATATTGCATTTTGCTGATAAGCAGCAAGCCGTATTAGAAAAACTTGCCGCTCAGAAAATCGCTGTCGACAGTCGCACTTTTGGGATGCGCGTATCTCCTCACATTTACAACGACAAGGCGGATATTGAGCACTTCATTGATATCGTAAAGTCGGTAATTTAGTTAAAAACTTATCCTTTAATTAAGCGACACCAGGCCCAATACCAACTCCACTGAGCGAGAAAACACTTTGTGGAATTGGTATACAGGTGTCGCTCATACCAATCACATTAAGTTTGTGCACAACTCAGAGTTAGGGCAGAGGTTCAGTTACAACATAGATTTTATTGATATAGTCATTCTATATTAATGAAATATAGGGCCGTAAATGGGCCTCTGGTAAACTCCCTACGGGTGAGTTTTAAAGGCGTTTATCCTGCGTCACTGATTTTGACAATGGAATAACCATTCTCTGCAATCAAAGCCTTGTCTAAAAGCCTTTAAATTCTCACTGAGTGAGCAATAATTTAATGTGATTGGTATTATAAACTGCCCCCAGTAAACTTTCCGCTTTAAACTAAACCCATTTCCCGTTCATTTCGTATATTCATCACCACTCGCCGGGACCCTATGATGATTATGAACACCAGCCACACTAATGATACCAATATTGAGCGCACTCAGCCGCCCTCATTGCTGTGGCACGGTATCGTTTTCAACGTTATCTGGTTTCTTATCGTTATCATGCAATGGGGCACAGCGGCAGCGCTTGTAGCGTTAATCTGGTTTGCTTTTACCCTGCCGCGCGCAAAGACTCTCAAGTTGATTGTTAGTCTGGCAAGCATTGGCATCATCGCCGACTTTACATTTATCAGCATGAACCTATTCGTGTTTAACGACGCTACCATCAACCCTCTTTGGCTCGGTGTACTTTGGGTATCGTTTGCTCGCTTTGCGTTTATCTTCTTGCAGCACTGGCCCCTTCCCTACTGGCAACTGGCGTTAATCTCTGCAGTTTCTGGCCCTTTCAGTTACTACGTAGGCCACCTGAAACAGGCAGTTATTATCCAATTGCAGTTATTACCTCAGGTCATTCTGTTCGTTCTATTTTGGGCTTGTGTACTGCCCCTTGCTCTCTACATCTGGAGGAAATTTTCATGAACACTTCCATGCGTACTTCGCTTTTGGTTGCAATCGCAACAGGTCTATCACTGTTCGCAGCATTGCCAGCCAGTGGCAATCAGACCGATAAGCACAGCGATAAACAGAGTCGCTATGATACTCCCGACGTGGACAGCGTTGACAAAACGGCTGTCATGACCGTGACCAGCACGGACTCAGATCATAGTGGGCAATGGCAGAAAGTTGGCGAAGCGCAATTAAAGGTGCTGTTTTGGGATGTGTACCTGGCGAAACTCTTCACGCCTAACGGTGATTTTGCAAGCAACGCGCACGGCGTGGCACACCCGCTGCGTTTGCATTTGACCTACTTTCTCGACATTGAAGGCGAGAAGCTGGCCGAGGAAACAAAGAAACAGTGGCGAAAAATGGGCTTTAAACATGCGCAAAATCAGCCCTTTACCGAGCAGCTTGCCGCCATTTTCCCGGATTTAAAGGAGCAGGATTCTCTTGCCATTGAAACCAATCACACCGGACAGGCTAAACTGTACCATAACCAACAACTCATCCATGAATTTGCACCCAGCATCCAAGTGGATCAGTTTCTGGCAATTTGGCTGTCAGAAAAATCAACCCGACCTAAACTGATGAAGCAGCTTACTGGACAACAGCAATGAAATCATTAACCGCCCTGACATCAATAATGCCTGTTAACCCAATGACACGATGGACGAAAATTCTGTTGTTGCCACTCGTGTGTTTGTCTTTGCTCAGTAGCTGCTCTCAATCGGTCGAAGACTATCAAAGCACGACTCCGGATTTTACGCTGGAACAGTTCTTTGATGGCAACGTCAAAGCCTGGGGACTGGTGACCAATTTTAGCGATGATTTCGTTCGTCGGTTTACTGTTGATATTGAGGCTAGTTGGGAAGGTAACAAAGGCGTTTTGGACGAATACTTCCTCTACGATGATGGCGAAAAACAATTTCGCCGTTGGGAAATTGAACGCATCAATGAAACGACCTACCAGGGCAGAGCTGACGATATCATTGGCACCGCGACAGGCGAACGAGCCGGAGCTTATATACGCTGGCAGTACAAAATGAAACTCAAGGTCGATGGCAGCGAATACGATGTGACATTTGACGATCAAATGATCCTTATTGATGACAATCATATGATGAACATTGCCAAGATCAAGAAACTCGGAGTAACCGTCGCTAAGGTAACCTTGTTTTTTGAAAAACTCTGAATAATCCCGTCAGAATCAATCCGTCTCCCATAGGCTTTATGGTTTTGTCCAATATGCTCATGACTTCTTGTCAAAACCTTGCTAGCATCAGGCATTACATAAAATTATAAAAACTATAATCGGGATCATTTATGAGCGTTTCTCGTGAACATTTCAGCTCAAGGCTGGGCTTTATTTTGGCCGCTGCAGGTTCTGCGGTAGGTATTGGCAATATCGTTGGCTTTCCGGTCAATGCGGCTAAAAATGGTGGCGGTGCATTTCTGGTGATGTACGCCCTATTCGTATTTTTGATATGCCTGCCAGTGATGATGGCAGAAATGGCAGTTGGTCGTAAAACCGCAAAAAATCCAGTGGGTGCGTATCACGCCCTTGGTGGTAAATCTGGGCCCTGGCATATTGCCGGTCTACTTGGCATTATCACGCCATTTATGATTGCCGTTTTCTACACGGTTTTAACCATTTGGATCTTTATTTATCTGGTGATGACGGTTACCGGAAACCTCGATTATCTGGCCAGTGCTGATGGTTTTGGTACCATCATAAACAGCCCTTATCTGTTTTTATCCATGATTGCCGTCGGCGGCCTGGTCGGTTCAATACTGTCCCTTGGTGTGAAAGATGGTATTGAAAAAGCGGCTAAAGTGATGATGCCTGCCTTGTTTATTATGCTGGTTTGTCTGGTTATCTTTGTTCTAACCTTAGATAACGCCATGGCCGGAATTAAATTTTATCTGATACCCGATTTTAGCAAATTAACACCATCCGTTATCAATGGCGCCATGTCACAGGCTTTCTTCTCATTAAGCCTTGGTATGGGGATTTTAATTACTTACGGATCATATATCTCCCGTAAAACCGATATCGCCGGCTCCGCCAAACTCGTTGCCATCATGGACACCTCTGTCGCCTTTATCGCGGGTTTGATGGTTTTACCAGCCATTTTCTCCTTCAACCCGGATGTCAATCCAGACAAATTAAGCGACAGCTCTGTGTCGATGATTTTCGTATTTTTACCGAAAATATTCCTGGCGTTGCAGGCTACGGTTGGTTATTTCGCCGCAAGTGTTATTGCATCAATATTCTTCTTATTAGTGTTTTTCGCAGCATTAACCTCTCTGGTCTCCATTATTGAAGTACCGGTTTCTTATTTAATTGATGAACGCAAACAGTCCCGTAAAAAAGCGCTTCGCACCATATTTATCGTCGGTGGCGTTTTAGCGGTATTGGCGACATTGTCTTTTGGTATGGTCGATTTTCTTACCAGTCTTACCAACTACGGCGGTAAGAGTAAGTCTCTGTTTGATGTCATTTACGATATTTTCTACGACACCATATTGCCATTAAACGGTTTATTAATTTGTTTGTTTGTAAGTTATCGCTGGAAGAAGCATAACCTCAATGCAGAGTTAAGCGAAGGCAATCCGGGTTTTGCACAATCCTTTATTGCCAAATACGTAGACTTCTCATTAGGTACGTTTATCCCGTTCATTTTAGCGGTCATCTTTATCAATACCGTGGCTAAGATATTCTTTGGCCACGACTTTATTGGTTAAACCGCCAACTCATCTACTGTGATAAAGCGGGGCCCTAAGGTCCCGTTTTTTTTACGCTCAAATTTCGACGTTGCTCGTAGTCATGTTAAAGGTATTGCTCTGGGTGCTGTTCAAGCGGCGGTTCAAATCATAACGCTGAACCGGAATAAGAGGTTTACCATTTAGATTGTTAATCGGATCAAAAAAGCCTTCCGCGAGGAAGGCTTTTCAAGTCGAACCTGTCTTTAAAGAGAAAATCTACTTAGGGGTGAATTCCAATGTGTACTTGGTCAAACCCGGTAACAGAGGTGACGCTACTCCCTTAACCCAGTCATCATGACCTTTACCATAAAATGGTGAAAGTGGGTGTCCTGACTGGGACGAAGGCATATGGAATATCGCCTGATGTTCATGCCCTGGGGACACAACCATTCGTTGTGAAGAACCAAAGGCAACACCTTGTACTCTGGGCATAAACGTATCACCCCGGACTGGCTCCTGCGGCATATCCAACAACCAGCCTAAAGCCGGAATCGCTTTTGACAGGGGATGCTGAATATTCGTGGTATTGTGAGCCCCCCAGGTTGCTTTATCAATGCTACCGTATTTTTCAACCAGCTCCTGATAAGTAGCGCTGGCAACAGACTGACTAAACTCGGTCCAGCTTGCATGTCCGTCTGGCACTAAATGTTGTGGCTGCTGCGTCAATAGCTGCCACATAGGTATTTCCACCTGACTGCGAATTGGTCGGAATGACAGATCTAGCGCCTTGTCTTTACTGGCTTCCTGCATCATTTTGGTTAGTGGCGAAAAAAGCTCATCCCTTAAATTAAGTCTGAACTGGCGCACAAAAAGATACCCAACCGAGTCGATTGACGCGCGCGCCTGCCACTGATTTAGCTGTTCTACAAGTTGCGCATAATCATTGTCATTAACAAACTCATCGGTCAGTACCGTGTCTAATAAATAGCGATGCCAAGGCGTTAGAAATACCGCTTTGTCATCATTTTGAATATCTAACAAATCTTGTTCAGTAAACTTTTCAATCGCCATTAAACCATCGCGAATTTGTTGACTGCGAGCGCCTAGTGCATAGCCACCATTACCAAGTTTTTGATACATATCATCGCCAACAACACGACTATTTCCGGTCCATAAACGATTCTGCTCCGGGTTTAGCACCACAGGGTATTCATCGGAGTTAAGGTAACCCGACCAGCCAATATCGCCGGTGCTCCAGTCCTGAGGGACAGCCCAGCCCTGACTGCCGGTATTATCCAGGCCAAACTTTCTCGGTATCGCGCCGGCAATTGTCCAGGCGATACTGCCATACCTATCACCCACCATTAAGTTTTGTGCCGGGATCCCCGCACTGTGGGCAGCTTCGATAGCTTGTTCAACATTTTGTGCGTATTCCAAACCAAACAGATTAAAGTTAACACCTTCAGCATCATGAGCCACCCAGCGCATGGCAAGCTGGTTACCCTGATGATCTTCACCAATCACCGGCCCCCATTGGGTTAACTTAATGTCGATGCTATTACTTTGCTGACCTTTTATCGCTATCGCTTCCTGTTCAACGACAAAGGATTTATACCCTTCTGGCGTTAAATACTGAGTTCCATCTTCCGATACCACCAATTTAATCAGATCGTTCCAGTCTCCGTAACTATTAGTAAATCCCCAGGCAATATTGTGGTTACTACCGACAACAATAGCCGGCGTGCCCGGTAAGGAAACGCCATCAATTAATAGCGGCTGATCGTTTGCGGTATAGCGCAGACTGGTTCGATACCAGATATTGGGAACGGCAATGCCTAAATGCATATCATCGGCAACAATGGCGCTGCCCGTTTTTGAGACGTTTCCGGAAACAGCCCAGTTATTACTCCCTTTGAAGCCTTCCTGATTATCCGGAAATAGTGCGAATTGCTGAGCGTGATTGATGGTTTCTGCGTTTGCTAAGTTTACTACGTTTGCTAAGTTTACTGCGCTCAGATCATCCGCAAAGACTTCCCCTTCGGGCATTTCGCCCTTAGGTAATTGCGTACCATCTACCGCCGCATCCCAGTTTGAACCTTCCGGAATTAAAAACTGAAATCCCTCTTCTGAGAGCAGATCTGACATTGCCCCCAATAATAATTCCCTGTCGCCATATTCATATTGCAAGTCCATATACATAGAATAGAGCACCAACATACTATCTTGTGGCAACCAAGGCTTTGGTGTTGCACCAAGTAAGGCATATTCAAAAGGGTTAGCCGCAAGATCCTCTAAACCTTGATTCACGCCTGCCGTATAACTTTGCAAAATCGATTGTTGTTCTTCCGTGAGCAAGGAAACAAATTGAGTGACACGTTTTCTGAACTGGTGCACACGGATTTTTTGATCGTGTTTAAAAGCTAATTCACCAAATAATTCCGACAGTTCCCCAGCAGAGTTTCGGCGTAATAAATCCATTTGGAAAAAACGCTCCTGCGCGTGCAAATAGCCTAACGCAACACTCACGTCCTGACGGTTACTGCCGTTGATTTGAGCGATGCCCTGCTCATCTCTGGATACGATTACGGTTTGCTCCACGTCTGCTTGCACTTGACCGTCGAGTATCGGCAAGCTTTGCCGTAGGTAAAAATAGATGGCGGCAACCACCAGAATGAGAATAACGAATATAATTTTTGTGGATTTAACCAACAGATTAGCCATAAAGCTATCCTTATATTTATTGTTTTTATAATGAGCCGTAGTGTTATCCAAATAAGCACAAATCCAAAAACCTCAAAGATGAAAAGAGGTTGGATATTTCTACATATTGGACTGATGTTATGAGTGTAACTTAAACGGGATAAAGAAAGACAGTCAGACTTTGTCTTAGCGTTATCTTTAGGTTGTTAGAAGGACGTGAGTAATCGGGAGATCTGGCTGCACCTTGGAAAATATATCAACAAGCCTCATTTAATGAGAATAGGTTTCGACACCAACACCAACACCGGCACCATCTCCAGTTCCAGCACCAATAGCAACAGGCTGGGGTGAGGTACAGGAAGTACTAATCAAACTAGTTTCATCGACTAAGGCTTTCGATATCAAAGGGGCTATATCAAGAGGCCAATATCAAGAGGCCAGAGTTGTTGAATATCAACGATTCTGACATCTTGATTTTAGTAGTTCTTACTAATGACTAATGGAATAAGGCAGCTTTAATATTGGTGCTATAGCTACGGTAATATTGTTTCAAGCTACCATTAAATTTAGGGACATAAGTGACACCGAATCCGACCTGATTATTGTCCCAAAGCGCCGCACCATAACTCACATTAAAAATCCATTCATTGCCCGTAACCTCCGGCAATTGAAATTTAATGGTCCCTTTAACGAGCGAATCATCACTTGAATCTAGAAGGTCGATTTCCAACCGAACGGTTTGCGTGAAATAGATATTGGTGTATATATTAAGGTCGTTTAAATCAGAAAGATCATCACTCAAAAAATAGGCACCAATGGTCCAATTAGAAAAGTAATACTCTCCCGTCACTGAAAAATAGTCACTTGTATTAGATGGACCAAATACCGTTTGGTAAGCGAGCTCTAATCGACCAACCTCTGGATTTCTGGTAAAAATCGATGCTCGCAAATTCTGAAAATCGCTACTATCGGAATCGCCATTAATAAAAATCGTGTTCGCACCAATGGAACTACCAAAATGTTCTCCGATACCGAATGTACCGTCAGCTTGAAGCGTATAAAAATCAACGTCATTCCAATTGCCTTCCAAACTAACACTGTAATTATTTTCGGCGACAGCTTTTGTGTGAGTTTCTTCCTTGGCGGACTCTGCATACGCAGGTGCTGCAGAGAAAGTTAGCATTAATAATAGTGCAGTAATTTTTGTCATTCATACATCCTTGATACGTCTTATTTTCAATGAAAGAATCTAAACAGATATCTAATCTACTGATTTGAAAGATTAAACTACGCAATTGAAAACCTCTGTTCAAGCTATTTATGATGTAAATCTTGTTAGGATTTAACGCCCCATTGATTGGACCAATCAAGAGTGAAGAGCGTAAATGCGTCGCCTAAGTCACCGCGTTTTCGCATGTTATTTCACTCTGCGGGGCTTTTTCGCTACACTAGCGCCTAATATTCCTCTGAATTCTTACCACCAATTTTATGGACGACTTTTTCCCCCTAGTCCGACTGCCGGGCAATAACGAAGGTATCCCAACAACGGATGCCCAGCGTTTGTTTCATGGTCGTGGCCATCAATATGCCGGCTTTGAACACATTTGTATCGACTGGATAAAGCCAGTGGTGGTGATTTCCCTATTTAGAGAAGAAGACGAGAACTTCTTACGTGCACTGGCACAATGTTTACAACGCAGCATACCTGAATGTAAATCGGTGCAGGTGCAAGAAAGATTTCTGGCTAAGGCACCTTATCGATTATTGCTGGGTGAGCAAATTGAGGCATTAGAAGCAACGGAAGCAGGTCTTAAATACGGCCTAACCTTAGGTAAATCGCAAAACCATGGCTTGTTTTTTGATATGCGAAATGGCCGAGAATGGGTAAAACATCATGCCCAAGATAAAAACGTGTTAAATCTATTTGCCTATACCTGTGCCTTCTCCATTGCCGCCATTGCTGGTGGTGCCAGACAAGTCGTCAATATTGATATTGCCAAAGCTCCCTTGGCTCGAGGACGAGATAACCATCGTCTGAATAAGCACCTACTTGAAAAGGTAAAATTTGAAGGCGTCGATATCTTTAAATCCTATGCTCGCCTGCGCAAATATGGCCCTTATGAATTGCTAATTTGCGATCCACCATCATTTCAAAAGGGTAGTGTTAATATTCAGCGCGACTACGGTAAAATCATTCGCCGCTTGCCACAATTAATGGCCGATAATGGTCTAATCATGCTGTGTCTAAATTCACCGGATTTAGACCAGCAATTCCTTAAAGATACGGTCGAAAAAGAATGCCCTGATTGTGAATTTATTGAAGAGCTACTGCCGCCAGACGTGTTTATTGACGCTATGCCAGGTAAAGGTTTAAAAGTATTAATTTACCGCTACCGAAAACTGTAGCCCTCAACTCGCTGCCAGTATCTTTATACCAATAAGAATGAGAATCACACCGCCAAAGATTTCTGCTTTACCCTCAAGCCAGGTGCCGCTTCGATGACCTATATACACGCCAAAACCGCTAAATAATGCCGTAATTAACGCGATAATGGCACAGGCTAGAAGTGGCTGCACAGATAGCAATGTCAGACTAAACCCCGCAGCCATGGCATCAATGCTGGTGGCCAGTGACAGGATCAACATAACTTTAAATGTGATTTTTGAAATGTCTTCTTCAATGCCTTCAGCAAACCCTTCATAAATCATTTTAATGCCTACTAACATGAGCAGGAAAAACGCCAACCAGGTGGCATAACTATCGATCCAGCCGAGCATGCCTTTGCCGCCAAGATAGCCGAGCAGCGGCATAATGCCCTGAAAAAAACCAAACATAAATGCCGCTAAAATCGCCAGTTTCTTTTTTGATGGCACCGCTTTTGAGCCTAAGCCGATAGAAACGGCAAAGGCATCCATACTCAGAGCAATAGCAAGAAAAATGACTTCCAACATAAACGTTAATTTTTAAAGGCGTGGATTAAGCTTATACCAATTCAGTTTACTTGCTTTATCGCCGTAATATTCGTGAATTAACCAGAGGAATATTCCTATTGGAAAAGTTGCTAAGTGCTCTGAAATTATTTTTTGGGGTACTAGATAAATGTTAAAGCTAACTCCGGTTAAATCACTACCCGAACCGCCAATGCAATTAACACCACGCCAGTGACTTTATCGACGATGGCGCTATTTTTCTTCAGGCGATTTAGCACCGGTCCCCGGGACAATCCATAAGCCACGATACAATACCATAGGGTATCAATACCGCCGACCGTAAATATCATGATAAGTTGTTGCTTAAGCGTGGCATTGGCGTCGACAAACTGGCTGAATAGTGCCAGAAAAAACAACGCCAATTTAGGATTTAAAAAGGCAATAAGAAAACCATCACGCCAACCGTGGACTTTATGCTCCGCGCCATTTTGCTGGTGTTCAAACTCGATATTTGTGCCTTTGCTGCGCAAGGCATTAATGGCTAAATACAGCAGAAATGCCGCGCCAGCGTATTGAACAATCGCAAATAACATAGGTGACTGAACAATGACCAGTCCGATACCAGTGACAGCTATAGCTGCATAAAGAGCGACACCAAAGCCATGGCTAATGGCAGTTGCAAGACCGGCTGCTTGACCACCTAACATGGTATTTCTTACTACTAACGCCAGGCTTGGCCCTGGCGACAAGGCCCCTAAGATACACACCAGCACTAAAGACAACCAAAGTTCTAACGCCATTTCTTACTTTATCCATCAAAAACAATGCACTTATCATAGCAAGTGCGCATCATAAACTACACTGTAACAATAATTGATTTATTCAAATTCTTATCGGGAGCCCTTAACATGCAAGCGACGAAAACCTCCAGGACAATGTCCATTGCGCTTACCCTATTTTGTCTGGCAGCTTGTCAGCAAGCATTTGCAAGACAAGATTGTCAACTTGCCTCGAACGAATTACGCCAGTTGGAAAACGATATTCGCCAAGCGAATAATCGCTATAACAATATACAACGCCAAGGTAATTCACAGCGAAATATGCCGCAAAGTGAAGCGGAAAGACAACAGCAGGAAATGGAGCGGCAGCGGCACCAAAAACAGCAGCAGCAATACCAACAACGCCGCAATGACTTAAATAAAATCCTTAATGCCTGCCGACGGATCAAAAATCAGAATTAGTTTTATCCGCCAATTATTCGTAAATTAAACGAAAAGAGTCAATAAACAAGGTTTTCAAATACCACGAAACACAATAATAACAATGAGTTACAATCATGGTTCAATTATTGCTGCATTGATATTAAATCCAAACATGGTTTGATATCAAAGGGACAAAAATGTTACTGACGAGAATTAAAACTCAATTATTGATGATTCTGGGCTGGTTTTTACTGGCCATTGGCGTGATTTTTATTCTATTGCCAGGACCGGCAATTCTATTTATCCCATTAGGGTTGGGAATATTGAGCCTAGAGTATACATTTGCAAAACGTTGGCTGCGCAAATATCAAAGATATTCCGGTGAAGCCGCGAGAAAAATGGACGACTGGTTTACCAGAGAAAGATTCAAGCGAGTGTTTAAGCGGAATTGATAAGGCCTAGCCAATTCCGCTTGGGTGACAAGTGACGAGTGGCGCGTAATTTACTTCGCATACAATTACGCTTGGGTGTCAGACTTCGCAGACGACGCGAAGTCAGGTGTCATCACAAAATCAAAAAACGATTTTGTGAAGGTGCCGACTTAAACAAAGGCTATTCGTTGACACCGTTGACACCCTAACGAGGAATCTATTTCTCGTTTGACACCGCTTGAAAGTTGTCCATTTCGAGCTGACACCTCGCCTGAGCAGAGGCAACTCGCGCAAAGGCTATTCGTTGACACCGCTTAAAAGCAGTTCCTTTCAAGCTGACACCTTTTGAATTTCAGTTAAAGCTGGAATTCAAAGTTCCAGAAATGAAAAAACGCAGTAGGAAATGCGCTGCCCTACTGCGCTTTTTGCTCCCCAACTAACCGTTTACAGACGATTAATTATCCTGTTAAGCGTTTACGACTTGTTGCTTGTGGTACGCCTCTTTCATTGCCATATATTGCTGATACACCGCATCCATGATTTCTTGGTCATACTCACGCAAGCCACTCAGCACCATATGTTTCTCACCATAGCCAATGGTTTCACCATTGGAATTAAAATCAAATACCAGGCGAGCTTTGCCTCGCTTACCATCAACGACAAGCTCAGTCTCTTTTTCGTTAAATTTCAGCGTGACTTCTTTTACATCAACGGTGTCTAGGTGGATTTTCATGCTTTCATACATCACCATCGGGCGGGCAGGATTAATCATCACCGAATTTTTGCGCATCAAATCGCCTAAGATATGCGGAAATGTATCGCCTGAAAAAGCCACATAAGAACGAACCAAAGACTCAGTAAGTGTTTCACAGCGACTATTTTTACCACTAACATCCACCGACAGGTAGGCTTTGTCATTATCATCAATAACGCTCGCCGACTCTTGAATATCCTCTGGAAAATAAAGTTCGTTGGCATCGGTTACCATGCCTGAGAAGGTAAATGACATTTCCTGGTTTAAGCCGGACTTATCCAGGATAACCGAAAATAACAAATCGCCTGGAACACAGAATCGCTTGGCGGTGATGTCATGCAAAGGATTGAAATCATCGGCAACATTTTTAGCAAAATCGCTAGCCTGCTGACGGCTAAAGCATACTTTCGCATCTTTATTTTGATAAAACTGGCGGATAAACATAGTTTGCCTAAACAAAGTAAAAAGGTAATTGGCGGCTAGTTTACCCAGCAAAAAACAGCAAGTCGATGCAATTCATACTAATCAGACCTCTGTACACCTGTACACTGAACTGATTTTATTGCGCCAAAAGGTAAGTAAGTGCTTATTTCTGGAAGTGATAACTGCGTACATAATAGCAAGATAGGGAGTAGACAGAGCAAATTTAACGCTAAAGGAATTTGTCATATGTGGACGATACCTTTGCCGTTGTCGCTGCGGCTATGTGTCTGTTAATGCAGTCTCGTGCGCTGATATCAGTTGGATTTTTTGCTTGCGCGAAAGCTTTTTAATTTCCGCTTCGCGCTTTGCGGCTCCGCTACGATCGGGCTGGGATTCCTGGTAGATGAGCTCGACAGGACGTCGCGCTCTGGTATATTTTGCCCCCTTTTGATTATCCTGATTATGTTCCTTCAGACGTTTATCCACATCAATGGTAATACCGGTGTACAAACTTTGATCGGCACAGCGAAGAATATAGACAAACCAAGAAGACGACATAAATACCATTGAACCTTATTTAAGAATCCCTCACTATATAGAGATAGATAAATAAGGCAATAACATGATCCCCGTCAGCAAACAGACTCCCGACTTTGTTATCGATGAAAATGACATTGAGTTTACCGCCATTCGCTCACAGGGCGCAGGTGGTCAGAATGTCAATAAAGTCGCCACCGCAATTCACTTGCGCTATGACATTAAAAGCGCCAATTTACCGGAGCATTATCGACAGCGAATACTCGCGTTAACGGACCATCGCATTACCAAAGAAGGAGTCGTGATCCTAAAATCTCAGGAACATCGAACTCAGGAAATGAACAAGGCGGCAGCTATCGCACGTTTAATTGAAGTGCTATTACCTGCATCAAAAACCGTTAAAACGCGACGCCCTACCAAGCCCAGTAAATCAGCGAAAGCCAAACGCATGGACAAAAAGAGCCAGCGCGGTAACCTAAAAGCAACGAGATCCAAGGTTAAACTCTAATGACAAATCACTTTACCGGCCATTTAAGTAAAATGGCCACAGAACTTATCGATGGCGTCGCCCATTACACACTCAAAGCCGGCGAGCATCGCTTAGCGTTAAACCCACTCATTGGCCAGAAATTAACCCTGACTCACACAGGACAAATCCACTGCCAAAGCTGCGGCAAAAAAACCAAAAAGAGTTACTCTCAGGGTTTTTGCTATCCGTGCATGATGAAGCTAGCGCAATGTGACATGTGTATATTAAAACCGGAAAAATGTCATTTTGAACAAGGCACCTGTCGTGAACCACAGTGGGGAGAAGCCAATTGTTTTGTGCCCCATTATGTGTATCTTGCCAACACCACCGCGATTAAAGTCGGTATTACCCGTCACACGCAAATACCAACGCGTTGGATGGATCAGGGCGCAAATCAGGCATTGCCAATTTTTAAAGTCGATTCGCGCTTACAATCCGGATTGGTTGAAACCGCATTAGCAGAGCTCATTAGCGATAAAACCAACTGGCGTAATATGCTAAAGGGCAAAGCCGATGCTATTGATTTAAAACAGCGAGCGCTGGAACTTATCCCTGAGATCAGCAAACGCCTGGATGAATTAAGGCTTCGTTTTGGCGGCGACGCCATCGAGCAACTGGATGAAGATGTAATCGATATTGATTACCCGGTAGATCTATATCCGACCAAGATTAGCTCATTCAACTTCGATAAAACACCTGAAGTATCCGGCGTTTTACAAGGTATCAAGGGCCAGTATTTAATTTTCGATACCGGCGTTATTAACCTGCGCAAATTCACCTCTTACGAAGTCACCGTAACCACAAGCTAGGTGATGAAAATCAGGGACGATATGAAACATACTGAAAGAAGCAGATCCGTGGCTTGGCTTTTATGCCTTGCCATCCTGCTGATTTTTATGCCCTTGTGGGAAAGTTGGTATGGTGTCACCTTATGGGGCCTTAACCTTTATTCACCAGCACACATGGATGTGCTTGCTGATTATTTGCGCCCGGTTAAGATCGTTCTGGTTTGTGCTGGCGTTTTCCTCTTAACCCACAAAGCTAAGGCCTTTAAAGCGGTTATCCATTCACGTATCGCTGGCAATCTGGTTTTAGCCGCATGTTATATTTTCGCCGCACTGCAAATTATCTTGCTTACCCTGGGTATATTTTTCCTTACCGCGTCTGATTCCGATTTAGGTTACATCCATCAGGAACATAACCTTAACCAACATACCATCTATATCCACACCGCCGATCCTGGTGCGATGGCAAAAGCGTATCACTATGTGTATTTAAAGTGCCCATTGCCATTCAACCGCTATGCACTACACACTATCGGTCGCTTAAACTGGATGCGGAAATTTAACCTGAAATCAAACGACAATACGCTGATATTTACTCCGCTTAATGCATTAGCATCAGAAAGTGTAGACCCACAGACACTGGATGTTGGCCCCCTATCGTGCGCGTTCAATAATCCACAAGTACTTTAGTTTCATACCAATCCCACTAAGTTTGTGCACAACTCAGAGTTAGCGCCGTAAATGGGCCTTAAGATAAACTCCTCGAGTTTAAGTGGGGTCAGAGTCAATTAGCGACAAAAGATCTTGAAATAATTCAAATCGTTAACTGCGATACATACATGACTCTGTCCCCATAAAATCTCTCCGCCGCCTGCTTATTCAACAAAAGGGTCACTAAACTTTTCATCGGCCAGCATCTGCGAATATGTCAGGGTATGTAGCCACTTGGTGATAAAAAAATGCCGGCGAAAGCCGGCATTTAAACCCTGATGATTTAACGTCATCATCAGGCAGCGAGTTTTTCTTTCGTTTCCCGTTGTTTCGTGTTTTCCTTTGGCAGACGGGCTGATGCACTTGGTGGACGCTGCAGGTAGCTACTGCTAAATCCAGCAAGAACAACCAACAATAACAAGTACAAACCACGGTAATCGGTCTCGTGCTCAACCACTTCGGTCTGCTCAAGTTTTTGCCCTGTGACCTGCTCCGTTTGCGGCTGTGCAGCGGCTATGGGTGGAACCTGAGCTAAAGCTTCAGCGAGCGCCTGCGTTAGAGGCGTTAAACCAAAACCTGCAGCCGTGCTATCCATAAACTCTTTGAACTTCTCGTTATCCGTTGCTACATCAAACTCCGTCGCCAGCTCGGTATAGGTTTCTACCATAGTTTGTAGTGTCTGTTCATCCGCTTGCCAGTAGCCTTTACGAACCGCTTCTAACATGCGCTCTAGCATTTGCGCCAGAGCTTCTGCATTGTGCTGTTCAAAAAACTCCCGCATATCCAGTTCATACTTATCATTAACATAGACTTCGAAGAATTCCTGCCAATGGTCATCACGAACCGCATCCGGTGTCATCACTTCCCAACCCCACATATTGTTCATGCGATCAAGAATGGCAGTGGCGCCAGCATAACCTGATTCCTGCATCGCCTGAATCCAGCGCGGGTGAAAATAACGGCTACGCATTTCCTGATTTAGAAAAGCTTCCATGGTTTGCGCTTTCACATTGTCTTTGCGACGCAAATTAGACACGTACATCTGAGGCGTTTCACCGTCTAAATGACGTACCGCAAGACCGATACCTCCAAAGTACTGGAACGGGTCATCGTTGGTCATCAAGGCATACAGGTTGGTGGAACGGGAGAACACCACACCATCTGTGCCAGACAAGACTTTGGCGTAAAGATTGTCACCAGTAACATTTTCGCTCCAGCGTGACTCGTCTTTACCAAAGGCATAGCCCATTCGGTCTAAATACAAATTTGCCAGTTTACTATCATCTTCCCAGCTATCGGAATCCAGTGATGCGCCGGCAAGGCCAGTACCATAATTTCCTGTTTCATTAGAAAAGATACGTAAGGTCGATAAATAATCGGCGTCTTCAGCTGATTTACCGGACTCTAGAAGCTCTTTTTTCAAAGCGTTAGCATGACGATAAACAAAGTTATTGTCTTCTTTTAGCTTTCCGATTTCATCAATGGCTTTAGCCAGGAAAAGCATTACATTCGGGAATGCATCCCGATACAAACCGGTTGCAGAGATAACCACATCAACCCGTGGACGGCCCAACTCCGAGTAAGGAATGACTTCTGTACCAGTTACATTGCCTGCACGGTTCCAGACAGGTTTAACCCCCATGGCATGAAGAATCTGCGCTTCCAAGGCGCCTTGATGACGCATGGTTTCCAGTGACCATAATGAGAACGCTAGCTTGTCAGGGTACTTACCATGCTTGGCATAGTAATCTTCAATGGTCTGATCCATTAATTTCACACCGGCTTGATAGGCTTCTTTGGAAGGCACTTTCGCCGGGTTAAAGCCAATCAGGTTACGGCCAGTTGGCGCAGCATCCGGGTTTCGAATGGGATCGCCACCGTGACTGACGCCAATATAACCGGCATCAAGCGCCAACAATAGATTGCTGATTTCGGCGATATTGTCAAAGTTATGCCAGTAGCTGTCTGCCAGTTCCAGATCGGCAGCCAGAGCCGTATCTGGCGCTGCAGGTAACAAATTTGCATCGGCTTTATTGTCAATCAAGTGACGCTTTAATAGCTGGAAACCATCCAGCGCTTCAAGGTTAACGACCTGGCGTTCATCAAGACGATTTTGTTCAGCGACTGCCAGGGAATTAGCTTTTTCATAGGCCGCGGCGCGCTCGGCAAAATCATCACCCAACATTTGAATGATGGTACTGAGTAAATGCGCTTCTTTTGGCAATAAACCAAAGGTATGAACCCCAAGCGGCTGGCTTTGCTGGACCATATCGTTTAAGTGATCCTGCATCTTAGCGATCGCATCATCAAGGACAAAGCCTTCAGCATTTGGATCTACGCCGAGATCCTTAAACAGGGATAACTCAGTCGCTAAGTCTTTAATTGATTGTTCGGTGTTCGCGCGGGTCTGCCCCTGCTCTAGCATCATATAGTTGGTGATCAACTCATTTAACTTAGCAACGTCAGCATAAAGGCCTGCTTTGGCAAAGCCCGGGGTTAAATGAGAAATCATCGTCGCACGACCGCGACGTTTCGCCTGCATGGCTTCGCCAACATTGTCGATAATGTACGGGTAGAATACCGGCAAATTGCCAATGGCTAAATTGGGCGCATCCCAAACCGATAAACCGCGTTCTTTACCGGTTAGCCATTCCTGTGAACCATGAGTACCCAGATGGATATAGGCATCGGCATCAAACACTTCGCGAACATATAGATAAATGGCCAGATAGCCGTGAGTTACCGGGGTTTTGGTTGAGTGATATAAGCTGGCATGCTCATCTGGGTCTTCACCGCGAACCCCTTGTGGCAAGACAATCATGTTACCCAGTTCCATGCGCGGGATAACAAACATCTTCTCACCGTTTACTTCGGTGACCATGTTCGAGTCGCCCGGATTCCCCCAACGCTCTACAATCGGTAGTTGGACGTTTTCAGGTAAGGAATTGAACCAACTTAAATAGGTGCTAAGTGGTAAATAGTCGGCCAGACCTTTATCAATTAGCGTCGCCGAATCTTCATTGCGATAATAAGGACGAAGTAAAAGACCCGCTTGTTCAATTAAGGTTTCGTTGTCTTTAACATTGACCTGATAACCACCGGCTTTCATCGCTGTAGCAATTTGTTCAATCGATGACGGTACGTCTAAGAATGCCGCGCCAATGTTTTTCTCACCCGGAGGATAGTTCCAGATAAAGGTGGCTACTTTCTTATCCGCCGCGGCAATATGAGCAAGATTGGCGTGATTATAAGCGCGCTCAACTAATGCGGTTAGCTGGTCTTGCATGATCACTTTCTCGCCCTTGTCATTAGCGGCAATAATCGTCGGATCGGTACTTCCGGTATCTTCTGGCATCACCAAAAAGAATGGCGTTAAAGAAGGCGAAACTCCGGTGTGATTTTCATTGAATGAGGCTTGGTCACCGTCGTTGTAATTCAATGCGTGAATAATCGGAACGCCAAGCTTTTCAAATTCACTGCGGCGCTTATCGACATAATGTAACGAACGGTAGTTGATCAACAAATCAACACGGGTTTGCTGTGTATCATCTTGCAATAAATCGGTGTAGTTAAGCGCCTCGTCATTGCCTTCGAAAAAGTAACCTAACGCTTTCGCACCTTTTGCTTCCAATCCTTTGATGATGGCATCAACAATTTGCGTTTGCTCGTAGTCAACCACAGAGCGATGCATACCAATAGCAATAATGGGTTGTTTGTCAGCAGCCGCCAAAAATTCGAAAAATGCATTTTCATCGGCGGTAACAGCGCCAGGAAAATCATAGTGGTACAAGCCAACATTTGGGGTAACTCGTGGCGAGGCAACGGTTTTATCACTTAGGCTAAAAACGTCAACACTCAGGTAATCCATCATATTGGCATAGTTGTCACGCCCGGCATTTTGATAATAGCTACCAAGCGTTTGTTTCTGCTGTGTCGATAGCCCCTGATTTTGTTTGTCGTTATCCAAATCCCCTAACGAGATAACCGGAACGTCAGAAAACTCCTGCAAATACGCTTGGTATTTACCAAACATAAACGCCGATAATGCCGGATTAATACCGTCGAGCATAATCAAATCGGCGGATTGCCAACGCGCTTTAACGTCGTCTTCGCTTTTTCCTTTGGTAGAATAAATATCAAGATTAAAAGCCTGATCTTTTGCCAGTAAAGCTAATAGTTCACCTTTAGGCTTAGATGCATGAGACGACATGATTAACACTACGTCTTTGGCTTTTTGTTCGGCGGCATTCAGCGGTGCACTTAACACCATTAGCACCGAAAACAGTGCTGTCGCTAGGCGCTTAAACATTATGGTTGTCCTCCGCCAGTAGTGGCATTACCTTGTTCAACGGCTTCTCCCTCTGGAACATATACAAAGCTACCATCCGCCATTTTGTAAGCGACACCAGCTCGCAACCCTTCACCAGAACCGATGTCACCAGTAGATTTATACTGTTTGATTTCCTTACCTTCTTTAACAATCACTTCCATGTTCGGCTCACCGGCATTTTTAATTACCGTGACGTTTTCAGCACTGAAAACACTAATGGGATTTTGCGCCAGAGCAATCAATAGCGCCGCAATAATCACTAGAAATACGTCAACCAGGTTTACTGCACTCACAATTGGGTTCAATTCTTCATCTTCATCAAGAAATCGCATAAGGCACCCTATTTAGTCTTGCTTTTTAAGTTTGGAGATCGCAATCAACTCATTGGCACACCAGCGTTTTTTTACCGAAGCCGGCCAAAAAGTAATCGAAGAAATAACCAATCCCCAGATAACCGCAGCAAAGGCGATTATCAGGTTTTCGCTGATCCCCTGGATGTTTCCATCGGCTAACGCTTGTAGCGCAGGCCCCATCGGGATCATGGTGGCTATCAAGCCGAGCATTGGCGCAATACGGGTCACAATTCGCAAGGTTTCCAGCTTTTTCAAGGCAAACACTTCCAATTCATCCTGGCTTGCGTCCGGGTTTTCTACGAAATAGTTGTATATCGGGAAACCAGCAACACCTTGTGGCTGTTCGCTATTTAATTGGCGGGTGTAAATCAACACATTATTTCTGCGCTGGATCAATTGACTGAAAAAACGACCGAGCGCAAACAAGGCATAGAAGAGTAGTAGCACAATGGCGATGATAACCGGTGTCATCAGCAGTTCTGATACCTGAGCCATTAATTGTTCGATGGATTGAATAAACACAGAGAAGTTCCTTATTGAAATTATGGAACGAACTATAGCGAACCCACAAACAAATAACAATACAAATGATAATAATTATCATTTAGCTTTACAATTGCATTTATCAAGATAATAATAAAACGCAATTTTCCATCACTTAACGCTCATTCTGCAAAATCCAAGAATAAGGAAATGCTATGTATCGCTGTAATAAAACACTGTTAAGCACGGTAATTGCCGGCCAATTTTTACTAACACCTAACGTTTCTGCCAATGAAGAACAACCAGGCCCCCTGACCGATCCCATAGAAACCATTGTTATCAGTGGTAGCAAAACGCCAAAAGCATTGCAGGATGTTGCCGGCAGTATTTCAGTCATAGATGCTGAAACTATTGAAACTCAGGTTGTTACCGACTTGAACGAATTGTTTAAGTACGATCCTTCCATTCAGGTTACTGGCGGTGTTGGTGGTGCTCAGAATATTTTGGTGCGCGGCATGGGCTCTGACCGTATATTGATTATCAAAGATGGCATGCGGATGAGCGAAGGCTACGGTGCCAATGGTCAAAATGATATTGTTGGTCGCGGCTTTATTGATACCGACACATTAAAACAAGTAGAAGTTGCTAAAGGTGCGGCTTCCTCTTTGTACGGTTCTGATGCACTTGGCGGTATTGTCGTGTTCACTACCAAAGATGCCAGCGACTACTTAGAAAATGGAGAGAATTTTGGTGGTCGCGTGAAACTAGAATACTCCGATCACAGCTCGCAAGTCGGTACTGCTGGTACACTAGCACTTAAAACCGGCGAGCTAGAGCACTTGTTAAACGCCAGCTACCGCGATGGTGAAGAACAACAAAACTTCGAAGCATCAAAAGCACCATTTAGCATTGAATCAACGAGTGTTCTATACAAAGCAAAATGGAACATTAACGATGACAACGCGTTAAACTTTATCGTCGACTCCTACAAGCAAGACGTGGAAGGTGACAGTGCCGATGGATTGCTATTTTATTTCCGAGGGTTGGCGCCATATGGTTATAACATCGTTGCCGAAAAAAGCATCACTGAGAAACAATCAACCGCCTACAAGCTGCAATACACCAGCACCAGCAAAACACCTTTTTTCGACTATCTAAATATTTCCTTGTATAACAACACCTCAGAACAAAGCGATGAAGAATACGGTCAACTAGATATTAACGCGCCAATATTCGGCGTGGTCGAATTACGCGATATGTGGAAAACCGGTCTATACAAGCAAGAAACAACGGGATTCCTTTCTAACGCAGCCATTGAATTAAACGACACCCACACCTTGGGTTACGGCTTAGACTATGAAACTACAGAAAGTTTACGTACCTCACATGAGTACCGTGAGGTTGCAGGTGTAAGCACGAAAGACGATGTAACCAACAAATTCCCAACCAATGATGTTAATCGTTTAGGTATCTTTTTTAATGATGAAATCAGCCTATTGGGCGGTGATTTTCTCATTACTCCGGGTGTTCGTTTTGACCAATACAATATGGATCCCAATGGTGCGTTGAAAACCAATGGTGAAGAATTTGCCAAGATTGATGAAAGCCAGACATCATTCAATTTAGGTGCGCTTTACAAAGTTAACAATATGTTCTCGGCGTTTGCTCAATACGGTCAGGGTTTTAAAGTTCCGGCTTACGATCTGGCTTACATCGAGCACTACAACCAGGCGGCATCTACTTACATTTACGAAATTGTTCCAAGTGATGATTTATCACCGGAAGAGAGTGATAGTTTTGAGGTTGGTGTTCGTGGCCATGTTGGCGACCTAATCATCAATGCAGCGATTTACTATACCGAATACGATCAGTTCTTAGCGACTCAATTAATCGATTCTCAAACCGTGTTTAATGAAGATGGCAGTTTCGCTAATCAGCACGATACCTTCCAGTATCAGAACATTGATTCGGTAACGATTAAAGGCGCCGAGCTTGCCATAGACTATGCGCTGAGCAATAGCTGGAGTGTATTCGCCAATGCCTCATATCAGGATGGTAAAGACGATACTACGGACGAGTACATCAACACCATCAGTCCATTGTCGGGTATTTTAGGGGTGACTTTTGACTACGCAGACCTTTCTACACAACTGACATTAAACTGGGCCGATCGGATGAGCAAAGTAAATGAAGCTGAAACAGAGATTGCCGGTTATGGCTCACTGGACTGGTCGCTAAATTATCAGGTTAATGATGCACTGACATTAAATGTTCTCGCCAGCAACTTGCTTGATAAAGAGTATATCCGTTTTGTCAATGTTGCCGGTCATGCGACTGACTCTGATCTTCAGGGTTTTACTGAGCCAGGACGCGGGTTCGCTGCGAATATCTCTTATGAGTTCTAGAAGAGAAACTTTAACTAAGAAACGAAATTTAATCGTTTCGCTTCTGTGAAAGAGGGACTCTAACGAAGGTTATGACCACGGATGGTCGGTATACAGAAAATGCACAAGTGCAAGGACGCACTCTGGTAGAATAACGCAGGAGCAGTTATCGAGGAGCTATCTTCTGAAAAGAAAACCACTCTATTTGTCGTGGCTTTGGGTGGATACTGACGTGGAAGAAAAGCACAAGGTTCCCCCTCTCTTCCATGAGCTGAAATATTGGTTATCCTGTCTGCAATAGCGAAATTTAATCGTTTCGCTGCTCCATTCAGCTTTGATCTCCCAGTGCCCTTTGCTACCTTTAAAGAATCAAAGGCTAACAAATTCATTTCGTTAAATGACGCCATCGACACCACTCATTTCGCAAAACTGTATCGGATTGCTCAAATCAGCAAGCACAGGTCTTTGGCCAGATACCTTCGTATCTGCGTTCGAATATGCTGGACAGCATCAATGATTACCACACTACTGCGAACCATGCGGTTACCATTTTTAATACTGACCCCAGTCTGTATTTTTGTTGCTGCCAGCCTTGTTATCTATGAACAAGTCAATCTCGATTTTATGGTGTTATTTTTAGCCTTGATCGCAGCGCTTTTTGCTCATATCAGCGCCAATGCATTAAACGAGTATCTGGATTTTACCAGCGGCCTTGACGCGACAACAAAACGTACCGCGTTTAGTGGTGGCAGCGGCGCCTTAATTGAAGCCCCAAACATGAAAAACTGGGTGTTATATATCGCTCTGTTATCACTATTGGTAACACTCACTATCGGTCTGTTTTTTTACTATTTGAGAGGACCATTAATCATGATTTATGGTGTTCTCGGTATTTTCTTAATTCTTGCTTATACCCGCTGGCTCAATAAATCAGCACTGGCATGTTTAATTGCACCGGGTTTAGGGTTTGGCACGATTATGGTTAGCGGCAGTCATTTTGCGTTATCGGGAACACAGACTTGCGGTGCATTTTTTGCGGGCTTGATCATGTTTTTTCTGACCAACAACCTATTACTGTTAAACCAGTTTCCGGATATCGATGCCGATCAAAAGGTTGGTCGCAATCACTTGTCCATTCGATATGGCGTTAATACTGCCAGTAAGGTTTATGCGTTGTTTGCCTTGCTTACGGCTCTGACATTGGTGGTGGCAATCGTAAGTAACAGCTTTCCCCAAATAACCGCCATCGCCCTGCTGCCATTGCTCGCCTGCATCTTTTGTTATCACGGGAGTAAAACCCATGGCTCGAGCCTTGGCGACCACCCCGTCTATCTGGGGGTTAATACAATAATCACCCTTGTCGTTCCTTTGATAATCGCCGTAGCGTTATTACTGACATAACCTTCCACACAAAATAAAACGTCCACTGAAAATAAACACACCAGCAAATTCACTCTAAAAGCTCTGGTATCCGAATGATTTATACCAATCCCATTAAATTATTGCTCACTCAGTGAGAATTTAAAGGCTTTTAGACAAGGCTTTGATTGCAGAGAA
>NZ_JBHZSG010000025.1:0-47315 GCF_043642205.1 Thalassotalea litorea | reverse complement strand
GGTGCCGACTGCCGGAGTCGAACTGGCGACCTACTGATTACAAGTCAGTTGCTCTACCAACTGAGCTAAGTCGGCACTGCATTAAGTGGAGCGAATTCTAGAGCAATGTTTTACACCATGCAATAGCTAAAACAAAAAAAAGTGTGGCTTTTTGATTGTTTGCTGTTTTTTTACGCGGATATGTAAGCAAAACATTAATAAGAGCGGTAACTACCCCAATTTCACCAGAGACAGGGGGTTAACTATTCGTGAATTGGCTCATTCCGACAAAAATGAGGTTCTCATGGTAACGCGCTTTTTCACCCAAATACGGCATTAACGCTTTGCCATTGCCCCCGGTGATTAGCATAGCGTTTATATCAATAGTCAGCAGTTGCGCCTGCAATTGTGCAAATTCAATGGTAGCTACGGTCATCGCCCAGCAGCCGTGGTTCACATTATCACTGGTATTATCTGCAAAAAGCAGATTGTCGGGCGTAGAAAACACCCCTTCGACTTGTGCGGTATTGGCGTACAATGATGAGATCATCATCTCTATCCCCGGGGTAATCCAGCCGCCCAGATGCTTGTTGTCGGCGCTAAGCAAATCAATCGTCGTTGCCGTACCGGCATCAACCACTAACAGATTCTGCCCTGTAACGATCTGACTTGCGCCAATAATGGCCATCCAACGATCAACCCCCAATTGCTGTGGCTTTTCATAGCCAAATGCCACATCGGCAGTACAATTGGCAGTCATTAGACGCTTAAACTCTATATGCTCGCGTTCACAAAGTTGCTGCAGGCTATGGCAAAATTCCTCATTTGAAACCGCTGAAACGATGACTTTGTTAGGGTGCTGGATACTAATAAACTTCAGCGCTTCATTTTCGGCAAACGATTTCACCGGTGACAAGCTAACCGAGCCAGTATCACCAAGCTGACAAAGCTTGATTCTTGAATTTCCTACGTCTACAAGTACGATCAACGTTGCCTCCTTAAACTGACTTCACCACCATATATTGGTTTAACTTTTCCATTAATCTCTATCAACAATGCACCATTGGCATTAATCCCCCGACAAATCCCGCGACTCGTCTGGCCGCCACTAAAGATTTCCACCGCTTGGTTTATAAATATATCGCGTCTTTGCCAATCTACTAGCATTGGTGCCAGCCCATATTGGTGATGCTGTATAAGGCGGTGATTGAATTGAGAGATAAGCTTGGCAACCAATAGATTTCGGTCAATCAATATATCGGTGTGCTGCGATAAATCCGTCCAGGGCTGATCAATGGCATCCCCCTGTGCCTTGGGCATTTGAATATTCAACCCCAGCCCTATCACACTGTGTCCGGATTCGGTCGGTTGCCCTTCCAGTTCAACTAAAATTCCTGCCAGTTTTTTGCCTTCGACATATATATCATTGGGCCATTTTAACTGCACATCGATTGCATAAGCAGCTTCCAGCGCATCAGCCACAGCCAATCCAATCACCACAGAAAGCCCCATAGCCGCGGACAATCCTTGCTCTAACGGATGATACATTGACAAATATAAATGCGAGGCGAATGGTGACACCCAGTTTTTACCTCGGCGTCCGCGTCCAGCCGATTGATATTCAGCGACACAGGCCTGACCATTGACAACCTGATTTGGCAGACGTCGTAAAAGATAAGAATTGGTTGAATCAATGATGGTATGTACTTCAACGGGATTGTTGGCACCAAATGATAGTAGATGTTGCTGAATCACATTCGCCTGCAGCAAATGAATAGGTTCGGCTAAACGATAACCTTTACCGTGCACTTTAAAAATATCGAGTCCCATCTCCGTCAATGTCTGAATATTTTTAGAAATTGCGGTACGACTGACACCGAGGGCATCAGCCAGAACCTGACCAGAAACGAAATCGCCACTGGCTAATCGTCGTATCAACTCTTCGCGTACGACCTTACCCATTAACCCAGGTTTTCCAGTTTGGTTTCCCCACACGCAGCAATTAATCGAACTTCGGGTTCCAAATCAACCGCAAATTTATCTTTTACCTTTGCCTGAACAAGCTTTGCCAGGGAAATCAGATCTACGCCACTACATTGGTCAATATTGGTTAGTACTAAAGCCTGACGATGATGTACCGCAGCGCCACCTATTTTTGTCCCCTTTAACCCACATTGATCGATGAGCCAACCAGCTGCCAGTTTGATCCTGCCGTCTGTTTGCTCAAATGCCGGTATTGCTGGGTAAGCCGCCTTAATCCCACTAAAGGTGCTTTGTTCCACCACTGGATTTTTAAAAAAACTGCCAACATTAGGAATATCATCTGGATCGGGAAGCTTGCTTTGCCGGATTGCAACAACGGTATCAAATACTTGCTGGGGAGTAGGATTGTCCAGTTCACGTAAGCCCGGATAAGACAAGTTAGGTTGCCATTGTTTCGGCAAAAGAAGTCCGATGCCGGTAATAATGCCTTTACCTTTCAACGCACCTTTAAAAATGCTATCGCGATAACCGAAACCACAATCACTGCGATGAAGACGTTTAATTTTTCCCGTTGCGATCTCAAACCAATCGACGTAATCGCAAAAATTAGCCAGTTCAACGCCATAAGCGCCAATATTTTGAATCGGAGCGGCACCGCAGTTACCTGGGATCAAAGCAAGGTTTTCGAGACCTGGCATGTTATTCTCCAGGCAGAAACAAACCAACCGATGCCAGTTTTCGCCGGCAGCAATATGCAACTGCCAACTTTTCGCCTGTTCACTAATACTAATGCCTTTGAAATCTGGCTGAATAATCGTCCCTGCATAGTCCTCTAAAAAAATACTGTTACTGCCGCCACCGAGAATATAGAACTCTCCGAGATGGCCGAAATCAATCTCTGTTAGCTGTTCTGCTTGTTGCAGATGCAACAGGTTGTGGGCAAAGGCAGGAAGTGCAAAAGTACTTAACGACTGCAAAGAGAATGGATGTGAAGCCGAATTTTGTGAAGCTGATTTGTGTAAAACCATTAAAAGCGCTTATCAATGAATCTTACTAGGAATGATAAACCAGAACCTTTGAGGGTGAAACCTTAATTCGTGTTTATTAAAACCTGAAATAGCTGCAGGGAGGAGATGGTAAATAGCGCTTCACTTGCAAACCTTTGTCGCCAAGTGAAGCACGTTTCAATTTTGATTACTTCTGATGATAAGGCTTGCTGAGACGATGAACCGCATCAATAAAGTAACCCGCATGCTCCGGATTCACATCAGGATGAATACCATGCCCCAGGTTAAACACATGACCCGTGTTGTCATGTCCATAGCCGGCCAGAATTGACGCGACTTCCTGTTCAATTCTCTCTTTGGGTGCATACAACATCGACGGGTCCATGTTGCCTTGCAAGGCCACTTTATCACCCACACGTGCTTTCGCATCTTCGATATTAATTGTCCAGTCGAGGCCTAAAGCATCACAGCCGGTTGCCGCGATCGATTCTAACCACATGCCGCCATTCTTGGTGAATAGCGTCACGGGTACTTTTCTGCCTTCATTTTCACGAGTCAAACCATCGACGATCTTGTGCATGTATTGCAATGAAAACTCTTTGTACATGGCAGGAGACAATACGCCGCCCCAGGTATCAAATACCATAACCGACTGAGCGCCGGCAGCAATTTGTGCATTCAAATAGCTGATAACAGAGTCTGCTAGCTTGTCCAACAATAAATGCAGGGTCTGAGGCTCAGCAAACATCATTTTTTTAATTTTGGTAAATGCTTTTGAGCTGCCGCCTTCCACCATGTATGTGGCTAAGGTCCACGGGCTACCAGAAAAACCGATAAGCGGCACATCGCCATTGAGAGCTTTTCGGATTGAACGCACGGCATTCATGACGTATTGCAACTCGCCTTCAGGATCCGGATGACCAATTTTATCGACGTCGGCTTTACAGGTGATGGGACGTTCAAACTTCGGTCCTTCTCCTGTTTCAAAATACAATCCTAATCCCATCGCATCAGGGATCGTCAAAATATCACTAAACAGGATCGCAGCATCTAACGGGTAGCGACGCAACGGTTGCAGTGTTACTTCCGTGGCCAATTCGGTATTACGGCACAGCGCCATAAAATCACCCGCATCTTTTCGGGTGGCTTTGTATTCAGGTAAATATCTTCCCGCCTGGCGCATCATCCAAATCGGGGTGTAATCTACAGGTTGCTTTAGCAAAGCTCGAAGATAATTGTCGTTCTTTAGTTCAGTCATCTTGGTATCCACGAAAAAAGTTGCGGCCATTTTACCCAAAGTTGTCGATGGATACTATGACCTATTCGAGGAATCAAAGACTTTCTTTTCATATCAATATATTGGCTATTTTGTGAGTATTAAATTTAGACACAACTCACCGACAAACGAGGTTTTTCGTACAGTTAAAGCTAGAATTCGTTCAAAAAATAATTGTAAAAAAGTGTTGCGCTGACAATATAGCTTTGTTATAAATTTCACACGCTTTACAGAATAACTAATAAGAAGCTAGTTTTAACTAGACCATACAGCGAGCATTTCCGGCCTTATCTTTTGATAAGGCCTTTTTATTTTCTGGGGTATCTTCCTCATTAATCGAACGATTTTTTCTGTGAAAAACCACTTTCCCTGATTACTTGCTAAAATCCAGATAAAGCCCGAATAACCATCGTTAAAGTCATCTAATGAAACCCACTTGCCGTACTTTCTTTGCTTGTTTTGTCTTATTCAGTTGCCTTTTTAGTGGCAATATCAGCTATGCGCTCGGGCAATCTGGTCATCAAATTGTGTGCCAACTGGCTTTTGATAACCTTCCTCCGCCACAACAACGGTCCTTGATGGCCTGGGTAGCGCAAATCCCGGCTAAAGATAAACGGCGGATAAATCGAGCATTGCATCGGGATAAAGACACGAGTTTGGTCTTTGCCGATGCAAGTGTTTGGGCTGATGCCATTCGCGATATTGAAGACTACAACGAGTTTTCACCCTGGCATTATCTGAATGTCCAACGCGATAGCAGCAAAATTGCCAACGTTAATTGCCCGCGCGGCTGCATTGTTCAGGCCATCATCACCCATGATCAGCACTGGCGACAAAAACCCGACGCAAAAGACCGCCTCCAGGCGTTGCTGTTTATCAGCCACTGGATTGCCGATATACACCAACCCCTGCACGTGAGCTTTCAATCGGATCGCGGTGGCAACACTACGCAGGTCATTGATAACAGTGGGCAATGTTCAAACCTTCATCAAATCTGGGATACGTGCCTGGTCAACGATATAGGATTAACGTCGCAACAATGGCAGAAAAGTTTCATTGACTATCAGAAAACCCGCGTTAACCAATCAAACCTATCAAACCCTGCATTAACACTTGAGCTGGTCGTAGGTTGGGCCAACGAGTCTTTGTCAATATCAAGACACCCTGATGTGCAGTACTGTCATTATCAAACCGGCCCCTGGTGTCACTCATCTGCAACAGCAATCCATTACAACCCACTGTATATCCGCAACAATAAACACCGATTAAAACAACAAATTCTGCTCGCGGCCTTGCGCTTAAAGGCGTATCTGGCAGCGACAATTTAAGTTAAATTTTTTTCAGTTGCTTTTGAGAAATAGCATCTATACTTATTTTTACAATTAAAAATAAACAGTTACTGAAGATCAGAAAAAACGTTCATGATTATAAACGTCTTCGGCAACGCAAATGTTAATAATTTGTTGCATTTTCTGGTAGTATTCAGTGATATTTCACTCACCATTACGATTTTTTTGAAGTCGGAGGGAAAAATGCTAACACGTCTGGAACAAGCACAACAACAATGGGGTGGCTCATCAAACGCCATCGATAATTGGTTAACTGAACGACAAGATGTATTAGTAAATTATTGTCGATTAGCTGGCCTCCCACCTTTTGATAAAGCCGACCGTGCTTTGCCGAAAAGTTCGGATATTCAAGCCTTCTGTCAGGTTCTGGTAGATTACATATCTGCGGGTCACTTTGAAGTTTTCGATCAAATTGTTCGTAAATGCAAAGAAAATGGTCCACACAGCCTCGCCCTGGCACAACGTGTTTACCCACAAATCGCACGTTCCACCGACATCGCCCTTACCTTTAATGACAAATATGCTGACTTAGGTGAGGACAGCGAATTGGAAGGTTTTGACGCCAGCCTTTCTGCACTCGGTCAATTTCTGGAAGAACGTTTTGATCTAGAAGATCAACTGATTGAAGCGTTGTATAAAACCAGCGCTTAAATCGCTTATAAAAAAAAGCCCGTAGCTTGATAGCTACGGGCTTTTCCATTTAAACCTTTTTCCTTTAAACCTAAATCAAACGTATAGATTTAATTTCATCTGTTTTACTTATCAGATTCTTCAGTCGCTTCAGGCTTAACGATATCCAATAATTCCACTTCAAAAACTAAGGTTGAATTTGCAGGAATTGGACCGGTACCATTTGCGCCGTAAGCTAAGTCTGAAGGAATAACAAACTTGTATTTCGAACCGACATTCATCAATTGAACACCTTCTGTCCAACCTTTAATTACGCGGTTTAATGGGAATTCAATTGGTTCGCCACGACTGTATGAACTATCGAACTCTTCACCGTTGATCAACGTACCTTTGTAGTGAACTTGTACGGTATCTGTAGCGCTTGGCTTTTCACCTTCACCTTCTGTCAGAACCTGATATTGTAAACCAGACTCAGTCACTTCTACGCCTTCAACTTTCGCGTTTTCAGCCATAAATGCCTGACCTTCAGTAAGGTTTTTCTCAGCATCGGCTTTCGCCATTTCTTCTTGCTTAGCACGAACTTCCTGTTCGAATGCCATCAGAGTCTGTTCAACTTCTTCTTGAGTAAGTTGGCTTTTACCCGCAAGACTTTCACTCAAACCCTGAATGATTAATTCTCTATCCAGATCAAAACCATAATCTTTCTGCTCTTTAAGGGTTTTGCTTAAATAGCCACCCATAGAAGACCCAATGGCATAAGCTTGCTTTTGCTCCGGAGTTTCTAACTTTGTCGCTTGTTCAGCTTTTTGTTCTTTTTCCTGACAGCCCATCATTGCCAAAACAGCAACGGCTACCAGCGTAGGTTTGAATAGTTGTTTCATATCTTTCTCCAAAAAGAAACCGCATATCGGAGACCCCCCCAATATTTTCAGTTTATTGTTATTATCCGGGTATTAAAGGCTCATAATACTAGCCTTAAACATCCAAATATGAAAGCCCTGGCGAATAACCGATTGTTTACCACTGAAAACTACTGTTTCAAACCAAGGGGACAAAATACTTAATATAGTTGAGTCTAAGTTGTTTGCGACATTATCTTTAGCGATAATACCCCATAGAAATTTCTCCCTATTAGAGTTTATCCATGACCACGACAGAAGATATAGCGCAATTGCGCCAAAGGCTCGACACCCTTGAAACGCGATTAGCGTTTCAAGACGATGTTATTGAACAACTCAATAATGAAATTAGTGTGCATCAACAACAAATAAAAGAATTGAATGAACAATTGCACTTAATTGGACAAAAAGTGCGTGATATGAATACGTCTGTTGTTGGACGTCAGGAAGATGAAGCGCCTCCTCCGCATTATTAACCAGGTGCTTATGAACCAAAATGCTTTGAGTCAGCAACATAACACCAAAGCATTTTTGCCTACCATTATTCTGGCTTAAAGACCCCGATAACCTGCTCTTGTTGCCGAACATCAGCAGCCACTTGCTCTTCTGGTTGGGTCATTTGCATACCACAGCTGACACAAGTGACCTGTTCAACACCATCGTGTTTCGTGAGTGCCATCGTATCCAGACTTTTACATTTTGGGCATACTGCGCCGGCAATAAATCGTTTCTTCATTTAACATTCAAAGGTAAACTGCTCAAAAATGTTATTTTACTCGCAATTTATAGCAATTACGATACACAGAACCGTATTCAGCGGGAATTTAACATACCTGATACCAAGCGTGCGAACGCTTCAATGGCAGATTCGAGCAACGTTAGATGCGCCAATGTTATTAACGCCGATGCCAGCACAGCTTAAATTTTTCACCATAAAGGACGTTCCTCTTGATCAATGCCAGTAATCTTACTCTCGCCCGTGGCGTCAACCCTCTGTTTGAAGATGCCAGTTTTCGCATCCATCCCGGACATAAGGTTGGATTAGTTGGCGCAAATGGTTGTGGAAAATCGTCTTTTTTTGCGGCGTTAACCGGTAACCTTGGGATCGATCAGGGTATTTTAGAAATGCCCGGTGGCTGGCAGATTGCCACGGTAAAACAAGAAACTCCGGCATTATCGCAATCCGCACTCTCCTACGTGATCGACGGAGACACCGAATATCGCTCTTTGGAACAACAATTGGAATTCGCGCGCGCGCAGAATGATGGCAGTCGCGAAGCGGAGATCCTAAATCACATCGATGTCATTCAGGGATATAGCCTGGAGGCTCGGGCCGGTGAATTACTCAATGGTCTGGGTTTTATGCAGGAACAATTGCAAGATGCCGTCAGTAGCTTTTCTGGGGGATGGCGTATGCGTTTAAACCTCGCCCAGGCACTGATCAGTCGAGCCGATTTGATGTTGCTTGATGAGCCAACAAACCATTTAGATTTAGATGCGGTTTTATGGCTACAACGCTGGTTAAAACGCTATACCGGTACCTTAGTACTGATTTCCCATGACCGTGATTTCCTTGATAACGTTATCAGCCAAACTCTGCATATTGAACATCGTAAAGCCCGTTTATACAGTGGCAATTACACCAGTTTTGAACGTCAGCGAGCCGAGCAACTTGCCCAGCAAGAAGCCATGTATCAAAAACAGCAACGGGAAGTGAAACACCTAACATCATTTGTTGATCGATTCCGGGCCAAAGCCAGTAAAGCGAAACAAGCACAAAGTCGTTTAAAACGATTGCAAAAATTACCCGATTTAATGCCCGCGCACGTGGACAGCCAATTTCAGTTCCGCTTTATCAATCCCGATTACATGCCTTATCCTTTACTGACGCTGGAGCACAGTGACTGTGGCTACGGCCATGAAAATACCATATTAGAAGATGTGAAAATCAATCTGGTGCCAGGATCTCGAATAGGTCTTCTAGGTCGTAACGGTGCTGGTAAATCTACCTTAATCAAATCCCTGGCCGGTGAACTAAACCTCAACAGTGGCACTCGGTTTTGTGCGCAGGAACTGACGATAGGCTATTTTTCGCAGCACCAGTTAGAACAATTATCGTTAGATTCAACACCGTTAAACCAGTTGTTACTGGCGCACCCTGAAATGACCGATCTGGAGGGCCGTAATCACCTTGGTCGCTTTGGTTTTAGTGGCGATCAGGCGTTAGGGCAAATCAATACCATGTCTGGTGGCGAAAAAGCGCGATTGGTCCTTGCTCTGATAGTCTTGCAAAAACCTCAGCTATTGCTACTCGATGAACCAACCAACCACCTGGATATCGAAATGCGTCAAGCGTTAGTCATGGCGCTACAGGAATTTGACGGTGCGATAATACTAATTGCTCACGATAGGTTCTTATTGGAATCCTGTGTCGATGAATTTTATCTGGTTGGTAACGGTAAAGTTGAACCCTTCAGTGGCGACATCGATGATTATCAGCGTTGGCTTGATGAGGATAAGAAAGCCGCAAAACAACTTGGTAAAATCGACAAAGAGCTTCCCAAGGTGGATAAAAAAGAACAGCGCCGACAACAGGCTGAGCTTCGCAAAAAAGCAGCGCCTCTAAAGAAAAAGGCCAATAAGTTAGAGCAACAAATTGAAAGTTGGCAAACGCAACTAGATACCATTGAACAGGAACTGGCGTTAAGCGAGACCTATGATGCCAACAACAAAGACCGTCTTGCTGAGCTGCTGCAAGAGCAGGGCAAACTTAAGCCAAACATTGAAACCGCCGAAGAAGAGTGGATGGAACTGTTAGAAAAAATTGAAGACATTATTGACGAGTAACTCACAGGCAGAGCAAGGCATTAACCTATTGCCTTGCTCTGTGTATAGGTACAGTTTGGTAATGAATTGCGATGATGACATCTCTGTCATAATCGTTAACTTGCACCGTCATCCGTCATTTGCAATAGACTCTCGTAATCCAAACCGTGATTTTTTGCAAAACCTTCAGAAAAGGATAAGTGGATACGTTTCGGTAAATTCTACACTGTTTCAGGTAAGAGCAGCAGATATAATACATGACCTGCTGTTTTCCTTAAAAAATGAAGCCAGAGTCCTGAACCCTGCGATCTTATTTTAGCGATCTTTCAGCGCCTCAGACATCGCCTTAATATGATCCGGGCCCATTCGACAACACCCACCAATAATACTGGCACCGGCATTAACCCAGCGTAAGGCAGATGTTGCACTACTCTGAGGGTCGGCATTTCCATCCCAGGTTTTGCTATCTGGGTGATAACATTCCCCGGAATTTGGATAAACTAATAGCGGTTTTCGAGTAACCTGTTGACCGCGTTTCAGTAACGATTCGACATATTCAGGGGCGGTACAATTAATCCCAACAGCAATAATCTCGGCGCAATTTTCAACCGAGACAATCGCATCGGTAAACAAGGAACCCTCGCAAATCTGCGACAGATTTTGACAGGAAAAGCTGATCCAACCTGGTTGGTTATTCTCGGTAAGTAATGTTGCAATCACCTTTGCCTCCTGAATAGAAGGTATCGTCTCGCACGCAAAAAAATCAGCGCCCGCTTGCGCTAATAGCGACATCCTTTGAGAATGGAATTTATATAATGTTTCATCACTCACCCCATAATTGCCTCGATATTCTGAACCATCGGCAAGGTAAGCCCCGTAAGGACCGATACTCGCTGCAACAAAAGGCCGCGATGCAGTACTACTTTCCTCGACATACGAATCAACGGCTTTTTTTGCCAATGTTACCGACAACTTAAGTGCGTCTATCGCTTTCTCTTTTGATAATCCAAGCGTTTCAAAACCCGCGACAGAAGCCTGGTAACTGCTGGTAATAATGCATTGCGCCCCGGCACGTAGATAGGCCAAATGCGCATTAATGATCGCATCTGGGTCTTCGAGCAATAGCTTGGCAGACCACATGGGATGATTTAAATCATGCCCTTGATGTTCCAATTGAGTTGCGAGACCACCATCAATCAGCAAAACCCGGCCATTGTCTAGGCTGTGTTTTAGTGCCTCTATTCGCTTGCTTTGCATCTGCCCTTATTTCCTGTCTAAGTCAGAACCATCGTGTCGCTCACGCAACTGCTCATGCTCTTCGCCCCAGGTGCGATTCACTTTACGGCCGCGGATCACCGCAGGTCTTTCATCAATCGCGTTTGCCCAGCGCTGCACGTTTTTGTATTCATGTACCGATAAAAACTCTGCGGCATCGTACAAACGTCCCAAGACTAAAGCCCCATACCAAGGCCAGATCGCCATATCGGCAATGGTATAATCATCGCCACACATATAGGTATTTTCAGCCAGATGAATATCTAGCACACTAAGCTGACGTTTTGCTTCCATAGCAAAGCGATTAATTGGGTACTCAAATTTCTCTGGCGCATAGGCATAAAAGTGACCAAAGCCACCTCCTAAAAATGGTCCGCTTCCAACCTGCCAGAATAACCAGGACAGACATTCTGCTCGCGCTGAACCTTCGCTTGGGAGAAACTCATCAAACTTTTCTGCCAGATGCATTAATATTGCACCAGATTCAAAAATTGGAACATCCTTATCACCACTTTTATCTAACAATGCCGGAATTTTCGAATTCGGATTAACGTCAACAAAGCCAGAGCTAAACTGCTCACCTTCGCCAATGTCGGTCAAATGGGCGTCGTACTCTGCCTCAGCAATGCCTTTAGCCAGTAACTCTTCAAACATGATGGTTACTTTCACACCATTAGGTGTCGCTAGGGAATAAAGCTGAAATGGATGCTTGCCCACAGGCAAATCCTTTTTATGGGTAGCGCCAGCAATTGGCCGGTTTATGTTGGCAAACTTACCGCCACTGGCAGTATCCCAGGTCCAGACTTTTGGTGGTTCGTAAACGTTTTCACTCATAACATACTCATTCTGATCGTTATCATTGTTCATTAATATGGGTATCGCCCACTGGTTTGGCTAACAAGACCTTAATCGAGCTCATTCAATTCCAGCTCAGCTGGCCAAAAATATCGCGCATTGATATACGCAACATTACAAAATAGCGATTGATTCACTATCGAAAAAACATCGATTGGTTTCTCTGCCTATCCTATGCCTTTTTACTGCTATTGCAATTACCTCAGTTCAAATGCGATGAGTAAATACATATTTTCTGATGACTACAGGTTCACGTTTAGGGCTTAGGCGACTAGGCTCACGCTATACCAAGCAACACTAAATCCGTTTAGATAGATGCCGACAAATTCCTTTCCAGAACCAGAGTCGTCATCAAATTTGTCAGTCAAAACACTGGTAATAACACCCACAAGTAAAACAAAATAGTATATTGGCCTTTCTCAATAGCGACTCAGGATTAGCATTACCGTATACATTCAACTCCGACCAGTGGGTTTCGCGAGCGAAAAACCATCAAAACACTGGAGCTTTCCATCAATCGGTTTATAATTTCCGCGGTCAAAAATTAAGGCATTCATGAGTAAATCCAGTAATTTCAAACCCGCCTGGTGGCTAAAAAACCGTCACCTGCAAACCATGGCGGCAAAAATATTAAGAAAAAATGAATCAATACAGGTTGTTGAAGAAACCCTGGAATTGAGCGACGGCGACTTTTTGGATCTCGTATGGACAGAAGAACCGCAAGCATCACCGGAAAAACCGATTGTTTTGGTTCTGCATGGCTTGGAAGGTTCTATCGACAGTCATTATGCCAAAGGCATGATGAATGCCATTGCGCAGCGTGGATGGGTTGGCCTGCTGATGCATTTTCGCGGGTGTAGCGGTCGTCCCAACCGGCATGCGCAATCCTATCACTCAGGTGCAACCGACGACGTGCATTTTCTGACGCAGTTATTGAAACAAAGATTTTCGCATCGTCAATTCGGTATCCTGGGGTTTTCTCTTGGTGGTAACGTACTTGCCAAATATTTAGCAGAAGATAATGCAGCAATTTATACAAGTGCCGTTGTTATCTGTGCGCCCTTGCATTTAGCCAGCTGTGCGCAACAAATTAATAAAGGTTTCTCCAAGGTTTATCAAAAATACCTGGTCGATATGCTCAAAGACAGCACCTCTGAGAAAGTTGCAATGAAGCTCATCAAACACATCGATCATGATGAGTTAAAGGCAATTACGTCTCTATACGATTTTGATCAGAAAGTCACAGCCCCCTTAAATGACTTTAAAGATGCCAATGATTATTATGAACAAGCCAGTGGGATTTTTGTCTTAGATAAAATAAATCGTCCAACGTTAATACTGCATGCACAAGACGATCCTTTTCTTTGTAACGATCATATTATGGCAATGGACATTAGCAATCCTCACATCACCTTTGAGATCAGTAAATATGGTGGGCACGTTGGTTTTATCGCTGGTACGAATCCATTTAAGCCTATGTATTGGCTGGAAGAACGCGTGTTAGATCATATTGGCGCACACTTTAATGACATTGCTAAGGACATTGACTGACATGATCATTCCAGTAGAACAACTGCAACAGGATACCTTGCTCGCCATCATTGACGAATTTATTCTTCGCGAAGGGACGGACTACGGCTTGCAGGAATGCTCCCATCAACAAAAAGTGTTGCAGATTCAGGAGCAATTAACATCCGGACGGTTAGTTATTGTTTTTTCTGAAGCTTATGAAACGGTTAACATTATGCTCGCCGAGCAGTTTCAACAACAATCAGCATCGGATCCCTCCTAAGCAAAGATGTACGTTAGCAAAAACGTACGCTATCGCTTACGGCACTATTTATCGTTTTCCAGAGTCAATACAAAAGAAACCGGTATCGCGCTGGCGATGGCATCTAAGCCGGCGATGTCCGTCAACTGCTTGATTCCATCTAAGAGTGAAAATTCCGCAGCCTGAATAATGGTGGGCTGAGTCGATGTTACGACTAATTTATCCTTTGCTTCCATAAACACGGCGCACGAAATCGTTACCATGCGCGCTTGTCCATGCAACTCCAGCTTACCATCGATGTTGAACTGTTTCATTTCCCCGGGGACCAGAGACGCCAGCAAACCGTTGGGAAGCTTAGCGGTTAATACCGCTTCGGAATATTTTGATGTTTCAAACAGCATTTCCTGCATACGCGTATCGCGAATATCAATACCGGTTGCAACTGAGCTTAAATCTATTATTACCTTAACCTCGCCATCGTCAGTGACGCTGGCGTTAAAGCTTTTAAATTCATGGGTTTCTGCAATAGCATTTTTCTTAATACTGATAAAGCTTAAGGAAGAAGAATGATCAAGCGATTGCCAGCCAGCCAGCGCTGGCAGCGAACACAAAGAAAGCAGGGAAGCAATGATGGTTAACGGTAACGTCGCTTTTGTAATCATAGGATTGTGCATGTATTTCTCCATAATCGGCGTAATCGCCAATAACATTCTCGACAGCGATTAATAATCTCGTTGGCACCGATACGGTTTAACGACCTCTCGCCACGGGATATTTTGGTTGCCAAGTGCAATGAAATCGGGATTCATCAGGCTTTCTCGTTTATTGTAGCTTAGCGGATTAAACTCACTGTCCAGAATCGTACCACCGGCTTCTTCCAGAATGACCTGACTCGCGCCTGTATCCCACTCTCCGGTGGGGCCGGTGCGAATATAAAAATCCGCGACACCTTCAGCAATTAAACAGCTTTTAAGGGAACAACTCCCAAAGGGGATATGCTCAAACGATATATGCTCATGAAGATATTGGGTGACGTTAGCCAAAGCCTGCCGTCGGCTCACTGCCATATTCAACGATCGTTTGCCATCGTACGCTGCCACTTGCAAGCGGTCCTCTTTGCCATTGGCATCGCGTTTAAAGCACCCACGACCTTTCTCGGCAAAATAAGTATATTGGTGAGATGGCGCATGGATAACGCCAATTGCCGGCCAGCCGTCAACCACGAGGGCAATATTTACCGCAAAATCACCACTACCGGCAATAAATTCACCGGTACCGTCAATCGGATCCAGTAACCAATAACGTTGCCAACGGCTCCGTTGCGACAGTGTTTGCGCATCACTTTCTTCAGAGATAATTGGAATATCCGGGGAGCGTCGCTTAAGTTCTTCAATCATTATCTGATTGGCGGCAATATCCGCTGATGTCACCGGACTCAAATCGTCTTTTTGATACTGACTGAAATCACCTTGCTGGTAGATTTCCATGACCTTTTCACCAGCTTTTAGCGCTGTATCAATGGCAATTTGCAACAATTTATCGGTCATCAGGTACCTCGATAAAATCCTTGAGCAGCAATAACGCGGCAATACTTCGAGCTTCAGTAAAATCCGGTTGGGCTAATAAAGACTTATAGTCACTCAACCGCCAATGCACAACTTCCAGAGGCTCGGGTTCATCACCTTCCAAAACACTTTCGTATAAATCTCTGGCAATAAAAATATCCATTTGCGCGTTGAAAAAAGCCGGTGCCATACAAACCTGATGCAGATGGGTCCAGTGATTTGCGCCAAAACCGACTTCTTCCTGAAGCTCTCGATTGGCAGCTTGCTGTTTCTGCTCTCCGGGATCAATCAGCCCTTTTGGAAAGCCTAACTGATAATTATGAGTTCCGGCACAATATTCGCGGATCAGTAACAAGGTATCATCGTCGAGCAAAGGCACCACCATAACGGCGCCCTGACCACTGCCTTTTATTTTCTCAAAGCTGCGTTCAGCCCCATTACTAAATTTTAAATCAAGCTGTTCAACCGCGACTAATCGGCTTCGCGCAACTTCTTTACAAGCAACGATTTGAGGTAATGTTTTTTGTTTAGATTTATCCATAACGAATACGTGGCTTAACTTCCCGTTTTAACTAAACCAAGGCTTATGCTCAGGAAAACAACTTTGAAAAGATTGAAGATATCATACCAATTCTGATAGATATGTGAACGACTCAATCTACCCAAGCGCTAATTTAGATTCTGGTTGAATGCACACTTACTTATAAGAATGGGTATAGTATACTGCTCTAAACGTATTTTGTAGGGAAATGCCATGTTTGATTGGTCAAAAATTGATACCGTACTTCTGGACATGGATGGCACGTTACTAGATTTGCATTTCGATAATCACTTCTGGAAAAATCACCTGCCGCAGCGCTATGCACAACATCACGACATCAGTCATGACGATGCTCATCAAGTCCTGTCTTCTGGATATGAAGAAGTTGCAGGAACCATAGACTGGTACTGTTTGGATTACTGGGCAAAAAAAACCCAGCTTCCTATTGTTGAATTAAAAAAAGAAGTTCAGCATTTAATTCAGATGCGAGATGATGCTCATGATTTTCTGGTAGCGTTAAAACAAGCCAACAAAGATATTATTCTAGTCACCAATGCCCATCCAGATGCTCTGCAGTTAAAAATAGAAAGAACCGGTCTGGACAAGTATTTTGATGTTTTGATTTCTACCCATCAGTTTGGGGTCACCAAAGAGTCGCAACTGTTATGGCAACGGTTACAACAGCATTTACAATTTGATAAAGCCCGAACCTTATTTGTGGATGACAGCCTGCCAATTTTGCAAAGTGCAAAAACCTACGGTATCGCAAACCTACTCGCTATCGCAAATCCTGATAGTCAATTGCCCAGCAATCCTATCGCTGAGTTTCATTCTATCGAGCATTATCAAGAAGTTATCCCACATATCTGCTAAAACTCGAATCGTGTCTTATACTCATCAAATTGACAACGCTTCTGGCAAGCCAGCAAACCTATCGTCGTCAGAGTAAAAGAATTAGACCGTAGCCTATGCATATTACCAAACTAGACATTAGTGAATCCGAGTCCGGATACCAGTTAACTGGCTGGTGTAATGACTTTAAGCTCTATTATCACTTCCCCAGAAATATTAAACCTCGTCTTTGCGCCGACCCATTCGTCGCCGCCAGTTTACTCAGCGCCATGTATCTGAACGAAGATATTGTTATTGACGATGAATGGCAAATATCCCCAGAGCTATTATCAAACCTGAATAAAATCCAGGATATTTTTAGTCGCTGGGAACAATATCTTGGCTATAAGCTGCACAAAATTAGCATCCATGGAGGCACGGTTGTAGAGGCACCCAGCCACTTTGATCAAACCGTCAGTTTTTTTTCTGGCGGTGTCGATGGTTCGCACACGTTCTTAACCAACAAAGACGATATCGACGCATTATTGTTTGTCAAAGGCATTGATATGCAGCTCGACAACGATGCGCTATTTGCTGAAACATCACGCGTAAATCGAGACTATCTCCAGCAATATGATAAACCGTTATACACCATTACCTCGAACGTGCGTTTTTTAGGGCATCACTTTGGGGTGAAATGGGGCGCTTGTTGTGGCGGCGGTCTCAGCAGCATCGCGTTAGCGGTTGGGGCCCGAAAATGCCTGATTGCGTCAGGGTCGAGCTACGATTACATCTATCCGTCCGGTACCAACTATATTAGCGATCACTTATGGGGAAATCTGCAAACCCGGATTGTTCACGATGGTGCACAATCTTCACGTTTGGATAAAATTCGTGCCATTGCAGAAGATCCCAGATGCTTAAAAATATTGCGGGTTTGCTGGCATGATGATGGCTATAACTGCGGTAAATGTGAAAAGTGCTTAAGAACCATGGCAAGCCTCAGAGCACTGGCATTAAAGGTCGACACGTTTCCGCCTTTAACGGATGAAATAACCCGCACGCAACTGGCAAAAATAAAACTTTTTGATATTCACGATTATCAATTCCTGAAGGAAAATATCGAGCAGGCGAGACGGAGTAATGATCGGGTTTTGTTAAAGGCTCTGGAAAAAATCCAGGCGGATTTTGAACGTCGAAAATTAATGCGTGAGGCAGATAGAACCCTGTTCAACGGTCGTCTTCAATCCGTCAAACAGGGGTTTAGGAATTGGCGTAACGGTTTTCGTACCAATGTTAACGCCAATTAGTTTTGCTATTTGGCAGGGATAGCGGCCAGTACGTCCACTAATAGTTGCCAGTAACGGCTAACGCTGGCGATATCCACTTTCTCATCAGGAGAATGTGGATATTTTATTGTCGGACCAATCGACACCATATCTAAATGTGGGTACTCGGTTTTAAACAATCCGCATTCAAGACCCGCATGAATCACCATTATCTTGGGTTCATAGGCAAACCGCTCGACAAATACATCGCGTACGATATTCATGATTTTTGAATCGGTGCTTGGTTTCCAACCGGGATAGGCACCAGAAAATGTGACATCAACACCAGCCAGGCCATACACAGAAGATAAAATTTCTTCGACCTGACTGCGGCCATCATCGTGTAAGCTGCGGATCAGAGAAAGCACCACCAGTTTGTTGCCTTTCATTCTGACAACCCCTAGATTCACCGACGTCTCTACTACGCCAGGAACATCATCAGACATACGCAGCACACCATTTGGACTGGCATTTAAGGCATGCAAAATGGTTTGCTGACAGTCTTTAGTCCACATTTGCTCGAAGGTTTCCGGAGATATTAACAACAGGGATAAATCCGGCTCCACAATCGCCAAATTGGTTTTTAGCAATTGCTGATGCTCATCAACAAAGGATTTAAATGCATCGACCTGGGCAGTCGGTATCACCAAACTGGTGTTTGCTTCCCTTGGAATCGCATTACGTAGTGAGCCACCATTTAATTCAGTCAACTGGATATCAAACTTGCTTACCGCCAGATTCAACATCCGCACCAGAAGTTTATTGGCATTAGCACGACCGGTATGAATATCGACTCCCGAGTGACCACCCTTAAGTCCCGAAATCGACAAGTTAAAAGACTGGTATCCCTCAGGAACTGGCTCCATGGCTAATGCAAATGTTGCGCTGGCATCGACACCACCAGCACAGCCCATATAAATTTCACCATCTTGTTCAGAATCGGTATTGATCAGGATTTCCCCATCAAGCCAACCGGCTTTTAACCCAAATGCGCCTGACATACCGGCTTCTTCATCAATGGTCACCAGCAATTCCAGTGGCCCATGAGCAATATCATCACTCGCCAGCACCGCCATTGCAGAAGCCAGGCCGATGCCATTATCCGCGCCTAAAGTCGTACCTTTGGCCGTTACCCAATCACCATCAACATAAGCCTGAATAGGGTCCGTTAAAAAGTCATGCTCCGTATCGGCATTTTTCTGCGGCACCATATCCATATGCGCCTGTAAAATCACTCCGGGTCTGTCTTCCATACCCATGGTTGCCGGCTTTTTGATAAACAAATTACCCACGTCATCTTCTTTTACCGCAAGGCCTAACGCTGTCGCCCATTGCTGGATCCAGGCTGAAATTTTCTGCTCATGTTTTGAAGGATGTGGAATTTCACAAATGTTGGCGAAAATTTGCCAAAGGGGTTGCTCAGACAACTGCGCTAATGTCTTCATGGTGTCCTCAAGATTGTCGATACTACTGAACGTCTGCTAAAAACGAATTAACGTTCCTGCATTAAAAATTGCCATTGCTCGTTAAAGCTATCGCTAGGTTTTTTCTCAAAACCCGAACGTACATATTGATTAATTTTGCCTTCGCAATATGCCAGCAATAAATTAGCCAATGCCGATTCATTAATGCTAAACGCTTTGCCTTCACGCAATTTTCGTTCTCGAATAATTTGCTTAAACTGGGTTTCCAGCTTTTCGAAAAACTGATGCACCCGAGCCCGCAACCGTTCGTTTTCACCGACCAACGCATCACCAGCAAGAATACGGCACATCCCCGGATTACGTTCAGCGAAAATTAACACCACGTGCATAATGTGGTGGCATCGGGTTAATGTTTCTTTTTGCTCGCTCATAATCATATTGATACGAGAAAAGATAGACTCTTCAATATATTCAATCAAGCCTTCAAACATTCTTGCTTTAGAAGGGAAGTGGCGATACAAGGCCGCTTCTGAAAAACCCACTTCTGCGGCGAGTTTTGCGGTTGTAATTCTTTGCCCCGGACTAGTTTCCAACATATGTGCAAGACATTCCAGAATTTGCTGTCTGCGATTCGATTTTGGGTTTTCCGACATAATTATTCTTATTTAAGTTAAGTTAAACACAGCGCATCTCAACATTAAGATGCATTTTGGGGGCTTTTATTGAAATTTTTGAATATCTGCTCCACCAATTGACGAGCTAAGTTCAGTTTACTCGTTAGTGGCAAAGCAACACTACCTCCGGACCAGAACAAGGTTAGCGCATTGGTGTCGCTATTAAACCCATGGCCGGGAGCGGAAACATTGTTGGCACAAATCATTTGTAAGTTTTTCTTATGCAATTTGCCCAGCGCGTATTCTTCCACATTTTCGGTTTCCGCCGCAAATCCTACGGTAAATGGTGCATTATCCAGTGCCGCAACACTGGCCACGATATCTGGATTTTTTTGCAGCATAAGCTGTAATTGATCTGAAGATTTTTTGATTTTCTGGTTGGCGATTTCAGCTACGCGATAATCCGCAACTGCGGCACATGCGACAAACACCTGAGCATCTGGTGCTAACCGCAACGATCGTTCTTGCATCTCAATCGCGGTTTCAACATCAATACGTTCCACACCAAATGGCGTCGTGAGTTTTACCGGGCCACAGATTAAATACACCTTAGCGCCGGCCTGCTGTGCAGCCTGAGCAATTGCAAAGCCCATTTTTCCTGAACTATGATTGGAAATAAAGCGCACCGGATCCATAGGTTCACGGGTGGGGCCTGCGGTGATTACCCAGGTTTGACCGGCGAGATAACCGGCAGGTTCACCGGCATCAAAATAATCGATACAATGCTGACATAAATCTAATGGCTCAAGCATTCGACCAAAGCCAACATCCCCACAGGCTTGCTCCCCTTGACCAGGACCCCAGACCAATACACCTCGGCTCAACAATGACTCAATGTTTTGTTGAGTTATCTGGGTATGCCACATTTGCTGATTCATTGCCGGAGCAATGGCAATCGGTGCCGCTGTTGCCAGACAAATGGTGGTGAGTAAATCATTTGCCATACCGGCATTAATGCGGGCAATAATGTCGGCACTGGCTGGGGCGATTAAGATTAAATCCGCCCACTTGGCCAATTCAATATGGCCCATACCGGCTTCCGCCTCCGGATCCAACAAACTATCGGACACCGGATTACCAGAAACGGCCTGTAAGGTTAACGGCGTAATAAATGCCTTGCCACCTTCACTCATCACCACCCGGACGTTGGCTCCCTGCTCTTTAAGGCGACGAATTAAGTCTGCACTTTTGTAAGCCGCGATACCGCCACTGACACCGACGATGATGTTTTTATCCGTTAATTGCATTGCAACCTGCTAATTTTAGCTAAAGAAGGACACCCGAAGGTTCCTGATTAATAGGTTATTTTAATCCTGTCCCTTGGATGTTAGCAAGTACCAACACACGGTGAATAAATAACCACCCGTTAAATCTGTATAAATCATGGAAGGATCCAATGATAAAAGAAATGCCAAATGCGGAGCGGCCCAGAGAAAAACTGCTGACCTTAGGCCCACAGGCATTAACCAATAGCGAGCTATTAGCATTAGTCTTTCAAACCGGGAGCCGCACGACCAATGTTTTAGCCCTTGCCCACAATCTATTAAAGCAATTTGGGAATTTACAGGCGTTATTTGCGGCCGATGCGATCCAGTTTTGTCAAAGCCCCGGAGCTGGTATTGCCAAATATGCACAGCTACAAGCCTGCCTCATATTAACCCAGCGTTTGTTGCAAGAACCTCTCTCTCAACGTCAGGCGCTGCAAAGTTCAACCCAGACCAAACATTTCTTAATTGGCGCTTTGAAACTAGAGCCCCATGAAGTGTTCGCGGTGTTGTTTCTCGATAATCAACACCGGGTCATCAGTTTTAAAAAATTGTTTTACGGCACCATAGACGCCGCAACCGTCTATCCCAGGGTTATCGTAGAACAGGCATTGCAATTAGGCAGTTGCGCAGTCATTTTGAGTCACAACCACCCTTCAGGCATCGTCAAGCCCTCGCTTGCAGACAAACAGATTACTAAGCGGTTAATCCAGGCACTGGGGTTAATCGATGTCCGAGTACTGGACCATATTATTGTTGCCGGTCACCTAACATACTCGTTTGCCGAATGCGGCGATCTATAGCGTTAGCTATGGCACATTAACATTCGATTTACGCTTAACGCGTAAAACAACGTAATTTCTCAATAATTTGCCAAAAGCGTTGATTTTAATTTTTGTTTTAGGGAAAAGATCAGTATAATCGCGCCACCAGCAACAAACGTCTATTTTATAGGCGATAAAGCTTGATCAATAGAAATCGCGCCTGTATAATCTGCGGCCTTTTTCAGGATCCCGTAGGCGACGGCCTGGGGAGAAAATAGCTCGAGCTGAAATATTTTTTGGAGTGACTCAAATGTCTAAAGTTTGCCAAGTAACCGGCAAAAAACCGATGGTAGGTAATAACCGCTCTCACGCGATGAATGCTACTCGTCGTCGTTTTTTACCAAACCTACAAACGCACCGTTTCTGGGTTGAAAGCGAAAACCGCTTTGTAAAATTACGCGTAACCCCTAAAGGTATGCGTATTATCGATAAAAATGGTATCGATTCTGTACTAACAGATATCCGTGCCCGTGGTGAGAAAATCTAAGGAACTGAACCATGCGTGATAAAATCCGTTTAGTTTCATCTGCAGGTACTGGTCATTTTTATACTACTGACAAAAATAAAAAGACCATGCCAGAAAAGATGGAAATCAAAAAGTTTGATCCAAAAGTTCGCAAGCATGTGATCTATAAAGAAGCAAAAATCAAGTAATTGATGTTTCTATAAAAAAGCCGGTTTTTACCGGCTTTTTTTATGTCTGATTGCCTTCAACGAGCGATCAACACCTCTACACCAACGCCTTTTTTCGCCAGAATACAGGCTCGGCTCGGCTTACGACTTTACAAATACCCACAAAAACGCCTATTGTCTGTTGACTTGAAGACGAAACAACAAGCGGTGACCGCTAACGATAGACAACCCGCAGAGGGTGCAGAAAACAACCCCAAACTGACAATGACGCTGAGACGAACAGTCAAGTAAACACTGAGTAACGACCTGATAGTCGTCAATTATCCAACTGTATTGTGAATCATTAACTTATTATGCCTGAATTACCCGAAGTGGAAGTGTGCCGACAAGGCATTGAACCCCATGTATTAAAAAAAATCGTGGATAAAGTCATTGTCCGCAATCGCCAAATGCGCTGGCCTGTTTCTGAGGATATCAACGAGCTTCAGGGACAAGAAATTGTTGCGGTTGAACGCCGCGCCAAATATCTGCTACTCAAAACCGCAAAAGGCACCTTGCTCCTACATTTAGGCATGTCCGGAACCATTCGGGTAATCGATGAGGCATTCCCCCTTAAAAAGCACGATCACTTTGATCTGGTTTTAACCACAGGTAAAGCGCTGCGCTTAAACGACCCGCGACGTTTCGGCGCCATTTTATGGCTAAAAGGGGACGTTAGCTCTCACCCTTTATTACGTGCACTTGGACCAGAACCTTTAACAGACAACTTCCCTCAAGGCTATTTATATGAGAAGTCCCGTAATAAAACCGTACCGATAAAAACCTTTTTAATGAACAATCATGTCGTGGTTGGTGTCGGCAACATATACGCCAACGAGTCGTTATTTCAGGCAGGTATTCGACCAACAACACCCGCAGGTAAAATCAGTCGAAAGCGCTACGATGCGTTGACCCTTATCGTCAAAGACGTACTGGCCAAAGCCATTAAACAAGGCGGAACCACGTTAAAAGACTTTACTCAATCGGACGGTAAGCCTGGCTATTTTGCACAGGAATTACAGGTTTATGGCCGTGGTGGCGAAGCGTGTGTTGTTTGTGAGACAACCTTAAAAGAAATCAAACAGGGTGGCCGAGCAACGGTTTATTGTCCCAAATGTCAGGCCAGATAATCAAGGTGTCAGAGTTATTGATAGTGTTTCAACAACTCTGATCCCTTAATTTAAAGATTGGGTTGGTTAAACCTTGCCAGCTTTATTAAACAGGGTTTTGTCTAATGCTTCTTTGACATGCGGATGAACAAATCCACTAACGTCGCCACCGTGTAGTGAAACCTCTTTCACTAAGGTTGACGAGATAAAGGAATTTTCTTCCGCTGGCGTTAAAAACACACTTTCCAAGTCTGGTAGTAAACGACGATTCATATTGGCTAATTGAAATTCGTATTCAAAATCGGAAACCGCGCGCAAGCCTCGTATCAACACTTTAGCATTTACGGTCTGAGCAAAATCCACAAGCAAGCCACTAAATCCTTCAACACTCACGTTATCCAGATGTTTGGTGATGTTTTCTATCATCGCAACCCGCTGTGCTAACTCAAATCTTGGCTTTTTACTTGGCGATGCTGCAACGCCAACCACGACATGCTCAAATAAATCGGCTGCCCGTTCAATTAGGTCGAGATGGCCATTGGTAACCGGATCAAAGGTACCGGGATAGATTGCTTTGTTTTTCATGATACTGATTCAGCGAAAAATATTAGGCTCATTGTAACTGTGGATTTACGCAAAGCAAAATTATCTTCAAATGCGCTTAAAGTAAATACTCAAAAAAGTTCACTTTTGCTCGATTTAACGTGTATGATGTTAAAATTCGTACAATATTTGAGTATAGCAAGCGGCTGTATCATTCAGGATTTTATAGGGAATGAAAACTAGAGACAAAATCATCCACGCCAGCATTGAGTTATTCAATGAACAAGGCGAACGTAATATTACCACCAATCATATTGCGGCGCATTTGGGTATCAGCCCAGGCAATCTTTATTACCATTTTCGGAATAAAGAAGACATTATCTCTGCAATTTACGCAGAGTATGCCGATGATTTAATCTCCCAGTTCCAACGTTTATCCGATACCGAAAATCCGTTAGATTCTATCTTGAGATACATGGATATCGTATTTCAGCTCATTTCAAAATTCCGTTTTTTCTATTCCAATCTACCGGTTTTGTTAAGCAAAAATCCATCGTTAAAAAAGCGCTATTCTGAGATCCAACGGGAAATTATCAAGAAAGTATCCAGCATGTTGGTATCATTAAAAGAAGCGGACATTCTGAATATTAAAGAAGAAGAGCTGGATGATTTAACCTGTTTGTTGCGTATCACAACAACATTTTGGCTAAGTTACTTACAAACCCAGCACGACGAACCTGTCATTGATGATGCGGCTTTGTATCAGGGCTTGATGAAAATTTTCGCCTTGCTTAGCCCTTACGTGACCGAAAATGCCCGCGAAGAATTTGAGAAAGCTCGTGATCACTATCGTGAATTAGAGCAACAAGCTGCAGAATTGGCAATCACCGCGTAGACGTCTGCGCCAATTTATGTAGACGCAAACATATTACTTAAACTCAACAGCGCTGGTAACCTTGCATCAGCGCTTGCCAATCACTTTCCTGCCAATAAAATTGTGAAAGGGTGTTTTTCTCTTTTCGAAACGATCGCAATAAACGATCGAGGTTTTTCTGGCACCATGTCCCCATTGCTGGTTTTACGCTGCCCTGATCAAAATCAATCAACCACACGTTGTCATTGTCATCACACATAATGTTATGGCAATTAAGATCATGGTGAAAAATGCCATGCTGATGAAATTGATAAATGGTCGCCCCGATTTGCAGCCATTGCTCATGAGATAATGGCCCTTTTACAAGTTGTGCCACCAGATCCCGGGAATTGGCGATTAACCGTGTGATTATATCCGCCGAGTAGCTCAGGCCTTTGCGATGCACTTTAAAACCCACAGGCTCCGGCGCAGGCAAGCCCAAGGATTGCAAATGCATAAGCAATTGAAATTCTCTGGCGGCGCGGGTATTTAACACCGAGGTATACAGATAACTATCATTGAGAAACTTGCCAATTAGCCCACCGCGATAATAATGGCGAAGCACTAATTGATTGTCTTTGTGGGCAACAAAATACGTCGTACCTCTGCCGGTCGCTGTTCCGGTAACGGCCTGTTTTTCCTGCCAATATGACCCAGAAAACATATCCGGCTCAAAATCCACTAAAATATTGCCATAATAGGCACAGGTAATCGGGCCTTGTTGGAAAAGATTTAGCGACGATTGTTTTACAAATCTTTGCAGGTTCAAGATAATAAGCCTTTCATTTATTTCGTTGGCCAATAGTTGTCAGCCTTACGCGGATTATCATTTATGACAGAGCAGTACTCAAACCTAAAATCTCTTTGTATTCTCAGGTTGTCCGCGATTGGTGATGTTTGTCATGCCGTGGCTATGGTACAACAAATTCAAAAACACTATCCAGAAATAAAAATCACCTGGGTGCTCGGCAAAGTCGAATATCGATTGTTACAAGACCTGCCCGGCGTCGAATTTATCCTCTTCGATAAATCAAAAGGTTGGCAAGGATATCGGGAACTTAGACAGCAAATGCAAAATCGCGCATTTGACGTGCTGTTGCATATGCAGGTGGCATTACGGGCCAGCATCGCCAGTTTGTTTATCCCAGCCAATATTAAAATTGGCTTTGATAAAGCCAGAGCCAAAGAAGGCCAGTGGCTATTCACCAATAAAACCGTAGAGGCTCAGGACAATCCACATGTATTGGATGGCTTTATGGCCTTTGCCCGGGCCATCGGTGTTGTGACTGAAGCGCCACACTGGCTAATGCCCCACGGTGAACCAGATATCGCCTTCGTCGGGCAACATATTGATGATAGCAATTACGTGGTGATCTCGCCTGCAGCAAGTAAGGCTGAGCGCAATTGGCATGCACACGGCTATGCTCAAACCGCCGACTACTTAACAAAGCTTGGTTATCAGGTTGTTTTGTGTGGCGGTCCTGCCCCGTTAGAAATTGAACTAGCGCAAGCCATCACATCGCTATGCCAGCAAGCGCCATTAAATTTGGTGGGCAAAACGTCGTTAAAACAAATGCTGGCCGTTTTAGAACGTGCTCAGTTAGTGATTGCACCGGATACCGGACCGGCACATATGGCGGTTACCGTAAATACTCCCGTGATTGGCCTCTATGCTCATTCCAATCCCGAGCGCACTGGGCCTTATTTATATCGAGACAATGTGGTCAGTGTTTATCAGCAAGCCATTGAACAACAGCAGGGAAAACCTCTTGCCCAGATACCATTTGGCACCCGGGCCAAAGGCGAACTAATGCACTTAATAACCTTTGATATGGTACAAAGCCAAATCGATCAGATTATGGGCAAATAGCAAAGCTAGCCTTAGCGATAAATACTAGCCCCTAACTTGATGTTAATTCAGGAGTTGTTCGATTTCAGTTTGTGTACGTTGCGCTGCGCCTTGATTTTTCGCCAGTAGGGCTGCAGCGTTTTGGCCTAAGGCTTTGGCTTCATCGCGGGCGCCGAGCAAATGCTGAAGCTCATGTTGAAGATGTTGCTGCAGTTGTTGCGCAGATTGTTCCGCACCCACCTGAATCATGCCTTCAGCGCGCATTAACTGCTCACATACATCATTGAAATTCGCCATGTTAGGACCAACGACAATGGGTTTAGCAAAAAGTGCCGGCTCTAATGGATTGTGTCCTCCAACCTCAAAAAAGCTTCCGGCAACAATACAGATATCGGCGATACCATAAAAGGCGAGTAACTCTCCCAGCGTATCAACGAGCCAAACATCTGTTTGCTCACTGATAGCGTCATTGGCAGAACGACGCGCCACGGCAAGACCATGTTGCTGGCATAGATCCTGTACTTTATCAAAACGTTCGGGATGACGAGGTACCAGAACCAGTAATAAATCAGGATAGAGTTCTTTTACATCGATAAACGCTTTGATGATTAAAGCTTCTTCCCCTTGATGAGTACTGCCCGCAACCACCACTCGATGGTTCGCGATAGGCAATTGTCGTAAAGTCTCAACTTTTGTTTCCAACGCTTCGGTTAAGCGAATATCGTATTTCAAATTGCCGCTATGACTTACCCTCTCAGGTGCCGCCCCTAAAGAAATAAAGCGATCCCGGTTTTCGTCACTTTGGGCGAGGATTCGATGAAATTTATTTAATGCCGGTGAAATTAACCAACGCAGTTTTTGATAACTTGCCAAAGATTTTTGCGACAGGCGGGCGTTAATCAACAATAACGGAATATTGCGCTTAAATGTACTGTGAATCAGTTGCGGCCAAAGCTCAGTCTCCATTAAAATCAACAACCTAGGCTTTAATGTCGATAGAAACAGATTGACGCTTACTATATTATCTAGCGGGATGTAACAGTGTTGGACCCGGTCACCGAACTGTTTTGTCACCTGCGCCGATCCTGTTGGCGTAAACGTGGTAACGGTTAACGGTAATTCGGGATATTGTTTTAATAAGCCTTCAACAATCGGCTTGATGGCCATCACTTCACCGACACTGGCAGCATGCAGAATGATGCCACCGTGCTGTTGATTCCCAAGCCATCCGAGACGTTCGCCAATGCGTTGTCGATAAGCCACTTGTTTTCTGGAACGGACTAACAACGCCAAAACCAAAATAGGCGATAGAACCAACATTAATAGCTGATACAGCAAAAAAGAAAGCAAAAGAATAATCACATTAGGTTATTAAGCATAAATAAAATTATACGTGGGCGCGTTTAAATAACCAAATAGGACAATCAATCGATTGTTATAAATGACTATTTTTATTAAAAAACTATCTTTAATTAGAACGAAAAGGTACAACAACACGTATCTGTAACAGAACGTAAATCTATTAAAACATGTTCACAAACTGAGCACTGCTATAATTTTCTAAACGTATTCGGGAGTAAATTATGATCAAATCTCGCGCCGCTGTTGCCTGGGGAGCAGGCCAACCGCTAACCATTGAAGAAGTGAATGTACAACCTCCAAAAGCTGGTGAAGTGCTAGTAAGAATTGTCGCCAGTGGTGTCTGTCATACTGATGCATTTACCTTAAGTGGTGATGATCCTGAAGGTATTTTTCCCAGCATACTCGGCCATGAAGGCGGTGGAGTTGTTGAAGAAGTCGGCGAAGGCGTAACCAGTGTTGCGGTTGGCGATCACGTGATCCCGCTGTACACGCCAGAGTGTGGCCAATGTAAGTTTTGTTTATCCGGTAAAACCAACCTTTGTCAGAAAATTCGCGCAACCCAAGGCCAAGGGCTAATGCCCGATGGCACGACCCGGTTTTCGTTGCATGGCAGTGATATTTTCCATTATATGGGCACCTCAACGTTTTCCGAATATACCGTCCTGCCAGAGATAGCGCTGGCGAAAATTAACAAACAAGCACCGTTAAAAGAAGTCTGTTTATTAGGCTGTGGGGTTACAACCGGCATGGGCGCTGTCGTCAATGCCGCCGATGTCAAACCCGGCGATACCGTTGCGGTATTTGGCCTTGGTGGTATTGGCCTGTCGGTCATCATCGGCGCGGTCATGGCCGGTGCACAACGCATTATTGCCGTGGATATCAATACCAATAAATTTGAGTTAGCGACTAAACTGGGCGCTACCGATTGCATTAATCCACAAGACTATAGCGATCCGATTCAAGACGTGATTGTTGATCTCACCGATGGCGGAGTGGACTATTCGTTCGAATGCATAGGAAATGTTCATACCATGCGTTCAGCGCTGGAATGCTGCCACAAAGGCTGGGGCGAATCCGTTATCATCGGTGTCGCCGGCGCAGGGCAGGAAATCAGCACTCGTCCATTTCAGCTGGTTACCGGGCGTGTCTGGCGCGGCACCGCGTTTGGCGGCGTTAAAGGTCGATCGCAATTGCCCGGCTACGTTGAAGATTATCTGGCGGGAAAATTTCGTCTGGATGATTTTATTACCCATACCATGGGACTTAAGGACATCAATCATGCTTTTGAGCTGATGCACGAAGGTAAGAGTATTCGTTCCGTCATTCATTTTGATAAGTAGTGTAAATTCATCACTCAATATTAGCCAAGCCATTGTAATTAATGGCTTGTATTCATCCATAATTCAGATATATACGAGACGCATTTATGACCACAGCCTTATGTCGCGTAAGCAGCAATCGCATGTTTTCCGGCCGCCACCAAAGATTCAGTCACTATTCGGATGTTAATCACTGCAAAATGACATTTGCGATATACCAGCCGGCTCTTGCTAGCGAGCAAGCCCTGCCAGTACTCTATTGGTTATCCGGTCTAACCTGTAATGATGAAAATTTTAGTACTAAGGCCGGTGCACAAAAGATTGCTGATGAACTCGGGATAACCCTGGTCATGCCTGATACCAGCCCAAGAGGCGAAGAGGTGCCAGACGATGAAAATGGCGACTATGATTTTGGCCTCGGTGCAGGGTTTTACGTAAACGCCACGCAAGCCCCTTATCGCAATAACTACCAGATGTATGATTACATTACCAAAGAGTTACCATTGATTATTGCAGAAAACTTTAATGTCACCGACAACAAGTCCATCGCCGGTCACTCCATGGGTGGCCATGGCGCCTTGATTTGTGCTATTAAAAACCCCGGTATGTATCAATCAGTCAGTGCTTTTGCTCCCATCACCAACCCCAGCGATTGTCCTTGGGGACAAAAAGCCCTGACAGGCTATCTTGGTGACAACCCAGATAACTGGCATCCATGGGACAGCTGTGAATTGATAAAACGTCTTCAGGATAACGATCCATTTTTAACCTTACCGGTAAAAGTTTCGCAGGGCCTGGCCGATGATTTTCTGCAACAACAATTGAAACCTCAGGCGTTGATTGAGGCTTGCGATGCCAGAGGCAAAACCCTGGATTACACCGGCGTTGAAGGTTTTGATCATAGTTATTTTTTTATTGCTTCGTATATCGAAGAGCATTTGCGCTTCCATCGTAAATATTTATGAACAATTTAAACAAGCATGAAAGCCAGATTGCGGGGCTTTTAAGGCAATAAGCTAAGTAGTTGCAGTACAATAATGTTTTTTAAGTTCTAGATACCGTTAAATGGCCTCAGGCCTTTAATTCACGGGGAATAAGCGTACAATAGCCGCCAATTTTTCCGGCGGTTCCACTATGTTTTTTGAGGCGCACATGACATCAAACTTTATCCAACACCTCCAGCAACAAATTGACCAGGTAAAAGACGAAGGTCTGTACAAAGCAGAACGCGTCATTACCTCCGCACAGCAGGCCGAAATCGCGGTCAGTAGCGGTGCAGATGTCATCAATTTTTGTGCAAACAATTACCTGGGCTTAGCCAACCACCCAGATCTGATTGCCGCAGCCAAAGCTGGCCTTGATGATCACGGCTTTGGCATGGCATCCGTGCGCTTTATTTGTGGTACTCAGGATATCCATAAAACGTTAGAGCAGAAACTAAGTCAGTTCCTTGGCATGGAAGATACCATTCTTTATTCTTCTTGTTTCGACGCCAACGCTGGTCTGTTTGAAACCATCTTGGGTCCGGAAGATGCGATTATCTCCGATGCTTTGAACCACGCGTCTATCATAGATGGCGTACGGTTATGTAAAGCCAAACGATTTCGTTATGCCAATAACGATATGCAAGAATTGGAAGCTCAGTTAATCGCTGCCGATGATGCTGGCGCGCGTTACAAATTGATCGCCACCGACGGTGTTTTTTCCATGGACGGCGTGATTGCCAACCTCAAGGGTATTTGTGATTTGGCCGACAAATACAATGCCCTGGTGATGGTCGATGATTCCCACGCCGTTGGTTTTGTCGGTGAAGATGGCCGTGGCTCCCATGAATATTGTCAGGTAATGGGTCGCGTCGATATCATTACCGGAACTCTGGGCAAAGCTATGGGTGGCGCTTCTGGTGGTTATACGTCCGGTAAAAAAGAAATCGTGGAATGGCTACGTCAACGTTCGCGTCCATACTTATTTTCAAACTCACTGGCGCCAGCAATTGTCAGCGCGTCGATTAAAGTTATCGACATGCTAGCCCAAGGTGGTGAGTTGCGTCAGACCTTAAAATCGAATGCCGCCTATTTCCGTGAAAAGATGGAAGCTGCAGGTTTTACCTGTGCTGGTGCAGATCATGCCATCGTGCCCGTTATGCTGGGTGACGCGAAAATTGCCGCGGATATGGCCAATCGACTGTTAGCCGAAGGAGTTTATGTGATTGGTTTCTCTTTCCCTGTTGTACCGAAAGGCCAGGCGAGAATTCGTACGCAGATATCTGCCGCTCATACACAAGCGCAACTGGATAAAGCCATCGATGCTTTCATCCGTATCGGTAAAGACATGGGCGTGATTTAAGAGCAATAGACGATGAAATCCTTAGCAAAACTAAAAGCCGAACCAGGCATCTGGATGACCGATTCACCAAAACCAGAAATGGGTCATAACGATTTATTAATTAAGATAAAGAGAACCGCCATTTGCGGCACAGATATTCATATCTACAACTGGGACGAATGGTCGCAAAAAACCATTCCTGTGCCTATGGTCGTAGGCCATGAATATGCCGGGGAAGTTGTCGATATGGGCCAGGAAGTACGTGGTTTTAGTATCGGCGACAGAGTATCAGGCGAAGGCCACATCACCTGTGGTCATTGCCGTAATTGTCGCGCTGGCCGTCGTCATTTATGCAACAACACTTTTGGAGTCGGCGTTGATCGTACCGGTAGTTTTGCCGAATATCTGGTGATCCCTGCATACAACGCATTTAAATTACCCGATGAAATCAGCGACGACTTAGCGGCGATTTTTGACCCGTTCGGCAATGCCGTTCATACCGCATTATCCTTTGACTTGGTTGGTGAAGATGTTCTAATTACCGGCGCAGGTCCCATTGGTATCATGGCTGCTGCGGTTGCCAGACACGTTGGCGCCCGCCATGTCGTGATCACCGACATTAATGAATATCGTTTGGATTTAGCCCGAAAAATGGGGGCAACCCGTGCCGTCAATGTAAGTCAGGAAAGCCTTAAAGATGTAATGAACGATCTTGGCATGACTGAAGGTTTTGACGTTGGCATGGAAATGTCCGGTGTGCCAATGGCATTTAGCGATATGCTCGATAACATGAACAATGGTGGCAAGATTGCCATGCTAGGTATTCCCGGACAAGACATGGCTATCGACTGGAGCAAAGTGATATTCAAAGGCTTAACCATCAAAGGAATTTATGGTCGAGAGATGTTTGAAACCTGGTATAAGATGGCCTCCCTGATCCAGTCCGGCCTGGATTTATCGCCAATCATCACCCATCACTTCCCAATCGATGATTTCCAGCAGGGGTTTGACGCCATGTTATCAGGTAACTCAGGGAAGGTTATTCTCCACTGGGATTAGCCTGCCAGACAAACGCTTCGGCTTACCGGGCAATGTTTACAAAATCGTAAATTCCATGGTCATATTCGTGTGGCCATGGCACTTCCCTGCTTTAACTTCCTCATCAGGATTGCTAACATCCTGATATCTAAATACGACAGAGATTTTTCCGTGCAAAATAATGATGTAACCTTTAAGCACATTAATGTGCAACAAGTGGCTGAAGGCTTGAACAATCAACAATACGTAATCGTTGATATTCGTGACGCCAATTCTTTCAACACCAGTCACATACCTGGCGCGGTACATCTGACCAATGACAATTTGACAGACTTTCTGCATCAGGCAGACTATGATGTACCGACGGTAGTGTGTTGTTATCATGGAATTTCTTCGCAACAAGCGGCGCAATTTCTGATCAGTCAAGACTTTACCGACGTATACTCTATGGATGGGGGATTTGAACAATGGGCATTACTCCACCCTGATAAAGTAGAGCGCTAATATTGGACGCTAAGATGTCGTTTTGTCCTGACACTAGATCATTGAGCGACAACGAATAACAACCAAACAGAGCACAAAACATGAATGAATTGGTTCCCCTGGTCAAAGTAAAGCAGTCTGGCATGGCAAAAATCTTTGTCCGTTATCTGCAAAACCTGGGAATCGATGCGGACAGTCGCCCGGCAGCAAGTGATGAAGAAAATCAGGCGCAGTTTCCACATGTTATCTACTGTGAACCCGATAAACTAGAACAGGCAAAAGCGGAATTTTCCGATTTTGTCCGTAATCCTCATCAAAGTAAGTTTCAAGATTCCGCCTGGCAAAGTGGCTCAAGTCTGGACATTCGTTCAGGTCAAAAACTATCTAAAGAAATTGTCAGCAATTTAAAAGCCAAAGCAGGCTGGTTTACGTTATCTGTTTTTGCCATTTGCTGGCTGGTTTATTTGTATTCTCTGGTGGCCTTTAATGCCTCGTTCGACGCCCTGAAATTCAATCAACTCGGCGATATTGCACAAACCATGGATCAACCTTGGCGTTGGTTAACGCCGGCAATCTTTCATTTCTCCTTTTTGCACATTGCATTTAACACCCTATGGTGGTGGCAATTAGGTGGGCAAATAGAACAGAATCTGGGCGTTGGCCGCATTGCGATATTGTTTATAGGCTCTGCCCTGCTTTCCAATACCGCCCAATTCTATGTGTCCGGCCCCAATTTTGGTGGTCTTTCCGGCGTTGTCTACGCGACAGTAGGGTTTGTCTGGTGGTTTGGCTACCTCAATCCTGGCCACAAGATACATCTGGAAAAGCCAATTGTAGGATTCCTATTGTTTTGGCTGGTATTAGGGTATACCGATTTTATGCCAATCAATGTTGCCAACACCGCGCACTTGGTTGGCTTGCTATCGGGAATCGCCTACGCCTTTATGGTGCATTTTAGTCAAAAAAGTCAACGTAACAGCAGTCGAAGTGACAGTGAACTCTAATCTAGAAAAATTAAAACAGCAGTTTCCCATTGGCCTCGATGTAAATTGGGTTGATGCTTCCTTATCGCCTAAGCAATCCGTGCTCAGCGACTGGCTATTAGATCCAACCTCACTCACCGCCCGGTTAAAACGCCACTGCAACGATTTTCGAGTTCTGTTGCTAGGTCAGGCATTACAAGCTTGCCCTTCCCATGAGGCCATCAAAGGCGAACGTGACACGACCGGTATCGGCGAGGGTGAGAAAGTGCTGGTGCGTGAAGTATTGCTCTATTGCGATGAACAACCGGTGGTTTTTGCCCGTTCATTGTTACCCTCAAGCTCGTTAACCGGAGATCAAAGGACGTTAGCCGAACTTGGTGAGCAACCTTTAGGTCAGGTGTTGTTTAACAACCCAAAACTCACCCGCAAAGTGCTTCAGGTGGCCGAAATTGCTCCGTCTCAACGCGTCTGTGAGCTAGCAAAAATGGCTAACCTTGAAGTGACGCACTCCTTGTGGGGCCGCCGCTCACTGTTTCATATCGAAGAAAAACCTTTGATGGTGGCTGAGGTCTTTCTTCCTGGCGCGCTGGCGTATCAATAAGAGAAATCAAAGGGTCAGGTGGTGGCGAGGTTATTTAGCCACTTCTTCGATGCGACGCGCCAGCCAAATAATGCTAATTTGCAGACTTCTTCGGAATAAGAAACCACGACGACCCAAAACAGCGGCAGTTGCAAGTAGAAAGCGGCGAGCAGCGTAAGCGGAATACTGACCAACCACATACCTGTAGTATCGATATAAAGACAAGCTTTGGTTTCACCACCGGCTCGCAGCATTCCCATCGCAAACGTCATATTGCTGATTTTAATCCAGGCGCCCAGAGCAATAATTAAAAACACATCGCTGGCCATCTCCAGCGTCGATGCAGGCAAATCCGCAAACGGGATAAACACCCAGCTTTTTATGGCGTATAACAGGGCGCCACCAACGATAGCAACCAGCGGCGATAAGAACGCAAATGTTCGGGCGATGGACCAGGCTTCATCAATTTTGTCAGCCCCCAAACGCTGACCAACCATAATTGCGCAGGCAGACGCGAAGCCAAAAAACATTGAAATAAACATGCCCTCTACCGGCGCTAACACACTCATCACCGCCAGCTCTTGGGTGCCCATTCGACCAAATATAAGTTGATAGACAAAGGTCCCTAACGACCAGACACCAAAGCCAAACATCATCGGCCACACCAAAGCCACGAGCTTTTTCCAGGCCTGAATATCACGTAAGCTGCTGACATCGTGCCGCGATGGTTTAACTGGATGCTTCATTGCGATTAAAAACCCTACTAAGATAACCAGATGCATAAGTCTGGAAACCGTGGTGGCTATCGCGGCACCATCAACCCCTAAGGGTTCTATCCCCAACCCGCCATTGATTAGCCAATAATTGAGAATGATATTTAGGACAATCGCGATGGCGCTTAAAACCATCGGAAGCTTCACCTGATTCATACTGCGAAGTGCATTTTCAAACACTAAGATACCAGCGATAAAAAACAGGCTCGGCATGGTGATCCATAGATAACTCTCACCTAAACCAATGACTTCATTGTCAGTGCTGCCTAGGCCCATTAATTGATCGGCATAAGCAAAATTCAGTAGCACGATAGGAATTAATGCCAGTACCGCGACGCTGATGCCCATCAATATAGAGCGACGCATTTTCGCCATGTTACCAGCGCCAAAATACTGTGAAGCCAACACACCGACACCCCAGGCAACTCCCATCACAATAACCAGCACCACGAACTGAATACGGTTGCCAAGACCTACGGCAGCGACGGCAGCATCCCCCAACTGGCTCACCATCATGATATCAATCATCCCCAGCATGGTAACCAATGTTTGCTGTAAAGAGATTGGCCAGGCGAGTTTGATGCTGGCTTTGACGGATTGCATATTTAAAAAAGGCATGTGGTAATTTTAAGTGTTTCGTAAAAAGATGGCTGTTAGAATATAGTCCGCATTGGGAATAATGTATCCGTACCGTCAATCTACCTTGGTGTAAAAGACGGCAAGTTTATCACTATTCCCCACATTAGGAAGAAATACTCCTGACCCATATAGATGCGTGCTGCCAACACAGCTGGCGCTATGCAGCAAGTGAATAACAACAAAGTGAGAATTGTAGACGTGATCACAAACTGGTTTGGCACTTTTGAAGGCATTAAACAAATCACCCGAATGGACAAGCCTATTGGCACCTACCTGCTATTGTGGCCAACCCTTTGGGCACTTTGGGTAGCTGCAGAAGATTTTCCTGGCTGGCATTATTTTATCGTATTTACCGTGGGCGTATTTGTGATGCGCAGCGCCGGTTGTGTGATTAATGACTACGCCGATCGCCACGTCGACGGCAAGGTTAAACGCACCGAACAACGACCATTAGTCAGAGGATTAATCACTGAGCAGCAGGCGAAAAACCTGTTTTTGTTACTCATCAGCATCGCTTTTTTTCTGGTCCTGAGCCTGTCCTGGAAAACCATCGCATTGTCCATCGTTGGCCTGCTATTGGCCAGTTGTTATCCATTTATGAAACGCTATACCCATTTCCCGCAAGTGGTTCTTGGCGCCGCATTTAGTTGGGGCATGATCATGGCATTTATGGAAATTCGAGGTTATGTGCCGCTTGAGGCCTGGTTATTATTCGCCGCCAATCTGGTTTGGACTGTCGCTTACGACACCATATATGCCATGGTCGACAGAGATGATGATGTTAAAATCGGCGTTAAATCGACAGCGGTGTTATTTGGTCGCTTCGACAAATTTATCATAGCCATGATGCAGCTATGCGTATTGGCATTGTTGGTATGGCTGGGCCAGAGACTACAGTTTAATATGTTTTATTATCTGTCTGTGGCTTTTACCGCCGCCTCATTTATCCATCAACAGTACCTGATTAAAAACCGCAACAGAGATAACTGTTTCCGGGCATTTTTAGATAATCATCATGGTTTGTTGTATATGCTGATTGGCATTTTATTGCAGTATCATGAGTTCTACTAATCTAGAGCCTTTAAATTCTCAGAGTTCTTATGGTTTGTTGACGCTCTTCTGTCTGGTTAATCACCCGGCTTCTTTAATGACATCCATAAACGCCTTACCATAGCGGTTGAGCTTAGTATCTCCGACACCGGAGATACTCAAAAATTCCGTGCTATTGGTCGGTTTAAGGCGAGCCATTTCCATCAATGATGCATCATTAAATACGATAAATGGTGCAATATCTTCTTGATCTGCCAACATTTTACGAAGCTCACGAAGTTGTTTAAACAATCCTTTGTCATATTGATTTTTCGGTTTATTTTGTTGCCAGTAACTCGCATGTTGTAAACGCGGACGGGCCAGCATTAAGGTTTCCTTTGCGGTGATAACCGACCGGGACGCTTCGGTCAATTGCAGTGCCGATTGCTGTTCAATATCCTGTTGCAATAACCCCAGATGAATCAATTGGCGAATAACCGAAAACCAGTAGCCCCGGGTTTTGTCCTTGCCAATACCAAAGGTGGAGACGGTTTCATGACCTGCTTGTTTTAGTCGGTCGGTATCCCGACCACGTAATACATCAATCACATAGTGAATATCACCTGACTGGCCAATGCGATATACACAGGAAAGTACCTTCTGGGCGTCGACGGTAGCTTCGTAACGACTGGGTGGGTCGAGACAAATATCGCAGTTACCACAACCGGCATGGGTGTATTCAGCAAAATAGTTTAGTAATACCTGACGACGACAGGTTTGTGCTTCGGCAAATCCAGCCATGGCACTAAAGCGCTGTAATTCCACCGCGGAACGTTGTTCATTATCGTTGTCATTGATACGTTTCTTAATGCGATCAATATCCTGATGATCGTATAGCAATAGTGCTTCCGCTTCCAAACCATCACGACCAGCGCGGCCTGTTTCCTGATAGTAAGATTCCAGGGAGCGCGGCAGTTCGTAATGCACCACAAAGCGAATATTTGGTTTATTAATCCCTAATCCAAAAGCAATCGTTGCCACGACTATACGGATATTATCTTTGGTAAAGCCATCCTGGATAATACTGCGCATATCGTTTTCCATACCCGCATGATAAGCCGCGCAATTGATCCCTTTCTCCGCCAATTCCTTAGTCAGTTTATCGACCTGCCAGCGTGAGTTGCAGTAGATGATGCCACTGTCTTCGCTGTTCTCCCGCAGATAATCCAACAATTGACGTTGGCCATTATATTTTTCGGTCAGGGTGTAACGGATATTGGGACGGTCAAAGCTATCAAGCAATACAAATGGATTGTGCAGATTCAATTGCTGCAATATATCTTTACGGGTAGTGACATCCGCGGTAGCCGTTAACGCCATAATTGGCGTATACGGGAAATATTCTTTTAAGCGGCCCAATTGCGTATAAGATGGGCGAAAATCATGCCCCCATTGGGAAATACAGTGGGCTTCATCAATGGCGAAAAAGCTGATTTGCATTTGCGTTAAGCTTTGCAAAAAATAATGGGATAACAAGCGTTCAGGAGCAACATACAAAATTCGCACATCGCCTCGGCCAACCCGCTGCATAGTGTCATTGATGTCGGCACTATTCATACTGCCATTAACGTAAGCGGCGCTGATCCCCTGGCGTAATAAACCATCAACCTGATCCTTCATCAACGCAATCAGCGGCGACACCACAACCGTTAAACCCGGCATTAAGGTAGCGGGCAATTGGTAACATAAGGATTTACCCCCGCCCGTTGGCATAAGCACCAGGCAGTCACGCTGATTCATCAACTGCTCGATAACTTGTTTTTGACCTGAGCGAAATTGCTCATAACCAAAGACATGCTTTAATGAGTGCAGTAAATCCGGTGTTTGTTGGGTCGTATTTGCGGTGGTCAAATTGAAATATCAGGTTTATTTTTTCAACCATTTTACCCCAGAGCCCTGCTATCTCGGTAGACATTTATCGGGAAATCTTTAAGCTACTGAAATTATACAAGTCTGAAACAGTACTAACGGACTGTTTCTGCTGTCGAGGGAGACTGCGTCGGATAGAAAACCTAGTCACCAACAGGTTTTCGGGTGACAGCTGACGCGGTGACAGCAAGGGCTTTAGTTTTTTTATTAGCGGTACTGACGCTCAGGTTCTGTTGTCGAGGAGCAGTTATCGAGGAGCAATTTTCGGTGACAACAAGGGCTTTAGTTTTTTTAATTAACCTGACCGCTCTGAAGTGTGTCAGGACTCTCATCATTCACAAGGATTCTTTATGGATAAAAATCAAGTATTGGCGCAAGTAACCCAACTTTGGAATAACAATATTCCGTTTAATCAACTGTTGGGTTTTACAATCACCAGGATGGATCCGCAGGAATCAGAGATTCAATTTCAATGGAAACACGATCTGATGGGAAATCCGGTCCAGAAAATTTTGCACGGAGGGGTGATCGCATCGGTTTTAGATATGGTTGGCGGTGTTGTCGCCGCAGCGAATATTATCGAAAATCTGCCGGAGCTCAATGACACGATAATCCATGACAAACTATCACGGATGAGCACCATTGATTTACGCACCGACTTTTTGCGCCCAGGCAAAGGCGAGCTGTTTATTGCTACCGCCAAAATCATTCGCAAAGGCAGTAAAGTAGCGGTCGCCCGTATGGAGTTACATAATCAAAAAGGCACCCACATCGCCTTCGGCACCGGTACCTATATTGTCGGCTAATCGTGTTTGCCGACTGTAGATTCCCTGTATACAGAGTCACTCTTGGTTAATCGGCAGATATGCTTGAAATCAGGAGTCGAGAACTTCAACCGGGCCATGATCGTCACAATGACCATTGTGGACATGATGCAAGCGTCCGTTAACCAAATAGTCAATATGATCACCGTGAGGCACGGCCTCATGTCCACAATCAGGACCATGCACATGACCTGATTCACAGCCGCAATCCATCGGATGGCAACCATCCGGATTTTGCTCACTCACTTCAATGTTATGTTCGTCATAGTGGTCACCATGTGGGCAATGTAAATGCCCATCGTGGATATAGTCGACGTGATCGCCATGTTTTATCGCTGTGTGGCCACAGCCTTTGCCATGTTGATGAGAGTGTTCGATGTGGGGATGATTACACTGTGCCATAAAACCTCCGACTTGGGGTAATGCGAGGATAAACCTTTACTCAATTAAGCCTAGTAATACTCATTCTAAATGCAAGCCAGGTATACGGGATGGTTTCACTGCCGTATACCGCTGTGCTAAAATCGCCGCCTTTTTAGCTCGCACATAAAATTCATCCATGCATCAACAAAGTGAAACAAAATCAGGGATCATAAACGCCGTTTGCGCGTATACCATTTGGGGGCTAGCGCCGATTTACTTTAAGTTATTGCAACAGGTAGCGGCCACGGAAATTTTAATGCATCGGGTAGTTTGGTCCTTTGTTTTACTAGTTGGGATAATCGTGGTAATGGGCAACTGGCTAAAAGTAAAAGCCATTTTTCAACAACCTAAAACGTTACTCTGGCTTGGATTTACCGCTGTAATACTCGCGATAAACTGGTTGATATTTATCTGGGCGGTCAACAACAACCATATTCTCGAAGCCAGTCTAGGCTACTATATCAATCCGCTGCTGAATGTCGCTCTCGGTATGATCTTTCTCGGCGAGCGTCTTTCTAAATGGCAGGGAGTCGCCGTGTTATTAGCCTTTATTGGAGTGATGATTCAACTTATTAGTCTCGGCTCTGTACCTTATATTGCTTTGGCGCTTGCCGTATCCTTTGGTGTTTACGGCTTACTTCGTAAAAAGCTTATGGTGGATTCCGTCTCAGGTCTGTTTATCGAATCCGCCTGGTTGATGCCGGCCGCACTCATCTATTGGATGATGTTTTTAGACACTCCAACCAGTCATCTGACAAACAATGACATGAATCTTAATCTGCTACTCGTTGCTGCAGGCATAGTAACTACCGCCCCGTTACTATTCTTTACTGGCGCAGCTAAACGGCTTACTCTGGCGACTCTCGGGTTCTTTCAATATATAGGCCCAAGCATTATGTTTATCATCGCCATCAGCGTTTATCAGGAGGCGTTAGTGTTTGAAAAGCTGATTACTTTCGCCTTCATTTGGTCAGCTTTGGTTATCTACAGTTTAGATTCCTACAAAAAGCACCGGATCACGAAAGCATCAATAAACAGATAGCCATTAAGCAAATTATCAATATAATAACAAAGGGAGATAAGCTCCCTTTGTTAGTTTTTCTCTTTATGCTGGATTTATACCAATTTCATGACGTTCATAGAAAAACCTCAATATTATTGACTGGCATGCTTGATGCGCTCTTCAAACTCCGGATGCGTAGACAGGTACTTAAACAAGGATTCAATATTTTCATCTCCCATAGATTCTTGCAACGTCTTCATCGCAGTAGCGAACGCTTCAGGGTCGGCTCCTATGGTACGCAAATGGTCAATTGCAAATTGGTCCGCTTCACGTTCTAAATCACGAGAATATTTGTTCTGCATCAAGGTTAAGGCGGTCCCCGAAAACAGTTCGGCCATGCCTTCCAAATCACCAAAAAAGTAAGTGATCATCAAACTGGTGCCGACAGACTCTGTCATCATACGCAAACTATGACGCTCAACTACATGGCCGATTTCATGCAGTAAAATTGCATTTAACGCATCGGGGTGTTCCTTAAACAGATTCGCCAGGTCATCAGTGACCACTACAGTTCCACCCGGTAAAGCAAATGCATTGGCTCCGTAAAATTCACTTTTTTTAATGAGCAGTTCAAATTGCTGCTTATCGACAGGCAAGCTGGTTAATACACGATTCCAGCCATCCTGAATTTTTAATTGATGCTCAGAATCCAACTGCGAAGGTTCAATAATCTCTCCTTCGAATATGTCCATTACCTGTTCATCGATGTTACGACTCACCGATGAGGGTATCATTTCCGCCACACCCATAGCAGCCGTTGGGATCACAGAATTAGTCAACCAATAGAAGCTAATAGGGAGCAGAATAGTCGCAATCAGACACGCCCATTTATTACTTTCCAGCCATGCCAATAAACGATTACCTGTGTCTTTGCGGTACAGAGACATTGCCGTTAGGCTGTCTCTGGCAACTTCAATTTTACTACCATCTTGAAGAGTAATTTCGCAGGGCAAACTAGGCACTGGTGGTTCAACGTCGAGATCCTGAATACTTTCAAAACGAGCAGGCGTTTCACCTTCAGGTTCAATCTTTAATCGACCATTGACCAAGGCTAATGTTACTTTGCAGGTTTGATTACTACCTGCAAAGTACATGATTCCGGAATCCGTCATTAGGTAAGCGCTACATCGACATCAAAGACGTTTGCAACTTCATCGCCAATCGCCGACGATTCTTCGATAATTGAGTCGATTATCGGGTCGATATTTTCCTGAATGTTCACCTGGGTACGATCTACTGTATAGTTAGCCTTTCTCACTTTCGTCCACGGAAATGCCAGACCTAATGTACAAATTAACGCCAATATATTGGTGATTTGTAGCCATGCTAATGAGCCAAACTGGAATGTTGAACCAAAGGTTGCGACTGCTTCTAGTTCTGTATTATCAAACAGGTAATTGCGCACGATAGATTTATACAATGCCTGAACAAAGGTGAAGAAGATCAGGTAAAAACCCATCATAACGATGGTAAACATAGCACTAGCACCCTGCTCACCTTCCAGGTTTTTTAAATCCATGGAAGTGCCGAACAAAGCAAAAATCACACCTAGGAATATAAGTAGCCCGATGGAGAGGCCTATGGTAGCAAATGTCGCCATGTAATAGGTTCCTGCAGAAGTGTCTGCATTGAAGGCTTTATTACCATAGCGAGTATTATCAACAATGAACTTATCGATACGTTTCATAACCCAAGGCATTAGAAGGTATAAAGTAAATACACTGGCAAAAGGTAACAAGATAAAGTTTACTGCCGCGTCCCATGCTTTCCCTTTAAAATCAAAACGCACATTGCGATAACTTGTCATGCGCATATTAAAACGAATACTCGCGCAAATTAAAAAAGGCATAATGAATAAAAATGCCAGAGATGCAAATAGTCCTGCAACCGGTGCAAATATGTTCAAAGCGTAAAATCCACCAAACAAAACAACGGCGATAATCCGCCCCTTGAGAATTTGTAATGGTTTTGCCAAATAGCTAAAGCGATGACCATCAAGTTCAGTAAGGCTATAAAAATAACGATTGGTGCGTACTTTAGCCCATGCAGAATAAATTCCCAGCGTGAGAATACTCAGCACAACATTAACGACCCAGATTTTAAAAAATTCTCCTGCCTTGCCGTGAAAATTAAAATTTACGGGTTTAGGTGTAGATGACTCTTGCGATTCCGCAGGAGCTTGATCGATTGCAGATTCCATATAAAACGTTCCATTTTGTTTTTATTTATTATTGCAATATTGGCAAGTAAACTGAGTCAGCGAAGATGATTTTTTGATCAATGCCGGAGTTCAGGTGTGGGGGTAATTGGAACTAGGTTAATCCCGATAAGACTAATAGTTCCAACCACTTGCACAATCGTGAAACAGCCTCGACTGTTGACAGTATTTTGTGCAATTTATTATTAAAAATCAACCAGGTTTTGCAGTAGTTATATCAAGGGAACTGTTGATAAACACGACAAGTGTTAGCACTAAATTGCTGTTAAATGCGCGTAAGCAACGACCAACCATTTGCTGCCATGCTCAATAAAATTAACCTGAACCCGCGATTGAGCGCCGCTGCCTTCAAAGTTTAATACCGTGCCTTCGCCAAACTTGCTGTGGCGCACTTGCTGTCCCAATTTAAACCCTGTATCAGCAAAGGTATCCAGCGAAATGGTATTGGCAAAACGACCTGTGGTTTTGGGTTTTACCGCCTGGTTTTTCATCCGGATTTCATCAAGATACTGATCCGGGATTTCCCGCAGGAAACGGCTCGGACGATGGTATTTTTCCTGGCCATATAATCGACGTGATTCCGCATGGCACATATACAGTTTTTCCATTGCCCGGGTCATGCCGACATAGCAAAGACGACGTTCTTCTTCCAATCGGGATATATCATCACCCGACTGTTGTGATGGGAACATACCTTCTTCCATGCCAACCATAAACACCAGTGGAAATTCCAGCCCTTTAGCAGAATGCAATGTCATCAGTTGTACTGCCGCTTCATACTCATCCGCTTGCGATTCCCCCGCTTCCAGAGACGCGTGGGTTAAAAACGCGGTCAGTGGCGTCATCTCTTCTTCCACTTCCGGATCCACCTCAAAGGTCTGACAGGCGGTCACTAATTCATTTAAGTTTTCAATTCGTGCGGCGGCGCGTTCGCCTTTTTCCGCCTGATACATGGCTTTGAGACCTGAATGCTGGATCACATGATTGGCCTGTTGGTCGAGATTCAGATTCAGGGTGTCATCTTCCAGTTGATTAACTAGATCAATAAAAGTTTTGATCGCTTTTGCCGGGCGAGAAGACAACTGCTCTGCATCAATCATGCGAATACAGGCTTCCCAAAGCGTTGAACCATGGCTGCGAGCGGCATCACGAACTAATGACAATGTCTGGTTACCGATACCCCGAGTCGGAGTATTGATGATCCGTTCAAAGGATGCATCGTCATTGCGGTTGTTCATCAATCTCAGGTATGCCAGGGCATCTTTAATCTCCTGACGTTCGAAGAATCGCAAACCGCCATATATCCGATAAGGAAGCTGCGCCTGCAACAGGGCTTCTTCGAGCAACCGCGATTGCGCATTGGAACGATACAGAATCGCCACATCATCAAGGCTATTGCCTTCATCGAGCCACTGCTTAATGCGGCTACTGACAAAGCGCGATTCATCCAGGTCATTGAACGCGGTATACACCGAGATGGATTCGCCATCGGCATCTTTGGTCCACAGATCTTTACCAAGGCGATTATTGTTATTGCTAATTAAGGCATTTGCGGCATTCAGGATATTACCCGTGGAGCGATAGTTTTGTTCAAGGCGAATGGTTTGCGCGCCTTCAAAGTCTTTTAAAAATCGCTGAATATTTTCAATTTTTGCGCCGCGCCAGCCATAGATTGACTGATCATCATCACCAACAATCATGACATTGCCGTGTTCGCGGCCAAGTAGGTTTAACCAGGCGTATTGAATTGCATTGGTATCCTGAAATTCGTCTACCAGAATGCGTGAAAAGCGACGCTGATAATGCTCAAGCAAAATCGGATTGTTCAGCCATAATTCATGGGCTCGAAGCAGCAGTTCGGCAAAATCTACCAAACCGGCACGATCACAGGTTTCCTGATAAATCTGGTAAATTTTCTTAAAGGTTTCTTCCGTCGGGTCATACTGAGCATCAATATGTTTGGGGCGTAGTCCTTCATCCTTTTTCCCATTGATGTACCACATCGCTTGTTTCGCCGGCCATTTTTTTTCATCAAGCTGTAACGAACGAATCACCCGCTTTAACAAACGCAACTGATCGTCAGAGTCGAGAACCTGAAAACTTTGTGGCAATTTTGCTTCTTGAAAATGCATTCTTAACAGACGGTGGGCTAATCCATGGAAGGTACCTATCCACATGCCATGAATATTGCTTCCCACGGCCTGTTCCACCCGGGCACGCATCTCTGCCGCTGCTTTATTAGTAAAGGTAACCGCCAGAATGCTGTGCGGGGAGACATTTTCGACCCGCATCAGCCAGGCAATCCGGTGTACTAATACTCGGGTTTTACCACTGCCCGCGCCTGCCAGAACCAGCATATTTTGCGCCGGAGCCGCCACCGCTTCCCGTTGCTTGTCGTTTAACGAATCGAGTAATTCAGAGACATCCATAATGAAATTTATTGCTCACAGCCTGATTGATGAGTATGACCCGGACGTTTTAGGGTCGATTTACTGTGGGACAGTATACCAGTATTTTTAATACTGTATATAAACACATAACATTACCACCCTATCAATATGGTGGTAATGACTGGGAATTGGAATTTCCCTAGAACGTATCGCAAGCGATACTCCAGGCACGTGACCGAAAACGTCACATAGAGTTCGCTGATGGTACCGGCTTGGAGTACACGTTGTTTCGAGTGAGGTAAGCGTCGCTGGTGGAAGGTGGGAGGTGGAAGAAACAGCAAAAACTCTTGCGTCATGCCGTGATACTACACGGTATCTAGGGCGAGAGCCGAACGGCTCTGATGTGCCAACAACGGGAGTTAAAACTCCCTGAGTACGTATCGTAAACGATACTCCGAGTACGTGGCAGAATATGCCACTCCGAGCACACAATCAAAGATTGTTCCGAGCACGCGACAAACAGCGTCGCTCCGGGTTAAAAGCAATAAA
>NZ_JBHZSG010000024.1:0-49803 GCF_043642205.1 Thalassotalea litorea | reverse complement strand
TGACGAAATATATAATCGGCTATTACAGCCAGGTTAGGCCACATCAGCATAATGGTGGTTTGTCGCCAAACGAGTCAAAAGAAAGATTCTGGCAAAACTATAAAACTGTGGCCAATTTAACTTGACCACTACATTATCTATTCAACATCAGGCGGCAGCCTAAGTGGTTGGACACAATCTTACTTTAATTCATTTTTACGATTATTCGCTGACTGGGTTGGTATAGTTGTTCCCGTCATATTCGTAGTTGTTGGTTTTAGCTATGGAAATAAAGTTGGCTGGAAAACCGTTTGTAAAAAATTAGCTAAATACTTCCAGTCCGATATGGATGACAAATTTCAGTTCACGTTGGGTATACTCTCGCTATCAAAACTGCTCTTTGCCGCTTCAATAATATTAGTTGCTATATCATTGGCGCTGTTCAATTATGAATTACGCAAACAGCCAGAATGCAAACTTGACTTGTTAAGCGAAGTCACTGATAAATGCATTATCGACAGTAACTTAACATCCAGTATTCGCATTGTCGTCCACTCTGGCGGGAATATAGATACAGTTAATCTAAAAATCCCTATTGATGTTCATATTGAAGGTGCGACAGCTAAAGTATCAGAGAAGAGTGTTTACCCTGAAGCTTCTAGTACAGGCGGAGATGGCAAATATCATTCTAACTTGAACTACGGTATATATAACCTTCCTAAAAATCAAATATCCAGCATAACGGTTGCAGGAACAAGTGATATTGAAAAGTTTCATTTATTCGAAGTTAAAATTCTTACAAATCCGAACGAGTGGCTAAAAAAAATATTCAGCGCATTATTTTTAATGACACTTTTTCTGTCCATTTATTTTAGGCAAAAGACTTTCAAGAAAGGAATTTTACGGTCTCTACCATACGTAGTTTATGTTGTAGTTGCGATAGGTGTTTTTTACTAATAGCTGTTTAGCCTGGTCGTCTATCAATGGCATGTTTGCGTCGGTCGGTTTTATCCGGTAATTTGGATGCACACCAAGGGGCAGTATGAGCGATAACCAGCCGCAATCAAAGAAGGCTTTGAATAAGCAATGTATCAATATTTAGCAATAGCGATTGGGTTAACATCCTTAGTTTTACAACTTGTAATTTTTTTTGATGTTAGAAAATACGAAAAACATATTGCAGAAAATATTTTTGAAGGAGTGTTTTTCAAAGTAAAAGAAGGATATACAAAGAAAGTATTGCTTTTCTATTATTACCCGAAAAGCTGGTTAGATGTTAACACTCCGCGCATAAAAGCAATGCTCCTTATTAACTGCATTGCCGCATATTCATTCGTAATCTTACTCTTATTTTTTAATTAAAGTGTACGGCAGCTTCTGGCACATAGCCACCGTTCAATCGGTGACGATAGATTCCCTGTCGTGGCAGGGAATGACGCGAGGTTAGGTTGCATGAATCGACAGCCAGTTCTCGGCAATTGAATCGATTGTCAGTTCCAGACACAATCGATATACCGTCATCCATGACGGCATCCATGCATTGCTCTAATAAATTACGTCCGTGTAACGACAGACGCCGTCGACATACCTATATCCATATAGGCAACTCGAAACAACGTGTACTCGGAGCTGATGACTTCAGCGTACTCGAAGCGACGTTTTTCGTCGCGTTCCCGGAGTATCGCTTGCCATACGTACTGCTCGTATTGGCACATCAGAGCCATTCGGCTCTCGCTAAGATTCCCTGTAGTATCAGGGAATGACTCAGGTTTTTATTGCTTTTAACCCGGAGCGACGCTGTTTGTCGCGTGCTCGGAACAATCTTTGATTGTGTGCTCGGAGTGGCATTTTCTGCCACGTACTCGGAGTATCGTTTACGATACGTACTCAGGGAGTTTTAACTCCCGTTATTGGCACATCAGAGCCATTCGGCTCTCGCTAAGATTCCCTGTAGTATCAGGGAATGACTCAGGTTTTTATTGCTTTTAACCCGGAGCGACGCTGTTTGTCGCGTGCTCGGAACAATCTTTGATTGTGTGCTCGGAGTGGCATTTTCTGCCACGTACTCGGAGTATCGTTTACGATACGTACTCAGGGAGTTTTAACTCCCGTTATTGGCACATCAGAGCCGTTCGGCTCTCGCCCTAGATGCCGTGTAGTGTCACGGCATGACGCAGGTTTTTGTGGGTTTTCACTCGAAACAGTGTGTACTCGGAGCTGATGACATCAGCGTACTCGGAGCTGATGACATCAGCGTACTCGAAGCGACGTTTTTCGTCGCGTTCCCGGAGTATCGCTTGCGATACGTACTGCTCTTATTGGCACATCAGAGCCGTTCGGCTCTAGCCCTAGATACCGTGTAGTATCACGGCATGACGCTTTTGAAAATGCTTTTCCTTGAGCCTGAAACCTGCCGCCTGCGACCTTGAGGAAATTTTAATTCCCGTTATTGTCGCAAAGCCGCCATCGTCATGCCGGCGTAGGCCGGTATCTAAACATTACAAAGAAAGGTTACGGCCAAGGGCGCAATGACGACGTTTATGTCTTTAACGAACTCATCAGCAAATGTGTTTTATACCTTCGTCACCGATGAAATCCTTGTTCAAAATCCTTGGATTTACGTATCTGTACAATTTAATTGCCAAAAAGTGCAAAAAATACTTGCCACTTGAAACGATGCTTGTTAAAAAGGTCTCACTCAGGCGAGTATGTTTCCAAAAACAACGAGTAACAATGCAAAACTTTAATCAACATTTCCGATATTACCGCCATACCTATCTTTATTGGTAATCCTTTACCAATCCTCTGTTATTCGTTTTTTATTTTTTAGTTTTATTTATTTCATCGGAAGTCGTTACCATGCAAAACACCAGACTAAATGACGTTCATGTCAATTCAGAAGAAGTCCTTATTACCCCGGAAGAATTGCGCACGCAGTTTCCTTTGGCTGACCATCACCGGCAGTCGATATTACAATCTCGGGATATTATTGCCGACATCATTCATAAACGCGATCCCAGGCTTTTGGTCATATCCGGCCCATGTTCAGTGCATGATGTGGAAGCGGCCAAAGAGTATGGGCGTCGTTTAAAAGCCCTGCATGACCAGTACAAAGATACCTTGTACATCGTTATGCGCGTGTATTTTGAAAAACCCCGTACCACGGTAGGTTGGAAAGGATTGATTAACGATCCGCACATGGACAATACATTTGATGTCACCACCGGATTGAAAACCGCACGGGAGCTATTGTTATATCTTACCGAGTTAGGTTTACCATTGGCGACAGAAGCACTGGACCCTATTTCTCCGCAGTATTTAGCTGAGCTTTTCAGTTGGTCAGCCATCGGTGCTCGCACCACAGAATCGCAAACTCACCGGGAAATGGCCAGTGGCTTATCCATGCCGATTGGATTTAAAAATGGTACCAATGGTGGTTTAGATGTTGCGATAAATGCATTGCAATCTGCTGCATCATCACACCGTTTTATGGGCATTAACCGTCAAGGTCAGGTTGCCTTAATTAAAACGTCGGGCAACCCTGACGGTCATGTAATTTTACGTGGTGGTAAGCAACCGAATTATGATTCGGTCAATGTCTTGTTATGTGAAGAGCAATTGCAAAGCAAAGGACTAGAGCCTGCGTTAGTGATTGATTGCTCACACGCGAACTCAAGTAAAGACCATAACCGACAACCATTGGTTGCGGATAATGTCGTTAATCAAATCTGTGAAGGCAATAAATCGATCATTGGTGTAATGCTGGAAAGTCATTTGCATGGCGGTAATCAAAGTGCGAATACCCCAAAATCTGAACTTGCCTACGGCGTATCGGTAACCGATGCCTGTATTGATTGGCAAACGACCGAAACTCTATTATTCTCGATGAATGAAAAATTGGGCAATACCCTCAGTAAGCGAATAAGCTAATTAAATGCCAAAGGTAAATGACACATTTGACGCCGATATATCGGCGTTACGAGCGCAGATTGACGACATTGATCATCAACTGCTTTCATTGCTGGCAAAACGACGTAAAGTCACCAGCCAGGTTGGAGCACTGAAAAGTGAAGCTGGGGTTGCTATCTTTGATCCGGCGCGTGAACAGGCTTTGCTTGCCAGTTTAAAAGAAAAGTGTCACAGCTATGAAGTGTCACCGGAACTGATTCAGGATCTCTTCAAACGCATTATGCGCGATTCCTACTCATCTCAGGATGAAAAAGGCTATCAAAAGGTTAATGCTAAGATTGAAAAAGTCGTGGTTATCGGTGGTAACGGTCAGCTCGGTAGTATTTTTGTCGATTTATTTAGTCGCTCTGGTTATCAGGTGTTGTCCTTGGAAGAGCAGGACTGGAACAACGCCGATAACTTATTAAGCGGTGCCAATCTGGTTATTGTTGCGGTGCCAATTAACGTCACAGAGCAGGTGATCAGCAAACTGAACGGTTTGGACAAACAGTGCATTTTAGCCGATATTACCTCGATTAAATCAACACCCATGGAAAAAATGCTTAGTGTACATAAGGGGCCAGTGGTCGGGTTGCACCCTATGTTTGGGCCCGGTGTGACGGGCATGATCAAACAAACCGTGATTGTTTGTGAAGGGCGGGATTTATTCGCTTGTGAATGGCTTATGCAACAACTTCAGGTTTGGGGCGCTGAATTGAAATACTATTCCGCCGCCGAACATGATGAGACCATGGCCATGGTCCAGGTAATGCGTCATTTTTCTACCATCAGCTATGGTTATCACTTGATGCAGGAAGGTGCCGATTTACAACGCCTTTTGGATATGAGTTCACCGATTTATCGCCTGGAACTGGCAATGGTTGGGCGATTGTTTGCCCAGGATAAGCAACTGTATGCAGATATTATTTTTTCTAATGGCAATAACGTTGCGGTTATGAAACGATACGCAGAACGCTTTTTAACCTTGCTTAGCGCTGTGGAATGTCAGGATAAGGCATTGTTTTTAGATACCTTTACCCAAGTTTCTGACTGGTTTGGTGACTATGCGCAAAGCTTTTTGATTGAAAGTCAGCAATTATTAAACAAGACCAAGGAGAGTTAATTTGTCTGCTCATATTTACGTATATCTTAAACGCGGTCTACTGGTACTAGGCCTGTTCGTATTGGCGGCTTGTCAGGCGACGACCAGCGATAATCTAGAACAAACCTATGGGCCAATCGAATCTGAAGTTTTACTGTCTGATTATCCAAAATTTACCTTGGTTTATGAAAACTATCAGGTGTCAGAACAGGAAGTGTCGGCTTTGGCACCGTTTGCAAAGGACATCAAAATCAAAGTATTTATGGGTACCTGGTGTCATGATTCACAGCGCGAAGTGCCACGCTTTTTGAAGTTGGCTGAACAACTGCCAGAAATGGATTACCAGTTAGTTTCACTCGATTATCAAAAATCCGACCCAGACGGGCAGGCGGAAAAATACCAGGTCCAATTTACACCAACGTTTGTGGTATTAAAAAATGGTCAGGAAATTGGTCGTGTGATAGAGCGCCCACAGGTGTCTTTAGGTGAGGATATTGCTAAGTTAGCTGCGCGCTAGGCGCACAAAACGAACTAAAAACGACCACATTGCTATCCGGGCTGCATCCTTAGTATGTTAGTCATGATTGTTCCCCTGTGGTCGTTATTACACCAATTTAACCACGTCCTTGTGGTTATTCTAATTCTCGCAACTCTGTTAATACTTGCTCTCGACAATTTGTGATGGTCGCGGTGACTGCGACTGTACTTTGTTCATTATCAACGACATTGTCAAAATGTTGCTGCCAGACGGAAAACAGCGGTTCGCAGGCAAGCTGGCTCGATTGTGACATGGCCGTTGTCAGATCGCGAACATACAATACATAAGACCAGCCTTTGATCGCGTCATGCTTACTTTCATCCTCGTAATAGGCATAGTCAATTAACAACTGCAGCTCTACCAATGCCATGATAATTTCAAATGAGGATGTACGAACGTTGCGGTTATATTCCGTCTGCTCATTACGCCAGGTATTATACGCTAGGGAGGATATCGCGATAAAAATCGAAATAATCGCGATGAGATTATTTTTAATCTGTTGTTTAAAGCTTACTCTCTTTGCCAATCGAATCGTATCCACCACATGTGCACGTGGTTCTTGAAACTAAAGCCGCAACACCACGTATCGTGTTTGTTAGAGATAAATATTAGTCTAAGAGCACAAAAAAAGGTGAACCTAAGGGTTCACCTTTAATACCGTAACGTCGTTAATAGTGAAGCATGGTTAAGAGCCAACCCATTAATCTTTCTTAAAGAATTTATCCAATAGCTTTTTACCTTCTTGCTCGGCTTTATCCATAATGGTTTGCTTGGTCATATCTTCGGCCTGTTTTTCCACCACTTTTAACACTCGGTTGGCAAGCTCGGCACCAATCTGATCCGCTGGTAGGCCCTTATCACCGCCTATTCCCCCTAATTCAACTGGTGGCACGTTAACATCGTAGACTTTGGAATTAAGCTTGCGCGTGTCCGCTTGCACAGCCATCCCCGTCAGGGTAATTTTTTTGATGGAAATTAAGGTTTCTGGTTTATCATCCGCTTTAGGTTGCGGTTGCTTCTGACCTTTAGGAAGCTGTTTCTTAACGTTGCTGATTAATTCCTGAATATTGGAACCGCCGGTGCCGGTGAATTCAATAAACGCTTTTGGATCTTTGATGGTGATGTGCTCAATGATGATTGGCGAACCCCTTAGGCTTTCTAAGTCAATATCCAAGGCAACTTCACCAAAATCGATGGCATGCTTGGCATCAAAGTTATTGGGGCTGGCTACTTTAAAGCCCCGAATCGCGCCGTAACCTTCCATCAATTTAAGATCTACCTGCTGCACGGTGACAGGCTCACCCATCAAAGCCGTGCCTCGCAGCTCAAGTTGTGACTTTAAAAATCCATTCCAGTCCTGAGACGCCAAATACCACAATACGCCGCCGCATATCAGTAAAATAGCCAGAGCAATAAATCCTAATTTTTTCATGGAATATCCTTTTGAACCTTATCGAAAATGTGATCGTATGTTGTTAATCGTAAAAATACTGTAAATCATAGAATTTAGCTTACTTGATTATCGTGTTAAAACGCAATCTAAGCTATATTAACGCCAATTTTTATATTAAGAATTAATATTATGGAAAACCAATCTGCTTCCCGCCTTCCCTTAATCATTTTAGCTGTTGTTTTAACGGCGTTGATTGTTTATTTACAGTGGCCTGAAGAAAGCGCAGATCAACAACGTGGCGCTCGTCAAGTCACGGTAAAAACATCACCGGTGATCCGTGCCGAGTTCAGTGATGAGTTTGAAGCGTTGGGAACCGCCAATGCCAATGAGCAGGTGATGATCACCGCGCAATACTCTGACATTGTCGAGTCTATTTATTTTGACGATGGTGATAAAGTCGAAAAGGGTGATGTGCTGGTACAACTTGCCAATGCAGAAGAGTTGGCCAAGGTGAAAGAGCTGCAATCAAATCTTGATGAAGCTGAATCACAATTAAAACGCTACAACAATCTGTTAGAGAGAAACGTCGGCAGCATTTCACAACGGGATGAGCAGCTATCGAAAACCCAATCAATTCGGGCTCAGCTAAAGAGCGCACAAGCGGTTTTAGATAACCTGACCATCAAAGCTCCTTTTTCAGGACAATTGGGGTTCAGACAGGTCAGTGTGGGAGCTCTAATTAGCAATGGTGATGTCATTACATCTTTAGATGACTTAGAAACCATAAAAGTCGATTTCGCCATTCCTGAGCGTTTCTTACCAACGGTATCGGTTGGCCAAACGATAACCGCCCGCAATGTTGCTTACCCTGATGAATCTTTTAAAGGTACGGTTTCTGGCATTTCATCTCGCGTCGATTCGCTAACCCGTACTATCCAAATTCGAGCACAGTTACCTAATTTCGAAGGCAAGTTACGACCTGGGATGTTGATGGGGATTGTTATCAAGCGCAAAGTCGAAGAAATTATGCAATTGCCAGAAAGCGCGGTAATCCCGTTTGAAGACAGTCATTTCGTGTTTGTCGCCGAAGATGGTGTTGCCAAACGTAAATCCGTTGTCATCGGCCGTCGTAAACCAGGCATTGTTGAAATCATTAGCGGTCTTGATCTGGCAGAAGATGTGGTTGTTGAAGGTGCACTTAAACTTCGAGATGGTGCGCTGGTGAAAATTATCGATGATAAACCGGCTACGGTAAAAGGAGAAAAATAATGATCCTTTCCGACTTATCCGTAAAGCGGCCGGTGTTTGCCACCGTTATCAATTTGCTGCTGGTAACGTTTGGTATTGTGGCGTTCTTGATGTTGCCATTGCGCGAATACCCAGATACCGACAAACCGGTTATTACCGTTTCAACCAAATACAATGGCGCTTCAGCTGCGATTGTTGAAACGAAAATCACGCAAGTCCTTGAAGACAGGATCAGCGGTATTGAGGGGGTGAAAAATATTACCTCTCAATCTCGCGATGGCCGTTCTCGCATTTCCATTGAGTTTGATATCAACCGAGATATCGACGGCGCTGCGAATGATGTTCGTGATAAAATTTCCTCTGAAATCGGGCGTTTACCAGAGCAGGCAGAGCCGCCCGAAATTCAAAAGGCCAATGATGACGAAGATGTCATTGTCTGGTTTACGTTACAGTCGGAAGTATTTAATACCCTGGAACTGACGGATTACGCCAATCGCTATATTGTCGATCGCTTTGCCGTCGTAAGCGGAGTTGCCGAAGTGATGGTTGGTGGCGGGCGCACCTATGCGATGAAAATTGTGTTGAATCGCCAGGCTATGGCTGCCCGCGGCATAACGGTTGCCGATATCGAATCGACACTGCGCAAAGAAAATGTTGAATTGCCGGCTGGAGAAGTAAAGTCTATCGACCGAAACTTCAATGTTCGGGTTGCCCGCAGTTACAATACACCGCAGGATTTTGCGCAAATGGTGATTGCCCGCGGTGATAATAATTCACTGGTGCGCCTGGGTGATATTGCTGATGTCAGCGTCACCGCCGAAGATGATGAGACCTTGTTTCGCGGCTATGGCGAAAACATGGTGGGATTGGGGATCATAAAACAATCGACCGCTAATACTCTGGATGTTGTCGAGGCGGCTCGCGCTGAAATGGATGTTATCAAAGAGAATTTGCCGGCGGGTACTAACATTATCCCAAGCTATGACTCGTCGATATTCATCAAGCAGTCCATCGATGAAGTATACAATACCTTAGGGATTGCCATGCTCATGGTGGTATTGGTGATTTTCATCTTCCTTGGCAATATACGTGCGACGTTTATTCCCGCCGTTACCGTACCCGTTGCTTTGATTGGCTCGATGATAATTCTTTCGGCACTGGGCTTTTCCATAAATTTACTTACCTTGCTGGCGCTTGTCCTGGCAATCGGTCTGGTGGTGGATGACTCCATCGTTGTATTAGAAAATATTTATCGCCGAATTGAAGAAGGTGAAACACCACTGATGGCAGCCTATAACGGTGGCCGAGAGGTTGCTTTTGCGGTTGTGGCCACGACGCTGGTATTGGTTGCGGTATTTGTGCCGCTGATTTTCTTATCCGGTGATATTGGCCGATTATTTACCGAGTTTGCTCTGGCAATTGCTGCGGCTGTAATTTTCTCATCCGTTACGGCATTGTCGTTAACGCCGATGATGTGTTCGAAATTATTAAAACACCGCGAGCGTAGCTCATCATTTGGGCAACTACTTGATAACGGTTTTGCCAAACTTGAGGCAAGTTACGGCAATAGTCTGGTATCGGTTGTCAAACAACCGATGATGATTGTTGTGGTAATGGGCTTAGCCTTTGCTAGTTTATGGGTGTTGTTTGATAAATTACCGTCAGAATATGCACCGAAAGAAGATCGCGGCAGTGCGTTTATGATTATGTCGGGCGCAGAAGGTGCCAGTTTTGAACGCAATGCTGACAACATGACGAAGATCGAATCGAAGTTAATGGAATATTATGACGATGGGATCCTGGAACGTGTATTGGTCAGGGTGCCAGGTTTTGGTGGAACCGGTGGTATTGCCATAATTGGTCTTCCCGATTGGGAAGAACGTAAAGTATCGTCTTTTGACTTTATGAATATGTTCAACCGCGATCTTGCACAATATACCGACGTGCGCGCCTTTGTGATGATGCGTGGAGGCCTGGGCGGCAGAGGCGGTGGCGGTCAGTCTATCGGTTTTGTGCTGCAGGGCAATGATTATGAAGAACTGGCGCGCTGGCGAGATATCGTATTGGCGAAAGCTCAGGAAAACCCCAAAATTATCGGTCTGGACAGTGATTATAAGGAAACCTATCCACAATTGATGGTAAGTATTGATCGTCCGCGTGCAGCAGATCTAGGTGTTTCCGTCGGTGATATCGGTGCGACGTTAGAAACCATGCTGGGCAATCGTCGTGTTACCACGTATTTAGAGCGCGGTGAAGAGTACGATGTCATGCTCGAAGGTGATGAAAATGATTACCGAAGCCCGAGTTCTATCGACAATCTGTATGTGCGTTCTGAGTCAACAGGACAACTCGTTGCGTTGTCGAATCTGGTAACGATCACCGAAAACGCCACGTCATCACGCCTTAACCGTTATAACCGCCTGCGTTCGATTACCTTAACCGGCAATGTGGCCGACGACTATACCCTGGGCGAAGCCTTGGATTATCTCAACGATATCGTTAAGAATGAATTACCCGTTGAAGCCGCGGTAGATTACTCGGGGCAGTCGCAAACGTTTAAAGAAACCGGAAATTCAATGTTGCTGATCTTTGCTCTGGCGTTACTGATCACCTATTTGGTTCTGGCCGCGCAGTTTGAAAGTTTCATTCATCCGTTGGTGATTATGATCACCGTACCATTAGCGTTAGTCGGTGCACTGGCCGGTTTGTACCTGTTCGGTATGAGCTTAAATGTATACAGCCAGATTGGTATTGTCATGCTCATTGGACTGGCTGCGAAAAACGGTATCTTGATTGTTGAGTTTGCGAACCAGTTACGAGACAAAGGCGAAGCATTTGAGCAGGCATTGATTCATGCTTCAAAGCAGCGTTTGCGTCCAATCGTAATGACATCTTTTACCACCATTTGTAGCTCGATACCCTTGGTATTGGCTTCAGGCCCAGGTTCAGAGAGTCGCATGGTTATTGGTGTGGTGATCTTTGCCGGTGTAGCAATGGCAACCATCTTTACCCTATTTATTGTGCCGGGCGCTTATTACTGGTTGTGTCGCAATACCAGCTCTCCAGAGCACATCAGTAAACAGATTGAAGAGCAGGAATCACAAATTTCGGCAAGTTAATCGAATTTACTTAGCATTCAATAGCCGGCATTCGCCGGCTTTTTTGTATCCCGTTTTTATCACTGACAATATAATCATGGTCAACCAGACACCGACTGTTATACCAATCACATTAAGTTTGTGCACAACTCAGAGTTAGGGCAGAGGTTCAGTTACAACATAGATTTTATTGATATAGTCATTCTATATATATGAAATATAGGGCTGTAAATGGACCTTAAGATAAACGCCCTACGGGTGAGTTTTAAAGGCATTTATCCTGCGTTACTGATTTTGGCTGTTTTTGAGAGCGGAGCGACCATTCTCTGCAATCACAGCCTTGCCTAAAAGCCTTTAAATTCTCACTGAGTGAGCAATAATTTAATGTGATTGGTATTATATAGACAGTCAGGCCTTAAGGGGTTAGCAAGATAGCTGAGGCAGGCCATAAATGAGGACAGATTGCGAGTTGAAGGCCACATGGCGTTGAACATGGGTCTGTTCTGTGTTGCAGACGAAAGGAAAATTTTCCCAGCTCGGGGAATAATTCTTTACAGATTAATTGTTTTGTATGCCGGTATTTTCTTTAAATTAGCGGCAGTTTTATCCATAATGATTTAACTTAATCAAATTCCACAGGATTGGTGATCTTAATGATCTTAAAGAAGAATTTTTACTTTTGTCTGGCATTTACAACCGCGGTTATGGGGTGTTCGAGTGTTGACGGCGAATCCACTTCGGCGCCAGAGCCAGCGCTTGAACAAACGGCTGATTTACCTAAACACACCCTAGAATATGTGCGCAACGTTGAAGGTATTGAAGAATACATGCTTAGCAATGGTTTGAAAGTCCTTCTTTTTAAAGACGACTCTCAACCGAAAACCATGGTGAACATCACTTACAAAGTTGGCTCGGTACATGAGAAATATGGTGAGACCGGGATGGCGCATTTGCTCGAGCATATGCTGTTTAAAGGCTCTACCAATTATCAGGATATTGATAAAGAATTTAAACAGCGTGGCATGGCGGCCAACGCCAATACCTGGTATGACCGCACCAGTTACTTTGAATCATTTGAAGCCAGCGAAGATTCCTTAAACTGGGCGTTAGGGATGGAAGCGGATCGTATGGTAAATGCGACATTTACCGAAGAACAGTTAAAAAGTGAAATGACGGTTGTTCGTAATGAGATGGAGCGCAATGAAAATTCGCCATCGCGAATTTTGATGGCACGCCTGGCCTCTGTCGCCAATCTCTGGCACAACTACGCCAATTCAACCATTGGTGCCCGCTCAGATGTCGAAAACTTTCCATTCCCAAAACTTCGGGATTTTTATAAAACCCATTATCGTGTGGATAATGCCACCTTAATTGTTTCTGGTCGTTTTGATACCGATAAAACAAAAGAAAGAATAGAACAAACCTTTGGTGCTATTGAACAACCTGAAAAACCCGTAGAGACCCTGTATACCAGAGAACCGACTCAAGATGGTGAGCGGGTTGTAAACTTGCGCCGAACCGGCGACGTGCCATTCCTTGGTCTTTATTATCACGGCCCTTCTGGGCTCGATCCTGATGCTGCACCTTTGCAGGTATTGCAAGTCATTCTTGCGGATGGCAGCCGTGGGCGAATTAAAAAAGATCTGGTGGACAATGGATTAACTTCTGGTGGCACACAAGTGTCGTTTTTTCTCAAAGAAGGCACTCAGATTCTATTTCTAGTTCAGGGCGAAAAAGGCCAAAACATTGAGACGCTTAAGCCGTTGGAAAATGCGTTGATACGACTGGCTGAAAATATTGAGAACAAGCCAATCACTAACGAGGAAGTTGAGTTTGCTAAGGCGCTACTGGCTAAACAGGTTGAACAGGAAATGCGCAATGCTACTGGCGTTGGCATGGCATTGGCAGAATATATCGCCAAAGGTGATTATCGTTATATGTTTTACTTCCGAGATTTGGTTGAGCAGGTAACGGTTGAGCAGGTACAAGCGGTTGCAGAAAAATATCTGATCAGTTCAAACCGTACGCTTGGCCGCTTTTTACCGACCGAAAACCCACAACGTGCGAATATTGCCAAGGTACCAATCGCGAGTGAAATCCTTGGCGATTATGTCGGTAAAGATGCGGTAAGTGCCGGCGAAGTCTATGACAATTCGGTTGCAAATATTAAAGCCCGTCTTTATTCAGAAACCTGGCCCGAGGGTACCAAAGTCAGTATTTATCCGAAGAAGCTTCGCGGCGAAGAAGTGTTAATAAAGATGTACTTTCCTACGGCAAATGCCGAAGATTTGAACGGTCATGCCAAGGCAATGGGATTGATTGGCAGTCAAATAAAAGCCGGCAACAAAAAATACTCGAAATCGCAAATTGCCGATCGCCTCGATCAATTAAAATCGAGTTTGGCATTTGGATCGAACGCTATCGGCGAATTTAGTATTGATATTAATACCGATGTCACAAATATGCCTGCAGTCATTGATTTTATGGGGGAGTTACTGGCAGCTCCAACATTCCCAGCCAAGGAATTAAATATTACGAAAAAAGGCATGGTAGCAGGACTTAATCAACAGCGAAATGAACCGGGCACGGTTGCTCTGAACAGTTATCGTCAGGCATTGTTTGATTATCCAGAGGGTCATCCTAAAGCTTATATGGATATCGATGCGCAAATTGCTGCGATTAAAGCCATCGACAGCGTACAACTGGAACAACTATATAAGACATTCTTCGCCATTAATCATGGCCATATAGCCGTGGTTGGTAATGTCGATAGTAAGGCCGTAACCGAGCATTTGCAGGCGGTTTTAAACCCTTATACAAGCGATATTGACTACCAGTACATTCCGATTAATCTGAAAAATGAGCAAGGACTGATGGTGAGTTCAGAGACACCAGATAAAGCCAATGCATCTGTGTATATGATTAATCCAGTAATGATCAAGTCTACCGATGATGATTATCCTGCTTTGTATATTGCCAACTCGATTTTCGGTGGTGACCCCTTTACTTCGCGCATTGGGGCGCGTATTCGTGTCAAAGAAGGGTACAGTTACTCTGTCGGCTCTGGTATTCAGGCGTCCACACAGGATGAGATGGGGGTTTTCTATGCCACGGCAATCTCTGCGCCAGAGAACATGGATAATGTGATTCAGGCGTATCAGGAAGAGGTGGAAAAGGTCAACACACAAGGATTTAGTGATGAAGAAGTACAACGTGCGATTGACGGTTATATCAGCTCGCGCAAGCGCCAGTGGGCAAGTGATGCGTATGTCGCCGGTATCTTGATTGATGCCAGTGAGGAAAAGCGCGATTTAAGTTATTACGAAGCGCGGGTGGAAGATTATAAAAAGCTTACCACCGAAGATGTAAATGCCGCGTTTAAAAAGCATATTGGTTCACTAAAACCCAATGTATTCAAAGCCGGTGATTTTGCAGGCGTTGCAGAATAATTCAGCAATCGATTGATACACGCAACTAATTAAAAAAGGTGAGCCCAAGGCTCACCTTTTTATTCTGCGTTATTGATTTTGGCCGATTTTGAGATAATGGAATAACCATTCTCTGCAATCAAAGCCTTGTCTAGAAGCCATTAAATTCTCACTGAGTGAGCAATAATTTAATGTGATTGGTATAACAATTACTCTTACTGGTCATGTAATGCCGAAAACGGCACACTGGTTGGGTTTACCTGTTCGCTAGGATAACAGCCTAACACCTTAATAAAGCGAGTCAGCTCCGTCAGCTTGGTTAAACATTCCTGCATGGCCACCGATTTTAAATTGGCTTCTAAATCAATGTAAAACATTTCTTCCCATGGACGACCCTGGATTGGGCGGGATTCTAGTTTTGTCATATTGATATCGTATTGTTTGAGTACAACCAGACAATCAACCAATGCGCCGGGAGACTGTCCGGTCGCTAATATCAAGGTGGTTTTAGCGGGTATTTGCTCAGCGACATCAACGGGTTTACGGGCGACCAGAATGAAGCGAGAGTGATTTTCGTCCTGATTGGCAATGCCCTGTTGCAATGCCTGTAAACCATAAAGCTGCCCACCTTCTTCGGAACCGATAACGGCTACATTTGGCTGTTTAAGCTTTTCAACCATTTGCATGGCATCAGCACTGCTTTCGCAGTACTCAATACGGATATCACTTTGCTTATTGAGAAAATTACTGCATTGTTGCACGGGTTGCGCATGGGCGTAGATGGTATCAATGGCATCAAGACTGGTGTTTACCGCTGATAACAAACAATGCTTGATAGGTTGCGACAGCTCGCCAACGATAGATAAATTGGTGTGCTGCAATAGATCATACACTTCGTTAATACTGCCAGAGCTGGTGTTTTCAATTGGCAGCATACCGTAGTCGACATTTCCCGATTCCACCTGATTGAGGATTTCTTTAAAGCTGGCGCAGCCAAATTCGATAATCTCTTCGGCACGACGGGAGAAATAACGATAGCTGGCAAGGTGGCTGTAGGAGCCTTTATCCCCTAAAAACGCCACGCTCACTGTGGGCGCCTTAGTATTCGGGTTTTTCAGTTGTTGCAAAAACGCCTGCTGATTCAATACCGAGTCTTCGATAATCAACTGGAATAAGCGAGTTACATAGTGAGCATCAAGACCTAATTCCTTTCCTTGTTGAATAAGTTTTACCAACAATTCCTGTTCTCGTTGCTGATCGCGCACCGGGCGGACAATATGAGCCTTACTTTTGGCCACATTCATGGTCAGCTCACGTCGCCTGGCGGCAAGACCCAACAACTGCTTATCCAGGGTTGAGATTTGCTCGCGAATTTTTATAAGATCCAATTTTTCTTCCATTGCCTGTCACCAATATTTACGTGCATAAAAAAACCTCCACTTAGGAGGTTTTCATCGTTGTTATTTCACGAGAAACCCTCCGGCTAACACCGAATAAAGGTAATAAAGTGAAATACAACCATAAAATTTGTCATTTAACGCTCAGTATTTTAGTTACTTGTAAAATTCGAGTTAATACTTTAATGCCTACAGTAGGGGAGTGTTTAAAAACTGTCAACCGCTAAATGAGGTTATTTGATTTCGACAGGAATCTGGTAGAATAGCGCGAGATTTGAACACAGGAATTGATAATCGATATGGCGTCATTACAAGACCAATTGTTAAAGGCTGGTTTAACGACCAAACAAAAAGCCCGTCAGGCAAACAGTGATAAGCGCAAGCGCAATAAACAAAAGCGCAGCGGCGCAGAAGTTGATGTCAGCATGCAGGAAAAAGTAAAACAAGATTTAGAGCTTGCTCGTCAGGAAAAAGCCGAAAAAGATCAGCAGTTAAATGCACAACGTCAACAAGCTTTGGCAGAAAAAGAGCATAAGCATCGTATCGCACAAATCCTTGAGCACCATAGCTTAAAAGGCATTGATGGTGAGGTTAAATTTAACTTTACTCAGGATACTAAAGTAAAAAGCTTGTTTATCGATGAAAAAACCCATGCAGCTTTGACTAAGGGCATTTTGGCATTGTGTTCACTTGATGACACGCTGTCGGTAGTGACTTCGCAAACCGCAGACAAAATTGCTACGTTGGATCCGGCCTGTGTATTAGTGAATTATGAAACCAAGCAGGAAGAACAGACGGTAGACGAAGATGATCCGTATGCCCAATATCAGATCCCTGATGATTTGATGTGGTAAACCGCATACCCAGGCAAACAATACATACCAATACCCGGTTATAAGCCGGGACAATTCTAAGATTATACAGGAGTCGCTATGACTATTATCCGCTTTATTTTAGGCAGATTGATTTTACTATTTAACGTTATTTTTGCCCCTAAAAAAGCAAAGCGTGAACTGGCATTGCAACAACAATTAGATGCAAAAACCCGTGATTTTAGTTTATATCAATTAAACGCCTGCCCGTTTTGCGTTAAGGTTCGACGTACCATTCGCCGCGAGAACCTCAACATTGAAATTCGCGATATCAAACAACAAAATATTCTAAACGAATTGGTTGAGAACGGCGGCAAACGCACCGTACCTTGTTTGCGCATTGATAGTGAAGACGGTTCCTCGCAATGGATGTATGAATCCAAAGCTATCGTTCAGTATTTGCAGCAGGTGGCAAAAGCCGCATAATGATAGATATCATTCGGTTGTAATTAATGATTTAAAGGGCAGTTTTTACTGCCCTTTATTATTTGCGTGTCAGGACATTCTTCTCGATTAGCGATAACGTTAAAGAAAGTTTATTGATCAATTATCTGTCTTAGTGTGTAGCGCATGGTATTTAATACCAATTACATTAAATTATTGCTCACTCAGTGAGAATTTAAAGGCTTTTAGGCAAGGCTTTGATTGCAGAGAATGGTTATTCCATTATCTCAAAATCGGTCAAAATCAGTAACGCAGCATAAATGCCTTTAAAACTCACCCGCAGGGAGTTTATCTTAAGGTCCATTTACGGCCCTATATTTCATTAATATAGAATGACTATATCAATAAAATCTATGTTGTAACTGAACCTCGGCCCTAACTCTGAATTGTGCACAAACTTAATGTGATTGCTATAACGCAATGTTACGGATAAATATATGTTGATAAAAGATAATGATAAAACCCAAATATCTGAAAATGGCCGCTCCCGCATGTTAACGGAAGCGGATGTAACCGATGAGTCTGTTTATCGGCGGCGTAGGAAATTGCTTAAAGGAATGGGGTTTATTGGTGCTAGCGGGTTACTTTGGGCGAATGGTATTGGTGGGATTAGTCGCGCCAAAGCGGCATCGTTTAAGACCACAGCAATAAACGTGGTTAAATCCAATGCGGATTCTGTTAGTGACACCCTGACCCCAGAGTCTAAGGTTATCAGTCATAATAATTTTTATGAATTTGGTGCACAAAAGCATGAACCGGCTGAAAATGCTCAGGATTTTAAAGTCGATCCCTGGTCACTGACAGTATCCGGAGAAGTGGAGAAGCCTTTTACACTGGATTATCAACAGTTGTTTACCTTGTTTGATTTAGAAGAACGCATATATCGGTTGCGATGTGTCGAAGCCTGGTCGATGGTGGTGCCCTGGCTTGGTTTTGAGTTAGGCAAACTTATCAAACGAGCGCAACCTACCAGTAAAGCTAAATATGTTGCCTTTAAGACCTTATATGATCCAGACCAGATGCCCGGTCAGAGTAGCCGTTTTCTTGGCGGTGGTATCGAATATCCTTATGTTGAAGGGCTTCGCATCGACGAAGCGATGAATCCCCTGTCTTTGTTGTCTGTTGGGCTATACGGAAAAACGCTACCGCCACAAAATGGCGCTCCGATTCGTCTGGTGGTACCCTGGAAATACGGCTTTAAAAGCATTAAATCTATTGTCGAAATTACCCTAACGGAAAAACGGCCACCAACCACCTGGAATATGCTTGCCCCAAATGAATATGGTTTTTTTGCCAATGTGAACCCTGAGGTTGACCACCCAAGGTGGAGTCAGGCCAGTGAACGTCGGATTACTAGTGGCGGTTTGTTCACCCGTAATCGCATTAAAACCCAGATGTTTAACGGCTATGCTGAGCAGGTCGCCAACCTGTATCGTGGCATGGATTTAACAAAACAGTATTAAATGCGCGCATACCGACCTTCCCAGACAACGATTACTGTCTTTAAAAGTGTGATTCACATGGTCGCCCTTGGCTGGGCAGGCTATTTCTATTTTCTCGCCATCAATGATCAGCTTGGCAGTGATCCGGTAAAACGTATGATTCATTTTACCGGCATGTCGGCACTTAATTTGTTGTTGCTGACACTTACCCTGAGTCCCATTGCCCGGGCATTCCAACTTAGCTGGTTATTACGTTTCCGACGATTGTTAGGCTTATATGCGTTTTTCTTTGCCAGTTTACATTTGCTCAATTTTCTCTTGTTTGAACTGCAACTCGACGTTGCCTTGTTTTTTGATGAAATCATTGAACGTCCTTACATTACTCTTGGCATGGCGGCATTTACCCTGTTGTTAGCGTTGGCTATTACCTCCTTTAAGCGGTTGCAAAGATCAATGGGGCGCAGTTGGCAACGGCTGCATAATTTGGTGTATGTGGCGGCAATATTGATTGTGATTCACTTTTACTGGTCAGTGAAGTCCGACATACTTGAACCTGGGATCTATGTGTTGGCGGTCATCATCTTGTTGTGGTTGCGACGAAAGAAATTGCGTTCACTGCTCACTCGTCATCGGAGAGCTTAGTGCTAGGAGCATAGTGTTAGGAGCCTAGTGCCAGGATCTTAGGGCCTAAGACTTAGCGGCGGGCTCCAGGGAAACGTTGTAACAAAAATCCAGTGTATGGAAGAAAACAGCGCACTTTTAGGTAAAAAACGTCACAATCATTGGACTCTCTATCCTCCTATTCATTAAACTGAATAACAGATTCTCTCAAGCAGCCAAAGACGCAGATTTGCATGCCCACTCACGCTTTTGAAATACACCATGTAGTGACCGATGATTCCGGCGATGCTATTGAAATTTTGACCAGCTTGTCTTCGTTGTCAGCGACCAAGGTTAAACAAGCAATGCAAAAAGGCTGCGTCTGGCTAACATCGGGTAAAAAAACCAGTCGCTTGCGGCGTGCGAGTCGAAACCTGAAAAGTGGCCAGGAACTGCATATGTACTTCAATGAAGACATACTCTCGCAGCAAGCCGCCGCTGCGTCGTTAATTAAGGACTGCGGCGATTACAGTGTCTGGTATAAACCTTATGGCATGCTATCGCAAGGCTCGAAATGGAGTGACCACACCACGTTAACGCGGTACGTTGAGCAGCAATTAATGCCGCAACGGCCGTGTTTTTTGGTGCATCGGCTGGACCGCGCGACGTCTGGATTAATGGTTGTCGCTCATACAAAACATGCCGTTCGCGCACTAACATCGGCGTTTGAAAATCGACAAACCGGCAAGTGTTATCATGCCATTGTCTGTGGTGATGCATCGGCGCTAACGGAGCATTGTATCGAAAATGAACTGGATGGAAAAAATGCCATTAGCGTGATTCGCTGTTTAGGGTTTAATCCGGCCCTTAATCGCAGCAAAGTTGAAGTCGTTATTCGTACTGGACGCAAGCATCAAATACGCCGACATTTGCTGCAGTTAGGTCTGCCCATCGCCGGAGACCGCCTGTATTCATCGCCCGAAGATGGTTGGCTGGAAGCCGAAGATTTACAGCTTTGTTCCGTTTATCTGGCATTTCCCGACCCACAAAACAAAGCCATGCAAGAGTTTTATTTACCTAAACAGTGGGATCTTAGCCTGTAGCTCGTGCCGAAAACCTTTCCCCCTTACATCCTTTGCCTGGCAAGATAATGTCTAGCAAGACACCCATGATTATCAAGGCCAGACATATCAAGACAACCATAATTTGAAGCTTATTAAGACAGTAATAATAAGTCTGGAATCAACGTTCGGGAAGTTAACCGATAACTCACGTGGTGGGTTTTTTACAGGGAGGAGAGAAGGCTATGCCTCCTGAGCAAATTTCTGCTATTTAGTTAGCTTTTGCCGTCAAGGCGAAGATTGATTGTGCTGAGTGTCTTGATAAAGTGCTGAGTGTCTTGTTAAAGCGTTGTTAATAATATGTTCTTATACTCCGCCTTAAAACCGAATTCAGACTAAGACCCCCCCAAATACCAGTTGTATAGCGGCTAACATGACCGCTAAATCAGGAACAGACAGCATTGCTCCTAGCGCATTGATACCATGTGTCTATCTCTGGTGTTGCTGATGTTCCTGATGTTAGCTTTGGGCGTCTAAGCGCAGTCAGCGATTTTCTGGTTTGTTACGCCGATTTGTTTCGCAAGCTGTGGCACACGGGACAAGGCCTGATCTAGATCGGCAATAATATCGTCAACATGTTCAAGGCCTACGGCTATTCGAATTAGGCCATCGCTGATACCTGCTTCTTGTCGCTCTTCTGGGGAATAAGGTGAGTGGGTCATGGAAGCGGGATGTTGAATCAAGGACTCGGCATCCCCAAGGCTCACAGCGATGGAAAATAAGCGGGTTGCATTAATCATGGTTTTGCCGTCATCAATTCCACCGTTTATTTCAAAGCCAATAACGCCACCAGCACCGAGCATTTGTGTTCCCATATAAGGATAACCGGGGTGATCTTCAAGGCCCGGATAGTAAACTTGTTTTACTTTAGGGTGAGATTGCAGATATTCGGCAACTATCTGAGCAGACTTGCAATGCTGTTTCACCCGAATCGCCAGAGTTTTCAAACCACGCAAAATCAACCAGGCATCGTGCGGACTCATGGTCGCACCGATATCTTTAAGGACGGTCAGCTTTATCTGCTCAATCATCTCCTGACTGGAACAAACGATACCAGCGACGACATCGCCATGGCCATTTAAATACTTGGTGGCGCTATGAATAACGATATCAATCCCGAATTTACCCGGTTGTTGTAATATCGGGCTTAGAAAAGTGTTATCGACAATGGATATCAGGTTATGTTTATTCGCGACGTTACCCAACATGTCTAAATCAATGACATCCAGATTAGGATTTATGGGGGTTTCGGCAAAAATAACTTTAGTATTGGCTTTTATCGCATTTTCGATGGCACCATTAACGGTCATGTCCACGAAACTTACTTCGATACCGAAGCGCGTTAGCTGGTGACGGATCAGCGAGTAGCTGCAACCATATAACGCTTTAGAGGCGATTAAATGATCACCGGCGGATAGATTGGTTAGTAACGCTGCGGATACAGCCCCCATGCCAGTTGCTGTCGCTGCCGCATCTTCCATGCCCTCAAGCTGCGCCACTTTCAACTCTAGTTGCCTCACGGTGGGGTTACCTAAACGAGAATAAATATACCCTGAAGCTTCACCTGCAAAACGATCACCACCTTGTTCAGCATTATCAAATACGAATGTCGAAGTCTGGTAGATGGGCGTTGTAAGCGAGCCAAACTGTTCATCTTTAATCTTTCCTGCATGAATGGTAGCCGTTTCTATGTGCTTATATGTCTTTGTCATAATCCTGAACCCTTGTTTGTTACTTTGGTGTTATTTTGGTGTCATTTTGGTTTTATAAATTGATTGGCATGACGCCGTCTCATAGGGGTGTTTTGTCCTTAATTAAACAACGCTGCAAGTCATGAGCCACATAGGAATAGTTTATTAAAAACAGATGGTTAACGTTTTCGTCTGGTTTGTATTGATTTTTTTGTAATAAAATTATTACGACACTTGATGTGTTGTTGTCAGATATGAATTTATGTATTACATTTATTACAGTCGTAATAAATACGTTACGATTTATGTTGTTGTCGGTTTTTACCGGTGCCTTGTTTCTCTTGATGGTCACAGGTTTAATGAATTTTCAATCAAATGATACCAATTCCATAGAGTGGATCTTTATCAGAGGTCCATTTACGGCCCTAATTCCGAGCGGTGCAAAAGCTTAATGGAATTGGTATGAGACTTAAATATTCGGGAAGTGAAGATGCGTCTGGCGATAGAATCTGAAGACAGGGTAGGTATAACCCAGGAAATATTGGCTAAAGTGGCTGAATTAGGGGTTAATCTGACCGCGATGGAAGTAACCCAGTTTTACAATTATTTGCATCTGGATTCAGAAAGCCCGCAATTATTGGCACAACTACAAACCATTCCCGGCGTTAAGCAAGTCAAAGCCATTGAGTTGTTACCCGGAGAGCGAAGTGCCAAACAACTTGAGGCTATGCTGGCGAAAATTCCGGAGCCCATCCTGGATATCGACCGCAATGGACGGGTATTAGTGGCGAACCAATCAGCACAGATTGCCTGGAGCCAATACGCTGGAAATCAACATGATGAGCCATTGATTGGCTTAACTTTGTCCAAGTGTATTGAACAAAAACTTCGCGTATTTCTTACCGAGCAGTCGGTAACTCAGGAAATTACATTTTCCGGCCGACAGTATTTTTGTGATATTACCCCGGTAAAAATTGAGCAAAAGGTGCAAGGCGCAGTGTTGGTATTGCGATCTCTGACCGATGTTGGGCGTCACCTTGCTGCAACACAAACGAGTGACAGAGGTGGATTCGATAACATTATTGGAAAATCGGTAAAACTCTTGCAGACACTGGAACAGGCCCGGAAATTTTCAAACCTGGATCTAGCGGTATTGATTCAAGGAGAAACCGGTACCGGTAAAGAGCTGTTAGCCCGGGCAATCCATGACAATAGTGGACGCGCCCGCAAGCCCTTTTTAGCGATAAATTGTGCATCGTTAGCCCAACACCTGCTTGAAAGCGAACTGTTCGGCTATGCTGCAGGCGCATTTACTGGCGCTCGCAGTGGCGGTAAGCCAGGATTATTTGAATTGGCTGATGGCGGGACCGTATTCCTGGATGAAATAGCCGAAATGTCGGTTTATCTGCAAGCCAAGTTATTACGATTTCTGGAGGATTTTCGTTTTCGCCGGGTTGGTGGTGTTAAAGAAAAACAGGTCGATGTGCGGATCATCAGTGCCACCCATGAAAGCTTGTCTCATTTGGTCGAACATAAACGTTTTCGTGAAGACTTGTTTTATCGTCTCAATGTCTTGAATTTACAGTTGCCTGCTCTGCGCCAACGAAATGGAGATATTCCTTTATTAATTAATCACTTTGCCAGCAATGCTGCTACGCAGTTTCGTCAACCGGTTCCCAAAATTGCCGCAGATGTATTAGAACAGTTATATCACTACGCCTGGCCTGGTAATGTTCGGCAACTGCAAAATACCTTATTCCGCGCGGTGGCGTTGGCCGAAGAAGGGCAGGTAAGTCATATTGAACTGGAACCAGGTGGCGGTAGTAGTAGCACTCATGAGGTAACAAACAATGTGCATACTCCGGCTTCTAATGTCTCTATACTTGTCGAAAATTCAGGGGTAACTCCTGGTGAGGTGTCCTATCAAAGTTTAAATGAAGCCCATCAGGATTTTGAAAAGTCACTGTTTGAGCGCTTATTGCCCTTGTATCCAAGTACCCGAAAGTTAGCGAAACGGCTCAATGTTTCTCATAATACCGTGGCATTAAAGTTGAGGTTATATGGTCTATCTGCCCGCTAAACGTGCCGGTGTTACTGGCTAGTGATACCGAATAGGCGATAGACACGGTTTTTAAGATAGCCTTTGAATAATCGTTGTTCGAACGTCGCTAAACCATTTTTAAGGCGTTCACGCCAAACCAGGTATTTTAGTAAACGCACAACCTGTTTATCCTTTTGATGTAACGCCGCGCGCCGCAAATTCTCGACTATTTTGAAATCCTCGAGTGCCCGCAAACGCCATTTTAAAATGGGTTTTAATTCATCAAGTGGTGCTAAAGTCGGACATGGCGTGTTGAGTAATCGCAATATTAACCGGGTACGCAGACATTTTTCACACTGACCACAGTTGTAACTTTTATCCATCCAGCAAACTCGTAATGTATTCATCGCCAGGCGGTGTTTGCTTAAAAACGCCAGTTTTTCGTAACGGAGCTGTGGTGTGTCATAGAAAAATCGAGTTGCTTCACTGGCGTAGAGAGGGTCGGTGATCGGCGTTGTGCCATCTGGGTAAATGTCGATGATTGGCTGACTAGAAGGTATTAATACCGTTTGAAATCCGGTAAGTAAGCCGGTTGCCGCGAGTCCGGCACCACAAAAGTATTTTTTCCAACTGAGACCAAAGGTATGGGGTAGGTAGCGAATATTGGAGCGAATATTAATCAACGGAATGTTAAACGTGTTAGCAAAAGCCTGATTTTTTTGTTTTACCTCGTCCAAAAGCGATTTGTTGTCCAATTGTATATCGATGCCCTCGACAAATATCAAAGCGTCTAGCTGTCGACGATTTTTCACGAAGCTATAAAGACTATCAACCCCGCCAGAGAAAAAGCAGGCGTTAGATTTTATTTGGATATCACTTGTACCTTGTTGGGCGATAATATCGACCATGTTCAGGTGTGGCCACCATTGGCAATAGATACGTTGCAACTGGGTTAAACCAAGCAATAGGGTTGGTGATAAGGGTTTCTTTGATTGCACCACGATAGGTTGACCGGTATGCATGGCGGGTAACAATGCGGCGGCAACGAATGCATCGATAACATCGGTTCTGCCGATATCCAGGGGTAGGGTAAACCACAGCTTGAAATTGTCCAGATAAGCACTGATGGTGTGCTCGCGGCCGTCTACCTCATGGCTGATTTCAGAAATTATCATAGTCTTGCCTGCTCGGCATTGGACGGGTATTGCGATAGAGGCATAGGTTCAGGGCGTTTAACGGTAATAAAAAGGAGCGACCAGTTCATTAGAACTTCCCCGTTTTTGATCTGGTATCCCAGATAAGTGCCGATACCGTGAATAATTTCATCTAAATTGGCAAGGTCGAGCCCAAATAGCAGTTGACAGTATATCGCCATATCTTCCAGCGATTGAAAGCGCCAGTGATACTGCTCTTTTGAATGCGCAACAATATCCAACCCTGCGGCCTCTATTGCCGTAAAATCGCGGGAGTTTAGAAACATTCCTTGATGGCCAAGGGAGTTAAATCGATGCACAAACTCATTCAAAAATTTACTCGTTGAGCACTCTTGAAACACATCGGCAATGACGCCTTTACCACCGGGTTTAAGGATCCGGAAAATTTCCTTGTATATAGGCAATCGATCAAAAGTATGATGCAACCCAGCCAATGAATAGAAACTGTCCTGGCTCTGATCCTCAAGGGATATTTGATTCAAAGGGCATAGGATCCGACCTCGGTTCTCAGTTTCAGGACAAAAATTGAAAAAGATTTGACTGCTTTCAACCGCCGTATACTGAATATTGTCCTGACCAAGGTAGTCATTTAAATATCCGCCACCGGCAGGCAGGTCAGCCACTTTTTGATTGGCTCGTGTTGGCAATTGTTTTAATAAGTGGTTAAATTCATCATCCCTGGCATGGGGAAAGCGGTTCATCGCCTGTTGATATTGCTGTCCGCGCTGCTCAAATATTCCTTGATAGGATAGGTTCATAGCTAACTGTTTTTATTATTGAATTCTTGTCGGTAAAGATTAGTATAGTTGACATATTTCGAGTTGCTTGTTTGTACAAGCACGCTAGTTTAACGTTTTCAGGTAACCTTCAATGCAGTCAGTTAGTTTCAATCAACAGCTAATTAATCCGTCGAAAATTGTATGTATTGGCCGCAACTATGTGGAACACATTAAAGAATTAGGTAATGTCATCCCGGATGATATGGTGGTTTTTCTTAAGCCTAACTCGGCGATAGGGCGTACCTTGTATGCAGAACTTGATGAGCCATTACATTTTGAAGCAGAATTGGCTTTTTTGTACCAGCAAGGGCGATTCATAGCGGTAGCGTCAGGTCTGGATTTGACCAAGCGAGGCCTGCAGAGTCAGTTAAAGGAGAAAGGCTTACCCTGGGAGCGGGCCAAAGCTTTTGATAATTCGGCGCTATTTAGTGACTTTATCGAGATTGATGATGCTGATGATTTAGCCATAAGTCTGACGATTGATGGCGCAATACAACAACAGGGTAGTGTCAATATGATGATGTATTCACCGCAAGTGATCATTGAACAGCTCAAGCCGTTTATGACATTGGTTGATGGCGATATTGTGATGACGGGTACACCCAAAGGTGTCGGTCAGGTGGAATCGGGGAAAACCTATACCGCGTCGGTTAGCCAGAACAATGAAATGTTAGTTTCCTGTTCCTGGATAGCCGTGTCGTGATGAAGTCAAAGGGAGTTATTTGCTCCTAAGTTCACTTAACCGCCAATAAACTTAACCTTGAATCCGGCCTTTTCCAGTTCGGCCTTTATGACATCGCGTTTATCACCTTGTATTTCAATGGTTTCATCAATTACGGTGCCACCAGTGCCACATTTTTGTTTTAAGGTTTTGGCTAACGCCTTGAGCGCTTTTGGGTCAAGACCAAGACCGGTTATGGTGACCACACCTTTGCCTTTACGCCCTTTGGTTTCCCTGCGCACTCTCGCAAAACCATCAGATGGTGTAACGCTAGGGGCTTGTGGTTCGTCTTTAATTCGGCCACCATCGGTGGAAAAAACGAGCTTAGATAATTGATCGCGCATTTAGATTCACTATTAACAATACGGGGTAGTTGGCGATTATAACCGCTTTCGTTTTTGCTGCCCAGTTACAAAAACACCTGCAATGTGCAGGTGTTTTTCAGTTATTGATATAATCTCTAACGAGTTAAAGCTTGCCTTCCAGTTCAGGCAACACGTCGAATAGATCCGCAACCAAGCCATAATCGGCAACCTGGAAAATCGGTGCTTCGGCATCTTTATTGATGGCGACAATGACTTTTGAATCTTTCATTCCGGCAAGGTGTTGAATCGCGCCAGAAATACCTACCGCGATATAAAGGTCTGGCGCGACAATTTTACCGGTTTGGCCAACCTGCATATCGTTTGGTACAAAGCCCGCATCAACCGCAGCGCGAGATGCACCAATGGCGGCACCTAGCTTATCGGCAATGCCTTCCAATAATTGGAAGTTTTCACCGTTTTGCATGCCTCGACCACCGGAAATAACAACCGAAGCAGCGCCAAGATCCGGACGTTCTGACTCGGTAAATTCATCTTTTACATGGCTAGATACACCAGCGTCAGTCTCTTGTGACAGATTTTCAATTGTCGCATCTCCATCGGTCGCAACCGCATCAAATGCAGTGGAACGAACGGTAATCACCTTTTTACTATCCAGGCTTTGTACCGTGGCAATCGCATTACCCGCATAAATAGGACGCACAAATGTATCGGCAGATTCTACCGCGATAATATCGGAAATTTGTGCCACATCTAATAGCGCCGCCACACGAGGCATAAAGTTTTTGCCGGTTGTCGTTGCACTGGCTAACAGGTAATCATAATCACCACTGAGCTCATGCACTAATAAGCTGATGTTTTCAGCGAGTTGCTTCGCATAGGCTGTATTGTCAGCGACTAACACCTTAACAACGCCATTGGCTTTCGCTGCCTGCTCCGCAACGGTTGAGCAGTTTTCACCGGCCACCAGAATATCAATGTCGCCACCAATTTTTTGAGCGGCGCTCAATGTTTTCAATGTTTCAGCGTTTAGGCTGTTATTGTCATGTTCTGCAATTACTAAAATAGCCATTAGATCACCTTCGCTTCATTTTTTAATTTTTCAATCAGCTCATCCACTGTTTCAACCACAATACCAGCTTCGCGCTGTGCCGGTGGCGTCACTTTCAACAGTTTTGTTCGAGGTGATAAATCGATGCCAAAATCTGCCGCGGATTTAACATCCAGTGGCTTGCGTTTGGCTTTCATGATGTTGGGTAATGAGGCATAACGGGGTTCGTTTAAGCGTAAATCTGTGGTAATGATTGCCGGCAGATTCAAGCTAAGTGTTTGTAAGCCACCGTCGACTTCGCGGGTTACCGAAACGTCATCGCCGTCAACAACCACTTCGGAAGCAAATGTACCTTGCGCAAGACCGGTTAAGGCTGCAAGCATTTGACCGGTTTGGTTGTTATCACTATCAATGGCCTGCTTACCCATCAATACTAACTTTGGTTGCTCTTCTTCAACGATTTTCTGCAGTAACTTGGCAATATTTAAAGCGTCTAATTCACCTTCAGCATCAATCTGAATCGCTCGGTCAGCACCAAGTGCTAATGCGGTACGTAATTGTTCCTGACAGCTTTTATCGCCGATAGATACGGCAACAATTTCACTGGCAACGCCTTTTTCTTTTAATCGGACCGCTTCTTCTACGGCAATTTCACAAAATGGATTGATCGCCATTTTGGTATTGGTTAAATCTACGTTGCTGTTATCGGCTTTCACCCTAACCTTAACGTTGTAGTCAATCACTCGTTTGATTGGCACTAAAATTTTCATATAAACCCCATGGTGCCTGTGGCACGAATCGTTTTTGTGCGAAATTATTGCAATTAACTTACTGCACTTGCTGGCTAAATTCAATCAAGTGTTTTAAATTAACGTTTGAAATAGTTTGTTGCGTGCATGAAAGATTACTCAGCCATCATCAAAAGATCAATGAATACAGGCATAGAAACCGCTGTTTAGCAATTGCTTAAAGTGTTCAGATAGGTTTCCGAGTACGTCATGTCACTGACGAAAAACGGGTTGCAAAAACCGCATCCTTCTTTCGTCATTGGTATCTATGGTATAAGCTACAAAGCATATAAAATCAGTGTTTATCGAGTAAGAAAAGAAAAACTAACATCGGTAAATCAAACCAGTTATTACTGCAAATATTAGAGCAAGAGGGGAATTACGTGGAACGTGAATCGATGGAATTTGATGTCGTGATTGTCGGAGCTGGTCCATCCGGTTTGTCATCGGCTATCCGGTTAATGCAACAAGCACAGGAAAAAGATCAGGAATTGATGGTTTGTGTGGTTGAAAAAGGCTCGGAAGTTGGCGCCCATATTTTATCAGGGGCTGTATTTGAACCCCGTTCGTTAGCTGAACTTTTCCCTGATTATGAAACGTTAGGAGCTCCGGTACACACTAAGGTTAGCGGTGATGATATTTATTACCTGACTGGTGCGGAAAAAGCCACCAAGTTGCCGTCTATTGCCACCCCGAAAACCATGCATAATGATGGCAATTACATTGTCTCTATGGGTAACATGTGTCGTTGGCTTGCTGAACAGGCCGAAGCTTTAGGTGTTGAAATATTTCCTGGATTTCCGGCGCAACAGGTCATTTATGAAGACGGAAAGGTTGCCGGTGTTATTACTCAGGATATGGGGCTTGATAGTGACGGTAATCCGAAAGATTCCTATATGCCAGGCATGGAGTTAAGAGCGAAATATACGATCTTTGCTGAAGGCTGTCGTGGTCATCTGGGTAAAGAGCTGATCGCTAAGTATGCGCTTGATGAAGGCAAATCGCCGCAACATTATGGCATTGGCTTTAAAGAAATTTGGGACATTGATCCCGAGCAACATCAGGAAGGTCTGGTGGTTCACAGTGCAGGCTGGCCACTCTCGGGTGATACCACAGGTGGTGGGTATTTGTATCATGCCGAAAATAATCAGGTATTTGTTGGGTTGATTATCGATTTGAATTATTCAAACCCGCATTTAAGCCCGTTTGATGAATTTCAACGATTGAAACATCACCCGGTTTACAAACAATACCTTGCTGGCGGTAAGCGTGTATCTTACGGTGCACGAGCCCTGGCCAAAGGTGGCTATAACTCGCTGATAAAAATGACTATGCCCGGTGGCGTAATGGTCGGCTGTGATGCCGGAACCATCAACTATGCAAAGATCAAAGGTAATCATACGGCGATGAAGTCGGGTATTTTGGCTGCTGAAACGATTTTTGAAGCCTTGTCCGGTGGTGATGAAGGTGGCAATGATTTAACCGCATTCGCGCAGAAATTTGAGTCATCATGGTTATACGATGAGTTATATAACACCCGCAATTTCGGTCCAGCCATGCATAAACTTGGCACCTTGATGGGCGGCGCCTACAACACTTTGGATCAAAACTTTTTTGCGGGAAAATTACCATTTAACTTTAAAGATGAAACACTTGACCATGCGCAGTTAAAGCTGGCCAGCGAAGCACCGATGATTGATTATCCAAAGCCAGATGGTGAGTTGAGTTTCGATAAATTAAGCTCGGTGTTTTTATCTAATACCAACCATGAAGAGGAACAGCCGTGTCATTTGCACCTTAAAGACGCGCAAATTCCGATTACAGTTAACTGGCCTAAATATGGTGAGCCTGCTCAGCGTTACTGTCCAGCCGGTGTTTACGAGGTGGAGGAAACGGATGAAGGGGCGAAGTTTGTGATTAATTCGCAAAACTGCGTTCACTGTAAAACCTGTGATATCAAAGATCCGAGTCAAAACATTACCTGGGTTACTCCAGAAGGCACTGGCGGACCGAACTATCCTAATATGTAAGGTAAACAAAAAAGGCGCTGCTAGCGCCTTTTTTATGGTGTCGAAGGAGACAGCTTGAAAGGAAGAACTGTCATACAGCTGACAACGAATATCTCTGAATTTTGCCTTTTTAACGCGGCAACCTTTAATATAATTGAAACAAAATTAAGCATTACTGCTGGGCTACGGTTGGAGTAAATAGGTTTGCCAGTTACCGTCGACTTTTTCAAAGCACAATCGATCATGCAGTCGGTTCGCTCTGCCTTGCCAAAATTCTATATAGTGGGGGACGACACGATATCCCCCCCAAAACTCCGGTAACGGGATATCTTTACCGGAAAACTCATCGGTAAATTGTTTTTCGATTTGGTGTAATTCGTCTTTGCTAGCGATTTTCTGACTTTGCTTCGATGCCCAGGCTCCAATTTGGCTACCGCGCCCGCGGCTGTGAAAATACGCTTCTGACTCTGCCTTACTAACTTTTTCAACTCGCCCTTCAATGCGCACTTGACGTTGCAGCACGGCCCAATGAAATAGCAGCGCAACCTGATTATTGGCACTTAGCTCGTCACTTTTTCGACTGCCATAATTGGTGTAAAACACGAATCCTTGTTCATCAAAGGATTTTAACAGCACCATCCGAGACGATGGCTGCCCCTGTGTATTACAACTGCTTACCGACATGGCTTCAGGTAACAACAATCCTGATTTATTGGCATCCTCAAACCAGGTAGCAAACAATGAAAAAGGCGATTTGTCGTCGGGAATTTCGGCCATAGGCAAAGCGACCCCTTGGCCAAAGGTAAATAAGCAGCGTAGTTTTTCTAACAGAGTCATCAGGTTAGGTTTCATGAGGTTAAAGTGAACATGTGACAATTATTTTAACAGCAATTGGTCAGGAGAAGGAAGTAAACAAGGTTAATGGAGGTGGCAAAGGTGATAAAGGTGTCAGCTTGAAAGAAATGCTTTCAAGCAGGTGTTAAAGGTGTCACGGTATTTGTCACCGCAGTGAATATGTCAGGTGAATATTATAACTTGTTAACATCATTACATTTTTGATAATCGATTTGGCAATTATTGAAATCTGTACTGTAATTAAAATGTCACAAAATAATAATAAACTGAGATCTTTTTAGTGCCCCCGTTATCAATCATGAAACTAAACAGCATTCATTACATTGACACCCCCTATGAAGGTATCAATGAGGCAGATTATCAAATAGAGAAAAAGCGTCTTCAGGTTGAATTGCTGAAGATCCAGCAGCGCCTTGTTCGCGAGAATCAGCGGCTGGCGATAACCTTTGATGGTCGCGATGCTGCCGGAAAAGGCTCGACCATTAAGCGCTTTACCGAGTTTCTTATTCCCAGTTTTTTTAACATTGTTGCCCTCGGGATCCCGACCGTTTCTGAATCTAAATATTGGTTTCGTCGCTATGAAAAGCATCTGCCTGCACCGGGCAATATCGCCTTTTTTGATCGTTCCTGGTACAACCGCGCGTTAATCGAGCCGGTGATGGGTTATTGTACCGAAGGGCAGTATAAATACTTTATGAAAAAGGTTCTTAACTGGGAGCATAAACAGATAGACCAAGGCCTTCTGCTGGTAAAGTTTTATTTGTCAGTGGACGCTGAAACACAATTGCTCCGCTTTGAAGACCGCATTCGCAACCCGCTGACTTACTGGAAATTTTCCGATAATGATTTAAAAGCCCGGAAGAAATGGAAGCTTTATACGGAATACAAGTTGCAAATGCTGGCCAGCACATCGTCCGTGAAATCCCCTTGGGTGATTGTCCAGGGGAATAAAAAACGCGAGGCTCGATTAACTTGTATGCTACATTTAGTCAGACTGCTGGGTGAAGACAATTTTACCCCGATGACCGGGGAACAAATTGTTAAGAATCAGGAAATGGAGGTCTCCGGCGTAAAATTTAAAGGTTTGAGTTTAAGACAAATTGCCGTGTTGGAAGAGTTACAGGGTAAAGCCGATACCTTCCAAACTGCAAAAGCGAAAAACTTGCAAGCCAGTAACACTGAGTAGCGATTATGACGTCAAATTCCCAAAAGGCCACCTTGAAAGACACCATAGGTTTACCAACAATAGCCTCTGCCGGGGGCCTGGTTTATAACGACTCTCATCATATTCTGTTAATGTTTAAACGCGGTAAATGGGATATGCCTAAGGGACGTATTGAAGAAGATCAGGCGGTGGAAATTACCGCATTACGAGAAGTCAATGAAGAAACCGGACTGAATATTGATAAGCTGGAAATTACCGGCAAATTGGTGTCTACCTGGCATACGACTCGGCATGGTAACACCAAGTATTTAAAGAAAACGCACTGGTTTTTGATGAAATACAGTGGCGACGATGATGAAACCGATCCACAGGTAGAAGAAGGGATTATTGAATGCCGCTGGGTACATTTAAGTGATTTGCCCGAATACCGGGAATTGTTAACGGCTCGGGTTAACTATGTTGTTGATTTTTGGCATCAAAATCTAGCATATACGCCGAGAAAATAAACCCGCATGAGCGTGCGGGTTTCGTCTTTTAAACGTGAAATGCGAAACACGCCACGCTCGGGTATCTCCATGGCTTTCTATATGGGGTACAACATTGATATCGACCTGCCTAGTCGGTAAACCTCATTTCTGGCACGTCGCCATTGACCACGAGGTCGCCCTCTGTCAGGCGCTGAATATCTTCGACGCTCACTCCAGGTGCCCGCTCTAACAGATGAAACTTTCCATCCTTAATTTCGATAAAGGCCAGATCGGTTAATACTTTCCGGATACATCCTTTGCCTGTCAAAGGTAATGTACATTGTTTTAAGAGTTTTGATTGGCCGTGCTTTGATGCATGGGTCATGGTGACGATGATATTATCGGCTCCAGCCACCAGATCCATAGCGCCGCCCATGCCCTTGATCAGTTTGCCTGGGATCATATACGAAGCAATATTGCCCTGCACATCCACTTCGAATGCGCCTAATACCGTTAAATCTACATGACCACCACGGATCATCGCAAAAGACTCGGCGCTATCAAACAGAGAAGCGCCTTTAATCATGGTAACAGTTTGCTTGCCTGCGTTAATTAAATCGGCATCCAGTTCTTCTTCGGTTGGAAACGCGCCCATGCCGAGCAAGCCATTTTCTGATTGCAACATCACTTCTATCCCTTTGGGGATGTAGTTAGCTACTAGGGTAGGGATACCGATACCTAAATTAACGTAATAGCCATCCTGTAGTTCCTGCGCGACTCGCATGGCCAATTGTTCTCTTGATAATGCCATAGGACCTCCTAGCTCTGGCTGAGTGTGCGTTGTTCGATTCGTTTTTCGAAGCTGCCCTGAATCAGGCGATCAACATAAATGCCCGGGGTGTGGATTTCATCCGGGTCTAAACTTCCTACAGGCACAATTTCTTCCACTTCAACAACGGTGATTTTGCCTGCGGTTGCCGCCATAGGATTAAAGTTTCGGGCAGTCTTGCGGAAGACTAAATTTCCGTAGGTGTCGGCTTTATAGGCTTTAATTATGGCAAAATCGCCGCGGATACTTTCTTCAAGAATGTATTTACGCCCAGCAAACTCGCGAACTTCCTTGCCTTCACCTACTGGCGTGCCATAACCGGTTGCGGTATAAAAAGCCGGGATACCTGCGCCGCCAGCACGCATTTTTTCCGCCAACGTTCCTTGTGGTGTTAATTCAACGTCGAGTTCACCGTTCATCATTTGCCGTTCAAATTCGGCATTTTCACCCACATAGGAGGCCACAATTTTTTTTATCTGTCGCTCCCCGAGTAACAAGCCTAAACCAAAGTCATCAACGCCGCAGTTGTTTGAAACTAGGGTTAGTCCTTTAATCTTTTGGCGTTGAATCTCTTTAATTAGGTTCTCTGGAATGCCACACAAACCAAAGCCTCCAGCGATAACGGTCATATTGTCTTGCAGCCCGGCTAATGCTTCCTGATAGCTACTAACCACTTTATTAAATCCTGACATAGGTGCTCCTGATTATTCCTTTAGAACTACTTAACGGTCCAGCCACCGTCGATTACCAGCGCCTGCCCGGTCATATTGCTGGCTTGCTTTGAGGCCAGAAATTCAACGGTGTGGGCTATTTCTTCAATATCGATAAATGATTTTTTCGGCATGGGTTCAAGCATAATCTTATCGACAACTTCGGCTTCACTCATTCCATGCTGTTTGGCCTGATCGGCAATCTGTTTTTCTACCAGAGCCGTTTTTACATACGCTGGACAAATGGTATTGATGGTGATGTCGGTATCTGCCGTTTCTAATGCGATGACTTTGGAAAATCCTAACAAGCCATGTTTTGCTGACACATAAGCGGATTTATATGGTGAGGCGACGAGGCCGTGAATGGAGCCGATATTAATGATTCGACCAAATCCCTGAGCGCGCATTTTGGGCAGCATCTGTTGGCAGGTTCGCACCGGACCAAGCAATAAAATATCGACAATTAACTGCCATTTATCTAACGGAAAGTCTTCTAAACGTGATACATGTTGAATGCCAGCGTTATTGATTAACACATCGATTTTAATTGTTTCCAGCTTCGCCATTAAACGTTGCAGATCTTCTGCACTGGTTACATCTAACGGATACCCCGTTGCGTTTATACCCTCTTGAGAGAGCCTTGCTAACGCCTCATCAACCCGTTGCTGATTAATATCGGTAATGATGATGTTGTGACCTTTATTCGCCATGGCTTTGGCTACGCCATAACCAATACCGCTGGCGGCGCCAGTGATCAGCAGAGTTTGTGTTGTCATAATTTACTGCTCCAGAAATGTTCGCAATTCATTTGCTTTAGTTTCGATGGAAAAAATGCCGTCGAGATGTCCCCATTGGCCATCGATTTCGTCATATTGTGACCCTTCGCCGACCAATTCGTGGGCTTCCTCGGCCATTGCCGGATATAAAAGCAAGTCGTTTGTAGCGGCTAGGAATAAGGTTTTTGCGGTGATTTTAGACAGTGCTCCTGCAACATCGTTGTTGTAGCCCGCGATAAAGGTCTGATTGGCGCGTACCAGATATAAAATGTGATTCGCATCAATCAGCTCAGTGCGGGCTTTGGCGGCATTATAAAGCCAATCTACCACTGGGTAGCTGGCATAAATGTCGTTCAATGGACCTTGCGACAAAGGATCGTGATTCGGGTTAGAGGCGTTGAATATTGCCGGGTGCATCGCTTCTTGCGTGATCATTGCCAGCGATTGTATGAGCCCAACAAGGGGCTTATCACCATCATAGTAATTGCCAAAATTCCAATTAGGATCGGTTTTTATCGGTGCTGCCCACTTTTCCATTGCTGCTACTACCCAGGCATCGACCTGGGCCGTACCAATTACCGATACCATGCGCTCAACCATCTCGGGATAAGCGACGGCCCAGTCGATGGCTTGCATTGAGCCCATTGACGGACCAACAACAGCGTGTAATTTACGAATGCCAAGACTATCAATTAACGCTTTTTGTACATTAACAAAGTCACGAATGGTAACGACCGGAAAACTCAAACCATAGGGCTTTCCAGTTCGTGGGTTTATTGTTGCCGGACCGGTAGTAATGACGTTGGAGTCGTAAACGCCGGCGTTAACCAGTGTATCGGAGCTGATCACGTAATATTTATCGGTGTCGATAGCCTTTCCAGGACCAATGATCGCGTCCCAATATCCGGGTAGCGGGTCTGATTCATTATATTTACCAGCCGCATGACTGTTACCAGTGAAATAATGGGTAATGAGGATCGCGTTGGACTTGGTATCATTTAAGGTGCCGTAGGCTTCCCAACCGATATTGACCGTATCAATCACCGAACCATTAAAGGTTCTAAAATTTTTTGTGGTGAACTTTTGCTTTTTTACCAGCATGGTCTCGGCAAAGGCTGCATTGCTTATTAGCGTCACGGACAACAGTAGGAGTTTGATGAATTTCATTGTTGTTACCTTTATTCTTCGTTTTATATTAATAACTTAGGTTATTCATAGTTTAGAACAGAATAAATAAACCAATGGCAATTGCCAAACCAATAAGCGGCACCACGCCAGTCATCGCAAACATTGACCAATAAGCACTGGCATGGGTTTCTTTACAGATTGCGCGAATGGTGGTTACCACGTATCCGTTATGTGGCAGGGTATCAAGCGCCCCAGAACTGATGGCAACGACACGGTGTAATTCTTCTGGATTTACGCCTTGATCGATGTAATGTGGTGCCAGTAAGGGCAGGGCAATTGCCTGGCCACCCGATGCCGAACCGGTTAGACCGGCAATGACACTCACTGCAACCGCTGCGCCAATTAACTCGTTCCCCGGTATTTGGGTCATAACTTCTACCGCAAGCTGAAAGGCATCGGTGGATTTTGCCACGGCACCAAATCCTACAACGGCAGCGGTATTACCGATTGCGATCAAGGCACCGGTTGTTCCTTCGGTAATGGCATTATTGATATTATGAAAGTGCTTTGAGTTAATGATCATGATGCTGATCACACCGCCACCTAAGGCCAGAATTAACGCGTTATGGCCAAACATATCGTGAAAACTAAAGGACAGGGCTAACACAACCAATAGTGGTATTAAACCGGTAATGGGATGTGGATAGTCGCGCTCAGGAATATGAGGGTCATCATCTCGACCGTGAAACTGTTCGCCATTAGCAACCGCTTTGGCAATCATTCGTTTTAACCACCAATATCCAAACAGCGCCATAAAAATAGCAACCACCAGACTGACTTCCCAGCCAGCATAGGGCGAGGTACCCAGGTATTTAATCGGGATCCAGTTTTGAATTTCGGGCGAGCCAGCAGAGGTCATGGTAAAGGTAACCGAACCAAATGCCAGCGCTGCTGGGATAAAACGTCGTGGTAAATTCGCATCTTTAAACAGACTCAATGCCATTGGATAGACAGAGAATGCAACGACAAACAGGTTGACACCGCCATAGGTTAAGATGGCACAGGCAGCAACGACCGCAAACACTGCTTTTTTCATCCCCAAACGATCGACGATCCAACGGGCTACGCTATCAGCGGCGCCCGTGTCTTCCATAAACTTGCCGAATAAGGAACCGAGCAGGAACATAAAAAACCAGGAGGCGATAAAACTGGTAAAGCCTGACATATAGGCGGCGACAAAGTACTCATCGCCGGTAAGAATGGCCATATGGTTAGACACAGCAACAATAAGCGCACACAAGGGTGCACTAATAAAGAGGTTCATTCCTCGCATAGTCAGAACAATTAGTAAAACTAATCCGCCGACCAGACCCAGCATACTTAACATAGGTATTTCCTGAATTGGTGATAATTATTATTGTTGTTTTGATTGAAATAAACTGAGCTGCCAAGGTGTGAAAATACGATTTGTTGATCGCAATATCTTCAAACCTCGTGCTAAATTGTGCGTTAGAATCGGAGGCTTGGGTATAGTACTTAAGTATGAGTTACTTTTTTTCAGCTATCCGCTACATTGTGTTTTGATTGAAGAAAATTACTGCAAAGCAAAAGATGCGCATTAGCGATATACGCTGATGCAACTCTTTAAAAATTAAACATAACAAGAATAATTCCAAAATTAATTGGGGGAGATATGAAGTCAACCTATAGTAATTCACGCAAAACACTCTGTGCTGTGGCCGTTAGTGCCGCCATTTTTGGTACCGCTAGTGTGTCAGCTCAAGAAGAGCAGGAAGCTCTGGATAGCGCAGGGTTAGAGCGCATTGAAGTTACCGCCCGAAAAACCGTTGAAAACTTGCAGGAAGTGCCTGTCGCGGTTACTTCTATCGGCGAAGAAGAGTTATTAGTAAACGGTATTGAAGTACTGACCGAAGTTCAACAGTTCTCACCAAACACAACATTACAACGCAGCCGTGGTACTAACTCTACCATCACCGCATTTATTCGTGGTGTTGGTCAGCAAGATCCACTTTGGGGTTATGAGCCTGGCGTCGGTATTTATGTTGATGACGTTTACATTGCTCGTCCTCAAGGTGCGGTGCTCGATTTATTAGATGTCGAACGTATCGAAGTGTTACGTGGTCCTCAAGGTACCTTATACGGCAAGAACACCATTGGTGGTGCGATTAAGTACGTGACCAAAGAAATGAGCGGTGATGCAGAATTTGGTGTGCAGGGTACGGTTGGTACTGATAACCAAATGGACTTCAAAGTAACCGGTCAATTACCGGTCATCGATGACATGTTATATGTTGGTTTTGGTTTTGCGTCGTTGCAACGGGATGGTTTTGGTGAGTTTCTGGAGATTGACCCGCAATTGGGGGACCAGGATAACGAAAACTACAATAAAGATGTGATGGCTGGTCGGGTAACGGTGGAATTCCGTCCTATCGATGATTTGTTCTTCCGTTTTAATTACGACAAAACCGAAGATGAATCCAATTCCAAAGGTGGCTACCGTTTATTGCCAAGTATCCTGACAGAAGCGCCAGTACCTGACAGTGTTTATGATTCCTATACCTCATTACCTACCTGGAATAAGGTTGAACTCGAAGGTTATAGCTTTACCGCTAATTGGGATTTCTCCGATAATAGCAGCATCAAGTATACCTTTGCCGATCGTGAGAGTTATTCTCCGACCAACATCGATTTTGATAATACGCCGTTGCGTATATTTGATGTACCGGCTATTTATGATGATGAACAAACTACCCATGAATTACAATTTAATAACGTCGGCGATAATCATAAATTTGTTGCGGGTGTTTATTATTATGACGCTCAGTCCTGCGGTCAGTTTGAAGCGATTCTAGAGGTATTAGGTAACGCGTTAGGCGCACCGGGTCTTACTCGCGAGGTTAGCGGTTGTTCTAATGGCACATCACAAGCGGCTTACGCACAGTTAAGCTATGATCTGACTGACAGCTGGTCAATCACCGCCGGCGGTCGCTATACCAAAGATGAGAAAGAAGCCATCGTAAATAATGGTTTAATATTTGCCACCGTTTATCCTGAGTCCGGATGGATTGACGGTTATGTGCGCCCTGAAGGAGATTTAGTGCCGACGGTTCTGGATGATTCCGATGACTGGTCGAAATTTACTCCGCGCCTTGGTGTTGAATTCCAGGCAACAAACGACATGATGTTTTTCGCAAGTTTTGCCCAGGGTTTTAAATCCGGTACCTTTAACCCGCGTGCGACGACAGCAGAACCTGCCGCCGATCCGGAAAACGTAGATTCTTATGAAGTGGGTATGAAAGCCGAGTGGTTGAACAATGCCTTGAGAACCAATGTGACCTTATTCTCATTAGATCACGAAGATCGCCAATACATCTCCGTGCTTCCAGGTGAAAGCTCTACGGATTTGAACCAACGGTTAGGTAATATCGGTAGCTCAGAAGCTCAGGGTGTAGAAGCCGAAATATCCTGGCAAACGACGGCGAACTTAAGGTTTGATGTTGCGCTTGGCTACATTGATTCTGACTTTAGTGAAGTTATCGATTTCGACGAGAACGGCAATCCGTTTGATAAATCCGATCGATTCTCGGTATCTAACACGCCGGAATATACCTTTAACTTTGCAGCCAATTACACCCTGGAAACGGGGATCGGTGACTTCATATTCAACGGCAACTACTACTATCGTGATGATTATGTGTTGTTTGAAGAAGACAGTTTACTTACCCAGGAAGGTTATGGCCTGGTGAACCTTAGCGTGAACTGGTACTCCAACAGCGGTGATTGGTATGCCGGTTTACATGTGAAAAACCTTACCGACGAAGAGTACCTGATTGGTGGTTATCAATTCGTAACGCCGGATCCTAGTGACCCGACCAACATCGATTTGTATACCGCGGGTCTTGGTGGTGATAATACCCTGATTGGATATTATGGCGACCCACAAACGATCTCTTTGACCGTGGGTTATAACTTCTAATAACCCTTATGGTAAGTCTGGTATCAGAAATGCGCTCCAAAGTTTCTGATACCAGCACTCGATTTGCAGTATTACTGTGAATTTCAACAAAGTATGTTATTAATAAGGCCTGTTTCCCAATGAGTTATGATGTTGTGAAAATAGCCATCGCTGATGACCATCCATTATTTCGTACTGCGCTGATTCAGGCTGCGTCGAAAACCCTGGGCGGAAGTAAAATCCTTGAAGCCGAATCATTTGCAGAATTGCTGGCGTTAATCAAAGACAATCGTGATTTGGAATTGCTGTTTCTGGATATCAATATGCCGGGTAATGATGGCTTTTCCGGTTTATCCCGGATAAAAAACGGCTTTCCTGATATTCAGGTAATTATGGTATCAGCCATTGAAGATGGCAAAGTGATAAGTCGGGCAATAGATTTGGGTGCCAGCGGTTATATTCCCAAATCGTCATCGCTTGAGCAAATATCCAGAGCCATTGGTACCGTATTAAATGGCGAAACCTGGATCCCGGAAGGGATTGCTATCGAGGACGTCAATGGTGCCGAAAAACAGTTAGCAAAACGGCTGGAAACCTTAACACCGGCTCAGTTTAATGTGTTGCAAATGATTTGCGACGGTCTGCTGAATAAACAAATCGCCTATGAAATGAATATTCAGGAAACCACAGTGAAAAATCACGTCTCTGCTATTTTGCAAAAACTCCAGGTGAATAATCGCACTCAGGCAGGACTGATCTATCAACAGTTAAAGTCTATCGAGCAACAGGTGGATATACTCGTGTAGTAATCGCCTAAAATGGGTTGAGTATATAACCCTGTTGCTGCAATAACTGATTTGCCGTCATGGCTGAAAGTGCCATGGTAATGCCAGGTTTTAAATCGGCTGCGGCAACGCCATAATAACTGGCAGATTGTCCGCACACATAGATATCCACTTCCGCAGCAAGCAGTTTTGCGAGCAAATCTGCATTCAAATCCTCACCGTCAAAACGTTGTTGGTATTGTTTACTGACTAACATTTCATTTGTCGCCTTACCATGAATGATCATCGCTATATCGAGATTTTCCAGGGGTACGCCGGCAGCAACGTGCATATTAATAAAGCGCGCTACGGTATTGTAGCTGGAATTTATTTTGCCTTTTTCCGAGGCTTCGCTGATATCGAAAATGATCTTGAATTGTTGTTGCTCGGGTGATTTCAAAGCGCCGGGTATTTGTGCTTTCTGACCATAGTGTTGAATGACTGGCCCTTTAGAAAATTCCGCTGGTTTTGCATTTGCAAAGCCGGTAAATAGGGTGAAAGGCAAACTAACTGCTAATATTAGATTCTTGAACATAGGCAAATTTCAGTAATGTTGAGATAGTTATACTGTTGCATAAATATGGGGTACTGGAAAGTATCCTGCTTGCAGCAGCTGTTAGTCATAAGTCTTTGATTAAGATTTTAATGATCGGTAAGTTAGGGTGAGGTAATGAGTCAGCACACAGGAAACATTAGTCAGTTTTCAACCATTATGCTGGTAGAGGATGACCAGGTTTTTTCCTCTTTGATGAAAACGTACCTGGAAAAGTCTTCTTACGTGGTGGAGCAGGTGTTTCGTGGCGATCAGGCATATCGAACACAAATTAAAACCCAACCGGATCTGATCATCCTCGATATCGGTTTACCTGGGAAAGATGGCTATAAAGTTTGCCATGAGTTAAGAAGTACATACAAAGGACCTATTCTGTTTTTGACCTCCCATGCCAGCGAGGCGGAACATCTGGCCGCATTCAACGTAGGGGCCGATGATTATCTGGTTAAACCTGCCAGTCCGCAAGTCGTTCTTGCCCATGTCGATGCCCTGATGCGTCGTTACAAAGATCAACTTAATTCCGGTAAACGTCAAACCTTAGAGGTGGGAGAAATTTCGTTAACACCAGCGGAGCAAAAATGCGCAATCAATGGTGAGCAAGTCGCATTATCTAATTTTGAGTTTGAGCTCTTGACGCTTCTGATGTATAACGTTGGCAAAGTGATCACCCGCGACAATATTTATAAGCTATTGCTGGGGCGTGAATATGATGGCTCGGAGCGGTCGGTTGACGTCAGGGTTTCCCGGCTTCGGGATAAACTGATGAGCCAGGGCGCAGAGAAAGCCCACATAAAAACTATCTGGGGTAAAGGCTATCTTTTAACTGAAGATTAACGTTCAGAGCGAAGTTTTCATAAAAATACGCCTAAGTTAAGCCAGTTATTAGTCTTTGCCGTTGCAATTTACCGCTTTTTTCGTAATGATGTAAGCAATTAAAAATTTAACTGCCTTTTTTGGAGTTCTGCCATGGGAATTAAACGTAGCCATGAAAACGATGAAGCGGAAGTCGATATGACACCGATGCTTGATATCGTTTTTATCATGCTGATTTTCTTTATCGTAACAACGTCTTTTGTTAAAGAATCCGGGTTGGATATGAACCGACCCAAAGCCACACAAGCTAATGCCGATCCAAAGAAAAAATCGATTTTGGTTCGTGTTAATGAATACGGCAATATCATTATTAACAACCGTAATGTTGATCCAGAGCGTGTGGAGGCCTACATCGAATCGTTACTGGCTGAAAACCCAACCGATACTATCGTGTTAGATGCTCATGATGATGCGACCCACGAAACGATTGTTATCGTTGCCGATCAGGTCAAATCTCTTGGTTTGAATATCGCGGTGGTATCAAAACCTTAATGTTTTGATGTTTGCGTTAAACAAAAAAGCGACGCTATACGTCGCTTTTTTTGTATCTGCACATTTGTACATTTGCTTATACCAATCCCATTAAGTTTGTGCACAACTCAGAGTTAGGGCAGAGGTTCAGTTACAACATAGATTTCGTTGATATAGTCATTCTATATTAATGAAATATAGGGCAGTAAATGGGCCTCTCACTAACTCCCTACGGGTGAGTTTTAAAGGCATTTATCCTGCGTTACTGATTTCGACAATGGTATAACCATTCTCTGCAATCAAAGCCTTGTCTAAAAGCCTTTAAATTCTCACTGAGTCAGCAATCATTTAATGTGGTTGGTATTATTGTTCCTGCTCGACGATTTCCGCATCAAGTAGGTCGGTTTTTGCCTGAATCAATAGGGCAAAGACAAGGATGGTTGCAGCCAACCCACAAATGAATGCGATTTCCAGGTACGGAAATGTGGCGGCTTGGTGAAAGGTTAGTGTTAATTCGAATATGCAGGAAAATACTGCGGTGAACGATAAAAGTATCAACAGAAAATACGATTTTGGTGATATTAGTACATGTTGTTTTTCTTGTTGTAATAGTTTTTTCAAGTTCATTGACAAAGATTCCCTGGATCTTGATTTGGATACTATAAAAAAGCGATGGCTTAACCATCGCTTTTTTTACACGTTAATGTCTTAGAAATTAACGGTAGTACTGACAAAGAATGTACGGCCAATTACATCATAAACGCTTGGCACTGTATCCATATCGTTACCATTTGGTACATTTTCCGGTTCTGTATCCAGCAGGTTTTTAACACCAGCATTGAACGTCCATTCATCTCCCAGGTAGTAGCTGGCTGATACATTGTGATAGATCACATCATCCGTTTGGAATTCTTCGCCCCAGGCATTTCCTTCCATACCTTTAACATATTGTGCGTAATATTGCGCACTCAGCTTATCGGTAATGTCGGCATTGACCATAAAGGTAGATTTCAGCTCCGAATAGCCACCGATGTTACCATCGATAGAACCTGTGTAATCGACACCATCTTGTTCAAACTCAAGCAAGTAGGTGCTATCCCAGGTGAAACGATAACGATCGAATGCATAGGATACGTTCCAGTCGACACCGGAAGTGTTCTGCTGACCGATATTCGTTAATGCTGAGGTCAAGTTAGACAGATCGCCATCTTGTGTGATGTTTATCGTGTCACACGAAGCCTGCACTCCTTCAAAACACTGGTTCAATTCGTTTTGAACATCTACACGTGAAATAGCATCGGAAATTTCAAATTTCCAATAATCCAATGTCGTTGACAGACCCTGGGTGATTTCCCATACCGCACCGAGCGTGAATGAATCACTTTCTTCAGGCTGTAGATTCTCATCACCGGTGTAGTTCACCAGGATTTGTGGATCTGGCGCATTGCCCCACGGATCCGACAAGTAATCATAAGAACCAGAATTTCCGGCATATAGTTCACTCACCGACGGCGCTCTAAAGCCTGTGGCTAATACTGAACGCAGCATAAATGCATCGGTAAATCGATAGGTTGCCCCTAACTTCCAGGTAGCAGCGCCGCCAAAGGTTGAGTAGTCATCGAAGCGGGTTGCACCTTCAACGGTAAAGGCATCGCTTAATGGTACCGATACTTCCAGATAAGCCGAGTTTACCGAGTAATTACCCGATGTCGGATCTTGTTGTGCAGCGGTACTTTCACCCAGTTGAGTGATAATGTCTGGTGTATAGAATCCACTTTCGTAGCGGCTTTCGACACCAACGGCGTAGCCGATGTCAGACTCGGTAACACCACTATAACCAGCGGCCAACGTAAACTGCTCGTTGCCACCTTCATTTTCTTCGACATAAGAAATGCCATCTTGGATTAGCTGCGCATTGGCAATCGGCTCAGGGCTAAACCACAGATCCTGATTGGCATAAATACTTTTTTCCATATTGCCTGCATGAATCGAATTCTCTACCTGATCTTTCGAGTCATTGCGGCCATAGGTTGCCGAAAAATCCCAGCTGGCATCATTTTCCAGATATCCTTTGACACCAACAGACGCACGTATGGTATCAGTTTGCTGGTTAAATATACGCGGGCCGGCATCGCTCATACGGCGTTTGTATAATAACTCGCCAGGTACCTGACCATTTTCATCTTTAAACTGATCACGCCATTTGCTATCCAATTGTGACGTATCTAGATCAATAGCCGCAGGCTGAGGCGCCATTTGTTGCGTTGAATCGCGACGTGTGTACATTACATCGGCATTAAATTCGGTATCCGCATCGAGTTCACGATTAAAGCTCGAGAACACACTATATAGATCGTTAGGTGTTTGCGCATAACTTGTCTGAGTATAATCATAACCGTAATCGCGCGGAACGAATCCACCATTACCGTCAGGAACCAGACCACCTAAGGTGCCTTCAGGGATAAACGATGATTGACCTGGAGACACGAAGTCACGATCGGATTGAATGATTTTTCCTCGATTTGAGTATTGCGCGCCAAGGACCAGGTTGCCTCCAGCAAGTTCTAAACCCGTTAAGGCACTGAATCCAGAGCTGGTACCATCGCCTTTATCAGTTTGGCTGGCTTCTACTTTGATTTCGGTTTCATCAAATTCTTTTTTGGTGATGATGTTTACCACACCTGCAATCGCATCGGAACCGTATACCGCCGATGCACCATCTTTGAGTATTTCGATCGACTTGATCATCGAAACCGGAATAGTATTTAAGTCTACCGAAGAGTCTGCGCCAGTACCGGATGCAACCATACGACGGCCATTTAACAGCACCAGCGTACGTTGAGCACCCATTCCGCGAAGGTTAACAGTAGCACTACCACCAGAACCATTATTTGACGTTGCACCTAAGCTCATGCCGGCAGCGGTTGGCTGTACGTTAAGAATTTCCTGAACTGAGGTAAAACCGCTCTTAGCGATTTGTTCTGCACCGATCACCGCAACAGGGCTTGCAGTTTCCATATCGGTACGATTAATACGTGAACCTGTGATTTCAATGCGTTCTACATCTAGCGCTTGTTGTGCATCTTGTTGTGCTTCGGCATTCGCGGCCGTGACAGAGAGCGCAGATACCGTCGAGGTACCAAAGAGAAAAGCTTTAACGATTGAATTTTTATTAAACATATTTAACTCCTAATAAAAGCGTCCAAACCGTTCAGTGAACAGATTCGTAACGACTTGTGGCCATATTAGGTGGAAAATGTAATGAGTTAGAATAGTCTGTAACAGTTGCGATAGGGATGTTGCAACTTAGTTAATCAAGTTATGTATCTATTTGATTCACAATCAGTTCAAGGTGCGAGTAAATACTCAAATGTTAGCGATTTCAGATCTAGAAGGTTGTCTGAATATGTTATTCATTTACCTGACTTAAGTTTGACTTTTATTTCTAATATGTTGAATTTAAACAGGTAAGTGATTAATTGTAGGGAGGAGGAGACGTAAACTTTTAATAACTTGCTGTTGCACGAATGAAACAAATGATCACAAAGTATTTGCAATGTCATTGGCAATTTAGAAAGACTTGAGCCAGGTATTGGCTCAAGTCTTTAAACGAAGATGATTAATTAGTGATTATAACCATCATGGGTATTTACGATACTGTAGAAAGTGGCCTGAACATAATCATCAGCATCGCCGGTATTATTTTGATTATAAACCCCGGCTTTGAAGTAATTATATTCGTCACTACCATTGTGATATCCACTATTGCTCATATCGACTTTTTGAACCACATCAGGTTTGCCGTCACGCATAATGGTTACCGTCAGGTCGTGACCCACGACTTTAATGGAGTAACTGAACACTTCGCCCAACGCAATCCCGTCGCTTGGATTCGACGCTGAGCTGGAGTTGCTACCGATCATGTCATACTTCTGATCATTGCCACCATTTGGTTCATGGGCTAAGTAGATAGAGCCAAGGATATTGCCAGGAAGTTTACGGTAGTAAAGCTTTGCTGGCTCATCGTTTCTCGCATGTATTTGGCCGACAATGACACGTCCAACCTGACCGCTGTCACCTGTGGTGGTGACGTGATCCACTTTAAGTGTTGATACGAGTTCACCATCAATGCCACCAGCATTGGATCTATCTTCGGAAGAATAGGTAGTAAATACCCAATTGTTTTTGTTGATGCCCTGCGTTGCAATACTTTCATCACCGCGACGTAACATTTCTCTTAATTCCGATCGCGTATAGCTGGTATTAGTTGAGGTTTTTGGCGCATCAATGGGAGCTTTAAACACCAGTCCACCATCGGCAGCATAGTAAAACCACTCTGGGTGCTCATATCCGGCAACCAGTTCGCTTTCACTAATTGAATCGGATTTGCCATCACCGTTGTTATCAACAGGAACCCCTAAATACCAGTCGCTCAAATCAATGCCTGTCGTTGGTGGCGGCGTCGGCGGATCTACTGGTGGATTGGTGCCGCCATCGATATCACCTTGATCACAGCCTAGAATTTTTGCTTCAATGATGCTATTCCAGGTATTCGACGAGTTGCCGTAACCGGTAATACGTAGATATCTTGCCTGAGCATTAAACCCATCAACCGTTTCATAACTGCTGCTCGAGCCCGAAGACTGACCACTAACAATAACTGAATCCCAATTATTGTTATCTAATGAAGTGTCGATATCAAAATAGGAAACGCGACTGTTGCCTTTAAACCAGACAATTTGCGCAGCATTAACCGTTGCCTCGGCGCCCAAATCGAAAATAATTTGCTTTCCGGAGCCATTGGAAGACCAGCGCGACTCGCTACCTAAATCACCATCGATGGTATTATTGGGTCCATGACCATCGTTCGAACCGTCATCATAGGCACCCACAATGACCAGGTCACCTGTGCTGCTGCACTCGCCGCCGGTCGGAGGCGTTGTTTCACCACCATCACCAGGATCGGTTGGCTCACTGCTTTGTGTCAGACTAAAATCATCGAAACGACCTTCACCTGAGCTATACTGCCCAAATAGGGTCACTTGCGTGGCAGATCCGGAGTTAAAGGACACCGTAACCGCTTCAAAGTCATTGCTACTGCCACTGTTCGCATACGTTGTGCCACCTACAATCGCGCCGATTGCACCACTGCCTTTGATAAAGGCCTGGAGTTGGTAGTTAGTATTTTCTGTTACCGTGACAACCTGCTCGAAAGCACCGGAGCTACCGGTAATTTTTGCCGAACGATTCCCGGAATAGGAATCAGAGGAGATGGCAGAAGGATCCGTATCTGCCCAACCATCCCAGTTGTTTTCAAACCCTGAATTTTCTATTTCTACGGCATTTACGTGTGCCGATAAGCCTGTCGCGCCAAGCGCCAGGCTCCCCAGTAGTAAGCTAGATAAATAGCTCTTGTTATAGTTTTTCATCATTTAGCCTTTTTATAATTATTAGTTTTGTATTACCAAATTGTTAAATTTAGTAATAATTTGATACTGCCTTATGTAATACCAAAGATCAAATGTGGTAATTAATCACCAGTAAACCGGGTTTTTTAATGATTTTTAATGGTTTTTACTCATATCGATTAAAAAATAATCAGATAAGAAAGGGGGGATATGAAAAGTGAATGCTAACTATTATTGTGCGTGGTCAGGCCAATATGTGTTGTAGTGGTTACCAATAAAAATACTGATGACAGCCCGGTGTTATGGGGCTCGTTTTAAATATCAGTGATTTTGACATCCTGAAAAAAATTTTAATAGAAAACGTGTTATTTTGCGTAATTACCAATTTTCGATTCGAAGCTTTAAATCACAACATCAAGAAAGGGGAATTGATTGCTTTATACCAATCACATTAAGTTTGTGCTCAACTCAGAGTTAGGGCAGAGGTTCAGTTACCACATAGATTTTATTGATATAGTCATTCTATATTAATGAAATATAG
>NZ_JBHZSG010000023.1:0-50109 GCF_043642205.1 Thalassotalea litorea | reverse complement strand
TGACGAAATATATAATCGGCTATTACAGCCAGGTTAGGCCACATCAGCATAATGGTGGTTTGTCGCCAAACGAGTCAGAAGAAAGATTCTGGCAAAACTATAAAACTGTGGCCAATTTAACTTGACCACTACACAGGTAGAGCTTGTTCCATTTAGAGTGCTTGCAGGCATTCAACAAGGCGCTTCTCTCTTTATCATTTAAGTAGCGCGTCCGTTTATTCGCCTCTGCTTTAGAAGCAACTCGATGCGCAGGATTATCAAAGAAAAGTCCTTCACGTTGAGCGTAAGTGAAAACTGCCGATACAGCAGCCTTATATCTGTTTATCGTTGCTGGGCTTCTCTTTTTATTTGTGGTCTTGGTAACTTTCTTTCCAAACGAATCGAATCCTCCATATCTTAAAGCAGAACCTTCTGCTAGTTCATTGAGAGCATTACGAATAAGTAAAGGAGTAATATTTGGCAGAGTAAGATGACCAATAATGTTGACCCAAAAGTCTAATCTCTGAGCCATAGAGCTATCCTTACCTGTCCATTGCCCCATATACGAAACAGAGAGTTGTTTGAATGTGAGCACTGCACCGGGGGAACCAAAAGCTTCAACGGCTAATTTGTCAGACTCAAGTTGGTTAGCCCATTCTCTGGCTAATGATTTTTTTGGATAGGTTTTAGTTTTTCGCGAACCGTCTGGTAATCGAACAATTGCTTTGTATTTTGTCTTGCCAGACTTAGAAAGGATTTTCTCGAAAGATGCCATAAAGAGCACTCCTGATAAAAGTTTCACACTAGTGAGCGCCCTAATTTGACACTCGTTTAGCTTTGAAAAGTTTTTTATCAAGTAGCTGTTTTACAGCTAACCCCTTATTCCTTAAGGGGTTTAAATGGTACCGGAAGCCGGACTTGAACCGGCACGCCCGCAAAGGCAACGGATTTTGAAGCTCTTTCTGGAGCCAGCCAATGACGAAACCTACTAAATATGGGCTGTGACATGTGTCAACTTTAGACTCATGGCAAAAAATCCACTCACTTAAGAAACGAGCTTTTTCTCGGATACCACTCCCCTGTCGGAACAAGTGGTATCCAGTTTTAAGTTTTATATAGTATTTAATCGACAGGCGAATTTATGAGAAGTTAAGCTATTTACAATGGTATGTTGGAAACGAGTGGATATCCGAGTAGAAATTAAAAAAAGCAGGAGCCGAACGTCTCTTATGTGCCAGGAACAGCAGTTCGATTATTTTCCTTTTTATTGCGATAATTTGTGAAAGCGGACGTTCAAATTTCAAGCACTGTTCAGATGAATGGTCGAATTTATGATCCAACGTTGGGCAGGTTTCTTCAAGCCGATCCATTTATACAAGCTCCGCTCAACAGCCAGAATTATAATCGATACTCGTACGTTCTGAATAACCCGTTGAGCTATACCGATCCGAGTGGGTATTTCTTTAAGTCGCTTTGGAAAGGTGTAAAAAGCGCATTTCGTGCGATTGCAAAAGTTCCAATTTTGAATGCTGCATTACAATTTGCTGCATGTTCCTTTGGTGGGCCTGCTGGGTGTGCAGCTTATGCCGCAATATCGACTTACGCAGTTACAGGTAGTTTAAAAGGTGCATTGATTGGGGCCTTTACAGCAGGTATAGGAGGTGGACAAGGCTTCTTTACCGTAGGTTTAATTGGAGGGCTAGCAAGTCGAGCACAAGGTGGTAATTTTGGTCATGGATTCTGGTCTGCGGGATTAGGGGCCCTATTGGGCGGCCGGATAAAGCTTGGAAACCCTTATGCTAATGTTTTAGTGTCAGCCGTAGTTGGCGGTACAATTTCGAAAATTACTGGCGGTAAATTCTCTAACGGTGCGCAAACTTGGGCGTTTAGTGCGGCCATAGCGCAGGACTGGAATGACGATTTTGGCACTAGTTCCTATGAAAAAATTGAAGAGGAGCTCGCCAATCTAACAGATGAGCAAAAGGATTCTAACTTTAAAAGAAACTATGAGTCGTTTAAAAGAGGAATTGAAGCTGTTGGCGAAGCTTTAGGCTTGGAAACACCAGACAATATCGTGGTTGTTGGCATGGATGACATTGATGGAAACTTGGCTGCAGTTGAGTGTTCCGTATTTTTAGGTTGTTTAAATCAAGTGAAAGTCAGCAGAGAGTTTCTTCAATTAAACAGGACATCATATGATTTTCTAGAAACAGCTTACCATGAAGTATTGCACTTTAATGACACAAGGTGGAATATATTTCTCAATTCTGACAGTAGGCATAATCAGATTATTCGCCAATCTGAGATGGTTCATTTTGTTACCCCCAGATGGGTTGAGCAAGGCATTCATGGAGCAAACGAGGCTCTGCGGGTAAGAACACAATTTGAGCGTATTGAAAATAATTAGGGATCATAATATGCAGAACAGAATCGTAATATTTGTAAGCATTCTACTTGTAATAGCCTTTTTATACGTTTTGGTTACCCCTAAAATTCCAACTTCAATGTCTTCTGATATTGAGGCAGATAAGAGAGTAATTTCTTTCGTTTATGAAGCTCTCAATATGTTCGAGAAAGATACCGGGGACTATCCAACTTCTTTAGATTATCTATACGTTCGGAGAAAAGGAGATGATTTGTGGAAAGGGCCATATTTGGCAAACAAGATAAACACTAACGACAGTCGCGGGAGAGAGTGGATTTATAAATATCCGCATAGTTGTGCCATTAACTCTGGACGACCTGCATTTTACTCAGTTGGGCCTAATGGCATTGATGAATGTATGGGAGGTGATGACATTTTTTTCGATTTTAAGTAACTAATCTACGTAAATTGAAGTATTTATAACGGATAGTCATCATGGCCAGAGTTTCAATATTAGAAAGCGGTCCTTAATCGCTTTATGATCCAGTTTGAAGACCGCATAGTCGATTACCTTTAAACTTGGCAGTTACAAGGTCAATTATATATTAATGACCTTCAATACATAAATCGATGCCATAAGCTGGGCTTGGAGGAGACTTAAACTTTTACACCTTTATCATCTAACCATTTAACAACTTTTTTTAAATATATGTCTTGCTTGGATCCTTCTTGAAGTCTATGTTGTACAGCCTTAATTCTAGAAATTAAATTTCTGTCAGTATCATCTAAAACTTGGTAGTCTGCACCTGCCTCAAGAAGGGAATATACGATATCAAACCTCACGATATCTGCCGCAGCTAAAATAGGAGTCACTCCCCCCATAGAAATTCCGAATATTTTTTCACTGCCTGTTGGAGCATTAATATCTGCACCAGATTCTAATAGAAGCATCAAGGCTGGTAGGTTATCTCCACCTTCAACACTAATGGTATTAAAAATAGGTGTCTTTTTAGGATTGCCTGCATATAAATCAGGATTACCTTTAAACTTCAATGCTAGCTGCAAAAAACGAATATCTTTGTGTCTAGCTGACCAATGCATCACTGAACTATCAGCAAACACGATATTAGGATTGGCTCCTAGTTCCAAAAGCCTTTCGAACCCAGTAATATTCTCATTTCTTAGCGCCCAGAATAGAGGTGTGGCCCCTTGACTGCCTCTGGAATTGACATCAATGCCTTGTTTAACAAGTTCATTAATTTTCGTGAGGTTTCCTTCTCCTGCATATTTAGCCAACTTTCTGACATCAGGATCTAAAAACATTATGTTTAAAGGCATTGAAATAACTAAGTCGTGATCAGCCTTCATCATAAACTTACTATTTTTTGATTCCATATTTTGATTTCTTTCTAACGAATGGCAAGTTAATGAAAAGCCTGTCACAACTATAAATATAATCTTTTGTAATATGAGATTACTCATAGCTAGCACCTCACTCTTTCACAGACACCGCCCATAGGGTGCCATCCTGCAGCCCTTAATAAAATTTGGTTGCCATATGACTTAACAGGAGTAAGAGAATTTAATATTTGTAATCCATCGAATGAACTTTGGAAATGAGTGATTGAGCCTGGCACGGGTGACGCACCGCCCACTGTACTTGGATTCACGCCCGCAGCATTAAACACTGTCGCACTGCCGCCAGTCACAATTGCAGATGCTGTAGCCAAACCGCCACCGAGTGAGTGACCAACAAATTGAACATTTCCGCCTGTTGCAGCGTAAACCGCTTGTGCCTGTCCCATTGCTTGAGTGTATTGAGCACTTTTTAACCCGAAGGCTTGTCTTATGTTAGCAATCCAATCTGACGCTCCGTTAGTGCCAGCAAAAGCCAAAACACTATGCCCTGTATCTTGATTGACATAAAGAGCCGACTGAAGTCCTGTTTCAGAATCTATAAATAAATCTCCGACCATTTCATAGCCATCAATTTCTGCTCCTTGAGGATCATAGACATCTTCTGCTAGTTTTGCATAAGTAACTTCTTGAGCAGTGGGTTTTCTAGGGGCTGGAGCCCCCGCGTGCACAGCGGACAGAAATGCGGCACTTAAAGCTCCATTAGAAAATTTTCCACCGGTAACCTTTGATACTGTTCCTCCCACGACCGCTGCGGTTAAAATTTTACCAAAACCTCTACCATAGCCTCCTCCAAAGGCTGTACCCAATCCTGCGGACCAGAACCCATGACCAAAATTCCCACCTTGCACTTTACTGGAAATACCACCGGCAAACCCATTAGTAAAAAACGCGCCCATGCCTTCGCCAACTCCCGCTCCAATGCCTGCGGTCAATGCCCCGGTTAAAGTCCCTGTCAATATGTTTCCTCCATTTAAAGCTGCACTAGTAGCTCCAGCCCCCGCACCGATCAAAGACCAAATGGTTGAAGTACAAGTTCCAGCGCAATAGTATGAAGCAACAGCTACAATTATAACTCCGACAAACTTCTTAACTCCTTTCCAAAATTTCTTAAATAAATATCCGCTCGGATCTATATTACTCAGCGGGTTATTAAGCACGTACGCATAACGATTATGCGATTGAGAATTATTAGGAGCCTGAATAAAGGGGTCAGCCTGTAAGAATCTGCCCAAGGTTGGATCATAAATTCGACCATTCATCTGAATAATGCCAAGCGAGTCTAGGTGTTTGTGTCCTGTATAGCTGTTAATTTGCATCGAAAATTGATCCACTTCAACCCCTAATTTGCATCCAAAATTGATCCACTTCTTTAATTAGTTCTCGCACTCAAATTGCGGGAGAAATATTGGAGTGATTGATGTGTCATTACTAAGCGTTATCCGGCGTTGGTATTTTCGGGAGGGAATGTCCCAACGTGAAATAGCCAGAAGAACCGGACTTTCAAGAAATACCGTTAAAAAATACCTGGCCAAGGAATGCGTTGAACCTGCGTATCCCAAACGAACATCGATTAGCAAGCTTGATGGCTACAAAGAGCTGCTATCTGCCTGGTTGCTACGGGAATCGAAGCGTCGGCGCAAAGAAAGAAAATCAGCCAGGAGATTGCACAAAGAACTCGTTGAGCTGGGCTTTAGTGGCTCTTACGATCGCGTTGCGGCATTCGCTCGGCAATGGCGGGAAGAGCAGAAAATTGCGGCTCACGGTCTGAACAAAAAAGCCTATGTCCCTTTAGTGTTTGCGCCAGGTGAAGCGTTTCAGTTTGACTGGGGTGAAAATTATTCTTATGTCGGTACTCGTAAGGTAAAGCTTCAGGTTGCTCACTTTGTGTTATCCCATTCCAGAGCGTTCTATCTGCGTGCCTACTGGACTCAGACTCATGAAATGCTATTCGATGCACACAATCATGCCTTTCGCGTGTTTCAAGGTGCCGCTGAGCGCGGTATCTACGACAATATGAAAACCGCTGTCGATAGAGTTGGCAAAGGAAAAAGACGTGATGTAAATCGTCGCTTTCAAGCCATGGTTGGTCACTATTTGTTTGAATCAGAGTTTTGTAACCCTGCGGCAGGCTGGGAAAAGGGCCAAGTGGAAAAGATGGTCAGAGATGCTCGTCAAAGCATTTGGCACGATGCCCCAAAATGCAAAACGCTCGATGAATTAAATGACTGGCTTGAGCAAAAATGCATGTCACTGTGGCAATCAACCACGCATCCAAATTATGGTGACCGGACGATTGAACAAGTCTGGCTCGACGAGAGGAAACACCTGATGAAGGTCCAGGCACCATTTGATGGATTCATCGAACACACTAAGAAAGTGTCATCGACTTGCCTGGTGAACTTTGAACGCAATAAATACAGTGTCCCAGCCAGTTTTGCTAATCGCTTGGTAAGCCTTCGAGTGTACCCTGAACGCATTCTGTTTATAGCCGAAGGTAATAAAGTCGCAGAGCATGTCAGGCAATTCAGCCGAGATCACAACTCCAAAGGGGTTGTGACTTATGACTGGCGTCACTACCTGCTTGTTGCTCAGCGTAAACCTGGCTCACTCCGTAACGGTGCCCCGTTTAAAGAACTTCCCGAGTGCTTCCAGCACCTTCAGGATACCCTGTTGAGATATGACGGTGGCGATCGAGATATGGTAGATATCTTGTCATTGGTGCTGCACCACGATGAGCAACTGGTTAAAGAAGCCATTGAGCAAAGCCTGAACGTTGGCCTGACGTCAAAGCAGCATGTGATCAATTGCTTGCATCGACTGATGGATATACCAACACCGGATCCATTACCCATCAAAAAAGCGTTACAGCTTGAGCAAGAGCCAACGGCAGACACAAGTATCTATGAGCAATTGAAAGGACAACGGCATGCACATTGAAGCCTTATTAAACACCTTAAAAACCCTAAAACTGCATGGCATGAAGGCCAGCGTGAACGATTTATCGATTCAGAGTTCACCAGCGTTCAAACAAGCATTACCCGTTCTCGAAACCCTGCTTAAAGCCGAGGTCGCAGACCGAGAAGTTCGTTCAATCGCTTATCAGATGAAAGTTGCAAAATTCCCTGCCTATCGAGACTTATTCGGCTTCGAATTCCAATACAGTGCGGTTAACGAAACGGTGATACGGGGCTTACATCGATGTGAGTTTGTCGAAGACAGTCAAAACATCGTATTCATCGGTGGCCCAGGCACAGGCAAGACGCACTTGGCAACGGCCATTGCTGTCCAAGCGGTACAGCATCACCACCTCAGAGTACGGTTCTTCTCGACTGTAGAGCTTATCAATGCGCTTGAAAAGGAAAAGCTAGATGGCAAGAGCGGCCGCATTGCCAATCGGCTTAGCAGCGTTGATTTGGTGGTTCTAGATGAGCTTGGCTATGTACCTTTCAGCCAAAATGGCGGTGCACTGCTATTTCATCTTCTAAGCAAGCTCTATGAAAAGACCAGCATCATCATTACGACTAACTTGTCATTTTCTGAGTGGGCCAAAGTCTTTGGTGATGCAAAAATGACAACAGCACTGCTCGACAGACTAACTCATCATTGCCATATCATCGAAACTGGCAACGACAGTTATCGATTCAAAGAATCATCGGCTGCAAAAAATAAGGAAAAATAACTGGAGATATTTTCAAGATATTGGTCATAATAAGACCAACTTAGGCGGATCAGTTTTCAATGCAAATCGTGGATCAGTTTTAAGTGCAAATTAACAGCGCGCGATTCGCTCGCTATAAACATGTTAGGTATTACATGAAGAATGGATTCATACTGCTGGCTATTTTTATATCATCTAAATCTTTTGCTTGCTTTAGTGGTATTGGTTACGAGCAAAACTGGGATTACGCAATTAAATTGCTCTTAATAGCTCTAGGTATTTCTGCCGTTTCTACAGCTTTCAGTGTCGCGCGTAAAGCCAAACGATATTGCATTCCTATCGTTATTTTTATAATTTTCTCGCTTCCTTCTCTAATAGAAATTTTCCGTTACGGTTCTGGCGATTGTGGGGTAATGCTAAAAGAGGCTTCTGTTTGGCCTATATACTCGTCAATTATTGTTGTAGCCTATGAAGTCATTTTTTATATAAAATCAAAGTTTCGAGTAGGTAATACCTAACAAAAACGCTTGCTCGGTTCCGCTTCGCTTCACATTTTGGCAAGCATTACTAAGCCGTTTTATGTGGCGTTAACACCTAGAAACCAGCGTATATTAGCAATTGCTAACGGGCAGCTAATGGCACATAAGAGACACTCAGGCCCTACCATTTTTCATCAAAATTGTTGAAATTCCCCCTACCGGATCCTTGTTATTTGTGTCCAACCAAACAACAAGGAAAACCTATCAATATGGAACAAAACTATTTAAACATTAAATTTGTCAGCGAATTGCTAAACCAGCTAAATGAAGCGTTTCGCCTGGAAGAAGATGTATTGCGCGATGTAATAGTAAATAAGTGGGGAGTGCACGATGACCACATTTTTTGCGAACATCTACAGAAATACTTTACTGAACTTTTACCGCATGAACGCAAGGCGTTAATGTCGATTGCTCGGACTGTAATTTGTGCTTCGGCTGAAGCCTATTATGAATTGATTGAGGACAATTACCTGGGGTATGAAAAGCAGGACAATGAAGCGCTCAGCTTAAATGAATTCATTGACAGACTTCAAACCGAAGGCGCGGAATACTAGCCCTTACCTTCATAAAAAATACAGCCCCTTTCGGGGCTATTTTTTTACCAGTCGTCGCTAAACGATGAGCCTATAGAACTATCGAATGACGAAAAGCTATCATCAATCGAGCTCGAAGAAAATGAATCATCAAAACTGCTCGTGCAGGTATCGATACCGATAGAGCTTGTTGTATTTATGTCATTGCTGCATTGTCCATACGCCTTGCCTTCCACATCTATCATAGAGTCGGGGATCATAGGTGTACCATCACAATTTACGATTGCTGTTGTGCTAGTGTTACTTGAACTTGAATGTAACGTTGAGGTGGTATCATCAGAGCCGAATAACCAATTGAATAGTCCCATATTTATCTCCTTGCTTAATTATCAGCCCATTCCATTTTAAGGATTTTTCTGATAATTTGATGAATTCTTCGTACGCGAACGCGACCTAAAATTCTTACCTTTCTGTCAAACAAGTCTCCCTGCCCTAACACTCACCTCTGATTCAATACGCATTATCTGCCGAAGGCAAAATAACCAAATTTTTAAGGAATTAAAAATTCAAAATAAGCGAATGTAATTCGCAACAAATCGCGGAAGCAAACAACCACGATAGTGGCTTGTTTGGTGAAGCCTGCCATCAGAAGCGCAGCGCTGATTTCGCTGTACGGAGTTCCGCCTTAAGCGGAATGAGTATCAAAGAGGTACGATTTTGATGCTCACAATAGCCACATAGTGGCGCTGATTTTTGAGGGGTTTCTCAGGTGTCCCACCGCCCGAAAAAAAGCATGTGGAGTGAAGCGAAATCAGCGGTAGCGGATGGCAGCAGCTATTTTCTGAGACGCCCGAAGGAAGGAAAGCCAGACCGAGACATGTCGCGAATAGTCTGGCGTTCAGAGAAATAGCCAAAACGAAGTTTTTACAACGACAGTTGGATTAGCTTGCAGCATGCAAAGCGTGGCGAAGCCCTACCCTGATGCCAGACATCAGGCAAAGCTATTTTGCTAAACAATAGAAAAATTTGCATCGGCTGAACCTTGTTATTGGTTGAAATACAAGAAGGAGATGCGATGCTAGAATTATCAATCTATCAGAATCTGGGGACTCGATTTCTCATTCCCCCAGAGTACAACAATCCAACTCAAATCGGTCATGCCAGGAGAATTGCGGCTCTCTATGTTATTGGTCGATTTGGCTTTAGTAGTAAAACCGTTATTCAGTATCTTTTGGGAATTCGCCGTGAAGCCATCAACAAGTTATTTAGAAAGTTAGTGACCGATGGCCTTATAAATGAGCGAAAAAGTTTCGGTAGTAAAGATGGTGCGGTGTATTACTTAAGTGCCAAAGGAAAGCGATTTATCAGCTTTGAAACGGAGTTGGAATATCATCAGAAAACCGATACCAGCGCGCACAACTCAAAAACCGAAATCCACGACTTGAGTATTCAAATATGTATGATAAATCGTTTGCTGCATAGCAGAGAAAATTACACTGCATTTGTAACCGAAAAGGAGCTTCGAGAATTAGGCTACGGAACCTTTGGCGAGCTCAGAAACGAAAGGGCAGTAGATGGCCTCCTCTACCTAAGTGCGGGCGATTGCAAGGATAATTGCATGAATAATTGCAGCGATAGTAGTAAATCATATTCCTGCTGGCATTCTCTTGAAATTGAGACGTCCAATGCCAAGAATAAAAGGGCCGCTAATAATTATCTGCGCCCAGAAATTCTGGAAAAGTACCGACGTCAATTAGTAGCAGAGGATGGTCTTTATTCCCGGGTACTATTTTTCAGTCATCGAGAGCGTTTTCTGCGACAAATTGCCGCTAGGACAGATGAAATCATCAAAGAGAATGCGCTGGGCTATACCGATAAGGATATTGAGGTATTAACGGCGTCATTAAAATATGTCCATTCATTTTGCCCTACTCTTTACGAGTTATTCTGGAACCCGGATTCTAAGTTGGATAAAGACAGTCACATCAAAATTGACCAAGACAGAATTGAGCAAGCAGTGGCCTTGTACTCGGTAAACTCATCCAACGAGTATCAACAAGGCTTAACCGATGTATTTCGAACACTTGGCATTAAACATCCAGACATACCAACTAACAATTAAAGGCAAAAAAACAGGCACCGCATAGCGGTGCCTAATCGTAACGGGTTGCCCGTCAATCCTTAATCATATCAGGTCGGTGTTTGGCGACATAGCATCGTAATCCGATGCTGATACCAACCATCGTCAAAGCCAATACCGTCAAGCCAACAATGACATGAAGCTGAGTATCTAAATCTTCCTGCAAAAAGATGACTATCATAATCAACGAAATTGATGTGGCCTGTAGTATCCTCAAGCCAATTTCACACAAGCCTTGTGAGGATTCATAGATATAGATTAAAGATTCTTTGTTTTTCATAGTGTTTCCTTTTTCATTCATGGAACTGTCTTCCATAACTATGTAGAAACACGCCAGGCGAAATATGGGTAAAGGGAGCCAATCTGGCTCCCTTTACAGTCGATATGCTTTCCTTTTCTCACCATTGTCGCAATAACGTTGGCAACATCAGGTATGGGTTTCCGATCACCCACGGAGCGTTGAGCTGGTCATCGAGGTCAACGTCAACTCAGTCAAAACGCAAAGCTCGGAAACTTCACTGATTTGCTGTAATAAGTGACAGCGGCACCTTGCCCCAACATAACTTCCGACTGCCCTGTTAACTAGTTCCAATGTGGGGAAATTATTGTAGGAAAAAAGAAAAGGGAGCTTTCGCTCCCTTGATTAGACTGAGTTTTCGCACAGCGTTAACAACGATTCATAATTGTCACTGGAAAAGAACACGGACTTCGAAACGCCGGTGAAATTGAAAAACGCCAAATCATCGACGTTATGCTCGATAAACTGGCAAATTTCACTAAAGAAAAAGCCGAATACCCAAGCACGCTCTTCCGGTAGAAAATACTTTCGGTTGATGTGCTCTGGCAACTGCTCTTGCAATAAACCGGTAATGGCAAAGCCATTCGTGCCGCCCACATGGTTACGGTATTCGTATATTGCTTGTTTATTTTCTTCGTCGAGATACCAGCAAATTCGAAAATCATCCGGTTTGTCGCCATTGCCCCAGGGGCAGCGAGAACGGCGCACCATTTTATGAATCCAATTAAACTGTGTGCTTTCTCTCTTTTTGGTCATTGATATATCCTCTTTTTGTTAACCTCGGATATAACTAGGCCCCTCTCAAGAGAATTATTTCAATCGATGGGTAAATACCATTATTTTCAGTTTGGAAAATTTTTGTTTGTAATTATGTCGAGTGAAAATTGGCTGTCTAAAAATGTTTTCGAAAATCAAAAATGTCAGTTTTCGTATGAAAACCAAGCAAACGAACAAAAATATTTATTTTTTTCAAAAAAAGTGAAATTCGCCTGTTTCAAACATAGAGCCAATATTTTTCAAGTTGTTATGCGTTTCTATCAACAAAGTGGAGCTTACTCTCACCCAGATAAAAATACGCTTTTACATATATATTTATCCAAGAAAAAATAAAGAGTTAAATTGAAAAAAAGCGATTAAAAACGGTCGGTTGCGCTTCTTTTTCGAAAATATTTCGGGGGCTATTTTTCTTATAACACCTTTGTTTATACTCAGACGAATTCGTTTAAAGCCAGAGAAAAAATGAGCTAGCTTATCGAAAACCCAATTAGGGATTTCATTGAAAAATCGCGAACTCCACTGACGCAACCCGTTCGGAGATTCCTAGTTAACTTTCAAAAGCAAACTTGTTTAGTCCTGGCAATCATCCATTTATCAATGAAGTCAACTTATGCATCTAGAATCGTTTGAAAATTTAAACATTGACACCCTTTTGCAACTAGTTAATAAGCTAGGTTCAGCACAAAAAAAACAAACCAGACATTTAACAGTCAGTGAGTTAAGCTGCCAGCTGGGTTTTCCGGAACAGGAGATTATCTCTCTAGCGCGACGTGGTGAACTTCCTTCTACAAGTCTAACTAATTCTGAGGAACTATATTTCCACCCAGAAGCGGCTCAATTGTTCAACGAGAAAGAACTAACTAAATTTCAAAAGCTATATCCGAAACAATTAGCTTTAAGCGAAAGTAATGGCATTGTTGATGAAGAAGCGGCTGAAGTAATCCAGTCCAAGAAGTTACCACCCGACAAACAAAGAGTAAAACCGGCATTTTCACACCTCATACCGGTTAATTCGGATACTGTTTTAGAAAGTTTTCCGGCCGAAAAAAGTCCTGCACACTCCAAACAATTTAGAGAGTCTATGGCAGAAAACACGTCAATTACTTTACCAATAAACGGCAAAAACCAAGACATGTCTAAGTTTGAAATCCAGGAACGTTTTCGTAAAAACATATTATCTAAAGTTGACGACTTTTCACTTTTAACTAAAAGCGAAAAGTCTGAATTAGGGACTCAAGCTCTTAACGATTTGCAAAACAGAGAAAAAGTTACATTCAATTACGTCGAATACTTTAAGCTACCAGTCAAACGAAGACCCGAGAATGGAATATATTATCTAAACCTTCGAAATAAGATTGGAAAGGTAATTCAGCGATACAACGTTTCAGACCGCCCTAGTTTAGGGGTTACTGTCAGAGAACAAGCTATCTCAAAAGCTAATGAATTGCTGCACGGAGTCAATGTTGCAAACAGTAATTTTCTCTGTGTACCAAACCATTCAGTGCCCACCTTGAATGACGCATTGAGGATAAGCATGCGAGTCAACAATCTTAATGACGGGAACACTCGGAAGGAGATGAATAAAAAGATTGGGATCTGGAGTTATTTCGCTGGTGACGTTCCACTTGAAAACATAAACAGAGACTTAATTGTTAGTGTTTTACAAAACTTGAATACTGCGGGCTCGGAGGATAGCACAATCAATAAGTATGCTGTTGAAATTAGAAAAGCTCTAACAGAAGCTGTGTCTAATAATTTAAGCGTGTCTGTCCCTGACATCCCTTCATTTGGGTCCGGTCAACGAAACTTAATCGAGATACCCTGGCATAACGTTTGGTTACCATTCGTAAAAACTTATTGTAGTTATGAAAACCGGTTTAATCAGGAAGAGTTCCTATTTCTCAGTCTTATTTGGCATTTTGGACACAGGCATACAAATGTCAGCGAATTAACATTTTCTCAGATAGATTTTGTCAATAAAGTCGTGCACTTTAACAGGCACAAATCTAAAGCCAGAATAGATGTTCCTTTATCGGATTTTGCCTTAGAAATTATTGCCCAAATAAAAGCCCACCATAAAGCAATCAATTACACTGGAGACCAACTATTTCCAACATATAAAGGTATCGATCGCAAGAGATGGGTGAAAGCTATAGAGAAGCATCAATTACCTGGAGAATTAGTCATACACCACGTACGTCACTACTTTCTTACCGACCATAGAAGAAACGGAACCCCGCTTTGTGAACTGAAAGTGATAGGAGGTTTTAAGTCAGACGAAGGTGTAAAACGTTATATTCATTGCGGTATTGAGAATATTGTAGCTGAAGCATCTAACAAGAGAACCGGTGTAGCTAGATTCAACGTTAAAGATATTTCAATTTAGTTTTAAAAGGCCCCTTTGGAGTAATGCAGTAAGATATATTTTTACTGCATTATGCATTCGCTAAATATAAAGTATTCGTTCCTAGGTCAAAACAAGGAACATAATGATTTACAAAAAGAAAAACTCAAAATTTTGGTATACGCAGTTTGAGTTAACCTATCAAGACACACGAAAGCGCATAAACAAAAGCACTCGACAGACCTCCAAAGCTAAAGCAGAAGCATTTGAAACTCAATTAAGAGCAGAGCTTTGGCAACGCTTAACGTCTCCCCTACCGGAAGATCACCATTTTAACGAAGCACTCGAACTTTACATAACGTCACGTCAACAAAACCGAACGATAAATGAAAAAAAGAACAAGCTATCCTGGTGGAACAAACAGCTTGTTAACCCGATATTGCGTGACCTTTCTACCCAACAAATTCTCAGCCACATAGCGAAAAAAGAAAATATTTCTATCGCTACTCGGAATAGATATTTGGCAGAGCTTAAGGCTTTTTTAAACTTCTGCCATCAAGAATTAGGGTGGCTCGAAAAAGTGCCTGTGCTTAAGATATCAAAAGAACCCAAAAGAGCCTTTTTTAAGCTATCTAACAAGGATATTAAGAGCTTACTTAAGGCGAGCCCCGATTACCTTCAACCGGTCTTGATATTTGCTCTCTTTACAGGGCTGAGGCGCAGCAACATTCTTAATTTGCGTTGGGCGGAGATCGACTTTGAGAGAGGGTGTGTTTTCATAGCAGGCGAAAACCATAAATCGAAGGACCATGTCACAACACCGTTATCTGAGCGAGCGTTAAATTTATTACTACATTTAAAGACTCAATCAACTTCTACTTACGTCTTTGTTAACTCTCGCGGGCGACCAATCAAAGACATTAAAGATAAAAAATGGAAGGAAATAACCAAATCAGCAGACTTAATTGGTCTTCGATTTCATGACCTCAGACATAATTGGGCAACAAAACACATCGAAGCGGGAACTGACTTACTGGCATTAAAAGAGCTTGGTGGGTGGAAAACACTGGAGATGGTTCAACGTTATGCCCATCCATCAGATGACTATTTATCAATCCAAGCAAAAAATATTGATAATCAAAGCTCTGTGGGAAAGATAAATGAACTACAAATTCAGGGTAAAAATAATTGTCACATTGAAGATTGTGGCAAAAAACTTACCCACACAAATGTCACAGAAGTTGAAACAAGGGATTTTTTGATAGTTGGGGAGCCCCAAAAACTAAAAAACCTGCTAAAAATCAGCAGGTTAATTATGGTACCGGAAGCCGGACTTGAACCGGCACGCCCGCAAAGGCAACGGATTTTGAATCCGTCGTGTCTACCAATTCCACCACTCCGGCAACACATGCATCAACATCGCTGTTGATGGGAGGCATTATACGAAAGAATAACACCTTCGCAAGTATTTTCTTCACCTTTGTGTCTGTCTGCACAAGAAATAAGCGGCAATGGCGATAAACCAGCACGTAAACGTTTTTTGCACGGGTTTTAAAGACTATTGAAGATAGAGTCCTAAACCGATTGTAGAAATATAAGGAATGCAATACGCAGCTTTGCGCTGTAATTGCTTATTATTTACTTCACCGTGGGTAAAACTACCACTTCGGTATCGGTGTATCTGTCTTGCAATGACAGTTTGTTTTTCCGATCGACGATCACCAGTAAATTGCCAAGCCCCAGCAAAGTAAAGACTAATCGTTTAACACCGATAGTTTTAGATATTAACGTACCGTCCTGATTCTGGACTTTTAAACGCCAGGCTCGCATACCGATTGTTTGGCCACTACGAGCCCAGAAATAGATAAAGAAAAAGCTTACCCAACTCAGGTTCCAAAGATATATCAGCAACGACCAAATGACCGAAGATTGTTGTAGATCTATGGGATGATTAAACCCTTGATTGTCAATAATGCCCATTGAAAACAACGTGCCGAAGATACCAAACGATATGGCGCCTGCACACATATACACAGCAATTGCGATTAATACATCGTATACCCAGGAGCCAAAGCGACGACGAAAGCCCGCTCTCGGGTATCCGGATTGGCTCATGGAAGAAAGATGTTGGGTGCTCGGTTGCTGGACGGCCACAATGTGTTACTCAGGAACGGATAATGTCGGTGATTTTAATGAAAAAATCGAAATCAGTCTATGGATATCCGTGATATCGATTCGAAACCACCGCCAAGGACCGCGATAACCCTATGATTAAACTGGGCTATGTAATGGTTCATAAAACGGGCCCGCGCATAGATAATACAATTAGCGATTTGGCCCGGGTAATCACATCAAGCTTTGCGTCGCAATAAATAAACGGCAATAGCCACAAATAATAGACTAGGTAATATCGCACCTATGATAGGCGGGAACTGGAAAGTCAGACTCATCGAGCCAAACATGCGGTTTAAAAAGTCATAACTAATACCGGTACCTATTCCCATCATAATTCGCGCCCCCATGGAAACCGAACGCAACGGCCCAAAGATATAGGAAAGGGCTACTAACAACATCACAGCCACGGTAATGGGTTGCATTAATTTGCGCCAGAATGCCAGTCGATAACGACTGGTTTCCTGGTTATTTTGTTCCAGGTAATCTAAATAACTTACCAGCCCGGCAACGGATAATGATTCCGGTTTCACCGTAACCACCTGTAACTTGCCCGGGGTCAACGAAGACTTCCACCATTCAGTATCTTGTCGGGAAGTCGTAATTTTTTTCTCGGTCAGAAAGGACTCTTCAACGTCCTCTAGCAGCCACTGCTTTTTATCCAATTCCCAGCTGGCACGATCGGCATTTTTCCACAATGACATCTTAAATTGCTCATCAAATCGATATATCGCGATGCCTTTTAAATTCATGGTGTCCTGAACTTCAGTGATATGGACAATCAAGTCACCATCTTTGGCCCACACCCCATTTTTCGCTGATATCAGACTACCACTGGAAATCGCCCTCGCCCTGAGCTCTCTTGCGTTTTTCTCACCCTCAGGAGCAACCCATTCCCCAATAGCCATGGAAATCACGATCAATAATGCCGCTGATTTCATCACCGATTTGATGATTTGCAATTTCGATAAACCTGAAGCCTGCATGACAACCAGCTCAGAGTTATTAGCCAGCATCCCCAAACCAATCAAACCGCCAATAAGCGCCGCCATTGGGAAGAAAATTTCCACATCCCGTGGCACCGAATACAACGCGTATAAAGCGGCATCGCCTAAATCGTAATTGCCTCGACCCACTGCGCGCATTTGTTCAACAAATTTGATGATTCCGGAAATACTTACCAGTACCGCTAGCGTAATGAAAGTGGTAGAGGCGATAACCCGACCAATGTAAACATCGAGAATTCTCATGCCTTAACGCCTTTTCAACTTAGCTTTGATTTTTTTGCCACTGCTGCGGCTACGCAACAATAGTGTCCACCCCAAAAATAAGGCAATGATATGGATCGGCCACAGGCCCACTTCAGGCGCTAAAATGCCATCTTCAATAGCGGTGCGACCACTGGTTAAGAGCAGGAAGTAACATAAGAACAGCAGTAACGCCGGGAACATCTTGGCAAATTTTCCCTGCCGTGGATTCACCACACTTAATGGCACGGCTATCAAGGTTAAGATCAACACCGACAACGGAAAAGAAAAGCGCCACTGTACTTCCGCAATGGCTTCCACCGATTTATCTTGCAACAGTTCAAGGGTTGGTAACGCGGTTAATTTACGACGTTTGTGCTCAACTTCCTGTTCCTGAATTTGCATTTCATATTTACCAAAGGTCACGGTTTCAAACTCACCGGTTGCTTTGTCTTTCTGATAACGGTTTCCCAGGTCAAGCATTAGACGCTGTTCACCATCTTCTTCTTCGACTACCCGTCCACTTGCGGCATAAATTAAGCTGACTTTGTCGTCTTTATGGCCATTTGCATCTTCGTCAGGCAATTGCGCCACAAATACCTGTTGCAGGCGATTGTCTTTGCCGATGTTTCTCACATATACCACGGCTTTTTCATTAGAGGTTTTTTGAAAACGGCCAGGAACCAACGCCGAAATACCAATATCTTTGGCGAGTTTTTCTTTAACTTGGTACTCATTTTCCGCAGCCAATGGTGATAGGTAAAGTGTAAAGGCTCCGGTGATTAATGCCGTGATAAACGCAGCAACCAGGGTTATGCGAACCACATACCATTCACTGACCCCGCAGGCATGAAAAACGGTCATTTCGTTCTCCGCATAAATGCGGCCATAGGCCAGTAAAATACCGAGAAACAAACTTAACGGCAGCATGATACCAATCAGGTGGGGTATGGTCAGGCCGATAAAGGTCATCACCATATCACCAGGGATCCCACCGTCCGATGCATCGCCAAGTACCCTGACGAATTTCTGACTAATAAAGATGGTCATCAGTACCAGGAATACACCCAGTTGTGTGCGACTGACTTCACCTAATAAATATCGAAAAATAATCAATGATTTAATCCAAAAAACTTAGTTTTTTTCTGACAACTAAAGGATTTTTAAGTAAACTTACCGTTTTTATAAAAAATTAATATGGCTAATTTGCCGTCAAACAGACGAATCTGGCTATAATAATAGCCTGAAGCCTGTTTGCTAGTGTTGTTAAGTCTATCTTCTGACGGCAGATTTTAGCAAGCATCTGCGACAAATTAACCCTGAAATTTGAATTTAACCATAAATTAGGAGTGTTCATGGAGTTCAGTGTAAAAAGTGGTAGCCCGGAAAAACAACGCAGTGCCTGTATTGTTGTCGGTGTTTATGAGCCACGTCGTTTATCCGCTGTCGCTGAGCAATTAGATGAAATAAGTGGTGGTTACATCTCCAACCTACTGCGCCGCGGAGACCTGGAAGGCAAATCTGGTCAAATGCTGTTATTGCATCAAGTTCCTAATATTTTAAGTGAACGGGTTTTACTCGTTGGATGCGGTAAAGAACGTGAACTGGACGAGCGCCAGTATCGTCAAATTATCTCCAAAACCATCAACACTCTCAATGAAACCGGTTCTATGGAAGCGGTATGCTTCTTATCAGAACTGCATGTTAAAGGACGCGATTCGTATTGGAAAGTTCGCCAGGCCGTAGAGGCTACCCAGGATTGTCTATACAGTTTCAACAGCCTTAAAACCCGCAAAGAAGAACCTCGTCGTCCGTTGCGTAAAATCGTATTTAATGTCCCTACCCGTCGCGAATTGCCGATAGGTGAACGCGCGATTGCCCATGGTCTGGGGATTTCGGCGGGCATCAAAGAATGTAAAGACGTTGCCAATTTACCGCCAAATATCTGTAATCCGGCGTATCTTGCCGATCAGGCGAAAGCCTTAGCGGAAAAGTATGACAAGGTGTCAACCGACGTGGTTGATGAAAAGCAAATGCAGGAGTTGGGCATGGGCTCTTACCTTGCGGTAGGTCGCGGCAGTGTCAATGAATCCTTGATGAGCGTTATTCATTACCAAGGTGGTGCTAAAGATGCGGCACCGATCGTATTGGTCGGTAAGGGTCTGACGTTCGATTCCGGTGGTATTTCCCTAAAACCTGGGGAAGCGATGGATGAAATGAAATATGACATGGGCGGTGCAGCTGGAGTACTTGGAACCATGCACTCGCTCGCTGAACTGAATCTGCCTATTAATGTTATCGGCGTCCTGGCCGGCTGTGAAAACATGCCAGATGCCAATGCGTATCGTCCCGGAGACATCTTAACGACGATGTCAGGACAAACCGTTGAAGTGCTAAATACCGATGCCGAAGGCCGATTAGTATTATGTGATGCGCTTACATACGTGGAGCGTTTTGAACCCGAGTTGGTTATTGACGTTGCGACGTTAACGGGTGCTTGTGTCATTGCCCTGGGTGCTCATGCAACCGGTCTTTTGAGTAATCACAACCCCCTTGCGCACGAGCTATTAAATGCATCCGAACAAAGTGGTGACCGCGCATGGCGACTACCGCTGTGGGATGATTACCAGGAGCAGCTGGAAAGTCCATTTGCAGATTTTACCAATTTGGGTGGTCGTGCCGCCGGCACCATAACCGCGGCCTGTTTTCTGGCACGTTTTACCAAAAAATACCACTGGGCACATCTGGATATCGCAGGTACCGCGTGGCGCAGCGGTAAAAATAAAGGTTCTACCGGTCGACCAGTTAGCATGTTGACCCAGTTCTTAATTAATCGAACGGGTCAGGAGCAAGGCGAATAAATGACCTTACAGGCCATTTTCTATTTATTGGGTAATGCCAGCGAAAATGAGTTGCTGCGCTTTGTATGCGCTCAGGCAACGCTCGCCTTTCGTCAAAATAAACGCGTTTTTATATACACCGAAGATCAGGACAGTGCCCATCAGTTAGATGAATTGTTGTGGTCTTTGGATGCACAAAGTTTTGTGCCTCATAATCTGCCCGGAGAAGCAGAAAATCAGGGTTCCCCCGTTGAAATCAGCTGGCTTGCCCCCACTTCTTCGAGACAGGTATTAATCAATTTAGCGGCTGAAGTCCCAGACTTCGCGTTACAATTTTCTCAAATTATAGATTTTGTTTCTGAACAGGAAGAGTTGAAACAACTCGCCCGACAACGGTATCGTCGTTATCAGCAACTGGGGTTTCACGTTGAAACCCGTCCTGCCAGCAAAGTCGCATAACAAGCAGTAATTCCATGGAAAAGACATTTAATCCTTCAGCTATTGAGCAAGCCATGTATTCCCACTGGGAACAAAAAGGCTATTTTACTCCCACCGGTCAGGGCGACGGCTATTGTATCGCCATTCCACCGCCAAACGTCACTGGCAGTTTGCACATGGGCCATGCATTCCAGCAAACCATTATGGATACATTAATCCGCTACCAACGCATGCAGGGGAAAAATACGCTTTGGCAAGTAGGTACCGACCATGCAGGCATCGCCACGCAAATGGTGGTTGAGCGCAAAATAGCAGCCGAAGAAGACAAAACCCGTCATGATTACGGGCGCGATGCGTTTATCGACAAAATATGGGAATGGAAAGAGCATTCCGGCGGAACCATTGGCAAACAAATGCGCCGTTTAGGCAATTCCATCGACTGGTCGCGTGAGCGCTTCACCATGGATGACGGTATGTCCAAAGCCGTACAAGAAGTTTTTGTTCGCTTATACCAGGATGATTTGATTTATCGCGGCAAACGTTTGGTTAACTGGGATCCAAAACTGCACACTGCCATTTCCGATTTAGAAGTGGAAAACAAAGATAAGAAAGGCCATATGTGGCATTTCCGTTATCCTTTGGCCGATGGCGCGAAAACTCAAGATGGTAAAGACTACATCGTTGTAGCAACCACACGTCCGGAAACCATGCTCGGTGATACTGGCGTTGCGGTGAATCCGGATGATGAACGTTATCAGCATTTAATTGGTAAATATGTCGTACTACCTATCGTCAACCGTCGTATTCCAATCGTCGGCGATGACCATGCCGATATGGAAAAAGGTACCGGCTGTGTAAAAATCACTCCGGCCCACGATTTTAACGATAATGAAGTCGGTAAGCGTCATCAATTGCCAATGATCAATATTTTTGATCAGGATGCCGCCGTTCTGGCCACTGCCCAAGTATATGATGTTAATGGCGAAATCAGCGATGTTTATGACAGTGCATTACCAGAACAGTTCGCCGGTTTAGATCGTTTTCAGGCCCGTAAAGACATTGTCGCAGAGTTTGATACTCTAGGCCTGCTAGATGAAGTCAAAGATCACGAATTAACCATTCCTTATGGCGACCGCTCGGCGGTTGTGATCGAACCATTATTGACCGATCAATGGTATGTGCGGGTTGAGCCGCTTGCCAAACCTGCCATTGAAGCAGTGGAGAATGGCGATATCGAATTCGTGCCAAAACAATATGAGAATATGTATTTCTCCTGGATGCGTGACATTCAGGACTGGTGTATTTCACGCCAGCTTTGGTGGGGTCATCGAATTCCGGCCTGGTATGATGCTAATGGCAATGTCTATGTTGGGCGTAGCGAAGAAGAAGTCAGAGCACAAAACAACCTAACCGCTGATGTGACGTTAACTCAGGACGATGATGTTCTTGATACCTGGTTTTCTTCGGCGCTTTGGACTTTCTCTACCCTGGGCTGGCCAGAAAAAACTGAAGACCTGGCAACCTTCCATCCAACGGATGTGTTAGTGACCGGCTTTGACATTATCTTTTTCTGGGTTGCCCGTATGATCATGATGACCATGCACTTCAATAAAGATGAAGATGGCAAAGCACAGGTTCCATTTAAAAAAGTCTATGTTACTGGTCTGATTCGTGATGAGCACGGTGACAAGATGAGTAAATCTAAGGGTAACGTTATCGATCCATTGGATATGATCGACGGTATCTCCCTTGACGAGTTGCTGGATAAACGCACCGGCAACATGATGCAACCGAAAAAAGCGGAAAAAATCGCGAAAGCTACGCGCAAAGAGTTCCCTGACGGCATTGAAGCTCATGGTACGGATGCGCTGCGCTTCACCTTAACGGCTCTGGCTTCGACCGGCCGCGATATTAACTGGGATATGAAGCGTTTAGAAGGTTACCGTAACTTTACCAATAAGCTATGGAATGCCAGCCGTTACGTATTAATGAATACCGAAGAACATGATTGCGGCGCCAATGGCGGTGCCATGGAATTGTCCCTTGCCGATCGCTGGATCATTGGACAATTTCAACAAACCGTAAAAACCGTACATGAAGCCTTTACATCATTCCGGTTTGATTTGGCATCACAAGCGCTTTATGAATTTACCTGGAACCAGTTCTGTGACTGGTATTTAGAATTAACCAAGCCGGTTTTATTCAAAGGCAGCGACGCCCAACAGCGTGGTACTCGTCACACCTTGGTCAACATCCTTGAAAGTCTGTTACGCCTAATGCACCCAATAATGCCTTATATTACTGAGACCATTTGGCAACGCGTTGCACCACTGACCGGTAACTTCACCGATGGCGACAGCGTGATGATGCAGAATTTCCCGCAGTTTGAGTCGCAATTACTGGATAACCAAGCCATTGACGATTTGGAATGGGTAAAACAATTTATTATCGCGGTTCGGAATATTCGTGGTGAAATGGATATCGCGCCAAGTAAGCCACTTCCAGTATTGTTAAAACACGTTAATGCTGTCGACAAACGTCGCCTTGATGATAACCAACAATTCTTGAGCGCACTGGCGAAATTAGAAAGCATCGATGTGCTCGCTGAAGATGACAACGGCCCGGCTTCTGCTACTGCCGTTATCGGTGACATGAGTGTGCTGATCCCAATGGCCGGTCTTATTGACAAGGAAGCGGAAATTGCCCGTCTAAGCAAAGCGATTGAAAAGCTTGCTGGTGATGTCAAACGAACCGAAGGAAAGCTCGCAAACGAAAACTTTGTTTCCAAAGCGCCTGCCGCGGTTATTGATAAAGAGCGTGCGAAACTTACTGATGCAAAAAATCAGCTTGAAAAACTCAATGAGCAAAAACTGAGTATTGAAGCCTTGTAAAACATTTTCGCGAAAATGATTAATCAAAATCCCTCCCCCGCGAGGGATTTTTTTTTATGCAGGGACGAATTTATCCTTGCGTGCCATGGATGGTGTTAGCAAGGGTTTATGCAGCCTTGTGAAACGCTAGCCGTGTTCGCAAGGATTTACTCGGGACGCATTTATCCTTGCGTGCCATGGATGGTGTTAGTAAGGGTTTATGCAGCCTTGTGAAACGCTAGCCGTGTTCGCAAGGATTTACTCGGGACGCATTTATCCTTGCGTACCATGGATGGTGTTAGTGAGGGTTTATGCAGCCTTTCGAACCATTAGCAAGGTTCGCAAAGGGGCTCGGGACGCATTTATCCTTACGAGCCATGGATGGTGTTAGTAAGGGTTTATGCAGCCTTGTGAAACGCTAGCCGTGTTCGCTAGGGTTTATGCAGAAAAACCCTGATAACTCGATCCATTAACAAAACTTAGAGACTATTTTTCTTAAGTTAATGCTATTACTCGTGTCTATTTTTGCCAATTTTCGATATTTTTCCTAAAGTTAACAATAACTAAAATAATTATCACAATAAGAATAAATGTCGTGATTAAATTGCTGCCTCGCTTGCTCTTAGCCACCATTACCACCCTATTTGGGTGTATTTGTGTTGCCAAAACCACACCAACGCAGTGGGAAGAGCCGGAAGAATGGCCCATTAACCGCCCGACCATGCCGATACGCTTTGATTGGATTTTATTGGAAAACGGCGAACTTCTCGGGGGCGACCTACTCTCGATGTATCGTGACAAGGTTCGCTTTGATAGCGATGAATTGGGCCTGGTTGAAATAGATTTTGAGGATATCCGACAAATTCGCTGTAACGACATCGTTAGCATTCGCCTGGAAAACAATCAAATTTATGAAGGTCAGATGCTTCTTGATCGCAGCAAAGTTACATTTTTCAATAAACCGCATTTAAGCTTTCCGCGTTCACAACTGCTCTCAATCTCACCGTCCAAACAGAGTGAAGACAATATTTGGAGTGGTAGTGTCAGTGCCGGGGTTAATTTTAAGGACGGAAATTCACAACGATTCGATTACACCATTCAAACCGAAATATTAAGGTTAACACCACTAGACCGGATACAACTGAACTACCTCGGCATCTTCGCTCGCTCTGAAGATCTAGAGTCAGGGCAACAAGTACTAACCGAAGAAAATCATCGTATTAACTTTTCCTACGACTGGTTTTACACGCGTAAGGTATTTTTCCGACTTCCCGATCTAGAACTTTTCAGCGATCACTTTAAAAACATCAATTATCAGGCAACCATCGCGTTGGCCGCGGGTCTTACCTTACTTGATGATGACGACTTTTACTGGCGAATATATGCCGGGCCGAACTTACAATACACCCGTTTTGTTGAAGTCGAAGCAGGGATATCATCACATAATACCTCTGCGGGTTTGCTTGCCGGTACCGACTACAGTTACGACTACACTCAGGATGTGACCTTAATTTTAACTTATGTGGGAAAGACCGCTTCAAAAGAAGCCGGTAGTCTGATCCATCACATAGAGGCAGGATTCGATGTTGAAGTAATCGACGATTTAGAAATTGAAGTTAAATCAATCATTGATTACGTTGCCGACCCGAGCCCGAATGAATTAGGCGAGCTTCCCAAAAAAACCGATTTCCTGTTGATCCTAGGGTTAAAATATTCCTTCTAATTCTGCACGGTTAAGGTAGACTCGTAGCCACCCATGTAAGAACTCCGATTGGAGCCCTCTTTACCAAAACCCAAAAAAATAACAGGTAACGACATGAAAACTCGCCTTTCCCGATTGGCACTTTTAAGTGCTACCCTATTTACCGTGGCACCTGCCGTGATGGCAGATCAATATCAAACCATTGAAAAGTTATCCCTTGAAAACGAACAACAGGTGATTGACTGGCGCCACCATTTCCACCAGTTCCCGGAACTTTCCAATCGCGAATTTAATACCGCTAAGACCATTGCTAAAGAGTTAAAAGCTTTGGGCTATGAGGTACAAACCGGCATCGCGCATACCGGCGTTGTCGCTGTGTTAGATTCCGGTAAACCCGGACCGGTTGTCGCTTTGCGTGCCGATATTGATGGCTTGCCAGTCACCGAATCGGTTGATTTAGATTTTGCCTCTAAGGTAACCACCGAGTTTAACGGCGAACAGGTCGGCGTCATGCATGCCTGTGGCCATGATACTCATATCGCAATGTTGCTTGGCGCGGCCAAGATCTTAAAAGAGATGCAGGGTGAATTAAGTGGCAAAGTAAAATTCATTTTCCAACCTGCAGAAGAAGGTGCGCCAGCCGGTGAAGAAGGCGGCGCCGAATTAATGGTTAAAGAAGGCGTTATGAAAGGCGTCGATGTGGTTTTCGGGTTACATATCAGCTCCGATACCGACGTTGGTACCATTGAATATAAGCCCGGTGGGATCATGGCCGCGGTCGATTCCTACCGCATACTGGTAAAAGGTAAACAATCTCACGGAGCCTACCCTTGGATCAGTGTTGACCCAATAGTCACCTCGGCACAAATCATTATGGGATTACAAACCATCGTATCCCGTGAACTGAGTTTAATTGACGAAGCCGCGGTCGTAACCGTAGGTAAAATCAGTGGTGGTACTCGTTCCAATATCATTCCATCGGAAGTTGAAATTGTTGGTACGCTGCGCTCATTAAATACCGAAATGCGTATGCAGATTCGTGAAGCCGTAACCCGAAAAGCACAAACCATTGCCGCCAGTATGAATGCAGAAGTCGAGGTTGAGGTGCCTTGGGGCGCCAACTACCCGGTAACCTATAATGAACCGGCATTGATGGAAGCCATGCTACCAACGATCCGTAATAGTGCTGGAGCGGAAAATGTTAAGCTGACAAAAGCGGTAACCGGTGCAGAGGATTTTTCCTTCTTCCAACAGGAAGTTCCGGGATTATACCTATTTGTCGGCGGTAAACCTAAAGATCTTCCGACAGAACAAGCACCCGGACACCACACACCGGAGTTCAGCGTTGATGACAGTGGCCTGAAAACCGGGGTTGAAGTATTGCTAAACTTAACTCTGGATTATATGAATATGAAGGCAAAATAGCCGAATTATGCTCAATCAAAAACGGGGTCATACGACCCCGTTTTTCATTCTTATGAAAGCGCAATTAAAACAGTTCATCCGGCAGGTTATACAAATGTTCAGCCGCACTTCGCGCAGACGCCATTAATGATAAGCGACGTGGTAATAAGCGAGCAAAGAAGTAGCGCGCGGTGTGAATTTTTGCTTTACAAAAGTCGTTACTGTGCGAATTTGGCAATGCTGCCAACGCCATTCTCGCCCACATATAGCCAACGGCGGTATAGCCAAAGACATGTAAGAAATCACAGGCGGCACTACCCAATTGATTCGGGTTGGCGCCAGCAGCAACGAGTATATCTCTGGTCAACGTCTCTAAGTCATCGATGGACTCGCTTAAGGGCGAAACAAATTCCGCCATCTCAGACGACGAGTTGCCAGCGATAAATGCACGCACTTCGGCAATGAACAATTTCATAAATTCACCGCGATTTGCCGCTAACTTACGACCGATGAGATCCATTGCCTGAATGCCATTGGTACCTTCATAGATTTGCGCAATACGACAGTCGCGAACTAATTGCTCCTGTCCCCATTCACGAACATAACCATGGCCACCGAGAACCTGCTGTCCGGCAATAGTATTATCAAGGCCGATATCGGTAAAGAACGCTTTCGCTAAAGGCGTCATTAACGCCGTTAGCGCCTCGCCTTTCATCTGCTCTTCACCACTCCCATATTTTGATAAATCAAGTTGCTGGGAGATATACAAAGCTAATGCGCGGTTACCTTCATTCATGGCTTTCATGGTTAGCAGCATGCGACGGACATCAGCGTGAACCATAATCGAGTCCGCTTCTTTATCCGGGGATTTAGGACCGGTTACCGCGCGGCTTTGTAATCGTTCTTTAGCATATTCCAATGCATTCTGATAAGAGCGAACACTTGCGCCTAAGCCTTGTATGCCGACACCGATACGTTCATAGTTCATCATCGTAAACATGGCAGCAAGGCCTTTGTTTACCTCACCAACCAGATAACCTTTAGCACCATCAAAATTAAGCACACAGGTAGCTGAGGCATGAATCCCCATTTTATGTTCAATGGAACCGCAACTTACGGCGTTACGCTCCCCTAAAGAGCCATCTTCATTAACGTTGAATTTTGGAACCAGAAACAGAGAAATGCCTTTTGGGCCTTTCGGGGCATCGGGTAATTTTGCCAGTACCAAATGAATGATATTTTCGGTTAAATCCTGCTCACCACCGGTGATAAAAATTTTGCCGCCAGTCAGCGAGTAACTGCCATCAGCATTTTCAATCGCTTTGGTCCGAATAATGCCGAGATCGGTACCAGCATGTGCCTCTGTTAAACACATGGTACCCGTCCACTCACCGCTGTACATACGCGGTAGGTATTTTTCTTTAAGCGCTTCGCTACCATGAGCGGATAGAGATAACGCGGCTCCAGTTGTAAGGCCCGGATACAATGAAAATGACATATCTGCACCGCAGACAATCTCTTCTTGCAATGCCGTCAACATTTTCGGCATTCCCATACCGCCATAGTTGATGTCGCCACCCAGGCCAATCCAGCCGCCTTCAGCGTAAGTATCAAAAGCCTGTTTAAAACCCGGAGGTGTGGTGACTGAACCGTCATTAAATTGCACACCGATTTCATCACCCTGGCGGGAAATAGGCGCAATTTCTTGTTCGGAAATTTTCGCACACTCTTGTAATATTGCCTGCGCTGTATCTTTATCAATAGATTCAGCGAGCTGTGGCAGGTTTTGCCACATCTTATCTGCTTGAAAAACATCAAACAGCAAAAAATTCATATCGTCTAATGCAACGCTATATTCAGCCACCATGGCCTCCATTATGAAATCTTGTTGAAAATTAACTTCAGTGGAATTGGTTTTATTATAAGTATAAGACCGAGTTTATTTGGGAAGTATGACAAACAAAATGCCATCAATTTGCCGAATTCAAACTCTTATACCAATCCCATTAAATTATTGCTCACTCAGTGAGAATTTAAAGGCTTTTAGACAAGGCTTTGATTGCAGAGAATGGTTATTCCGCTCTCAAAATCAGCCAAAATCAGTAACGCAGGATAAACGCCTTTAAAACTCACCCGTAGGGAGTTAGAGAGAGGCCCATTTACTACCCTACATTTCATTAATATAGAATGACTATATCAATAAAATCTATGTTGCAAATGAACGTCGGCCCTAACTCTGAGTTGTGCACAAACTTAGTGGGATTGGCATTAATTAAAACCACCAATTTAAACGCCCGTTTAAATATAGCGACAGCGAACCTAAGGTGTAAAGTCTTTTTTGAAAATGTCCGAAGAAAAGAAGTTAAGAATAATGGAATTGGCATAAGACAGGGCCATTAAGATTTGAAGATCCTCTTATCGGACTTTTACGATAAGAGGATCTCGCCATTGACGCCGCCCTGTCAGAATTATTGAGCGTTACGGGCGCTGCTTAATTCGTCAACCAGGATTTTTTCCTGATCGGCTCTTGGTTTAGCAAAACGAGCTAACCAGACATATAACACCGGTGTTAAGAATAAAGTAAAGACTACCGCGATACCTAACCCGCCGAATACGACCCAACCGATAGCATTTCGTGCTTCGGCACCAGCACCACTAGAAAGGATCAAAGGTAATCCTCCTAAGACAGTTGACAGCAGGGTCATCATAATCGGCCTTAAGCGCACTTTACCGGCTTCGATAATAGCTTGCTCTATCGCGATACCGCGATCCCTTAACTGATCGGCAAACTCAACCAGCAAGATTGAATTTTTAGCCAACAAGCCGATAAGCATCACCAGGCCAATTTGCGTATAAATATTGATTGTCGTGCCGGTAAGCCATACCGCAAATATCGCCGCGGCAATACCAAATGGAACCGTTAACATCACCACAAGTGCACTTACGGCACTTTCAAATTGTGCCGCCAAAACAAGCAATACGATTAAGAATGCGACTACATAGGTCATGGTGACTTGCTGATCGGTTTCCTGGTACGTTTTCGCTTCACCCAGCAAGATTAAATCAAAGCCATTAGGTAGATGTTCTCGCGCTAGCTGACGCAAAATTTGCACGGCTTCGGCAATCGGCATCGCTTCGGGCAAATCAGCGTCGATTTCGATCGCCCGTCGTTGAGCATGACGCTCCAACTCTGCAGCTACACCTTCCTCAGCGATATAAGCAATCGAAGATAATGACACTAACTCGCCATCTTTCCCGGCGACATACAAGTTGATTAAATCTGACGGGTTTGCTGAATCTTTATAAGAAGACTGCAAAATTATCGGCACGGCCTTGTCCCCGACATTCAAATCAATTAAATCATCACCGCCTATGGCAGCACGTAAGGTTTGGTTAATATCAGCAAATGGAACCCCTAGCTCTTCGGCTCGATTACGATCAATATGAACACGCATTTGCGGCTGAGTTGGCTGGTAGGAAATATCCAGTTGACCAAATTGCGGATATTGCGACTCTACAACCTGGCTAAATGTCTGGGCTACGGCAAAAATCTCTTCATAATTATTGCCGGTAATGGCAAACTCCAGGCCACCGCCCTGACCTCTCAGGTTTAAGCTGTTTGCACCAAAAGCACGCCCCGGCGCACCCGGAATTTCCGCCAGTTTAGGACGAATCTCATCAATGATTTTTTGCTGACTATTTTCACGTTCAGACCAGTCCTTTAAATTAACTGTCATGAATACAATGTTAGGATCCCGATAACCTACCGTGGTATTAATAGAGTCAATATCTCCCAGGGCTGCATACGGCAACATGATGTCTTCCATCACCTGAGCTTGCCGGTCCATATAAGAAATACCAACACCGTCCGGTCCCCGGGCGAATATCCGAACCGTACCTCTATCCTCAGTTGGTAATAATTCTTTATCTATGCTGTTATACAAAAATGTTGCGCCAGCGCCTGCAATCACACTGAGTAATAAAACTAACCAGCCGTATTTAATACAATACTGTAAAGATCTGCCATAGGCGGTTACCGCACCATTACCAAAATTCTGGAATCTGGTCGTCTGACTGGATTGCTGTTTCGGCTTTAACTTTGCTTTTAATGCCGGCACTAGGGTTAGCGCAACCAACGAGGAAATGATTACCGCACCAGCGAGCACTCCGCCAAACTCTCGGAACAACTTACCTGCCGTAGAAGGCAAAAATGCAATCGGCAGAAAAACAGCGACGAGTACGGCCGTAGTCGCGACCACCGCAAAGAATACTTCTCGCGAGCCAACCACAGCCGCAGCTTTTGATTTCACCCCTAAAGATTTATGTCGTTGAATATTTTCAGAAACAACAATGGCGTCATCGACAATCAATCCAGTCGCTAATACCAACGCCAGCAAGGTGAGAATATTAATCGAAAAGCCAAGCGCCCAAACAATGGCTAATACACCGATTAACGAAACAGGAATGGATAATGCCGGAACGATCGTTGCCCGCCAACTTCCAAGGAATAACCATAACGTGAAGACAACCAAAGCAATGGTATAGGCAAGTGATTTAATCACCTCTTCTACAGAACTGCGAATAAATTGAGCATCATCTGAGGTGACAAAAATCTGCAAGTCGGGATAGCGCAATTTGATCTCTTCAACCATCGCTAATGCAAGGTCTGATATTTCAATGGTGTTGGCACTCGCCTGACGAATGACACCTAAACCAATAACCGGTTGGCCATTCAATCTGACGAAGCTTTGCGCATCCGCAGGACCAAAGTAGACCGTGGCGACATCACCTAAGCGAATATCATCGCCGACAATGATCTTCTCAACCTGTTCCGCCGTAACAGACGTTGCATCAGCACGAACAATGACCTGATGATCCGTTGAACGCAAACTGCCTGCTGCAACATCAAATGGGGCAGATTTCAATGCATTGGCGACGTTGGTAAAAGACAGGCGATAACTTGCTAAACGAATTGGGTCAACAATGACACGTAGAACCTGTTTTCTTTCACCATTTAACCGGACATCGGCAACGCCAGGGATAGCAAGAAACATCGGCGAAATGTCACGATCAACAATTTCAGCAATGGATTCCGTGTCGATATTATCACTACCGATCGCCAGATCAAGGACAGACTGAGCGTCGTTATCAGCCTTAACGATAGATAACTGTTCCACTTCATCAGGTAATTGACGCTGTACCCGGCTAACTGACTCTCGTAATTCATTGGCAGCATCTTCAATATCGATACCCGGTCGAAATTCAACTCGTACCCGAGAAGAGCCTTCTTCACTAGACGCTCTAATCGACTTCACGCCACTGACTCTTGCCGCTGCTCCTTCGATTCGTCGAGTTACTTCGTTATCTACGGTTTCCGGTGCACCACCTGGAAAATTAGCAACAACACTGACAATCGGCCGATCCACATCTGGCAGTTCCCGCACTTCTAATCCGAGTACCGCCGACAGGCCGGCAATAATGATAAGAATATTCAACACCACAACGGTGACGGGTCTGCGCACCGAAAGTGATGGTAAATCGTCTTTATTTTCAAATAAATTAATCATGATAATCCCTTAAACGATTTACCGGTTAGCTAACGTACTTTCCATGGCTACACTGGCGTTTTCCCGCAAGCGCTGAATACCTTCAACAATAAGGACGTCACCATCGGCTAAATCCCCTTCAACCAGTATTGCGCCTCGCAAACGTTGTTTAATCACCACGTTTTTCTTTTTCGCTTTACCATCTACTGCCAGCCAGACGTAGGAACCCGTAGCGCCCCAGGCCAGAGCCGCTTCGGGGATAATGGGGTAGGCGGTACCGTTCGTATTCAGGGTTACTTTGAAACTCAAGCCCGGGCGGAAAATATCATCGCTATTGCCAAGTAATGCCCTGACTTTTAAAGTGCGATTTTGGGAATCGATTCGGCTATCTAATTGCTCCAGAGAGGCGATATAGCGAGTTTCGCGGCTATTCCATGGCTGGACAGTTACACTTGTACCTGATCCAACTAAATTGTAGGACGCTTCTGGCACCGTAAAATTAATAAATAATTGTTCTCTGTCGTCAATGGTTGTGATCAATGTCGTCTGATTAATGCGATCGCCCACTTCAATTTCAGTCAGACCCAGATAACCACTAAATGGCGCAACCACGCTTCTATCTTCTAAATCAGCCTCAGCTTCGGCAACACTGACCAAAGCAAGATCCAATATCGCCTGTGCTTCATCCACTTGTGATTCTGTTACCGCACCATTGGCTTTACTTTTGATAAGTCTTTCAAAGTTACGACGCTTATTAGCCAGATCGATTTTCGCCCGCTGCAAGGCAGCTATCTGGCGACGAGAATCTAGCTCTACCAGAACCGCACCTTTTTCTACGAAGTCGCCCGGCGCAAAAGCTACCTTAGTCACGCGATCTGCGGCTGCAGGAAACAAATTTACCGATTTTTTCGCTTCCGCGGTACCAACGGTTTCAATCGCTACTTTTATCGGCTCGAACACCACTTTTTCGGTTATGACATTGATAGGAGGTCGTTTACGTTCATTCGCAAAGACAGAATCCGACAGCAAGGTTAAGGCCGCAATACAAAAAATGAAAATTCTCATAATTCCCTTCAATTAGGTTCCGGTTAGCGCCAACATGAGCCTAATAAAACCAATCGTTTGATGATATTTACTAAAACAGATGTTCCTATTCAGTTTTTAGAACACCCCATGCCCCGGCATTATCGCAATAATGGTAAATTCAGCCGCAAGCGAACAAGTATTCTACATAAAATAAGGATACCCTAACCAACCTTTTCGCTATTTAGATACCGATAAATCGATGAGCGGCATTAAAACCACGTTAAGTTGTGTAAAACCCAAACGATTCAAATAAAACCTTCAATGTTTCGCTACGTTAAACATCCATATAAGGATTACCTGATATCCGTAAAAAGTGATAATTCGAGGCTTTAAAAACCCCAGAAAAAAGGCCAATTAGTTTTTGATTTTAATAACAATTATTCACCGAAATACAAAAAAGGTTATACAATGTCAGGCGTGTTCAGGGATCAGAAAGAATGAGCCATCACTGTTACCTCGCGGATTATCCGCCATTAAGTTCATTTCAATAATCCACCCCAAAAAAAGCAATATTCTACTCAGTTAATGGTAAAAAACTGCCTGCAGCGATCACTTTCATGACGCAACAGGCAGTTAAGCTGAGTTAATGCAATGGTACTTTTAATTAAATTTACAGGTTTTGCTCGGCAAACGAGGCCAATGGTGAACGAACCACACCATTTAAATTTATCGTAGCGCTGCCCTGATAGTCTTTAAATCGTTCGACAATATAGGTTAATCCTGACGTTAATGCGGTTAGGTAATTACTGTCTATTTGCGCCAGATTTCCAGAGCAGACAATCTTGGTTCCTTCGCCACAGCGAGTAATGATAGTTTTAAGCTGTGAGGCGGTAAGATTTTGGCACTCATCGAGGATTACCAAGGCATTTTGAATCGAGCGACCGCGCATAAAGTTAATGGATTTAAACTGAATGTTAGCTTTCTCCATTATATAATTCATGCTGCCGGACATGCTTTCATCCTGCTTGTGCAATACCTCTAACGAGTCGGTTATTGCCGCTAGCCAGGGCGCCATTTTTTCTTCTTCGGTCCCCGGTAAAAAGCCAATCGACTCGGCAATTTCAGGAGTTGAACGGGTCACGATAACCTTGTCATACAACCCTTTTTCGACGGTAAGTTCTAGTGCTGATGCCAAAGCCAGCAGTGTTTTCCCGCAACCGGCAGGTCCTGTCAGGATCACTAAATCAATATCCGGGTCGAGCAACGCATCTAACGCCATCCCCTGATAAATATTTTTAGGATGAATTCCCCAAGCCTGTCGTCCCATCAAACGCTCATAACCTAAATCCTGAACGGCCGCCGTATCGCCTTCGACACCAATAATTTTACCGGCAAAGGTTTTCTCTTCATCGATGAGGTATTCATTAATAAACGCACTAGGCACTAGGTTTTTATCAATAAAATGTTGGGTATAGCGTCCATCGGTTTTGCTTTCGCAATTACTGACTTGTTGCCAGAAATCGCCGGAAAATTTGTGATACCCCTTAGTCAGGAAATTAATATCATCAACGAGTTGGTCGGTACGATAATCTTCAACATAAGCTAACCCAGCGCCCTTGCCTTTAAGACGCATATTGATGTCTTTGGTGACCAATACGACGCGCTTTTTAGGGTTCATTTCCTGAATATGCAATGCCGTATTAATGATGCGATTGTCATTGTCGTTATCGGATAAAGCCCCGGACTTTTGTTTCAATGTGAAATCATTGAAAATCGATAATCGGCCTGGCTTAGTTTGGGTTTCGGTCTTATTCGGTAGTTCAACCCCCGCCATAACTTGCTCCGGAGAGGCGTCGGTAAGTGTGTCTTCGAGCGCTCGGATGGCCACGCGGGCATCGCGACTTACGTCTTTTTTTCTATCTTTAATGTTGTCGAGTTCTTCGAGTACGGTCATTGGAATGACCACCTCATGTTCCTGAAAGGATAAAAATGCGAAGGGTTCGTGTAGAAGAATATTAGTATCTAATACATAAATAATGCTTTGTTCTGTCATATGAAATCCTGCTGCCTACAATTGATTGTGAGCCAATACCGGAGCTGTGCGGAGCAGAACAAAGGTGAAAACGCATCGCCGGGTCACCATCCTTGCCTCTCCCAGACCGGCCATTGGAGCCTGTGGTGCTAATTGAGCAAGAAAAACCTCCCTTTTCGCGATTACCTTATCCCCACTTTGACAGTTTATTGAGCAACTGGCAAGTGACAATTTTATGTCAATGGATGAAAATTATTCACGGTCATAACCCCAGCTATGGACGCTAATTCGCAAGCTCTTCTGCAGGAAATCGGGATCGATTCTATTCTTATTATGGGTTCAGCTTAACGGTAAGTCAGTTGCCTATTCAGGCTGCCCACAAGAGGCGTTGAACCTGAACAGATATTTTGTATGTAAATCAAACGATTTTAAGTAAATATACCGCCAATGTTGGTGCTGCCTCCAAAACAGTACCAACCCGGGCGAGAAAGCGCTAACATAGCGCCCCTTTTGACAAGCGTGGTTTTTTCGGAGAGTTTTATGGCATTTTTTCTTGGTCAACGCTGGATTTCAGATAGTGAATCCGATCAAGGTTTGGGTACTGTGGTTGCGGTTGAAAATCGCTTTGTCACCATTCTTTATACGGCTACCGGAGAATCCAGACAGTATGCCATTAAAGATGCGCCATTAACCCGCGTAGTATTCAATGTTGGTGACACGGTTCCAAGCCACGAAGGATTCTCCATTAAAATTAGCAAGGTTATTGAAAGCGATAATCTCTACACCTATGAAGGAGTGCATCAACAAAGCGGCGAAACCGTGCAACTCAAAGAGATGATGCTGGATCATTTCATTAAGTTTAATAAGCCTCATGACAGATTATTAAATGGTCAATTTGACCGTCTCGACTGGTACCAGCTGCGCAAACGCTCTCTGGCCATCAGTAACGAGCAACAGCAATCTGCTCTGACCGGATTAACCGGCGGCCGGGTTAGCCTGATAGAGCACCAATTGTATATTGCCGAAGAAGTCGGACAGCGCTACGCGCCACGCGTATTATTAGCCGATGAAGTGGGCTTAGGAAAAACCATTGAAGCTGGTCTTATTATTCACCAGCAACTTGTTTCTGGCCGGGCGCAACGGGTTTTAATTGTTGTACCAGAAGCGCTTACTCATCAATGGCTGGTGGAAATGATGCGTCGTTTCAACCTCAAATTCAGCATTTTTGATGAAGAGCGTTGCCAGCAGTATGGCGCTGATGAAAACCCTTTTAGCAGTGAACAACTGGTATTGATTAATCTTGGCTTTCTTGCAAATAATGCCGATCAATTTGAAAACATCGCTAACGAAGACTGGGACTTAATGGTGGTGGACGAAGCTCATCATCTGGCCTGGAGTGAGGAAAGCCCGAGCATCGAATACCAATGCGTGGAAATGCTGGCAGAGCATATTCCAGGGGTCTTACTGCTTACTGCAACACCGGATCAATTAGGCCATCAAAGCCATTTTGCAAGACTGCGCCTGTTAGACAACAATCGTTTCTACGATTACCAGAAGTTTGTCGAAGAAGAGCAGCAATATCAGGAGGTTGCGGATGCGGCAAATTCATTGCTCGCCGATCGTGCGCTAACCGATAGCCAGCAACATAGTCTACAACGCCTTTTTTCCGAAAAAGATATCAGTCGCGAGCTGTTGGCGATTAATAGCGATGCTGAGCACAGCGATAGCATTAAAGCCAACTTAGTGGATCAACTACTCGATCGCCATGGTACAGGTCGCATACTGTTTAGAAATTCACGAAATACCATCAAAGGCTTCCCAAAACGTGAATTGATTGCCGCCGCCCTGCCTTTGCCTGAGGCTTATGATGAATGCATACAAGCGTTTATCTCGGAGGCGGATACCGACCAATTATTGACGAGTTCACGTTGTAAATACCTGTTCACCCCGGAGTGTTTTTATCAGCTAAACAGCACAGAGTCAGCCTGGGTCGATATCGATCCTCGGGTTGATTATTTGATCGATTTATTAAATCAGGATCGCAAAGCCAAAGTGTTGGTTATTTGTGCTCAGGCACAAACGGCGAAGGACATTGAAGAAGCGTTGCGGGTTAAAGAAGGGATTCGTGCTGCCGTATTCCATGAAGGCATGAGCATTTTTGAACGTGACAAAGCCGCGGCTTATTTTGCTCAGGAAGAAGACAGTGCGCAGGTGCTGCTTTGTTCGGAAATTGGTAGTGAAGGACGTAACTTCCAGTTTGCCCACCAATTAGTGCTATTTGATCTACCACAAAACCCAGATTTGTTAGAGCAACGTATCGGCCGTTTGGATCGAATTGGTCAGACGCAGACCATTAAAATCCATGTACCTTATTTCGAGCAATCACCGCAGTCCATGCTAATGAACTGGTATCACAATGCGATGAATGCGTTTGAGCAAACCTGCGTAACCGCAAGAGCCATCTATGAAGCGTTCGCTCGTCCCCTCGTGCAATCCGCGTTGCAGGGTACTTGGCACGACAGTGGCATTGAGAACCTGGTGAATGCCAGTCGCGATATGCATATGCAACTCAAGGCTGAAATGGAGTCAGGTCGTGATAAGTTGTTAGAAATTCATTCCTCCGGCCATGGTAAAGCAGCGCAGCTGGTAAAAGATATAGAGGCTCAGGATGACGATACTAAATTAGCGCAATATATGTTTTCGGTGTTTGATGTATTTGGCATTAATCAAGACGATAAAGCCGACAATGCCCTCGCACTGACCCCAAGTGAACATATGTTAAGCCCTAATTTTCCGGGTTTGGGAGAGGATGGTACAACCGTAACCTTCGATCGACAGACCGCATTAAGCTGCGAAGATTATCAATTGCTGACCTGGGATCACCCAATGGTAAGAGGTAGCCTTGATTTAGTACTTAGCGATGAAATCGGTAATGCCTCTTTAGCGATATTGAAAAATCCTGCCATTGCTGTAGGAAGCTTTTTTATCGAATGTATTTTTACGCTCGAAGGAATGGCGCCGAGTGAACTGCAACTGGGTCGCTATTTGCCAACCACGCCAATTCGGATATTGCTGGATAAGAACGGTAATGATCTGGCGGATAAAGTCAATGAAGCCGGGTTTGATCAGCAATTAAAACCGGTTAAAAAGCAAACAGGAATGCAGTTAGTAAAAGCGTTGCGCAGTGTTGTGCCACCGCTGGTGGAAAAGGCCGAGAGCATAGGAAAACAGCAGGTTGTTACGTTGCAGCGCCAGGCTATGGACAAAATGCAAAACAGTTTACAAGAAGAACTGGAACGCTTGCAGGACTTGGCGGCTGTTAATCCCAATGTTCGCCAGTCAGAACTGGAGTTTATCGTTGCCCAGCAAGAGCAACTAAGCCATTATATCGAACATGCACAACTCAAATTTGAAGCGATTCGATTAATCGTCGTCAGTCACTAAACGGAAGTATTAAGGTGGTAAGAGGAAGGTGGAAGTAACTTACCTCTCGCCACTTACCACTAATTTAATATCTTATGTCAGCCAATCCAGATTTTATCTATGCGCCACCAATGAGTCCTTATCTCGATATCCTCTATCGTGACGACGACTTAATTATTGTCAACAAACCCAGTGGATTACTCACCGTGCCTGGCCGCTTACCTGAACACCAGGACTGTTTGCAGCATCGGGTACAACGAGTGTTACCTACTGCAACCATTGTTCATCGCCTGGATATGGCCACTTCCGGGGTGATGGTGATGGCACTCAATAAACCAAGCCACGTGGCAATTTCCCGGCAGTTTGAAAAACGTCAGACCGAGAAATATTACCTGGCTCGGGTGTTTGGCAAGCTAATGCCGGAAACCGGTGAAGTGGATTTACCCTTGATTTGTGACTGGCCCAACCGACCCAAACAAATGGTAGATCATGAGCGTGGCAAAAAAGCTCTGACCCGTTATCAGGTATTAGCCTATGAAGAAAAAACCACGCTAGTCAAACTTATGCCGGTGACCGGCCGCTCTCATCAACTGCGTGTACACATGCTAAGCCTAGGCCATCCCATCATTGGCGATCGCCTTTATGCGCCCCCTGAAGCCCTGGCGTTAAGCCCGCGCCTGCAGTTGCATGCCAAAACGTTAAGCCTTTTTCATCCACAAAGTGGCGAAAATATGTGCTTTACCGCAGCCGAAAGCTTTTAATACCAAAATAACAATGGGCGCAGCACTTAATGCTGCGCCCACTTTCAGTCGTAATCTATAACAAGAATGTCATAGATTACAGATGGTGTCGTAAATCGAACCGATCAAGCTGCATAACTTTGTTCCAGGCGGCGACAAAATCGGTAACGAATTTTTCCTTCGATGTGTCATAGGCATAAACTTCCGCTACCGCCCTTAGCTCAGAGTTTGAACCGAAAATCAGGTCTACGGTGGTTGCGGTATATTTTTGTTCACCGCTTTTGCGATCGACTCCTTCATAGAAGCCTTCCTCTGTCGCTTTTTGCCACATTGTAGACATATCCAGCAAGTTCACGAAAAAGTCATTGCTTAGGGTACCAACGCGATCGGTCAATACGCCATGTTTAACGCCGTCAGAGTTTGCACCTAACACACGTAGTCCACCAACTAACACAGTCATTTGTGGCACCGTGAGATTTAACTGATCCGCTTTATCAACCAGCATCTGCGCCGGGCCTTTATAACTTGCGTCAGTGTTAAAGTAATTGCGAAACGCATCGGCTTTGGGTTCAAGCAACGCAAACGAGGCAACATCGGTTTGCGCCTGAGTTGCATCCGTTCTGCCTCCTTCAAATGGCACCGAAACATCATAACCGAAATCTTTGGCAGCTTTTTCCACCGCCGCATTACCCGCCAAGACGATCATATCTGCCATCGAAATCCCCATACCTGAGGATGCATCGTCATTGAAATCCTCACGAATCTGAGCCAACTCAGCCAATACTTTAGCGAGCTCGTCCGGATTATTGACGGGCCAGTCTTTCTGAGGCGCCAATAACACTCGGGCACCATTGGCACCACCACGCATATCCGAGGCTCTAAAGCTTGCTGCTGAAGCCCAGGCAGTGCGCACCAATTCGGGTACTGAAAGCTCTGAATATAAAACCGCTTCTTTCAATGCTGCGATAGCTTTCTCATCCAAGGCCTCATATTCGACAGGCGGCACCGGATCTTGCCAAATCAGAGATTCTTCTGGCGCTGTGTCTGCCAAATAGCGACTTTTTGGTCCCATATCTCGGTGGGTCAATTTATACCAGGCTTTGGCAAACGCCAGACGATATTCTTCCGGGTTATGTAAAAAACGTTCCGCTATTTGACGGTATTCGGGATCAAACTTAATGGCTAAATCTGCTGTCGTCATTACTGGCGGATTGCGTTTATCTTTGACATGAGCATCAGGTACGGACTCATGCAAAGCTTTATCTTTCGGGACCCAAATAATTGCCCCCGCAGGACTTTTGGTCTGCTCCCACTCGTTATTCAGTAAATTTTGCAGATACAAAGTAGTCCAACGGGTCGGCTGTTGCGTCCAAGCCCCTTCCAAACCACTGGTAATGGTATCTTCGGAGTGCCCTTTGCCACAGCTGTTTTTCCAGCCTAGTCCCTGTTCTTCGATTGGCGCACCGCCGGGCTCTCTGCCTAAACATTTGGCAGCTTTGGCTGCGCCATGCATTTTACCAAAGGTATGTCCCCCGGCGATCAATGCGACGGTTTCTTCGTCATTCATCGCCATTCGAGCAAACGCAGTGCGAATGTTTTTGGCTGAACCTTTAGGATCTGGTTTACCTTTTGGTCCCTCTGGGTTCACATAGATTAACCCCATATGTGTTGCCCCAAGGGGCCGTTGCAATTCGCCGTTTTTACTCTCTCTGTCGCTTGCCAGCATTTCGACTTCAGGACCCCAGTAAACAATATCGGGCTCCCAGTCATCGGCGCGACCACCTGCAAACCCATAAGTTTTAAAGCCCATGTTTTCCAGCCCCACAGTGCCAGCTAATATCATCAGATCGCCCCAAGACAGACTTTCACCGTACTTTTGTTTGACCGGCCACAACAAGCGTTTGGCTTTATCAAGGTTGCCGTTATCCGGCCAACTATTTAATGGGTCAAAGCGCATTTGTCCACCATCACCACCACCACGGCCATCGAGGGTACGGTACGTTCCTGCACTATGCCAGGCAAGACGAATAAATAACGGCCCATAATTGCCAAAGTCTGCTGGCCACCAATCTTGGGATTCCGTCAGTAGTTTGTCGACATCGGATTTAACCTGAGCAATATCCAAGCTATTAAATTTTTCAGCATAATCAAAATCAACCCCATAGGGGTTGGAGGCAACACTGTGATCGCGAAGCGGCGATAAATCGAGTTGATCTGGCCACCAGAATTGATTGGATTTAGGTTGATTGGACTGGGTTTGCCCCGTTCCCATTGCCCCTGCAGGTTTACTAGACTGACTCTCAGCGAACGTTGCTGAGGCAAATAATACGGTACTAATCAGTGTTATCAGTGCCGGCTGTTGAACGCCCCATTTAATCTTCATAACTACCCTCCTAGCTTCAGGTAATCAAACAGTTACCCGTATCATTAATAATGATCGAGCCTGTTGTCTCGTTGAATAACTTGACATTAAGTCTAGCGGTAACAGAAGATTTGAAAAATTAATTAAATCGATTAATCAGAACGCTTTTATCAATTAAAAACAGATTTTCCAGTTTACATAGTTAACGAGAAAACCAATTAAAATGTATAGGATGAGGGCATGCATCGATTGTTGAATGCCAGAGTGTTTATCACGATAAAGATTGACAGAGCTGAGCAAGGCTCAGCTCATTAACTACGCAGCTTGTTTGCTGACCAGCTCGTAAGCTGCCTGGATATCCTGAGCTTTTTGTTTCGCATCTTCCATTAATTGCGGAGGCAAGCCTTTAGCAACCAGCTTATCCGGATGATGCTGAGCCATTAATTTACGGTACGCTTTTTTCACATCGCGTGCGGTCGTTTGCGGTGTAACGCCGAGAATTTTATAGGCATCATCGAGACGCTGTTGCTGTTGCTGTGGTGATTGTTGTGAGCCTTGCTGATGAAAATGTTCCCCAGCAACAATACGATCCAACATAAAGTCAAGATGGCGGGCAGGGATCCCTAACGATGCGCCGATCCCATGTAATATTTCACGCTCTTTAGGATGCAAATTGTCATCGGCAAACGCTGCCTGAATTTGGATTTCCACAAACATTTGCAACAAATCCTTACGACCAAAACATACCCGTTTTAGTTTCTTCATTTGCTCCTGGAGATCAAAATGTGGCTGTTTGCCGTCGCGAAATGCATTTTGGGCAGCCTGTCGAGCATCCCCCGTTAGCCCCCAACGCTTCATATGGGACGTAGCAAAAGCAATCTCATCTTCGCTAACCTGACCGGAGGCTTTGGTGATATGGCCCATAACGGAAAACGTCACGTAAAAAAAGTCTTGCTGGCGCGCCGTTTCATTTTGTTGATTAAACGCAGCAAAGTCCGAACCCAGGCCTTTATCAAATTTCCAACCTAGAAAAAATCCCAAAGCAGCGCCAATTATTCGGCCAACCATAAAGCCCAGCAAAGTACCGAAAACTCTACCCCATATTCTCATTTATTAACCTATATTCACTTTCAATAGCACTAGTACAGTGGACGTGACCATGGTGATGTAACACCGCTTACGCCTACTCAGGTGGCCCATCATACAGATTTCCACGTCAGTTTTGCAACGCTCAAAGGGCGTTCAAATACATTGCCGGATAAAAATAGTGTTTATCTATTTTTGCACCAATTCAGAATTAAGCCATTATTGGCTATGACAACTAATGTAATTTAAGCGAAATTGCTATATCATACCAATCACATTAAATTATTGCTCAAACAGTGAGAATTTAATGTGATTGGTATCATAGTCGCCAATATAGATGTTCGTAAGTTGGTGTTAACCACTGCGATACGCTAAGCGGGTCGAATAACCCTATAATAATTGAATTATTTTATAAAAATAAATCGCCTTATTCTTTCGGAAAGTACATGCCAAGCTCCCGTATTGCTGTATTGTTAGCCGTTTTTAGTGCTCCTCTAACCGCTCAGGAAAATCCTGCGCCGACGACTGCTGGCGCCTTCATCCAATGTCCTCTTCCTGAGGTCGTACCGATTGAGTTACGAGAAGACTTAAGTCAGCGTTTTGACGCTATTGTTATTGAATCTAGAAATACTCAAACCATCGCTGAGCAGGCAACCAAATTTTCTGGTGGTGTAAAGCTTGCCTATGAAGATAAACGCATTGTCGCAGATGAGATCACCATAGACCGTGGCGCGGGGAAAATTCGTACCTCCGGTGATACCCGGTTTCAGGATGGTAATATCACCATTCAGTCCAGCCAGTTAGAGGCCGACAATAGCAATAATTCCGTGGTTATGAGCAACTCTAATTATCAATTAGGTCTGTCTCCGGGTCGCGGTGCGGCCGAACAATTAAAAATTACCGAGCAAGGCGTCAGTCTTGAAGAGGCCAGCTTTACTTCCTGTACCGATGAAACCCCGGATTGGCTGTTTTCTGCCAGTGAGATAAACCTTTCCACTGAAGACAACACCGGTAGTGCCTATAACACCGTTTTTCGGGTCAAAGATGTACCAATCATGTACCTGCCCTACTTTACGTTCCCATTAACCAATGAACGTAAGACAGGTTTCCTTTACCCTGAAATTTCTTCATCCAGCAAGTCCGGTTTTGAACTCGGTGTACCGTTTTATTGGAATATCCGCGAAAACATGGATGCGACGATCACGCCCTATTACATGTCTAAACGCGGTACTCAGCTTAAATCCCAGTTTCGTTATCTTTTTGGCGAGCAATTCGGGAAAATCGATTTTGAATACCTAGGCGAAGATAACGAGTTATCCAGCAAAGAAGAACGATACCTTGGTCGTTATCAACATATGGGCACATTTGCCGATAACTTTCGGGTATTTATCGACTATAGCGATATCAGTGACGATAACTACCTGGTTGACTTGGAAAGTGACCAGTTTTCCTCGACGGATGCTTACCTATGGCGCATTGGTGAATTGTCGTATTTTGCAGAAAACTGGCAATCGAGTGTAAAAGTTCAGGGACTCAAAGTATTAGGTAACCGCGAAGACAGTTATCAAACCTTGCCGCAATTGGATTTCCTAGCGTATCAGCCGCTTGGCTTTTTCAATAGCTCGTTTAATCTTTTCGGGGAATACACGCGCTTTGAAATTGACGACCCCAATAAACCCGAAGCAGATAGGTTCCACATCGAAGCGGGCTTTGCTTTGCCATACTCGATGCCAGGTTGGTTTGTAAATACCGATGTTCGATTGATGCACACTCAGTATCAGCAACATAACATCGCCAACAACCCTTTGCTGGAAGAAGACGTGAGTCGAACGTTACCAAAAGCCCGTGTTCATGCCGGCTTAAGATTTGATCGATTTGCCAGCTACTTTAAACAGAATTTCGTGCAGACGCTCGAACCGCAATTGCAGTACCTGTATATTCCAGATAAAGACCAGACAATGATTGGTAATTACGATACCACAACGTTACAAGATGACTTTGATGGTCTGTTTCGAGATCGCAGATACAGTGGTTTAGATCGCATTGCCCAGGCTAACCAAATATCCTGGGGCGTGACATCCCGACTGTTAGACGAAAGCAATACGGAACTTTTTCATTTAAGCTTGGGTCAAATCGTCTACTTCAATGATAGTAATTTTGCACTCAATGAAGATAATGAACCGGAAAGTGAATCTGCATTAGCCGCTGATTTATTTTTACAATTAACGGATCGTTGGCAGTTTCGAGGTGACATTCAGTACGATACTGAATTAAATAACACCGAAAAAAGCCAGCTGACTATTGATTATCGTAAAAATGAACGTAATCTGGTGCAATTAAACCATCATTACATTCGAAACCTCTCGGGTAACGAAATAGAACAAGTTTCTGCATTAACCAGTTTTCCAATAAACCGCCATTGGCAGTTCATTGGACACGTTACTGAAGATTTAGTACGCAGTCGCTCCTTGGAAGCCTACGCGGGTTTTCAATATGAGAGTTGTTGTTGGGCGGTACGCGTTGCTTACCACCGTAATATCAATACCAACCTTGACGAAGCCGACTTTTTGGCAGAAGATCGCGATGCCTTTGATACTGGGGTTTCCCTGCAATTTGTATTGAAAGGACTTGGTGGCACTCAAAAGCCGCTTGCGATTGATGATATGTTACGCTCAGGATTATTTGGCTACAAACGGCCATATTTCCTCTCAAATTAATGAAAAGATGTATGTTAAATAAAACAATAATTCGTAAAGCCGTATTGGCATCGGGCCTGATGATAAGTTCATTAGGTTTTAGCGGCTTTGTACAAGCCGAAGAACAGCCGCTTGACAGTGTCGCAGCGATTGTAAATTCAGGCGTTGTTCTGGAATCTGAAGTTAACGCACTGGTCAATCAGGTGAAACAACAGGCAGCCGCCGAAGGGCAGAGCCTGCCATCGGATAAAGCCTTACGCACCCAGGCGATGGAAAAGCTAATTACCGACGCGCTAATGATGGAACTAGGTGAGCGTATGGGCGTACAAATCAGTGACGCGCAACTGGACGACACCATTAAAAACATCGCCCGTGAAAATGGCTTTAACAACATTGTAGATTTTCGTATGCAAATTATCAGCACTGGCATGCAATGGGATAGCTACCGTGAGGATGTGCGCAAACAACTGATTACCGGTGAAGTGCGCAGAGCCAGTGTTCGTCGTCGGGTTTCCATTACACCACAGGAAATCGATAACCTGGTTAAGATGATGCAAGAGCAGACCAACGCTGATATCGAGTATAACCTGGGTCATATCCTTATTGCCTTTCCTGATGAGCCAACACAGGAAGATTTGGTGGCGGCAAAAGATCGTGCCGATAAAGTGGTGGAATTGTTAAACAACGGTTCTGATTTCAAAAAAATTGCCATTGCATCTTCCAGTGCCCCGACAGCGCTAGAAGGTGGTGATTTAGGCTGGCGTAGTATTAATGAAATGCCTACGTTGTTCGCCGAATTGGTCAACAATAAAAACGTCGGGGACATTTTTGGCCCCGTACGAACCGGACTTGGTTTTAACATCGTAAAAATCCTCGATATTCGCGGTAAGCAGAAAGTTGAAATTGAAGAAGTAAAATCTCGCCATATTCTGATCAAACCATCGATTATTCTGTCCGAAGAAAAAGCCGAACAAATGCTGTTAGATATGTTGGCACAAATTGAAGCTGGCGAAGCCGATTTTGATACTTTAGCACGCGAAAATTCCGAAGGACCTACCGCCACACGAGGCGGCGATTTAGGCTGGGCTGAACCCAGCAACTATGATCCAGCCTTTGCACAAGCCTTAGCAGACTTGGAAGTTGATGAATACCACAAGCCGTTTCGCTCATCATTCGGTTGGCATTTAGTGCAACTTACGGGCCGACGTACGCAGGATGCGACGGATACCAACCAGTCAAATAGAGCTTATCAACTTATATACAATCGTAAGTTTGGTACTGAGTCAATTCGCTGGATGAAAGAGATCCGCGACGAAGCTTATATTGAAATTATGGATGAAGGAAATAGCAACGAATGACCGCAAAAATCGCAATTACCCCAGGTGAACCCGCGGGAGTAGGCCCTGATATATTAGTGCAACTTGCACAACAGGACTGGCCGGCTCAATTAATTGCGATTGCGGATCCAGAATTGCTTCGCCAGCGGGCAGCATTATTGGGCGTTAACCTGGAAATCGATATTTACGATGAAAATCAGGCTCCGACGATGCATAAAGCTGGTCGTTTAACGGTCAAGCCTGTCACCCTTAGCGATAACTGCGTACCTGGCGCGTTAAACCCAAATAATGGCGCCTATGTGGTTGAAACCCTGCGCCTTGCCTGTGAAGGCAATATGAGCGGTGAATTTCAGGCCATTGTGACCGGTCCGGTCCACAAAGGACTGATTAATAAATCTGGTATTCCTTTTAGTGGCCACACCGAATACTTTGCCCAACAGGCAAATTGTTCGGATGTCGTGATGATGTTAGCCACGGAAGGTTTGCGAGTTTCGTTAATGACAACTCATATTCCGCTGGCTTACGTTTCCAAAGCAATTACCTATGAAAGAGTGCAGAAAATCACACGCATTCTCGACACCGATCTCAAGCAGAAATTTGGCATTAAAGAACCTAAGATTTATGTCTGTGGTTTGAACCCCCACGCGGGCGAGGAAGGCCATTTAGGCAGAGAAGAAATTGATGTCATCAGCCCAGCTCTGGACAGTTTACGTGCAGAGGGAATGCATTTGGTTGGGCCATTGCCGGCAGACACCATTTTTCAGGAAAAATACCTGGCTAAAGCCGATGCCGTGATGGCAATGTATCACGATCAGGGCTTACCAGTGCTAAAATATAAAGGATTCGGATCCTCGGTGAATATTACCCTAGGTCTTCCGTTTATCCGTACCAGTGTCGATCATGGCACTGCAATAGAGCTTGCCGGAACCGGTGAAGCGGATTGCGGCAGTTTCGATGCTGCTCTTAACCATGCTATTACGTTGGTAACCAATAAACAATGAGCAATAAAAGCCATTTAGGCCACCAGGCTAAAAAACGGTTTGGTCAAAACTTCCTTCATGATGATGCGGTGATTAGCCGTATCGTTGATGCCATTGACCCGAGTGAGGGTGAAAACTTAATCGAAATAGGACCCGGCTTAGGTGCGTTGACAGAACCGGTGATTGAACGCGCCGGGGATATCAGTGTTGTCGAGCTAGACAGGGACCTTGCCCATCGACTTCGGCACCATCCGTTTATCGCCAAGCATTTGACGATTTACGAAATTGACGCATTAAAATTTGATTTCGGGACGCTGGCGGATGAACAGCCGCTGCGTGTTTTTGGCAATTTACCTTATAATATTTCCACCCCGTTAATTTTTCATTTATTAACGTTTAAAGATAAAATTAAAGATATGCACTTCATGCTTCAAAAAGAGGTAGTGAATCGCATGGCTGCCGCTCCAGACTGCAAAGCATTTGGTCGTTTGTCAATTATGTGCCAATATTATTGTCAGGTGGTTCCGGTGATGGAAATCGGACCGGAAGCATTTCAGCCGCCGCCGAAAGTGGACAGCGCCATTGTTCGGTTAATCCCTCATAAGGACATTCCTTTTCCTGCCAAGGACGTCAAATGGCTTAGCCGAGTATGCACAGAAGCTTTTAACCAACGAAGAAAAACAATCCGAAACAGTTTGAGTAAATTACTATCCGCAGAGCAATTGGAAGACCTTGGTATCAAGCCAAGTCTACGCCCGGAAAATCTCAGCCTTAAAGAGTACGTGCTAATCGCCAATTACCTTGCGGATACTTCACCAGAGTAATCAATTAAATGAGTAGCGTTTTTAGCCAGGAAAATTCTCAGGTAGACATTAATGCTCAAGTACATTTTATTGAAGAGCAGTCCGATCAATACAATGAGCGTTTTGTGTTCAGTTATACCATCACCATAGAAAACCATGGTCCTGAAACCTTGCAGTTGCTGACCCGCAGTTGGCTAATTACCGATGCCAATGGCAATAAGGTATCCGTAGAAGGTGATGGCGTAGTCGGTCAACAACCGGTAATAGCGGCTGGCCAATCCTATCAATATACCAGTGGTTCAATTATTAAAACGCCTTTAGGTACGATGGAGGGGTTTTACATGCTGAAGGATTTACATGGGAAAGAGCATAAAGTTCAGATACCCGTTTTTCGCCTCGCGGTGCCCAATATATTGAACTGATTAATGGCAATCTATCTGGTTGGTGATGTGCAGGGATGCTATGTTGAGTTACGTCAGGTACTCGACCAGGCAGACTTTAATCCAAAATACGATGAATTGTGGTTAACCGGAGACTTGGTAGCCAGAGGCCCTGACTCACTCGCAACACTTCGCTATTTAAAATCCTTAAATGAACGTGCTAAACCGGTATTGGGTAATCATGATTTGCACTTGCTTGCCATTTGGGAAGGCTTTAAAAAGCCGCATAGGAAAGACTTCCTGCAAACCGTGCTTGATGCCGAAGATGCGCCACAATTAATGGATTGGCTGGCATCGCAACCTCTGCTCAGGCAACTTCCAAATAGCCATGCTTACATGACTCATGCCGGGCTTGCGCCGCAATGGGATATTCAAACCGCCATTGCTCAAGCCAAATTTGTGCAACATTGTCTGCGCTCTGACCGTCGATATTTTCTCAACGTTATGTATGGCAATGAACCGGCAGCCTGGCAAGATGCCAAAGATGATGACCAGCGCTTCCGCTACAGCGTTAATGCGTTAACCCGAATGCGCTATTGCACCCAATCAGGTGATTTGGAGTTTATCCACAAAGAGCACCCCGAACACAACCCTGATAGTGATTTACAGCCCTGGTTTGAACTGGACCAAAGCCTGGACAAAGCGCAATGGATAATTGGCCACTGGGCGACTCTGGACGGTCAGTGTCCGCACCCTAACATATATGCACTCGATACAGGCTGTGTCTGGGGTGGCTATATGACGTTGCTTCGCTGGGATGACAAAAAAATATTCCGTGTCCCCTCGGTTAAGCGAATTTGCTAACGCCGATAGAGCCTCAAGCAAGCAATTTCACTGTAATACCAATCACATTAAGTTTGTGCACAACTCAGAGTTAGGGCAGAGGTTCAGTTACAACATAGATTTTATTGAT
>NZ_JBHZSG010000022.1:0-50812 GCF_043642205.1 Thalassotalea litorea | reverse complement strand
TATCAATAAAATCTATGTTGTAACTGAACCTCTGCCCTAACTCTGAGTTGTGCACAAACTTAGTGTGATTGGTATAAACCCGGCGTTATTGCTTAACAAAGGTTGTTCCATGTCAAACGGATTTTACCTGAATATGGCCAAACACCTGTGATTGCACGCATTCTACCAGAGATTCCTTAATTAACTCCAGAATCGCCAGAAAAGTTACCACTACACCAGCCCGACCTTCCTGAACCTGAAACAAATCGCTAAATTCAACAAACTGTCCCGGTTTTAATTTTGCTAAGATTTGGCTCATGCGCTCACGTGTCGACAGGTTTTCCCGCTGAATATGGTGATGTTCAAAAGCTTCGGCGCGTTTCAACACGCCTTGCATGGCCAATACCAGATCCTGAAGATCGACCTGAGTTTCTACGACTCGCGGTTGATAACTTTGAGGTAAATCTACATTGGCCAGATGAACATCGCGCTCCAGTCTCGGTAACTCATCCATATCTTCAGCCGCTTGTTTAATGACTTCATATTCCTGCAAACGACGGATAAGCTCAGCACGGGGATCTTCTTCTTCATCCTCAACCGTGGTTTTTGGCAGCAGCAAACGAGATTTGATCTCGGCAAGAATCGCCGCCATCACCAGATATTCGGCGGCCAGTTCAAGCTTCAATGACTTCATTACATCCACGTATTCCATATATTGGTGGGTAATTTCAGCAATCGGTAATTCGACAATATCAAACTTTTGCTTGCGGATTAGATACAGCAATAAGTCCAAAGGCCCTTCAAAGGCTTCCAGAATGATTTCCAGGGCATCGGGCGGAATAAATAAATCCTGAGGCTTTTCCACCACCGCTTCACCATGAACCAGGGCCAGAGGCAAGACTTGCTGTTGCATAACACCTTGCTCAATATCGCTCTGAGGTTCCGCTAAGGAATGTTCACGGATGGTGGTTGTGATTGTTGTCGTTGTGGTTGTCAAATCCAATCCTGTTACTCAAACGGTGCTACAGGCCCTTCGCCATGGCGAAGGATCTGTGGATAATCATCGGTTAAATCCACCACGGTTGTTGGCTTTTCCCCAAGATATCCGCCGTTTAAGATTAAATCTACGCGTTTCTCTAAGTTATCACGGATCAGTTCCGGATCAAATTCTGTGCTGTCATTGCCCGGCAAAATCAGACTGGTGGACATTAAAGGCTCCCCCAACGCTTCCAATAACGCCATGGCAATCGGGTTTTCGGGAATACGGATACCTATGGTTTTCTTTTTATCATTCAATAACCGTCGCGGCACTTCCTTGGTCCCTTTAAAAATAAACGTGTATTTGCCCGGGGTATTGTTTTTGAGGATACGAAAATAGGCATTATCCACCCGCGCGTATGTGGCCAACTCCGATAAGTCCCGGCACAACAGTGTAAAGTTATGGTGTTTATCAATATCACGGATGCGACAAATTCGCTCTAACGCCTGTTTATCGCCGATATGGCAACCTAACGCATAGCCGGAATCGGTAGGATAGACGATCACCGCACCTTGGTGGATCATCTCACAGGCCTGTTTGATTAATCGAGGTTGTGGATTATCCGGATGCATATAAAAAAACTGACTCATTACCACTTCCTTCTACGTTTGCTTAACCAGCCGCAACTTACATTAGGCATAATTAGGTCCATTGTTGCCAGACAACATTGGTGCCTTCTGGTACAGCCAAATTACGCCCTAAATCGCTCCAACGGGTTGGATAGTGAAAATCCGATCCCACGGAAGCAAGTAATTCATACTCGTGACAAAAGCCGAATAACATTTGTTGCTGCTGCGGATTCATCTGTGGTGACGCCACTTCAATGGCCTGACCATCGACCGCTTTAAAATCAAGGATAAGCCGGCGCAACCATTTCGTCGACAAGCCATATTTCATCGGATGGGCGATCACCGATATACCGCCTGCCGCACGAATTGCAGCAACCGCTTGGGCAATCTCAACCCAACCCGGTTTTACATAAGCTCGCTGACCTTTGCCCAGATACTTATCAAAGGCTTTTTGCATTGCACTTACATGCCCCTGATTTAATAATACTTTAGCAAAATGTGCGCGGGTAATACTGCCTTCCCCAGCCAGTTTTTTTGCCTCGTCATAGACGTTAATAAACCCAGCTTTTGCCAGTTTGTCACCAATCCGTCGCGCCCGGTCTTCACGGGTTTGTTGTTGTTTTAAAACGATTTCAGTAATCGCCGGATGTTGCTCATCAAAATTCAGACCCACAATATGGATTTCAAACCCTTGCCAACTGGTGGAAACTTCAATGCCGGTAATCAATCTCAACGGTAACGCATTTTCCTGAATGTGAGCTTTGGCGAGAGGTATCGCGGCTACGGTATCGTGATCAGTAATGGCCAGCTGATCGATTTGATAATTAGTTGCCCGATCGATGAGTTCTGCAACCGTTAAATGACCATCGGAACACAGGGTATGGGAATGGAGATCAACCCGCAGGTGCTCGCTGCTTACGTTTGCATCCCCGTTAGAAATCAACCGTGATTCACCCTGACCCGAAACCGGGTTTTGTGGGATTTGATTGGCCATTGCATTTTTTTGCAAGAGTTTTTACTCCAGAGGTTGACTTACGGCGTATTTTGCTGTTTTCTATACAAAGAATTTACATTTTACGTGGAAACAAGCCGTAATGGTACAGGCAAAGCTAGTAATTACTACGATTATTTGGTGGTGGCATAACTCAACATAGTGGGTTATGAGGCTTTGCGTATTCGCGAAAAATGACTTAAACCCGCTTAACGAGCGGGTTTTTTCGTTTTTAGGCATTAAAAACAAATAGTTATAACTAATACCAATTACGAAGGACGTTTACCCATCGTTTTAATTGCTAACTGACGTAGACATGCCTTGGTAACAAGCAATGTTTAAAAACAACGCCTGATAGCAATGCTGCAGATGGCATTAACCCTAGTACACGGATTAATTAAACCCGGTTTTACTCACAATTTGGCAATAATAATGAATCATTTTCAACACACATTTTCGACTCAGGTACAGACAGAGATTCTCCATGGCGCCTATCAACAAGATCCCTTGTCCCTGTTTGCCCAGTTAACGGCGAACAAGCAGCACTGTTTATTGCTCGAGTCTGCGGAAATCAGCGATAAGCGCGCGCTTAAAAGTATTTTGTTAATCGATTCCAGCGTAAAGGTTGAATGTCACGGCAACCGCGTCGATTTATATGCGTTAACGGCAGATGGCGATGCCCTGCTTCGGCAGTTAAAAGACTATTTTTCAGCCGACCACTTCGCCAGCGACCTTCAAGTTACCGACACCGCCGACAAATTCGAAAATGCGAAAGTGCCCGAACAATTGGTGAGTCAATGTCATGTCGTTTTCAGTACACCCGATGCTCAGTTAGACGAAGCGTCACGCTTACTGGCACTGAACCCGTTTGAAGTATTGCGGGTTTTACAAAACATGGCGCCAGACAGTACCAGTCCTTATGCCACCTTTTTAGGTGGTGCATTTGCCTTTGATTTGATCAGCGTCAGTGAACAATTGCCGAAGGTTAGTGACAGTGTGAATCAATGTCCGGATTTTGTGTTCTATCTTGCCCGTACATTGGTGTTAATTGACCATCAGCAACAAACCACGCAGTTTATCAGCAACAGCTTTAGCGTTGGGGAAAATGCCCCAGTGAAGCAGCACCTGGCGGCATTGCATCAGCAATGTGAGCAATGGCTATTGATGGACCCTCCCCAACAAAAGACGTCTGAAGGCGACGATGTAGCTATCAATTCAGTCGCTGCAAACATCACCACAGAGAGTCTGCCGGTGGACGTTAACGTCAGTGATGCCGAGTTTTGTCAGCAGGTAGAAGACTTAAAAGAGCATATTCGTGCCGGTGATATTTTTCAGGTAGTGCCGTCAAGAACGTTTTCTATCGCTTGTCCAGATACGGTTCAGGCTTACCGCCAGTTAAAACGAACCAACCCCAGCCCGTACATGTTTTATCTTAAAGACGATCGTTTTGAGTTATTCGGGGCATCGCCGGAATCGGCTCTGAAATTTACCGCCAGCAATCGTCAGGTAGAACTTTATCCGATTGCCGGTACCCGAGGCCGTGGATTCCGCCGAGATGGCAGCTACAGCGATGATCTCGATGGTCGTATTGAGTTAGAGCTACGCAACGATATTAAAGAAAAAGCAGAACATTTAATGCTGGTCGACCTTGCCCGCAATGACATCGCCAGAGTCAGTGTCGGTGGTACTCGTCATGTCGCAGAATTGTTGAAGGTGGATCGCTATTCACACGTCATGCACCTAGTGTCCCGGGTCGTTGGCACATTGCAAGATGAACTGGACGCCTTGCATGCCTATCAGGCCTGCATGAATATGGGCACCTTATCCGGCGCACCAAAAGTTCGGGCAACGGAACTTATCCGCCAATTTGAAGGCCAGCGACGCGGCAGCTACGGTGGTGCGGTCGGTTATCTAAACGCCAGCGGCGATATGGATACCTGTATCGTCATCCGCTCGGCATTCGTACAGGATAACAAGGCCTACATTCAGGCTGGCGCCGGGGTGGTATATGATTCCGATCCCCAGGCTGAAGCCGATGAGACACGACAAAAAGCTCAGGCGGTTATTAAAGCCATTCAATTAGCGCAAGCAGATTTAAACACAAAGGAGACGGTGTAAATGCAATCGGTAAAATTATACATGTTAGATAATCTCGATTCGTTTACCTACAACCTGGTCGATGAATTTAAAACCCTTGGCTTTGCGCCAGTGATTTACCGTAACACCGTCAGTGCTGACTATATCTATCAGACAATGCTCGCGGAAAAGGATCCGGTGATTCTGGTGATTTCACCAGGTCCCGGCTCTCCATCCCAGGCCGGTTGTCTGATGGAGTTACTGCAACGTTGCTGCGGTAAATTTCCGATTCTTGGTATCTGCCTGGGTCATCAGGCACTGGTTGAGCATTATGGCGGTAACGTCGAACGAGCCGGAGAAATCGTTCATGGCAAGGCCTCTTTGGTCGCTCACCAACAACAGGGCCCGTTTGCGAATTTACCAAGTCCCCTACCCGTTGCTCGCTATCATTCATTGATTGCTACGAATATGCCTGACACATTAACGGTTATCGCCGACTATCAGGGGATGGCAATGGCAATCGAGCATTCTCAGGACAAGGTTTTAGGTTTTCAATTCCATCCGGAATCATTGTTAACGTCTAAGGGCAGCCAGCTACTCGAACAAAGTTTTCAATATCTGCTTGATGGTGAAAACGCTTCCTCTGTGTCTTCAATGCAGACTCATCGTTAAGGAACAAGGATACGTATATGTCTCAACTACTCGAACAAATAATAGCAGGCAAAGATCTTAGCATAGATCAGGCGCAGCAGTTTTTCAGTCAGGTCGTCAATGGTGAAGTGGCCGGTGAACTGCTTGCCAGCGTTTTGACTGCATTAAAAATGAAACAGGAAAGTGCCAGTGAAATCGCAGGTGCTGCCATCGCGATTCGTAATGCCGCCACCGATTTTCCGTTGACGCGAGATGATTTAATCGATTGTGTTGGCACCGGCGGGGATGGCGCGCATACCATCAATATTTCCACAACATCAGCCATCGTTGCCGCCGCCTGCGGCCTAAAAGTGGCTAAACATGGTAACCGTAGTGTCTCCAGCAAATCCGGGTCTGCGGACCTGCTGGAAGCCTTTGGCGTCAATCTGCAAATGTCGCCCGAAACGGCGGCAAAATGCATCGAACAAGCCAATCTTTGCTTCTTGTTTGCGCCCCAGTATCACAGCGGGTTTCGCCACGCGGCACCGGTACGCAAAGCGATGGGCGTCAGGACGTTGTTTAATATTCTCGGCCCGCTCGTTAATCCCGCCAGTCCAAGCATCATGTTACTTGGTGTCTATAGCCCTGATTTATTGCAACCTATGGCGCAGGCCTTGCAAAAAACAGGTGTGAAAAGAGCCTGGGTTGTGCACGGCAGTGGTCTTGATGAAGTGGCCATCCATGGTGAAACCCAGGTCATTGAAATTAATGGTGACACCCTGATAGAAAAAGTCGTGTCTCCGGCATCGTTTGGGTTAAACCAATATCCGCTGACAGATATCACCGGTGGCGAACCCGAAGAAAATGCCGAATTTACCAAAGCGATCCTTAGTGGCACTGGCAAGGATGCACATCGCGACGCGGTGGTGATCAATACTGCCGCATTACTTTACCTCGCCGGCAAAGCCGACGAGCTACCCGCCGCAGCACAACAGGTGTTGTCCGTGCTTGAGTCCGGCGAGGCTTTGAACACGTTGAATTCAATGGTGGAGATCAGTCGTGGCTAATATTTTAGAAACCATCGTCGCGGATAAACGTATCGAAATTGCCGAGCGCAAACAGGCGTTCCCTTTATCTAATTTTATCAACACGCTAGTGCCAAGTCGCAAAGATTTTTATGCGGCTTTGAGCCAGGAAAATGCGGGTTTTATTCTTGAATGTAAAAAGGCGTCGCCTTCCAAGGGACTGATCCGCGAGGATTTTAATGTCGGTGAGATTGCCGACATCTACCAAAAGCATGCGGCCGTAATCTCGGTATTGACCGATGAAAAATATTTTCAGGGCACGTTTGACTACTTGCAGCAAGTGACAAGTCGAGTCGATTGCCCAGTGCTAAACAAAGATTTCTTTGTCGACGAATATCAAATTTATCTGGCACGTTATTACGGCGCAGACGGCGTATTGTTAATGCTAAGCGTGTTGAACGATGAAGAATACACCCGCTTAAGCGAACTGGCTCATTCATTAAATCTTGGGGTATTAACCGAAGTATCGAATGAAGAAGAGACCCAACGAGCAATTCGCTTAAATGCCCGTCTAATCGGAATCAATAATCGCAACCTAAGGGATCTTAGTACGGATATTACCCGTACCTTAGAACTGGCACCGATGATCCCCAAAGATCGGCTAGTAATCAGCGAGTCTGGGATTTATCACAATCATCAGGTACGCGAGATTGCTCCCGCTGTTGATGGTTTTTTGGTGGGGAGTTCGATTATGGCGCAAGCGGATATCGACCTTGCCTGTCGAACACTTATTTATGGTAATCATAAAGTCTGCGGCCTGACTCAAGTTGAAGATGCGATAACCGCAGCCTTAAAAGGCGCAGTATACGGTGGCCTAATTTTCGTTGAAAAGTCACCGCGCTATGTTGAACCAGAGAAGGCTATGGCCATTATCGATGCGGTATTTGCAAAGGGTCTTGCACTTAATTTTGTTGGTGTATTTGCCGACGATGATATTGAACAGGTTCAGCGTCTGGCTACCGATTTAAAGCTTAGTGCGGTGCAACTGCACGGCTCAGAAGACCAAGCGTATATCAATAAATTGAAACCAGGACTGCCACCCGGCTGTCAGATCATTAAGGCCGTTAAAGTTATCGATACAGTGCCAGAACTAAATTTGGATGAACTAGGCAACGATTTATATTTACTTGATAGCTATAAAGGCGGAAGCGGCAAGGCATTTGACTGGCAATTGATTGAAGGCAGTGATGCCCTGTTTAACCACAGTTTTCTCGCTGGCGGTCTGGCCCCGGATAACCTCGATAAGGCGTTAACCTTGTTGGATAATCAGGAGTTTTACGGGTTGGATATGAACTCCGGACTCGAGGTTTTCGCAGGCGTTAAGTCCCCGGAAAAAGTGGCGTTAGCGTTTAGTAAAATCCGACGCTATTAACAGATTAGCGACGTTCTAGAGACGCATTAGAAACGCTTTAGAGCCGCATAAGCAAAATTAGGTAATTGGAATTTAATACGGACAAAAAAGGCAGGTCCATGAATAAAACAGAAACACAATACAATGACGCGTATTTTGGCCAGTTTGGTGGCATGTACGTCAGTGAGTTACTGGTGCCAGCGCTTGAGCAGCTGGACCAGGCATTTAAAGATTCACAGACAGACGAAGAATTTAAACAAGAATTCGAAAAACTGCTGCACAGTTATGCGGGTCGTCCAACTCCTCTGACATTATGCCGGAATTTAGTGGCAAATCCCTTAGCTAAGATATATTTGAAACGCGAAGATCTATTGCACGGTGGAGCCCACAAAACCAATCAGGTGCTGGGTCAGGCTCTGCTTGCAAAACGTATGGGGAAAACTGAAATCATCGCAGAAACTGGCGCCGGACAGCACGGTGTTGCCACTGCCCTAGCCTGTGCACTGCTGGGTTTGAAATGCCGGGTTTACATGGGGAAAGTGGATTGTGAACGTCAACAACCCAATGTGTTTCGGATGAAACTTATGGGGGCGGAAGTTATTCCTGTGACCGCAGGCAGTGGAACCTTAAAAGACGCGGTCAATGAAGCTCTGCGTGATTGGTCGGCAAATTACGATAAAGCACACTATCTGCTCGGTACGGCCGCCGGTCCACACCCGTTCCCGACCATCGTCCGGGAGTTTCAGAAAATGATCGGCATTGAAGCCAAACAACAGGTTCTTGCCGAACAGGGTCGTCTACCTGATGTTGTTGTTGCCTGTGTTGGTGGTGGCTCTAACGCCATTGGCATGTTTACCGACTTTATCGAAGAACAAGGGGTAAAACTGGTTGGGGTTGAAGCCGGTGGTAAAGGCGTGGAAACCGACAGCCATGGCGCCACCTTAGTTGCGGGCACCAAAGGCATGTTGCATGGTGCATACACCTACATTATGCAGGATAAATTCGGACAAATCGAAGAGTCCTATTCGGTATCTGCAGGTCTCGATTACCCAGGAGTTGGCCCGCAACATGCATTTTTAAAAGAAACGGGGCGAGCTGAATATGTGCCGATTAACGATGATGAAGCATTAGCGGCGTTTCAACTATTAGCGCAAAAAGAAGGGATTATCCCGGCGCTGGAATCTTCCCACGCCCTGGCGCAAGCTTTGAAAATTGCTGACAGCGCCACTGAAGAAACCGTGATATTGGTGAATCTATCCGGTCGCGGCGACAAAGATTTACAGCACGTTTATGACATATTACAAGGCGATAACTACCGGGAGAACCATTCATGAACCAGGCAGGGTCTAGATACAATCAGTGCTTTGCACAATTAGCGCAGCGCAACGAAGGCGCCTTTATCCCTTTTGTAACCATAGGCGATCCAAATCGGCAACAATCCCTGGCAATTATCAAAACCTTGGTTGATGCCGGTGCCGATGCATTGGAGCTTGGGATCCCTTTCTCAGATCCGAGTGCTGACGGATTAACCATTCAAATGGCAGGCAACCGTGCCTTGGGTGCCAACATCAATACTGAAACGTGTTTTGAGATCCTTAGCGAGGTCAGAGAATACAGCCCGCATACGCCAATAGGCTTATTATTGTACGCCAACCTGGTATTTGCTTACGGATTGGATGCGTTTTATCAAAAACTGGCGCAAATTGGTGTTGATTCTGTATTGCTTGCCGATGTACCGATTCGCGAAAGCGCCCCTTTTGTTGAGGCCGCACAACAACATGGCATTGCGCAAATTTTCATCGCACCGCCTAATGCCGATGAAAAAACATTACAGCAGGTTGCCGAATTGAGCACTGGCTACACCTATGTCTTGAGCCGTGCCGGTGTAACCGGTACAGAAGTTGCGGCGGCGATGCCGTCGGATCAACTATTGAGTCGGCTCGCCAAGTACGGCGCGCCAGCGCCTGTGTTAGGGTTTGGCATCTCAACCGCTGAGCACGTCAAAGATGCGCTGGCCAGCGGCGCAAAAGGCGCCATTAGCGGCAGTGCTACAGTTAAAATCATTGAGGAAAACCTGCACCAACCTGATACTATGTTGGCAAAGCTGACTCAATTCGTGCAACGTTTAAAACAAGCGACGATACAATAACCGTCTCGCTTTATTCATCGTATGATGAGTACGCTAATTAGAGAAACTGCATTGCGATACCCGGACAGCAGATTTTTTCCTGACCGGTTATCGCTTAGCAAACAGACACAACGGAGCATAAATGAACATCACCACCGTAGCGATCATCTTCGCCGTACTAGGGTTTATTATTGGTGGGGTGTATTTTATCTATAAATCTGCCCGTAAATTCAACCTCACAGAAGAGCAAAAACAGCGTATTGCGCAGCGTAATAAAGCGTTAGATAAACAAGAGCAAGCTGAACGAGATAACGAGTAGTAATCTGGCGTATGTAAATAGTGTTGTTGGTAATTAACGGCCAAATTTAGATGCCAGGCAGGAGTGTTTCATTAACCAGTGAGCAGTTTGTTTTACACAAAACCTTGCCGTTTGCTAACCTATAGCGAACAATTGCCGGCTCTATTGTCGTTTAACAAGTAGCTTTCATTGGCCCCGACGTTATGCTGCCAACCATGCATTTTTGAAGCTAAGCCTATCGCATCCATTCCATTGAATCATGGCCAAACATCATAGTTCTTTGTTTTTTCAGCTATCCTTAAATCAACCTTATGTCTGACTCTTCGTGCTTGATTGGCTAAAAATTCCGGATCTTGAACAAGAAATGAAAGACATAGTTTGTTCTCCAGTTTGGGTGAAGAGAGGTAATCCATGGAAACACAAAGCTTAATTATATTTCTCATTATTGGTGGTGTTGCGGGCTGGCTCGCGGGCTTGCTAATGAAGGGCGGTGGTTTCGGAATTATCGGCAATATCATCGTCGGTATTATTGGTGCCGTGATTGGTGGGTATGTATTCGGTTTACTGGGTATTTCCGCTGGCGGTATTCTTGGTTCAATTATTACCGCCACTGTAGGTGCTGCAATACTGTTATTCATTGTCAAACTAGTCAAAGGCTAGCCAGACACTACAGTCCTTTTGTAACCTGTGCTTTTATTTTATAACAAGCCTGGTAGTCAATCAGGTGTTTTGTCGCTGATAACAAGACACCTGCTACTTTGAGTGTATTCTCATGCTCTGATTTGACGATTAGCGTGTAACAATTCAATATGTAGCCGCGCGCGGGCAGCCTGTTGCCGCGTTAATTACGATAAATAGTCTGAATTAAATGAAAACCAAACTGGGTTCTTACCGGGCCGTGAATTTTTAAGACTTCCTTTTTAAATACGACATCATCAAATGCTTTAACCATTTGTCCCTTGCGAAATTCGCCTAAATCGCCACCGCGCTTACCTGAAGGACAAGTAGAATATTTTTTCGCAAGCTGACCGAAATCTTCCCCTTGTTCCAGACGTTTTTTCAACTTATCCGCCAGAAATTTATCTTCCACCAATATGTGCCTGGCACTAGCTGTTGCCATTACAACTCTCCACAACTAAATTTTCGTAACTCAATTTTAATCAATGATCGGGGTTTTGCCTAACATAAACATAAGCAATTAAACAAAAATTAACTGATTAGACCATTAGTTATTCACTTCCCTTAGATCTGAGTTTTTCCTACAATAGCGAAAATAAACCCGACTCTGAGAATTCACATGAACGATATCAATCATCTATTTGAGCAAAATAAGCAATGGGCCGAAAAAATCACCAACGAACAACCGGAGTTTTTTGACCAGCTTTCTCAACAGCAAACGCCCGAATATTTATGGATAGGATGCTCGGACTCGCGCGTGCCAGCCAATCAGTTGTTAGGTTTATTGCCCGGTGAAATTTTTGTTCATCGCAATATTGCTAATGTTGTTGTGCATACCGATTTGAACTGCTTATCGGTTATTCAATATGCCGTTGAAGTGTTAAAAGTAAAACATATTTTTGTATGCGGCCATTATGGCTGTGGCGGAGTTGCGGCATCAATGACTGATGCTCAGCATGGCCTTATCGATAATTGGTTACGTCATATCAAAGATGTACAGCGTTTTAATCAAGAGGAATTAGAAAGCTTATCTGAGCAGGAAAGATTCAACCGGTTATGTGAGCTCAACGTCATTGAACAGGTGAAAAACGTCGCCAATACGACTATGGTTCAAAATGCCTGGAATGACGGTCAACCGGTTACAGTACACGGTTTTATCTATGATATTCACAATGGTATTTTGAAAAACCTTGAGGTGAGTGTAAGCGGTAGCTAACCGCCCTAAATATTGCATGTTTAGGCATATTGCACCCATGTATTGTATTGAGTAAGCGCCTATAACCAAAAAGTTCAGCTAGATCGCTGAACTTTTTTTTCATTTTTATCGGGCAATGGTGGCTAATTTAGTCAATGATATTTTTATGAATGTCACCATTTTTCATAATTAACTTAAATTTGGTTTGGTACTCATTTAACACTTCCAGTTGTTCTAGCGGATTGCCATCAACCAGTACCAAATCGGCATAAGCGCCCTCTTTTATCACCCCTAAATCACCATATTTATAGGGGTTCATGTCTCCAGACCAACTAAGAACTTCAGCGGCATCCGAAGTTCCCATTTTCATAATTTGATAAGGCGTAGCGCCGACCTTTTGCATCCAAACCATATTATCTGCCTGACGAGTGTTATAAGCCGGACCGAACATATCGCCACCGGTTACAATTAACACATCATGTTCCAATGCCCATTTAAACATTTGCGTAGCGCCTTTATTAACCGCCGCAGCTTTGACCTTTTGATCTGGATTAAAAAAGGTGATGGATTCCGGATCGCCAAATGCTTCTAACGACATTACCGCTTGAGCCGATAAGGCAACACCTTCATCGGCCATACGCTCAATGGTTTCTTCGGAAACCAAAAAGTTATGTTCAATTACTTTGACACCGGCATCAATAGCCCGGTTTACACTACGATCGTGATAGGCATGAACCAAGACATATGAACCATAATCTCTGGCAACTTCAACCGCCGCTTCGAACTCTTCTACAGAGAATTGCGTAGCGTGGATTGGGTCGAATTCACTGGCCACACCGCCACCCGCCATCAGTTTTATCTGCGTGGCTCCGGCTCGAAAATTCTGCCGAGCGGCACGGCGAACCTCGGTTTTACCATCAACGATATAACCAAATCCATGTCGTTCTAAATCATCCATGGCACCCGGTTGATCATTAAAACTGCCGGTATCAGCATGGCCACCGGTTTGACTTAAAAAGCCGCCAGAGGGAAAAATTCTCGGGCCCTTTAACAAGCCATTGTTGATTGCCTTAGCAATGCCTAAATCGTTGCAACCTGCACTTCTCGCCGTGGTAAAACCTTGATCGAGATACTGCATCATGGATACATAGGCCCTTGCGCCCATGGTCATTTGGTCGTAATCATCACGCCCAGTAAGCATCCCTTCCTGAATACAAAAATGTGAATGCATATCAATTAATCCGGGGATCATGGTCATTTCATTGCCATCGATTACCGTAGCATCATTATTTGCATTAAGGTCTTTGCCAATCGATTTAATCAATTCGCCTTCTATTAATACATCCTGAGGACTACTTAACTTTTTAGAAGTACCATCCCAAACCTTGACGTTTTTAATTAAGGTCTGCGGTAATGGTTCTTCCTCGAAAGAAAAAACCGAGGCGGAAAATGCTAAAAATGAAGTGACCAGAGCTATCTGGGTAATGGATTTAAAACCACGTAAAAACATAGACATCAACCTAAATTCGTTGTTTGAATTAAAACGTCGAAGAAAGATAAACCTCGAAAGGCTAAAGAGTTTCTTCGCCTGAATTAGGTATAGCTGATATTGGGTCTGGCATGGCTTTTGAGTTAAATAAAGCTATCAAAATTGCTTTCGGGTTGGCGTAATCTGGTCAAAAATAATCAAAACAATAATATGTATTGCCATTTTGAAACAAGAAAAAAGCACCAAGACTACAATCTTTGGTGCTTTTTGGTTGGGAACACGTTTTAGGGCGTTAACCCATAAGCTGCTTAGAGTTAAAGCGTACCACGCTCCATTTGGTTTAGCTCAATGGATTCAAATAAGGCCTGAAAGTTACCTTCGCCAAAGCCAAAATCACCTTCACGTTGGATCATCTCAATAAAGATTGGACCGAAGATGTTTTTAGTGAAAATCTGCAATAAGTAGGTATTTTCTTTTTGACTATCCACCAGAATTTGATGTTCTTGAACACGCTTCTTATCTTCTTTGATCCAAGGAATTCGATCGAAAACATCATCATAATACGAAGGAAGAATATTCAAGGTATCGATATTATCGCGACCTAGTTTATCCAATGAACCGACCAGATCTTTAGTAATAAATGCCAGATGTTGAACGCCAGGGCCATTGTATTCATCTAAATATTCGTCAATTTGATTGTTTTTCGAACCTTTACCTTCATTAATCGGAATGCTGAAGTTGCCGCAAGGTGATTGCAACGCATAAGAGACCAATGCCGTTTTTTGCCCTTTAATGTCAAAGTAGCGTACTTCCTGGAAGCCGAACACGTCTTTATAGAAATTTGCCCACTTCTCCATCGTGCCCTGATACACATTGTTGGTTAAGTGATCGATAGCAAGAAACCCCTTGTCTTCGACCATTTTTCTTTGATTTTCTGGCAGTAATTCAAAATCATTTTGATAAATAGTGCCTTTATCACCCCAGACATCGATAAAGTAGATCAAGCTATCGCCGATACCATAAATGGCGGGATACGGTAAATCTTTGTTGGTTGCTTGTGTAGCTGGTTTCGCGCCGCGTCGCACAGCTTCTTCAAACGCAAACTGCGCGTCTTTTACTCGCCAGCCCATTGAACAAATTGCCGGACCATGAGATTTCGCAAATTCGCTAGAGAACCCATTACGCTCATTGTTCACTAAAAAATGAATATCGTTCTGATTGTAATAAACGATATCTTTACCTTTAAATTTGCGTACTTTTGAAAATCCAAATTCTTCAAAAACTTTATCCATAAAGTCTGTATCTGGTGTGGCGTATTCTGTGAATTCGATACCACATAAACCAATAGGGTTTTTTACGTCTGTCATAATTCTTCTCGAAAATAAGCGATACCTTGATTATTAATCGAATCATGTCTGGGAAAAAGGCCGCTACGGCAGCAGAGGAGGGCGGATCGTAAATCAATTTTTACAAGCAAATTGATCAACTAGACACCACTACGTCGCCAGCATTATATGGGGCTGGCCGCACGCTGTAAGGAATTAGTTACAGCAAAATATCACCGACCAGGTTGCCTATGATTAATCAAAATAATGGATGAACATAATCCCCCGGTGTCCTTAAAAAAATCCCCTTTCAGGTCACGTTTACTAGACTCCTTAACTAGACACCCTCCCTAATCAAAGACACGTTAACTAGACATCCACCCTAAACAACTCACGAACAAGACAGCCAACGCAGTCGGCTTCCAGGCAACCTCCCCCATTACCGCTTCAACTTTTTTCTTTGTAAATTTATGCGCTGGTTAAATGCCCTATTAATCCGCAATCAAAAACACCAGCAGGATCACCGCTTGCCTCCTCCTTCTAACAACCTATACCAATCACATTAAATTATTGCTCACTCAGTGAGAATTTAAAGGCTTTTAGACAAGGCTTTGATTGCAGAGAATGGTTATTCCGCTCTTAAAATGAGCCAAAATCAGTAACGTAGTTCAAACGCCTTTAAAACTCACCCGTAGGGAGTTTACCTTAAGGCCCATTTACGGCCCTATATTTCATTAATATAGAATGACTATATCAATGAAATCTTTGTTGTAACTGAACCTCGGCCCTAACTCTGAGTTGTGCACAAACTTAATGTGATTGGTATTACCTCAATCCTGTGCTCGGATGTCTGTTGTGATTCGGATAGATAATGTGGGTGTCTTGCTAACTGATCATACGGACCTTGCGATCGTTAAGCATGGGTGTCGTGATAGCTGAATTGATAACGGGTCTTTTGCGATACAAAAAAGCCAGCGTCTCGGCTGGCTTTTTTATTTATATGGCTTGGGCCGGATTAGCGGCTTTGGCGGTTAGCGCGTGGGCGGCTTTGTTGATTAACCACTGGCGCATCAGATACTGAAATGTCCAGAGTCTGTCGACGTACACGAACCTTGCGTAATTGGTTGTACGCTTCTTTTGGCATGCCTTTAGGCAGTTGCACTAAACTATGGCGATCATGTAAGTTGATTTGACCAATATACGCGCTGTCCAAAGAGATTTCATTTGCGATTGCGCCAACGATATCACCAGGTTTTGCACCATGCTCTTTACCAACTTCTAGACGATATGTCTGCCAATCAACATCTGGTCGAGCCGCTTGACTGCGACGACGCTCCGGACGTTCACCACGATTGCGGTCACCACGCTCACTGCGCTCACCGCGATCTCGACCACGACGCTCACCACGATCGTTACGATCACGGCCTCGAGTCTCACGATCCGCACGGTCACGACGTGGCTTAGGATCTTCTTTTGGCTGGAACGGCTGCTTAAGCTGCGCATTATACAATAACGCTGCCGCTAACTGCTCAACAGTCAATTCTGACTCTTCAGCCATTTTCTGCATGATCTCAGCCATTTTATCTAGCTCAACATTTGCAACGGTTGCTGCTAATGCCTGACGAGCACGCTCGATTCGACGCTGACCAATTTCCTGAATACTCGGTAATTCAAAGGTATTGATAGTGCCTGATGTAGCACGCTCATAATGACGCAAGTTATACATCTCACGAGGTCGAACAAATGATATTGCCGTACCTTCACGACCTGCACGGCCAGTACGACCAATACGGTGAACATAAGATTCGCTGTCACCCGGCAAATCGTAGTTTAGGACTAAATCGATACGTGGAATATCTAGACCACGAGCAACAACGTCGGTTGCGATCATGATAGAGATTTTGCCATTTTTCAATTGCTCAACCGTGCGCTCACGTTGCGCCTGGTTCATATCACCATTTAGCGCTGCACATGGATAGCCTAAACGCTCCAGTTGCTCTGCTACGGTAATGGTATCGTTACGAGTTCGAACGAAAATCAATAACGCATCATAGTCATACGTTTCAACAATTCGCTCAATTGCGGTATTTTTGTTGATGCCTGAAACTTTCCAGGCTAACTGGGTAATGTTGGCTTTTTCTTTCTTTTGCGCGGCAATTTTGACATGCTCAGGATCCGTCAAAAAGCGATTCGCAACTTTACGAATTGCTGATGGCATAGTCGCGGAAAATAGTGCCATTTGGGTTTCTTTAGGTAAGTGATCAAGGATCCACTCGATATCTTCCAAAAAGCCCATATTTAACATTTCATCGGCTTCATCAAGCGCACAAAATGAAATATCACCAAGTTTCAGAGTCTTGCGACGCAAATGGTCCATTAAACGACCCGGCGTACCGACAACAACCTGAGCACCTTTTTCCAGCTGTGATAACTGTGGGCCGTAAGATTGACCACCATATAAGGTTGCGATGCGCAATCCACGCATATTCGCAGCAAAGTCTTCTAACGCTTCAGCAACCTGAATCGCCAGCTCTCGTGTTGGAGCAAGTACTAACATTTGCGGTTTGCGTTGATTTACATCGATATTGGCAAGTGCTGGCAAACCAAAGGCGGCGGTTTTACCCGTACCGGTCTGCGCTTCACCTAAAACGTCTTTACCCGCCATTAGTGGGCCAATCGTTTTCTCCTGAATCGGAGTCGGTTGTGAAAAACCAAGTTTATTAAGTGAAGTTAGAATAAATTCGGGCAAGCCAAGGGCTTCAAAGCCGTTTTCGGCATTGATTATATCAGTCATTAAATTGTCTTCTCAGTAGGCAGGTAAACCTGCAATAAAAAAAGAGGAAACCACCGGAAGACTTATGGCACGTAAAAGAGCATATGTTGATTTATGCTCGGCAAGTCAGTTGGCGGAAAAACCCCAATCCCAATCCTGGCCAATGCTTTAATCGCTAAAGCGGGCGTAACCCAATACAATTGAGCGCAGGATAATCAAGGCGCGAATCATACCTTGTTAATTAATAAATGCAAGATAAACCGGACAAAAATCACCCATTACCGGGCCATATTTACATTTGTGCAAAACTTTATACCAATCACATTAAGTTTGTGCACAACTCAGAGTTAGGCTCAGGTTCACTTACAACATAGATTTCATTGATATAGTCATTCTATATTAATGAAATATAGGGCCGTAAACGGGCCTCTCACTAACTCCCTACAGGTGAGTAATAATTAAATGTGATTGGTGTTAGCTGCCGATATTGAAGCCACCTTTAACGCCGGTAACACTCAAGCCACCGGAACCGGCTTCGGTGATCGTTAATCCACCAGCGCCTCGAACGGTGATAGCACCAGAGCCATCATGAATGGTAACTTCACCTACCACGTCTTCAATCAATAATTCACCGGAACCATCATCCACGTTGACATCACCACCAACATTACTCAACGTGAGTGAACCAGAGCCATCATCAACGCTAAGATCACCGCTCACATCCGTTATGGTTAACGACCCTGAGCCATCATCCACGTCGACTTTACCCTGTATCCGGGCAATATCCATAGAGCCAGACCCATCTTCAATATCAAGATCGCCGTGGATATCTGTTATCGACATTTCACCACTGCCATCGTCCACGGTTAATTGCATTGTTTTCGGTACGGTAACCTGAACATTAATATGTGGCGAGTCACCACTCCAAAAGCCGCTGGTATTACCGTGCTCGGCTACCAACACAGCGGTATCACCGTCTTGCTCCAATGTTAAGGTATAATTTTTTTCTTCTGTGGTATGAATTTGTGCACTCACCTGAATTTCTGTTGCACCTTCAAGACCAACAACGTTTAGAGTGCCGGCGCCAGCACTAATATCTAAATGGCGAATGCCTTGTGATGACATGGCTAACTGTTCATTCAGTTCCACATCGGCCGATGCAGCACCAACGTGAATGATACAACCGGATAATAAAAGCGAAGATGTTAAAACTGCAGCAATGGTATTGTATTTCATATCCCTGGACCTATTTTTTATTTGTAAATACTGTAACTGAAAATAAGGGAACATTTTAGTGCCAGATTGGCTCTCCCCTATTGGTTGTCTTTGTAATTGAATATTCAATTATTAAGCCACATTTTGTAACCGGTTGAATTTGTTGAGTTTTAAGGTTTTGGGCGTGAGAAAATTCACTACCGATTACCTTATCAGTAGTGAGATATCTAATTTTGTTACATTTTTAACAAAAATATCGTCAAAACGACTAACTAAAATCGTTGGCTCGCTTCATTGAAGATCACCGTTACCGGTTCTGATTGAAAAATGAGTTGGCTTGCCAGGATATCCGGGAAAACACCAAGCGCGACTATAATCACCGTTAACATTCCCATAACGGTAGCATGGGAAATGGTAAAGTTTCCCGTTTTTTCCGTCGACATAGTTACGTCACTTGCAATCGGTTTGGCCAATATGCAGAAGATAATACTCAGGTAATAATACAGTGCGATACCGCTGCCGACGATCAATGCCGATATCGCCCCCCAAAGTTGGTTTTCGATGGCAACCGTAAATAAGTAAAATTTGCCAATAAACCCTGCGGTAAGCGGGATTCCCGCTAAAGACAATAACGCCAGAATTAAACAGCACGCCTGCAAAGGGCGCTGCCAAATCATTCCCTGCCACTCGCGCCAGTCATCTTTGTCACGATACCCGTGCGCTTTTGAGCTTGCGGAAAGATAAATCATGATCACCAACGTAGCGATGATGTAAACCAGAATGTAAAACACCCCGGATTTTAGCGCCCAGGCTACAGATTGTTGGGATTGAATCGCCAACACAATAATTAAATAGCCCATATGCGCAATGGACGAATACGCGAGCAGACGTTTGATATTCTTCTGAGTCAGAGCGAGAAGATTCCCCACTAGCATCGACGCGATGGCAATACTTAAGAGCAAAAATTGCAACGAATCATTGTTAAAAATCGCCGATACCAACCAAAACTTCACTAAGATGGCAAACATTGCCGCTTTAGACACGGTGGCCAGCATTAACGTAACCGGCATAGGGGCGCCCTGATAAACATCCGGGGTCCAGGCATGAAATGGCACCAAAGATAGCTTAAAACAAAATCCCACCATGATCAGAACCAAACCGGCTTGCCCAAGCATTTGCAGGTTTTGCTGATCGGGGACCTGGTACGCCAGGCTCATATCGCCAGTCGCACCATAGACGAATGCCATACCCAGCAGCATCACTGACGAGGCTGTTGCGCTTAAAATAAGATATTTAAAACCGGCCTCCAAGGTATGCTGACGCAAGTGCAGGTAACCTATCATTCCCACCAAGGATAAAGACAGTAACTCGAAGCCTAAAAATATCGCGGCAAAATGATTGGCTAAGACTAAAATATTGGCGCCAAGCACGGCAAGTAGCAATAGCACATAGTATTCGTCGTGAAACTCCACGGCAGAGCGCAAATAACCATAGCTCACCCAGACAGCGACCAGACTACAGGATAAAATCAATACATTAATCGTTAATGAGAAAACATCTAAATACAACAAAGGGGTAACTGGCAGGTTAACCTGGGCGATAGCCGGATAGTGCGCCATTAACCCCAGTAAAATGGCACTGGCGGTAAAAAAGGCAATGCTATGTTGTGAGCGTTTAAATGCTATCAGCAATAGCTGCATGACAATAGCAAGCGACAGGATCAGTTGTGGAGCAATAGCAATAAATTGTTCGAGGATCATAGCTTACCTCCAATCAATTGGGCGTCAGCGACCGTAGGATAAATGGCATCAAAATGCATTAACAACGATTGTGGGAATAATCCGAGATAGAGCAGCAAGCCAAATAAGATGCTGCATAACAACCATTCATGGCCACGCAAATCTTCAACGGCAGAATGTGTTACTGGCTTTCCCTGAAAACTTTGTTGGAACAGATACATGCCATAAATTGCCGAACCTATCATTGCCGTGGCGGCTAAAGCCGTTGCTACGGGATGGTTTGCAAATGTGCCGGTTAACGTCATAAATTCACCAACAAAATTAAGCAACCCCGGCATCCCAAAGGCTCCGGCGACGAAGGCCAGTAGCATTCCTCCCATACGCGGTGCGCTGGCAAACAGGCCGCCCATTTTATTCAGGTCTCGGGTATGCAACCTTTGATAGAGCATACCAGCCATAGCAAACAGCGCAGCACTGCTTAACCCGTGAGCAACTAATGTAACTATCGCGCCATGATAAGCAATAGGGGAAAATGAGAATAGCGCCAGAGTAACGAATCCCATATGACTGATGGAAGAGTATGCCACCAGGCGTTTGAAGTCTGTTTGCGCAAATGCCATCACTGCACCGTAGATAATTGAGATCACACCAAGGGTGATTGCAATGGGCGCGAATTGAATACTGGCCTGTTCAAATAGCGGCAAGACGAATCGCATTAACCCGTAGGCACCGGTTTTTAACAATACGCCTGCAAGTAATACGGAGCCGGCGGTAGGTGCCTGAGTATGAGCATCGGGTAGCCAGGTGTGAAATGGAAAAGACGGCAGTTTCACCGCAAAGGCGACGAAGAATCCAAACATTAGCCAAGTCTGCAATGGCATGGCTATATCCAATTGTTGCCATTCAAAATAGTTAAAGCTGAACTGACCAAATTGCTGCTGATAAATAAACGCCATAACGATGATGGCGACTAACATCAATAAACTGGAAACCTGAGTAAAGATAAAAAACTTAATGGCTGCATAGCGCCTGTTTTCATGACCCCATATTGCGATCAACGCAGTCATCGGCAGTAACATGACTTCCCAGAAGAAAAAGAACAGAAACAAATCGGCGGCAGCAAACACACCAATGATGCCAGCTAACGCGGCAAGCAAATTAAAATAGTAGAAGTTTAAATGTTGTTTGATCTCGGTTACGGAAACCAGAATACACACCAGTGCCAATATTAAGGTAAGGGCCACTAGGATAAAACTTAAGCTATCGATAAAGGTGGCGTATTCGATACCCAGACTGGAAATCCAGGGCACCGACACCAAAGGCATTGCCTGATGAAATAAATCCTGGTGATGATTGGCAAACTGAGCCAGCATCACAAAACTGGTTAAAACGCCGGCGGACGCCACATAAGGTAAGCTACGCGCAAACTTTTTCCCCACCAACAGCGCAACTAAAGCGGTGAACATTAAAATAATGATGATATTGGTAAAGATCATAGAATGACTCCCAATAGCAATAAACCGGTACCGATGCCCAGGGTTGCCGCATACCAACGCAAGCGGCCACTTTGCACCGCTTTCATCGCACTATGCCAGGTAAACGCATTCCAGCTAATCAACTGAACCAGCGAATCAACGACATCGTTACGATTAATCCTGGCCAGCCAGACAAAGGGCTTTACAAGCAAGGTGTCATAGGTCGCATCAAACCCAAGGCCATTGCGACTAAACCGATAGGTGCTGCTGGTGCCAGGTTGAGGTTGGGGTCCATCGGTTTTAGGAAAAAATAACAGATAGGCAACGCCTACCCCTAGCAATGGCGCAATAATCGCCACGGTATGCAACCATGCAGGTCCCTGCTCTGCCCCAGCTTGTGGCACTTGATTAAACACCTGCTCTAACCCTGTTGGTATATAACCGCCAATCAGAGCAAGCAGTGCCAGTGCCATTAACGGCACAACGATTAATCCATGGCGTTGTTCCTGTAAGGTATGCTCTGAGTGGTATTGTCCAAAAAAGGTGATAAAAACCAACCTGAAACTGTAGACACTGGTGATAAATGCGCCGATCACTGCTATCCACCAAAATACGGGGCCTGCGGTTGGCGATTGCCATAACTGACCAATAATGGCTTCTTTGGAAACAAACCCGGAAGTCCCGGGAAAGGCGATAAGCGCGGCGATACCGATTAAGAATAATATTGATATCAGCGGCATTCGTTTTAGCAGACCACCCATTTTAAAGATGTTTTGTTGATGATGAACCGCGAGAATGATTGCACCGGCCCCCAGGAACAACAGCGCTTTGAAAAACGCATGAGTCATTAAATGGGTCACTGCGGCGACATTAGCGCCAGCGCCTAAACCCAACATCATATAACCAATTTGGCTCATCGTTGAATAAGCAAGTACCCGCTTAATATCCTCTTGAGCCAAGGCTGCTATACCTGCCAGCAATAAGGTCAAACTTCCAACCCAGGCCACCAGATTGAGTATTTCTGGAGCCAGTATATACACCCCTTGCATACGGGCAATCAAATACACACCAGCGGTGACCATGGTTGCTGCATGGATCAAAGCACTCACTGGTGTTGGTCCGGCCATCGCATCAGGTAGCCAGGTATGAAGAGGTAATTGTGCTGATTTGCCAACGGCACCACCAAGCAATAATAAGGCGATCCACCAGGCAGCCTGAGCCGATAATGGCGAGTCTTGCTGTTGTGCCAAAATCTCCTGAATATTGAGGGTATTGGTTTCCATAAACAGGTAAAACAACCCTAATGCCAATAACGTATCGCCGATGCGGGTGACAATAAATGCTTTTCGTGCGGCCATTGCATTACCCGGATCTTTATACCAAAACCCAATGAGCAAGAAGCTACACAAACCGACGCCTTCCCATCCCAGATACAACAACACCAGATTTTCCGCCAGCACCAGCAGTAACATGGCGCAGATAAACAGGTTCATATAGGCCATAAAGCGACTGTAATTGCCATCATCGCGCATATACGCGGCCGCAAAACCATGGATTAAGAAACCAACGCCGGTCACGACTGCGATCATCACCCCTGTTAACTGATCCACGTAAAAGGCAAAACGTACCTCGTGCTCACCGAGCATAAACCAGGTCCACAGATAGTGAGTTAAGCCGACGCCATCACTGCCGCCATTAACCGCTTGCTGCAACTCATGGATCACGACAACGCTGGCCAGAAAACTCAAACCAACCCCGGTTAACGCAATCATGGTGGCCAAGTGCCAGTTCAGGCGTTTTGAAAAGGCGATCAGCAATAAGAAACTTAACATTGGAAAAAACGGTAATAGCGTCAATGCTGTCATCATCATCCCCTCATTTGCGACAAACCATCGACATCAATATTATGTCGCTGATGTTGCATCCGGATTAAAAGCGCCAAACCGATTGCAACTTCGGCAGCAGCCAGAGTCAGAATCAAAATAAACATAATTTGACCATCAGCCTGTTGCCATAACGAACCTGCACCAACAAATGCCAGACCAACCGCATTAAGCATGACTTCCAGGCTCATTAGCATAAATAAGGTATTGCGCCGCGCCAGTACGCCGATAAAACCAACACAGAATAATAACGCACTGATCAAGAACACATGGGTAATCGGGATATCGATCATAGATGCTCTCCCTGACTGCTGTATTTGGCAAAGTGATAACCCGCAATGAGCCCGGCCAGTAGTAAAAATGATGCGATTTCAACCGCTAATAAATAGGGTCCATATAAGGCAATTCCCACTTGCTTGGCACTAACAATTCCAGCTTCAATTTCTTTATCCACAGATCCGGTAAATAAGATGAATGCCAGCATAATGGCGAGTGTCAGGGTAAGCACTAGCGGTCCAAACCAGGTTGAAAACCAGGATTGCTGAAACAATGCCGGTGGTCGGTCGCCCTGTAAATCAAACATCATCACTGCAAACACAAATAGCACTAAAATAGCACCAGCGTATACGATAACTTCAAGACCTGCGGCAAAGGGAGCACCAAGTAGATAGAAGCACAAAGCAACGGCGAGCAAAGACACCACCAAATACAGCAATGCATGGATCGCATTCTCCCCGGTTACGACTTTGATACTGGCGATAAAGGCGATGGCTGCGGCGAAATAAAAGATCCATTCCAGATTCATGTGTTCATTTCCTGTATACGTATCATGGCATCAATCCCCTGACATCGACCGGGGGTTTCTCCCCTTGAGCTTCGCCTTTCGCTTTTGACTTTATGGCGATGCCGCTATGTTGATAAAAACTGTAATCTGGATATTTTCCGGGACCATCAATGAGTAAGTGCTCTTTTTCGTACACTAAATTTGACCGTTCATATTCGGCTAATTCAACATCCGGGGTGAGCTGTATTGCATAGGTAGGACAAGCTTCTTCGCAAAATCCGCACAGAATGCAGCGGGAAAAATTTATGCGGAAAAATTCCGGCCGTTTGCGTCCATCAGCATCCGTGGTTTGCTGCAACGAAATACAATCGACCGGACAGGCAACCGCGCATAAATTACAGGCGACACAACGTTCTTCACCAGAAGGGTCTCGGGTAAGCACAATACGGCCACGGTATCGAGGCGCCAGATACGGCTTTTGTTCTGGATATTCGACCGTATCCGCTTTTGTGAACGTGTGCTTAAGCACCAGCCACATGGTTCGAAACTGGCTAAACATGAGCACCTCCGAGTACACCGGTTAGTCTTAGAACGGCGGTTAACAGCAAATTGATTAGCGATAAGGGCAACATGACTTTCCAGCCAAAGGCGAGTAATTGATCGAACCTTGGACGCGGCAAGGAAGTGCGAAGAAGGATAAAAAACATAATGAAGAAAACGACTTTAACCGTAAACCAAACGATCCCCGGAATATTGGCCAGCGCCGTATCAGCAAGAAACCCAGGTGGCAGATACCCCCCAAAGAACAAAATAACCGTCATCGCCGAAATCAAGGTGACACCCAAATATTCACCGAGGAAAAATAATGCGAATTTAAATCCGGAATATTCGGTATGAAACCCTGCCGTCAGTTCGGTTTCGGCCTCTGGTAAATCGAAAGGTAAGCGGTGACTCTCAGCAATACCGGCAACCAGAAACACCAGACAACCAAGCCACTGACTGGTAATAAACCAGCTCTGTTGTTGCGCTTCAACAATATCACGCAAGCTGAAACTGCCGGCCAAAAGCACTACGCCCATCATCGACAGGCCCATAAACACTTCATAACTGATGGTTTGCGCTGCAGCGCGCATGCCACCCAATAGCGCGTATTTATTTCGGGACGACCATCCCGCCAATACCACGCCATACACGGCCAGTGACGTCATCGCGAGAAAGAACAATAAGCCGATATTTAAATCGCTAACGCCTATCGATTCAGAAAACGGTATTACCGCAAAGCTCATCAGCACCGTTATCGCGCCAATAAATGGCGCAAGCAGGAATGTAAACCTGTCGGCAAACTTAGGGGTAAATTCGTCTTTACCGAGTATTTTCAGAAGATCGGCAACCGATTGCAATACGCCACCGGGACCAACGCGATTGGGGCCCAAGCGGTCCTGCCAAATACCAATCATGCGCCGCTCCACCCAGACCAAAAAAGCGGCAATAAGGATCAATGCCAGAATGATAATGGTCATTTCAATAAATGGAAATAAAGGTTCGATAAAGCCCATCAGCGTCCCTCCCCGACAAACTGAATCGGGATCATCTGATCGGTTTTCTGAAGCCGGGCAAGGTTACGATTTTTTTGTTCCAGGATTTGCTGTAACTCGTCGTTTAGTTGCTGCTGATGAGCTTCAATATCATTAGCTGTGGCTACAGATATTGACGACAACAGACTAAGCAGGGGCTCGTGATTTACTCTAGGGTGATGCAGATATGCCACCCCTTTGGCAACATCGCTACAAGGGAACAATTGCAAAATAAGCGATGATTGATCAGCAAGTTCGACACGTACATGGCTGATTTTGCACTCTGTTTTATTGGTTAGATCAGCCGCTGACAATTTGTCCATATCCGCCGTATTGATAAGCAAACATGGCGGCGGTGCCATCAAGGCGAATTCAGCAATGGTGCGGGCAAATTCATCATTTGCAAACAGATGCGGTAATTTCCTGAACGTTAATCCACTGACCATAGGCGACATTGTGTTACCGACTATTATGGCTTCGGTTGCTGGCCGCTCTTGCTGTCTGGCATCCGCACTGGCGTCGCCACTTGCGCCATAACCTGCTGTATTATCTGAATTATCTAATTTGTCTATTTGGTCGTTGCCAAGGTACACGTGGTTCGCTCGATTGTTGATCACACCGCCAACGCTAACCTGATATTTACTCACCGATTGATTGGAATTCCAGCCCGGAGCCCAGGAAAACGGCTGTGGTAAGGCATGCCCCTGAGCATCTAATTTTCCGGGTCCTTCCATAGAAAAGCTAAACGGGGAATCGGGATCTACCGGATTCTTAGGTTCATGGACGGTTTGGTTGGCAATCATCGCCGTGCGCCCCGAATAACGCATCGATTGCCGCGCCGATTTAAACAATAACTGCTCAGCGAACAGCGCACTCATATCCGGATAGCCAGCAAGCGTTTGCTGAAAGTGGGCGCGTAATTGTGACAGTTTTTGCAAACCGTTTAAGTTGCCCTGACCAAACACATCATCAAGCATCTGACACCATTGCCAGGCACTGCGCAACGGCATCGTTGGCGGTTTTACGCGAAAGAATGCCTGTGCTAATCCCTGATAGTTCACCACCACGCCATCACTTTCGGTAAATGCCGTAGATGGAAGCACAATGTCGGCCCGGATCGATAAATCATGGTGAGTATGATCAATGACTATCAGGGTTTCGCATTGCTCAACCAATTGCTGTTTTTGATCAACGGACAAGGCGGACAATGAGTTTTCCATAACAATCAGCGCAGCTGAACTCAGCTCTTTGGCCTGCAACTGCTCCAGGCTTAATGTATGTTCATCCATTAAGCTGGCCAGACCCAGAGCATTGACGGCATCGGGCAATAATGCAAACTGCCAGTGATTCGGCGCAGCACCAGCAAGGCGCTCGATGGTTTGTAGTAGTTCCAGGTGCCAATGACTGCAACCGCCAATAATTAACGGCCGTTTCGCCCGTTGTAATGCGGTTAAAATACGGGATAACAGTGCATCTTCCGCTGCGACCATTGGCGCTTCAGCACTTGTCGCATTCAACCCATATTTCACTAATGAATGTGCAAGATCTGTGATGGTTTCTTGCGGCAGTGGTGTACTAAACGTTGCAACATCATCAAGTTTACTGCTTTTGCTTTGCAATAAAAAAAGGTCAGAGCGCAAATCCTGTGCGGCAGTACGAACCGCATCGTCCTGCCAGCGTGGAATACCCAACGTCTGAGCTTTATCAAACGCAGCATTGCGCGTTGCCTGACGCACGGCAAGCGCGATACGGGCAGAGGTTTGGGTAATATCTTCATCAAAAACAATAATGCAATCGCTTTGTTCAATATCCTGAATACTTGCCTGTTGCTTGTGCTGCATCAAAGACTGGCAGGCACGAATACATGCCTGCTGATGTGCCGTCAGGCCGCTGCAAAAATTGTCGCGGCCAACCAGTTGCTTTAATGCCGCATTACTTTCCAGACTCGCTCTGGCAGAACCAATTCCCAGACATGCTTTGCTTTTGTGTCTGGCCACAGCAATAGAAAAATCATGAGGCTGAGCATCATTACCTACATCAATTCCGGATAGGCTGGTGATCCTGGATTCACTGTTAACATAGGAAAAACCAAACCTGCCTTTATCGCAGATGAAATAACCGTTGATATCATGGTGGTAGCGATTAATCACGCGGCGAACGCTGCCGTAGCGCTCACCAACGCTGATATTGCAGCCAACTGAACAGCCCTGACAAATGGATGGAGCCGATTGCAAATCCCACTTTCGGGTGTAGTGGGACGCAAAAGGTTTGTCGGTAAACACGCCTGTCGGGCAAACTTCCACGAGATTTCCCGCAAACTCACTTTCCAGCACGCCATCTTGTTGACGACCAAAATACACCTGATTTTTCGATCCGCAAGCGGCGAAATCTTTCCCGCCGGCATAATCTTTATAAAAGCGTTCACAGCGATAGCAGGTGATACAGCGATTCATTTCATGATTGACCAGAGGTCCTAAATATTGATTGGTAAAGGTGCGTTTAAGCCCTTGATACTGACGCTGTGAATGCCCCGTCATTACCGTCATATCTTGCAAATGACAGGCTCCCCCCTCACCACACACAGGACAATCATGGGGATGATTGGTCATCATTGCTGCAATCACCTGCTCGCGAAATTCAGCGGCGGGAGCATGCTCTAACCCAACGTACATGCCATCGGCGACGGGAGTCATGCATGCCATAATGGTTTTACCCCGTTGCTGTGTTTCATCCGTAAACAGGGTAAGTGCACATTGACGGCAGGCACCGATGGAGCCCATTGACGGGTGCCAGCAGAAATAAGGTAAATTGAATTTTTGCGACAAAATCGCTGCCAACAGATTTTCGCCTTTTGGTAATTGCAACGCCTGGCCATCAAGGTGTACGGTCACTAATTCCGGGCTTTTTGATTGCTGTGCCGATGTATCTGGTTGAAATTTATCCATTCTATAAATTTCCCGTTAATGATGGCCATGATAAGGACAGCAATGCTTGTCTATATGCTGTTCGAAATCATCGTGGAAGTATTTTAATGCGCTTTGCAAGGGCTCTACGGCCCCGGGCGCCAGCGCACAATGAGTTTTTCCAAGCCACATAAAATCACACAGCTTGTGTAAACTATCGAGGTCTTGCTTGTTACCCTGACCTTGCTCAATCCGCGTTAAGGTTTCCACCACCCAGGCCGTACCGTCACGACAAGGGGTGCAAAAGCCGCAAGATTCCTGAGCAAAAAATTTCAGAAGATTGAGCACCATACCTACCGGGCAATTACGGTCATCAAGAACAATGATCCCACCGGTCCCCAGGCGACTGCCTGCCTGACTGACTTCGTCATACCCCATCACCAGATCCAAATGTTCTGCCGTTAGAAAATCCGTTGATGCGCCACCGGGTAGAAACCCTTTAAGGTTAAGGCCCGATTGCAAACCACCCGCATGATCATAGAGCAGTTCACGTACCGTGATCCCCATTGGTAACTCCCACAAGCCCGGTCGTTGCACCCGGCCACTAGCGCCATAGATTTTGGTACCCGCATCCTGGTTATTGGAAAGTTCTTTAAACCAGTCGGCGCCCTGATTAATAATGTGCGGTAGGTTCGATAAGGTTTCGACATTGTTTACTATGGTAGGCTTGCCAAACAAACCACTGACTTGTGGAAATGGTGGTTTAGCTCTGGGATTGGCTCTTTGGCCTTCCAGGGCATTAATTAATGCGGTTTCTTCGCCACAAATATATCGGCCGGCACTGGTATGCAGATAAATATCCAAATGGTAACCACTTTGCACAATATTGCTACCAAGGAAGCCATGCTTGTAGGCCTCATCAATGGCGTGTTGCAAACGCCTTGCCGCTAAGTGATATTCGCCGCGTAGAAAAATAAAAGCTTTGTTGGCACCGATGGCATAACTGGCAATGATCATCGATTCGATTAATTGATGCGGTACACCTTCGAGCAGCCAACGATCCTTAAAGGTTCCGGGCTCCATTTCATCGGCATTACAAATTAAATATTTATCTTGAGAGTATCGGGGGTCATCGGGTTCAAAGTCCGGCACAAAACTCCATTTCATCGCCGTGGGAAACCCCGCGCCGCCACGCCCTTTTAAACCGGATGATTTTACCACCGCCATCACGTCCTGAGCCGACATGTGTTGTAAGGCTTTGTTAACACTTTGATAACCCCCAACCTCAACATAATCCGCCATCGCCAGTGGCTGTACCAGGTTAATGTGTTGTGTTAGTGGCTTGTCTGTGGTCATCAGTGCCTCGTTTATTCTCTTGGGTTTGGCGTATCTTTTGGTAACTCCTGCTGCAGTTGTTGCAGAATTTCACATGCAGATTGCGGGGTTAACTGTTCGAAGTGATCTTCACCAATCTTCATCGCAGGTGCTTTATCGCAACTGCCCAGACACGCATTGGTTAGCAGGGTAAACATGCCATCGTCAGTCGTTTGCCCATAATCGATGCCTAAGTGGTCTTTTATCGCATTGCTGACCGCCTGATAACCGGTAAGGTAGCAACTGATCGAATCACAAATATGGATGACGTAACGCCCAACCGGTTGCCGATAAATCAGGTTGTAGAAGGTAGCGATGCCCTCGAGTTGACTGGCGCTCATTTGCAATAAATCGGCAATTGCATACAGGCTTTCATCGGATATCCAGCCGCGATTTTTCTGGACCAGCTTTAGCGCCTCGATGCCGGCGGCATGGCGTCGGCCCATGATCGTAACTTCATGCTCAATCGCCTCGATTTCTTCCACGCTCAGATAGTCCCGATAATTCAGGTAATGAATATCAATATTGCCTTCCCCGACACGGGGTAATTGTGTTGCTAGTGACACTGAGATTTCCTTATGTGATTTCGCTTCATTGCAATGATTTTCCTTATCTGTCGACATCGGCCATGACGTAATCAATACTGCCGAGCGTCGCGATCAAATCGGCAACCATTTGCCCTTTGGATATCAATGGCAGCATTTGTAAATGGGCAAAAGACGGAGTACGAATTCGGGTCCGATAACTGATGGTTGAACCATCGCTAACCAGATGGTAAGCCATGATGCCTTTGGTAGCTTCGACACTCACGCTTACCTCGCCGGCAGGGATCACGGGTCCCCATGACACGTTGACGAAATGCGGTATCAAAGTGTCAATATCTTGCATGGTGTAACGCTTGTCCGGCGGCGTTGTTTGCGGATGTTGCGCTTTATAGGGGCCTGCAGGCATATTGTTCAGGCATTGTTCTATGATACGGATGCTTTGACGCATTTCTTCGACCCGAACCCGGCACCGATCATAACTATCGCCGTTGTGGCCAATCGGTACATCAAACTCAAACTGGTCGTAACCGCTATACGGGCGTTGCTTACGAAGATCCCAGGAGTATCCCGTGGCACGCAAACCCGGACCAGTAACGCCATATTCGATGGCTTCCTCGGTGGTATACGCGCCGACATTGACGGTTCTAGCCTTAAGCAAACGGTTTTGCATAACCATTTTTTCATATTCATCAAGGCGTTTTGGCAGATAGTTGACGTATTCACGAACCAGGGTATCCCAGCCTTTTGGCAAATCCATAGCCACTCCACCAATGCGAAAATAGCTTGGGTGCATACGCGCCCCGGTAATGGCTTCGACGATGGCAAACAGCTTTTCACGATCGATAAACATATAAAATATTGGTGACAGTGCCCCGACATCCTGGGCAAAGGTGCCATAAAACAACAGATGGCTCAGAATTCGGAACATTTCCGCCGTCATAATGCGGATCATTTTCGCGCGTTCCGGGACCTCGATTCCGGCCAGTTTTTCAACGGCCATAACGTAGGGGAAGTTATTCATCACTCCCCCGAGATAATCGATGCGGTCGGTATAGGGTATGTAGCTATGCCAGGATTGACGCTCGCCCATTTTTTCAGCGCCGCGGTGGTGATAACCAATGTCGGGCACGCAATCGACAATTTCTTCACCTTCCATTTGCAGAACAATACGAAACGCCCCATGAACGGAAGGATGATTGGGTCCGAGGTTTAAAAAGGTGAAATCGGCATCGGCACTTTGGCGCTTCATGCCCCAGTCTTCCGGGCGAAACTTCAAAGCCTGCTGCTCAATGTCTTGTTGTTTATCGGTCAGGGTAAACGGTTCCATTTCCGTCGCTCTGGCGGGATGATCTTTGAGCAATGGATGACCGACCCAGGTAGGCGGCATCAGGATCCGAGCCAGATGAGGATGATTGGTAAATCGGATACCAAACATGTCCCAAACTTCTCGTTCGTACCAGTTAGCGTTTGCCCATATACCACAAACACTTTCGATGGTTTTATCAGGTTCAGACAGTGCAACCTTGATACGAATATCCTGATTGCGTTTCATTGAACGTAGATGATAGACCAGCGTGAAATCTTCACAACTACTGGCCAGTTTATTCTCCCGGACCCGTTCATCAACGGCAAACAGATCAAAACACATATCAAAACCATTGGGGATTTGTTGTTTTAACAATTGCATCAAACTCAGCAACTGCGACTTTTCCAGCCAATAGGTTTCAATTTGATCCTGGACTTGCTGTTCCTGTAAACCAAGGTCAGAGTTTATATGGGCAATTTCGTCACGCAGCGTATAGTCATCCCCCGGATGCCATTCGCTTATATTGTTAACCTCATTGCTCTGATTCATATCTGATCAGGCTCCGGCAGGTTTTTAACATGAATTCTGTGTTCATGCTTGATATCACGCAGGGAAGGTTTAGCAATCTCCTGAACCGTTTGCTCTTGGACGACATAGCTTAACGGTCTGGGTTGGTGAGCTATTTTTTGCTGCAGTAATAATAATCCTTCCATTAATGCTTCCGGTCGCGGTGGACAGCCCGGTACATAGACATCGACAGGGATAAATTTATCTACCCCCTGCACAACAGAATAGATGTCATACATACCACCGGAATTGGCGCATGAGCCCATGGAAATGATCCAGCGAGGTTCCAGCAATTGATCGTATAAGTGTCGAATCACCGGTGCCATTTTACGAAAACAGGTGCCTGAGATAACCATCAGGTCAGCTTGTCGCGGCGTCGCCCGAATAACTTCCGCTCCAAATCGAGCAATATCATGGCGGGAGGTGAAACTGGTGGCCATTTCCACATAACAACAGGACAGGCCAAAGTTAAAAGGCCAGATAGAATTTTTCCGGCCCCAGTTAACCATGTCATCAAGTTTGGCAAATAGTACCGAACGTTTCAGATCTTCTTCGGCAACTTGCTTGGCTGCTGACATTTGTTTGTCCAGTTCCGCTTTGGTTAAGGACCATTCCATATGTTATTGCCTCATTCTGGCGGGCCGATGTTTACGAACTAACTCCAATGCACCGATTCGCCATATATAAATCAGTGCGGCGAGTAAAATTGTGATAAAAATACTGGCCTCAATAAACCCCGCCATCCCGCTCTCATCAAATGCAATAACCCAGGCAAATAAGAAAATGGTTTCCAAATCAAAAATGACAAAGAAGATCGCGTAAAGAAAAAAGTGATTGGTAAATCGGGTTTTAGGGGCATCAACGGCAATGATGCCTGATTCATAAGGGGTGTGGGTGTGGCGCCGCTGAGTTTTCGGCCCCAAAAACATGGCGAGCGCGAGCATCCCTAGCAATAATCCAACGAGAATTGCGAAGTAGCTGGCGATTGGCCAGATTTGATCGATGTTTGTTGCCAGTACGTTTTCTGTTGTCACGCCGGGTCTCACCATTAACGATAGACAACCAAACCCGATAAAACAGCATAGGCGACAAACTATCTTGACCAATGTCCGGATAAGGAAATCGGTCGATTAATTGTTATTGCTTAAAGAATAGACAAAAAATCGGAAAAGCAACAAGTTAGGGGCGAGAAGTATGCGTTGGAGATCGAAGGTGGGAGGTGGTAAATGGAAGAAAAAGCAAAATAATCTTACGTCATTCCAAATTTGATTTGGAATTTCCTTAAGGTGGAGAAAGAAACACGTTTCTTTGGGTGGAGATTACGATATATCGTAATGGAGGGATAATGCGCAAAACGCATTGGGTGGGTAAGAGCAGTACGTATCGCGAGCGATACTCCGGGTACGCGACCAAAAACGTCGCTTCGAGTACGCTGATGTCATCAGCTCCGGGGACACGCTGTTCCTAGTGAGGTAAACTTCGCTGATGGAAGCTATGAGGTTATGGCCAGGGTTTCGCAGGTATGCCTAAAATGCACTACTACATGGAAGTATGTAGTTAAAATAACGCGGGAGCAGTTATCGAGGAGCAATTTTCGGTGGAAGAAAAAGCAACAACCCTACTGCTTTTCATCTTGGCCTAACGCCTCGTAAAGAGACATAAAATAGTTGGCTAAAATAAGCGACGAAGGAGCAAAAGCCAACTGTTTTTGTCCTTTTTAAACGACTTGTATGGATAATAAACCCATCTTTTTTAATTCTTTTAAAACGTTTTCGGGTAAGGTGAGACCCAGGCTTTAGCTGCAACTAAAGCCCTCTTTTGTCGTAGTTCGGTTGAGTGATGGCTCCTCTGTTGAGAGACCGATAACAAGAAAGAACGCGACAAAAGACTCCAAGCATCACACTCGAATAGTCTACTGGGCCTCGAGCCCGCATTTTGCAAGCAAGAGTTAGCTTATATGAATACAAAAACAAATCAAAGCATTAACGTTGGCGTCGATACGGGTAAATTCCAACTCGACATTTACATTCGACCTCTTGTTAGCTTTGATTACATATATACTCTTTTTTTAAATTTTCTACTAAGTGTTCATAATACTCAGCTTGATCTTCAACTTTGTAATGCCCTATTTTAACTAAAAATCCAAAGACTGCATCTGGGTACCCAGCAAAGTCCGAAAAGGAAGGTATTGTTTTTATATTTGTAAAGATATCAAGAGCTTCACACTTTTCAAATTCAGCCAATATTTCAAAGACATATTCGGTATCGGATAATATGGTTGCCACTAATACTTCTTCATACCATTCAAACTTAGTGTGATGTGTAACTTCAGACTCTATGACCTGCTGATTTAGCATCTTTATTCCAATAATATATTCTTGTTTTTTACGAAGTAATATATTCCTTATGAAATCCGGATAATATGCATGCCAAGCATCTCTTGTGTCTCCCCAAAAATATACGTCGGGGTCAAGGAGTCCTTTATGAAGTTTATCAATAGGATATTTTTTTATCTCTGAATTATCATCTGTATAAAACATAAATCCATTTTTATATGCGATTACTTCACTTCGGGCATTCGCGAATGTACTAATAAAAAGGAAAGCTAAAAAAATATACTTCATGTACACCTCACCCTAAAAATCAAGCTAACAACTTATTATGTAGACGGCTCAGAAATCCCTGTCTACTTTGTTCCCCATAAACTACCAGAAAGAACCTAAATATCAATTAGTTAAAAACCATGAAGCACCAATGTGCCAATTTTTCGCAGATATTGCTGAGAATTTTTAGTAATTCTGGGTCGGGGGAATTTTACATATAGACTATCTGCATGCCTCACGACCGCTAAAAGCTATCATTTTTCAGTTAGTGTCATTTTTATTTGCGCCTTAAACATTTTATAAGGCCAGTACATGAATAAAAACAAAGTAACAAATATCGCTTTGTAAAAGAATACCTTGGGGTAAAAATCGGGAAGTAGCCAACCGATCAAAAGCGCGAATAAGAAGCTTGACGCTAACCACGTAATCAGAACGATAAGGACAACAACAATCGCTTGTATCCAGGAGTTTTTCGCCGAGATAATTTCGCATTTTTCAACGATGCTAATGAATACCGCAACGAACACGATAACAATCATATTCGCGAGAAATAAATCCATATATTCCTTATTTATCTATTGTTATTAACGGTTGCGATTTTTTATTGACGATAAACTGAGGCTATTCGGTTTGACGTCAATCATGATGATAGGTTGTTAGTTAACCAGAATTGCAATTGTTACAGACCTTAACCCATTCGATAATTAAGGTCTGAATTAAGGTCTGAGCTAAGATCTTCATCTCGCTAGGCGACAGGGCTAGTCTTCGTCATCCCCGTTGATCATTTGTGACAACTTGGCAAGTTTTACCAGCGCTTGTCCATGCACGGTCTTTTTCAGATAACCGCCGTTGCGACGACGTTTTCCGGCCTCAACGCCAAGCAAAACTTCTAACGCCTGATCGATACTATCTACAGCATAGATATGAAACTTGCCCTGTTCAACCGCCGTCATAACCTCCTCATTGAGCATCAGGTTAATGGTATTGGTTTTCGGGATAATCACGCCTTGCTCACCCGTTAGTCCTTTGTCAAAGCACAAGCGATAGAAGCCTTCGATTTTTTCATTTACGCCACCAATTGACTGAACTTCACCGTGTTGGTTAATCGACCCGGTAACCGCAATATCCTGACGTACTGGCAATTTAGTGATCGCCGAAATCAGCGCGCATAGCTCAGCCATCGATGCACTGTCGCCATCGATGTGACCATAAGACTGTTCTATGGCAATATTGGCAGAAATCGACAGCGGAAAGCTTTGCCCGTATTTATGGCCCAGATAACCGATAAGCAATAACACCCCTTTGGAATGAATGGATTTGCCAAGCTCCGCTTCACGTTCAATATCGGTTACGCCCTGAGAGCCTGCATAAACGGTGGCGGATATTCTCGCAGGTGTGCCAAACACCGAATCTCCGATTTCCAAAACGGTCAGGCCATTAATCTTTCCAATGGCCTGACCTTCGGTGGATATCAGCACTTGTTCTTCTTTAATTTCCTGTAACCAGTTTTCGCTTAACTGACCCGTTCGGCGCGCTTTCGCCTGCAGCGCCTGGTGTACATCCGACTCTTCAATGCTGCCGGTTTTGCCTTGCTTTTGGTAAAGAAAATGCGCTTCGTCGAGCAAATCGTTGATTTGCACGATATTGGCTGACAGCTTTAATTGATGTTCCGCCCGGCGCAATGAATAGCGCACCAGATAAGCGATAGCATCATCGCTGACGTCTGGGTATTGCATTTTTTCTGCATGCTGACGTATTAAGGTGCCATAAGCGGCCAGATTGTCATTGTTATTGACAACGTGACGATCGAAATCAGCAAGCACCCGAAACAGTTCGGTAAATTCCTGATCATATTCTTGTAAGGTGTAATATAACTCGGCGTTACCCAATAAAATCACCTTGACTTTTAAGGGGATTTTTTCCGGTGCCAAGGTAATGCTGCTGCCATGCGATAACTCGGCATAGGGATGTTCTATCGACAGTTCACCGGTTTTTAACGCTAACTTTAAATGTGACCAAATCAGGGGCTGAGCCAGCAATTTTTCCACATCTAAGAGTAAATAGCCGCCATTGGCCCGATGCAAAGCACCAGCCCGTAACAGACGATAGTTGGTATATACGGCACCTTGGACAGCCGTGTAATCAATACTGCCAAATAAATTCTGGAACGTCGGGTTTTGTTCATACACCACCGGCGCACCCTGATCCGGTTTTCTGGCCACCAACAGGTTCGGCATAAATCGCTCAACCATCAATTTGCGGCTGGCTTTATCATCACGCCCTTCACTGCCCTCTTCTACCAGGATATCCAATACGGCTTCGGTTAGATGTCCCTGGACATCTTTGAGGTATTTTAAAATGCCCAGATTACTGGCAAATTCACGCTCCAGTTCTTTAAGTAGCGGACGAATCGACTGCTCAGCGGTATCATATTTGAGCTTTCGCATCTGCACACTGGATTCACGCTTCCATAGTGGCAGTTCCAGCAAGGTTTCGCTGAGTAGAGTCTCAAGCTCCGCCAGCAATTGATAAAACGAGGTTCGATCGGTTTCAGATAGGCTAGCAAACTCCTTGTCATTTAGGGGTTTACCGTCGACAAGAGGAGCAAAACCAATTTCCCCTTTTTCTTCATAGACAGACACGTTTTTGCTTAATGCAAACGTTTCGACTTCTTCAATGGCACTGTCATATTTTTCGTTAAATGCCCGATCAATCGCCGCCTTTTGCCTTTGATAACCCGGGTTATCAAAAATTTCCGGGAAAAGACTGAGTAAGTCATCAATCAGCGAAGACATCTTATCGAGAAGAACTTTGCCTTCACCGGGGTTTAAGTAGAGTTTTTTCGGAGCCTGTATATCGTCAAAATTGTTAACGTAGCACCATTCATCTGCAGGTCCGTGTTCAGACGCATAACGTTCCAGCATTTGCTGAATCAATGTCTTTCGACCTGTCCCATGCTCGCCTTTGGCATACACATTAAAACCGCTAGATGGCATGGACAAACCAAACTCCAGCGCTTCTTTTGCTCGGTCATGACCAATAAATGACTGGGTCTGTTGCTGGTCGACCTGACTTTGAGAAAATAGAGAAGAAGAAAATTGCGCACAAAGTGCATTGGCGGGAACTTTTAAAGATTCGATATTTATGGTCATGAAATGCTGGGTACCTGATACAGACAGAAATTAAAATAATTTATTCAAATCCAGTGTAAACCCAGCAAGGCCTCGAACACAATGATTTTCCGGCGAATTTAATACAAACCGGTTACGGGGACAAGGGCTGACGCTCAAACTCCTGTGCATTACATTTTACGCATGGAATGATTTTCGATGGGTGGACAATAACCACGGTATGATCACAATTTATACAGCGTAACTGGCCAAAGCCAATCAGTTCACCACTGTGATAAATACCTTTGTGTTCAAGATCATCTTCCAGTTCACTCCATTCCACCTGGGATTTATCGGTCATTTTAGCCAGTTGCATCCAGACGCCTTCCCGCAGATTTTTCAAATATGGGGATTGCTCTGCCTGCTGCTTGTATTCCTGATAAAACTGCCGAAGATCGTTTTTAAAACCCTGTACGGATAACTGATATTCATTGACGGACAAATCTTCCGCCGCCTGCAAATACTCCTCGCCTTTTTCAACCAGGTTTTTAAAGGTTTTCCCCTCGTCTTCACGAAGCTCGTGCAACCATTTCGACATACGTTCGTAAAAACTTTGATATTCAGGATGTTTTTCGCTCATTGACTACTCCCATATTGTCTGTTTTGCTCGGTCTGAGCCGTGCAAATTGGATCAAATCGGTACTGGTAATTATAAAAGTATAGTTAACACTAATGGATGCTTGTTGAACCTTGGCCTAATGAGGTATTCTATGGCGCAAATTTTTAATATTGAAAGTAGTCTGCACCGAAGCAAAAAAACGACATCAGAATAATCCTGATGGTTCGGCTTAAAGGTCTAAAATTACTGTCACACAGATGTTTGAGAATCATTGATGGAATCCACATACAATCCCCAAGCTATTGAGCAAGATACCCAGAAGTATTGGACTGATAACAACACCTTTGGCGCCAAAGAAAAGCCCGGTCAGGAAAAGTTTTATTGTCTGTCCATGTTCCCTTACCCAAGCGGTCGTTTGCATATGGGGCACGTACGAAACTACACCCTGGGTGATGTGATCAGTCGTTACCAGCGTTTGCAGGGTAAAAATGTATTGCAACCTATGGGTTGGGATGCGTTTGGTTTGCCTGCGGAAAATGCGGCAATTAAAAACAAGACTGCCCCGGCAAAGTGGACCTATGAAAATATCGATTACATGCGTGATCAACTTAAATCCCTGGGTTTTGGTTATGATTGGGATCGTGAATTTGCCACCTGTCGCAAAGAATATTATCGCTGGGAGCAATGGTTCTTCACGAAACTTCACGAAAAAGGCCTGGTATATAAGAAAAACGCAACCGTAAACTGGGACCCTGTCGATCAGACCGTACTGGCGAATGAGCAGGTAATCGATGGTCGCGGCTGGCGCTCCGGTGCTTTGGTGGAGCGTAAAGAAATTCCCCAATGGTTTATCAAAATCACCGATTATGCGGAAGAATTATTGAATGATCTGGATCAGCTTGAAGACTGGCCGGAGCAGGTAAAAACCATGCAGCGTAACTGGATTGGTCGCTCTGAAGGTGTTGAGATGACTTTCCAGGTCGCCGACAGCGATGCCAGTTTTGATATCTACACTACCCGTCCAGACACCCTAATGGGTGTCACCTATGTTGCTCTGGCTGCACAGCATCCATTAGCCCTGGAAGCGGCAAAAAACAATGCACAGTTACAGGCGTTTATCAACGAATGTAAAAATAACAAAGTTGCCGAAGCGGATATGGCAACGATGGAAAAATCCGGGGTTGATACCGGCTTAAAAGCCATTCACCCATTAACCGGTGAACTGGTTAGCGTCTGGGCAGCGAATTTCGTATTAATGGATTACGGTTCAGGTGCGGTTATGTCGGTACCGGGTCATGATCAACGTGACTGGGAATTTGCGAAAAAATACGACCTGCCGATAAAACAGGTTATTGCCAGTGATGAAATCAACATTGACGAGGCGGCCATAACCGAAAAAGGGTCATTGATTAATTCTGGTGACTTTGATGGTTTAGATTTTGAGCAAGCCTTCAAAGCCATTGCCGATACACTAACCGCTGCCGGCAAAGGCAAGGTAACTGTAAACTATCGTCTGCGTGACTGGGGTGTTTCCCGTCAGCGCTATTGGGGTACCCCAATTCCCATGTTAAACCTGGAAAACGGCGAGTCCGTACCTGTGCCTGCAGATCAACTGCCGGTGGAACTTCCGGAAGACGTGGTAATGGATGGTGTAACCTCACCAATAAAAGCCGATCCTGAATGGGCAAAAACCACCTACCAGGGTCAGACCGCATTTCGCGAAACCGATACCTTCGATACGTTTATGGAGTCTTCCTGGTATTACGCCCGCTATGCGGATCCAAAAAATGAACACGCGATGCTGGACCCTGAAAAAGCCAACTACTGGTTACCGGTTGATCAATATATCGGTGGTATCGAGCATGCTATTTTACATTTATTGTACTCTCGCTTTTTCCACAAATTGTTACGTGATGTCGGCTTAGTTGATTCGGACGAACCATTCAAAAGCCTATTATGCCAAGGCATGGTTCTGGCAGATACCTTCTATCGCGAAGAAGAAAACGGTGCGAAACACTGGTATTCGCCGAGCGATGTCGATGTCGAACGCAATGAAAAAGGCCAAGTCACCAAAGCGCTTTGCAAGACCGATGGTCAGGAAGTGTTGTCGGCGGGCATGAGCAAGATGTCAAAATCGAAAAACAATGGTATTGATCCGCAGTCGGTAATCGATTTGTACGGCGCGGATACAGTGCGTTTGTTTATTATGTTTACCGCACCACCGGAGCAAACGCTGGAATGGTCAGATGCCGGGGTTGAAGGTGCGCATCGTTTCTTAAAACGGGTCTGGAAATTGGTCTTTGATTACCAGCAAGCTTCTGCAACTCAAGCAGCCAGTAGCGAACTAAACTTCACCAGTGTGCATAAAAACCTGCGCCGTGATTTACACAAAACCATTGCTAAGGTAACGGATGACATTGGTCGTCGTAATACCTTTAATACTGCCATTGCAGCGATTATGGAGTTGATGAATACATTAGCGAAAGCGAAAATGGAAAGTGCAGAAGACATCGCCGTCATGAAAGAAGCGGTGCAATCGATTGTCGTTATGTTAACGCCAATTACGCCGCACCTTGGTCATCATTTATGGCAACGCGTTGGCGATGGTAATGCCGTTGAAGACGCACAATGGCCGCAAGTTGATAACGCCGCTTTAGTCGAAGATGAAAAGCTGGTTATCGTGCAGGTTAATGGTAAATTACGCTGTAAAATTACCGTTGCTGCGGATGCCTCGCAAGAAGATGTTGAAAAACTCGCGTTTTCACAAGAGAATGTAGTTAAGTTCACTGACGGTAAAACGGTACGTAAAATAATTTATATACCGGGCAAACTGTTAAACATCGTTGCTAATTAATGAATAAAAACAAAGCTCATCGTTCACTATTAACACTCGTCTTGATTGCCACAACGCTGCTTAGCGCCTGTGGCTTTCAACTCCGTGGCAATTATTTATTGCCACAGGAGTTACAAACCTTATACCTGAGCTCCACCGATACTCACGGTGAGTTAACCCGTCTGGTTAAACAAAACCTGCAGGTGAATAATGTTGAAGTGTTAAAGCAGCAGCGCAATGATACCCCGGAATTACGTATTCTTAACGATAGTCTGGATCGCCGAACCCTGTCTTTGTTTGAAAATGGCCAGGTTGCCGAGTACGAGCTTACCTATACGGTTCGCTATGAAATTCGGATGCAGGGCAAAGAAAACCAGGATTTCACATTCGAAATCTATCGCAATTATCAAGACAACCCGGATCAGGCCCTGGCAAAAAGCCGGGAGCTGACTTTGCTGCGCAAAGAAATGCGTATTGAAGCGGCCGATAGGATCTTGCGTAACATGGCTTCCATTACTTTATAGATGCGTATTTATCACAGCCAACTTAGCCAACAATTAAGTAAACCTCTGGTTCACTTTTATCTGGTATTTGGTGATGAACCCTGGCAGAAAAACGATGCTCTGGATCAAATAAAGTCAGTGGCAACGCAACAAGGGTTCAGCGAAGTGATCCGCTTTAGTGTCGAAGAAAACTTTGACTGGCTGCAGGTGATGGAGGAATATCAGTCCCTGTCTTTGTTCGCCAGCCAACGAATTATTGAAATCGATGTTGGCAATGGCAAGCTCGATGACAAAGCGAGTAAGGTTATTCTCGACATCGCCAATACCGATCACTCCGATGTGTTACTGATCCTGCATGGTAACAAGCTCGATGCTGCAATTCCCCGCAAGAAATGGTTCAAAGCGCTGGATAGCAAAGGCTGTTATGTTCCTGTCTACGAATTAGAAGGTCGGGGGCTAAGTATTTGGTTAAATCAGCAATGCAAAGCACTTGGCGTGCGCCTTGATGCTCAAGGCATGTCAATGATCAGCGATTGTTATGCCGGCAATCTTCCCAGTCTGTATCAGGAATTACAAAAGCTGGCGATACTCTACCCAGGTGGTGCGGTCACCTTGTCTGAGCTCGAATTACTGTTGATAGATCAGGCCAAATTCACACCGTTTCAATTGACTGACACCCTGTTATCTGGTGATTTAAAGCAAGCCATGCACATCCTTACGCAGATGAAGCATGAAGGTCTCGCCGCCGGCCAACTGGTTTGGATACTTCACAAAGAACTCTCGCAACTTGAAGGCATGTATGTTCGCCTCCAGCAAGGGCAAGAGATTGGCGACGTTTTCAAGCACTATAAAGTCTGGGATAAAAAGAAGCCTTTGTATCAAAAAGCCCTGCACGCGTCGTCACTTGAACAAATACAAATGGCCAAAGGTCGCCTGGCCAAAGTCGATTTACTGACTAAAACCGATACTCAACTCGATCCATATCTGTTACTCGCCGATGTCTGCATGGCAATCTATCATGGTGAAACCATGGACAAGTTCCCGTTAGACATTGTCGAAGGTGCTAACGCAAGCTAATGGATACCATGCCTGCCTTAGGGGTTTTTGGCGGAACCTTTGACCCTGTACATTGGGGGCACTTACGCCCTGTTCAGGAAGCGGCTGCAAAATTGCACCTGACCCACATACTGTTGATCCCAAACCGGGCGCCCGTCCATAAAGCCGATGCCAGCGCCAGCAGCGAACAGCGCCTTAATATGTTGGAACGGGTATGCCAACTCGATCCGCTATTTCGTGTCGATAAACGGGAAATCAACCGTGTTGAAAAGTCCTATTCATTATTGACCTTAAAAGAGCTGGCAAGCCAGCACCCCGGACAAAGGATTTACTTTTTTATTGGTATGGATTCGTTGAACAACCTGAGCACCTGGTATGGCTACGAGCAGTTATTTCAGTACTGTCACTTTGTTGTTACCCGTCGACCTGGGTTTGAATTCGATGTCCAAACCACCGCTCCCTTTGCCAGTCGCATCATAGAGAATCCTAGCAAAGCGCCGCTCGAAGATACTGGCAAGATATTAATTTTTGATACAAATCAATTAGATATTTCGTCTACTGATATTCGCCAGCGGCTTAAACGCAAACAGACAATTCATTCATTGTTACCTGCCCCTGTTGCTGACTATATCTACCAAGAAAAACTTTACCAATAGCCTGTATCTTAGTTGCGGTTCACGTTAGAATTGAGGCAACGTTTTTTACAGGAATAGACTTTTGCAAACAGAACAACTCCTTCCTTTCGTGATTGAACAACTTGAAGACATCAAAGCCCGAGATATTGTTACCCTGGATGTGCGCGGCAAAGCCAGCTTTACCGATTATATGGTGATCTGCTCCGGTAACTCGACTCGCCATGTGAAATCCATCGCCGATCATCTGGGTTTGGAAATCAAAAAGAAAGAAATTAGTGTTCTGGGGATTGAGGGCACTGATATTGGGGAATGGGCGCTAATTGATATTAGCGATGTTGTTGTCCACGTAATGACCGACGAAATCCGAGACTTGTATCAACTCGAAAAACTGTGGGCTGTCGAGTAACTCAGCATGCGAATTACCCTGATTGCCGTTGGCAATAAAATGCCAGCCTGGATTGCCCAGGGTTTTAGCGAATACGCCAGACGATTTCCACGGGATCTCAGTTTTGACTTGATTGAGATCACCCCAGGCAAGCGTGGTAAAAACGCTGACATTGCTCGAATTTTAGAAAAAGAAGGCGAGCAAACGATGGCGGCGGTGCCCAAAGGCAGTCGTATTGTAACATTGGAAGTCGAGGGTAAACCATGGACAACGCCACAGCTTGCCCAGCAACTTGAACGTTGGCAAATGGATGGCAGAGATGTCGCCCTGCTGGTTGGTGGCCCCGAAGGACTTGCACCTCAGTGCATTCAGGCGTCAGAGCAAAAGTGGTCGTTATCGCCATTAACGCTACCGCACCCAATGGTTCGCATCATGATCGCAGAAAGCCTCTATCGAGCCTGGAGCATAAACAATAATCATCCATATCACCGGGAGTAAGATGTGGTTAGAAAGCGCGTAACGATCCGAAATCATACGGCCGAGGCAAATCTCTTTGCGCGCCGTGCCTTGATCACATTTATCGGGGTTATTGCGCTATTGATGGTGTTGTTAAGCAATGTCTATCAACTGGAAATAAATGCCTACCAACAATATAAGACACGTTCTAATGAGAACCGAATTAAGCTAATGCCTGTAGCGCCGAATCGCGGCCTGATTTACGACAGAAACGGGGTATTGTTAGCGGAAAATGTTCCGGTTTTTTCATTATCGCTGATCCCCGAGCAAGTCGAAGATATGGAATATACCCTCACGGAACTTGCCAAATTGATCGACATCAGCGACGAGCAACTGGAAAAATTTCGAGAAAGTATTCGCTCAAACCGTCGATTTAAACCGGTTGAACTTATCTCCCGCCTTGATGAAGTCGACGTGGCAAAACTGTCAGTAAACCAGCATTTATTTCCCGGGGTTATCGTCGATGCCCGTCTTAAACGATATTATCCATTTGCCGATCTAACCACCCATAGCCTGGGCTATGTTGCACGCATTAACCGTAAGGATTTAACCAATCTCGAGTTAGAAGGCAAAGGTGAAAACTACAAAGCGACACGGGATATCGGCAAACTTGGTCTTGAAAAATTCTATGAAGATCAGTTGCATGGCACAATAGGCCACCAGGAAGTCGAAGTAAACAACCAAGGGCGCATCCTAAGAACCTTAAATTATACACCGCCGGTGCCTGGAAACGATTTACATCTGACTCTGGATATCGAACTACAGATGATCGCCAAACGCGCCCTGGATGGTAAACGCGGTGCTGTGGTAGCGATTGATCCGCGTGATGGCGGTGTTCTGGCGCTGTATTCTAACCCCAGTTATGACGGTAATTTGTTTGTTCACGGTATCTCCAGTAAAGATTACAAAAAACTGCAAAATCGCAATCGCCCGCTAATTAACCGAGCGACCAAAGGCACCTACCCCCCAGCATCGACAATCAAACCTTTTCTGGGGCTATTAGGGCTGGATGCAAACCTTATCCATACCGGCTCAAAAATTTGGGATCCCGGTTTTTATCAACTGAAAAATGGTACCCGCAAATATCGCGATCATTTGCGTTGGGGCCATGGTTGGGTAACGCTCGACGAAGCGATTATGCGCTCTTGTAATACCTTCTTCTATGATTTGGCCTATAAACTCGGGATTGATCGGATTTCCGATACCATGGCCAAATTTGGATTCGGTGAAAGTAGTGGATTAGATATTCATGAAGAAAGCCAGGCGATTTTACCCAGCAGGGGCTGGAAACGAGCCCGATATAATCAGCCTTGGTATCACGGCGATACGGTTAATATTGGAATTGGCCAGGGCTTTTGGACGGTAACACCATTACAATTGGCGCAGGCAACATCGATTTTGGTTAACAAAGGCTTGGTAAAAGAACCCCACTTGCTGGCTGCCACCCAATTATCAGCACCAAATGTCACCGCAGCGGCTGAAATACTGCTTGAAGACGACCAAGACCTTGAAGGAAATAGTGAGCAGGCACAATTACTGATCCCCTTTGAGGTCAATGAAAAGCCTCCGATTGAGCTTGCCAATCCTGAGCATTGGGACACGATTCTTAAATCCATGCGCGATACCGTACAAAAACCTATCGGTACTGGTTACAATGCCTTTTTAAATACCGATTATGATGCGGCGGGTAAATCCGGTACGGGTGAGATTGTCGGTTTAGGTGAAGATGTGAAATACGACGCCAGCAAGATTGCCGAAGACCGGCGAGATAACGCTATGTTTATCGCATTTGCGCCTTATAAGAGTCCGGAAATTGTGGTCGCTGTTGCCATCGAAAACGTAGCCACCGGCGGCGGTGGTTCCAATGCCGGCCCAGTAGCAAGACAGATCATGGATCAGTATTTTTCGAACCGTAAACTGATCACCGAAACTAAACAATAACGTCATAAGACATACGAAGAGATCATCACCAGTTATTATGCATGCGGTAACCGACGAACCTAAAAAGAAATCGTTTTTTGAGCGAATTCATATCGATTTTCCATTACTGGCACTGCTACTGGTATTAATGGCTGTGGGCCTGGCTGTGATATACAGTGCCGGAGGCCAGGACTCGGGTCTGGTGATCCGCCAGGTCACCCGCTTAGGTATCGCTCTGGTGGCGATGTTTATCGTCGCGCAAATCCCACCCGTGGTATTTCAGCGCTGGGCGGTGGTTGTGTTTGTCTTTGGCCTAGCGATGCTGGTAGCGGTGTTGCTGGTAGGTCATGTGGGCAAAGGAGCGCAACGTTGGCTCGATCTTGGTGTGATAAAATTTCAACCTTCAGAAATCATGAAACTGGTGGTACCGATGACCGTCGCCTGGTTCATCAGTCAATATAATCTGCCGGTAAAAATTCGCCATATTTTACTAGCCTTTGCCTTGGTAATTGTCCCGACGTTATTGATCGCCAAACAACCGGATTTAGGCACATCGTTACTGATCGCCTGTTCCGGTATATTTGTGATATTTCTCGCTGGTGCCAGTTGGCGTCTCATCGGTATATGTCTTGCCGGTGTCCTGGCATTTTTACCCATTTTGTGGTTCTACCTGATGCGGGACTATCAAAAGCAACGGGTTTTGACGTTTCTTGATCCCGAGCAGGATCCTCTTGGCGCTGGCTATCATATTATTCAGTCTAAGATTGCTATCGGTTCCGGTGGTCTCACCGGCAAAGGCTGGTTGCAGGGAACACAATCACAACTGGAATTTTTACCGGAACGCCATACGGATTTTATTTTTGCGGTATTTAGCGAAGAATTCGGATTGATTGGTGTTATAGCATTACTTGCCTTGTATCTATTGATTGTGATGCGGGGCCTATGGATAGCCGTGATGGCTCAGGATGCATTTACAAAATTATTGGCTGGCAGTATCACATTAACCTTTTTCGTCTATGTATTCGTCAACATCGGCATGGTATCCGGGATTTTACCCGTGGTAGGCGTGCCATTGCCGTTAATCAGCTATGGCGGTACGTCGATGGTGACCTTAATGATGGCATTTGGCGTATTAATGGGGATCAGTACCCATCGCCGGCTAATCTCTTAAACTAACGCCCATTTAGGCTTGCCAGATTCGACGATAAAATTTACAGTTAAATAACGTCGTAGAATTTTGCATAACCAGTAAAGCAGCGGCAATAATAACAATGATAAAGACTATGAAGCACTCTCAAACCATCATAATTTTAGCCGTGTTCAGTATATTGACGGCCTGTTCTTCTGCACCTAAGCCAACAGGCGGTGATGAATATCAGCGCACCCGTTATCAACAAAAGCACGATTCGATTCCGACTCGAACGCCAGCGGCAAATGAATTACTTGAACCTGCTCCTCAGGTTGTCGCGAAAAGTCGCGGTGGCAATAAGAACTATAAAGTTTTTGGCAAGTCTTATCAGGTATTACCCAGTGCTGATAATTACGTAAAAGAAGGTTTGGCAAGTTGGTACGGTAAGAAGTTTCATGGCCATAAGACCTCCAATGGTGAGATATATGATATGTACGGTTTTAGCGCCGCCCATAAAACTCTGCCATTGCCTACCTACGCAAAGGTAACAAACCTGGCCAATAACAAGTCCGTAATTGTTCGAATCAATGACCGTGGACCTTTCCACCATAACCGTATTATTGATCTGTCTTACAGTGCCGCCTTTAAACTGGATATGCTCAAGCAAGGAACCGCCCGGGTAAAAGTCGAAGCCATTACCGCCAGTAACATTGCTCAATATCAAAAAAATCAGAGCCCTGTGGCGACACAAATTGCCCGTCAGCCCGTGCCTTTGGCACCGGTTACCAGCAAGTCAGCGGCCGCGGTGATAAACCAATACATCCATGTGTTAGTCACGCGTGAAAAAGCGCTGGCGCAAAATACCGCCAAAGGATTGAAGTTCCTATTACAGGTACCGGTAAATTTAACCGAAAAAAATGAACTTTATCGGGTTCAGATAGGACCAATTAGTAAGCGTTCTGAAGTAGATAGCCTATTAAGTAACCTCCACCAGCAAGGCTACCCTGAGGCCTACCCTACTGCAGTGCTTAAATAACGGCATACGGTGTCAGTTTTGGATTTCGGGTCAGGCATTGTTTCACCTTTGGGAAATTACAGCCACAATTGTTGTCAAAACAGCCTCTGTGCCTCTATACCTTTGCCTCGAAACTGATATACTGTAGGGCAAATTTCGCGCTAATAATTAGCCTGCAGCGCGCTGTCTGTGGGCATCACATAAAAAAATCACAGGAAAACAATGACTAAGTCTGCTCAAAAATTGACATCATTTATTGGTGGCATAGTCCTGGCAATGTCGTCAATGACAGCCACTGCTGCCACTATTATTCCCGATGCACCAAAAATTAATGCCGAAGGTTACATTTTACTTGATTACGACACAGGGAAAGTCATCAGCGAAGGAAATGCAGACGTACAGTTGGAACCCGCCAGTTTAACGAAAATGATGACCAGTTATATTATCGGTAAGGAAATTGAAGCTGGTAATATCAAAAAAACCGATCAGGTTCCTATCAGTGAAAATGCCTGGGCAAAAAACTTCCCGGATTCGTCAAAAATGTTTATCGAAGTCGGCACTGAAGTACCTGTCGATTTGCTTAATCAAGGGATCATCGTTGCCTCAGGTAATGATGCCTGTGTTGCTATGGCGGAATATATCGCCGGCAGCGAGAGCGCATTTGCGGATTTGATGAATGCCCACGCTCAACAATTAAATATGCTTGGCAGTAACTTTCAGAACAGTCACGGCTTGAGCGGTAACGAGCACTATACCACGCCTCGTGATATGGCAACGCTGGCCGCTGCACTGATCCGTGATGTGCCGGAAGAGTATGCGTTGTATAAACAGAAATCCTTCACATACAACAATATTAAGCAGTACAACCGTAACTCATTGTTATGGGATAAGAGTATGAATGTGGATGGTTTAAAAACCGGTCACCACTCAAAAGCGGGCTATAACCTGGTGACATCAGCCACCAAAGGCAATATGCGTTTGATTTCTGTCGTGATGGGCGCAAAAAGCGAACAGGCACGTAAAATAGAAAGCAAAAAGCTGCTTAACTATGGATTCCGTTTTTTCGAATCATACACCGCGTTTAAAGCCGGTGAAACGTTTGCCACCAACCGGGTATGGATGGGTGACCAGGAACAAGTCGACCTCGGTATCATCACCGATGCCAATATCACCATTCCACGTGGGCAACGCAAAAATATAGAAGCAAATTTCGTCCTTGATCGCCAGTTAGAAGCACCGTTGAGCAAAGGTGAAGTGGTTGGTACCGTGACGTTGGAACTAGACGGGGAAACCGTGGCTGAGTATCCTTTGGTGACGTTGCAGGAAATTAATGAAGGTGGCATTTTCAGTCAGGCGATTGACTATATTAAGCTACAATTTCAATAATGATAACAACCCCACTAAGTTTGTGCACAACTCAGAGTTAGAGCCGAGGTTCATTTGCAACATAGATTTTATTGATATAGTCATTCTATATTAATGAAATATAGGGCAGTAAATGGGCCTCTCACTAACTC
>NZ_JBHZSG010000021.1:0-52793 GCF_043642205.1 Thalassotalea litorea | reverse complement strand
GCAATCAAAGCCTTGTCTAAAAGCCTTTAAATTCTCACTGAGTGAGCAATAATTTAATGTGATTGGTATAACACATAAGGTGACAGGCAGTGTTGCCTGTCACTAATTAGTCAGCGTCTTTGCTGCACTATAATCCATGGGTTAATTAACCTCATAAATCACGATGCATGAAGCAACTGACTAATCGACCAGTCCATAATCCTTTTTCAAAATTTCAATGATTTCGGCTTTTGGATTATCACTAATAACGATATTTTCACCGGTAATTTTTTCAGCAATGCCAACATAAGTCTTCGACACCTGCATTAACACGTCAACGGGTAAGGCATTGTCACGAGCCAGAGCTTCTCGCTCGTCCATCCGGTCTTTATTCAATAAAATATCGGGGTCCGGGAAATATTTTAGCAACAACTGACGAAACCCTTCTTTTGAATTTTCAACAATATTGCCTTGACGGTATTCAGCCCCATCCCACATACGAGAGGAATCCGGTGTGCCCACTTCATCCATATAAATCAGCTTATCATTGCCATCAACATCTTTGACATAACCAAATTCAAACTTAGTATCGACAAAGATTTGATCCAACGACGCCAATTCTTCACTGATTAATGCAAAGCCTTCTTTTAGAAGCTTCTCATACAGGGCAATATCAGCAACCGATTCAAAATTGAATGCGGCATAGTTATCTTCGATATTTTTCCGGGTGATATTGACATCATCCTGAGCTGGAACCCCTTCAATCCCGGTTAAAATACCTTTGGTAGATGGCGTTATCAAAAGCTCTGGCAGTTTTTGATCGCGGCCAAGGCCGTCGGCGATCTCAATGCCACAAAACCTACGTTCACCTTTTTCATAACTGCGCCACATAGAACCGGTAATGTACTGGCGAGCAATGGCTTCAATTTTTACCGGCTTGGCTTTTTGTACGATCCACACAAAAGGGTGCGGTATATCCAGAATATGACTGTCAGCAAGTCCACTTTCTTTGAAACGCTTAAACCAATGATTTGAGATAGCATTTAACGCCGCACCTTTACCAGGTACGCCTTGGATCCCGCCTTCACCATGCCAGATACAATCAAAGGCTGAAATGCGATCCGAGATCACCATAATCGCCAGAGGTGTATCCGTTGGTACGGCATACCCTTTTTCCTGGATAAGGCGAGCAGAATCTTCTGCCGTTAACCAATAGACACTACGCACTTTACCACTATGCACTGGCGCATCGGTACGAATGGGCAAATCATTATTTACAGCTAAAACTTTATCGGCAAGGTTCATCGAGCTTTCCTAACTAAAATGTCGTATCAACGAGGGACGACCACCTATCTTCTATTTTTTGGCAAAACCTTCTATGCGAAGATATTAAAGCTTTGCCAACAAATAGAAAAGGACGCCGAAGCGTCCTTATCTGTCAAAGTCTTTCCGATTAAGCTAAAGCAGCTTGTGCTTTTTCAACTAAAACCGTGAAAGCTGCTTTATCGTATACGGCGATGTCAGCAAGGATCTTACGATCAATTTCAATCGACGCTTTTTTCAAACCGTTGATGAATTTGCTGTAAGACAAACCATTTTGACGAGCTGCCGCGTTAATACGAGCAATCCAAAGTTGACGGAACTGACGTTTACGTTGACGACGGTCGCGGTAAGCGTATTGACCAGCTTTGGTTACAGCTTGGAAAGCAACGCGATATACGCGACTACGAGCACCGTAGTAACCTTTCGCTTGCTTAAGAACTTTTTTATGACGTGCGCGTGCTACAACACCGCGTTTTACTCTAGCCATTTGTGTCTACTCCTCTAATTAAGCGTAAGGTAACATTGATACGACTGACTTAAGGTCAGACTTAGCAATCATACTTTTTGCACGTAAGTGACGCTTAACTTTGGTACGTCTTTTAGTCAAGATGTGACGTAGACCGGCTTGTTTGCATTTGAAACCACCAGAAGCAGTTTTCTTAAAGCGCTTCGCAGCACCTTTATTGCTTTTCATTTTAGGCATGGAAATAACTCCGCATTGTTTATGCCAAAAAGTAAAGTAACCTGGGGCGAATCGAAAACGATTACTTGTATGCCTCGGTTACCAGTGATTCGATAATAGTGGTGATTGCCAGCAAGCTGGCAATACTTTCAGACCAGTTATTATCGTTTAATAGGGGCTAGGACCATCACCATTTGTCGACCTTCTACCCGTCTAGGGAAAGACTCGACCTGAGCAATGTCTTCCAAATCGTTTTTAACGCGAGTCAGAAGTTCAATACCCAGTTCTTGGTGCGCCATTTCACGACCGCGGAAACGTAATGTTACCTTGGCCTTGTCGCCGCCTTCGAGGAAGCGCTTCAGGTTGCGTAGTTTGACCTGATAATCGCCCTCATCAGTTCCAGGACGGAATTTAATTTCCTTAACCTGGATCTGTTTTTGCTTTTTACGCTGTTCTTTAAGCTCTTTACTCTTTTCGTAAAGGAACTTACCGTAATCCATTACTCGACATACTGGTGGTTGCGCTGTAGGACTGATTTCAACCAGATCGACACCAGCTGATTCTGCCCTTTCAAGACCGTCATCCAGAGAAACAACGCCGAGTGCTTCTCCATCAATACCAATCAAACGAATTTCTTGTGCAGTAATTGCACCATTCAATTTGTGTTGCGGCTCTTTTTGTCCGCCTCTTTGACCACCTTTAATAGTCGGTTCCTCCTAAAGAACTATGCTTGCGTCCGTGATTTTACTTCATCATTTAATTGTTTAATGAAATCATCCACCGACAGTTTTCCTAAATCTTCACCTTTTCGTGAACGTACGGCAATTTCGCCATTTTCCATTTCTTTATCACCTACAACCAGTAAGTATGGAATACGTTTCAAGGTATGCTCGCGGATTTTAAAGCCAATCTTCTCATTACGCAAGTCAGCTTTGGCTCTAAAACCACTTTCTTTCAATTTTTTTACAACTTGATTACAGTAATCGCTTTGCTTATCCGTAATATTCAACACTACTGCCTGAGTTGGTGCCAACCATGTTGGAAACAAACCTGCGTACTGTTCAATCAAAATACCGATAAAGCGCTCTAGTGAACCAAGGATAGCACGGTGAATCATCACCGGCACGTATCGCTCATTGTCTTCACCAACATAGGTGGCACCAAGACGACCGGGTAATGCAAAGTCTAACTGTACTGTACCACATTGCCATGCGCGACCTAAACAATCCATTAAGGTAAATTCAATCTTAGGACCGTAGAAGGCACCCTCGCCCGGCTGATATTCAAACTCAATACCATTGGCTTGCAGTGCATTAGCTAAACCTTCTTCCGCTTTATCCCAGCTTTCATCACTACCAATACGCTTTTCTGGGCGCGTCGACAGTTTTACGATAATGTCTTCAAAACCGAAAGATTGATAAACATCATAAACCATCTTGATACATTTGCTGACTTCATCCTGGACCTGTTCTTCGGTACAGAAAATATGAGCATCATCCTGAGTAAAGCCACGGACACGCATTAAGCCGTGTAACGCACCACTGGGTTCATTACGATGACAACAACCAAATTCTGCCATTCGTAACGGTAAATCGCGGTAAGATTTTAGCCCCTGGTTAAAGATCTGAACGTGTCCCGGACAGTTCATCGGTTTAATGGCGTATTCACGCTTTTCCGACTCCGTGGTGAACATGTTTTCTGCGTACTTGTCCCAGTGACCGGATTTTTCCCAAAGTACACGATCCATCATTAATGGACCTTTTACTTCGTCGTAATCATATTCATGCAGTTTTTCACGCACAAATTTTTCTAATTCGGTGTAGATAGTCCAGCCGTCGTTGTGCCAAAACACCATCCCAGGGGCTTCTTCTTGCCAATGGAATAAATCCAGAGCTTTACCAATTTTACGATGATCACGTTTTTCGGCTTCGGCCAGACGCTGGATATAAGCTTTAAGCTGTTTTTTATCGGCCCAGGCTGTGCCATAAATGCGTTGTAGCATTTTATTGTCGCTATTACCGCGCCAGTAAGCTCCGGATACCTTCATCAGTTTAAAGTGATGACAATGACGCATGCTTGGCACGTGCGGTCCACGACACATATCTACGTATTCTTCATGATGATACAAGCCCGGACGGTCAGTTTTCTCGATATTCTCATCAAGAATTTCCATCTTGTAACTTTCGCCGCGCGCGGCAAAAGCATCGCGGGCTTCTTGCCAGCTCACACGCTTTTTAATCACCGGATAATTGGTCTTGGCCAATTCCATCATGCGTTTTTCAAGCTTTACCAGATCTTCATCATTTAAAGAATGTTCTAGATCTATGTCATAATAAAAGCCATTATCAATGACCGGACCGATGGCCATTTTCGTATCAGGCCATAATTGCTTAATGGCATGACCTAATAAATGCGCACAAGAATGGCGAATAATTTCGATGCCGTCCTGGTCTTTACTGGTAATAAGCTGAAGGTCTGCGTTTTGCTCGATGACTTCACAAGCATCGACCAGTTCGCCGTTTACACGACCGGCGATTGTGGCTTTAGCTAAACCGGGACCGATGTCCTCGGCAACTTGCATAACAGAGACAGGTTGTTCAAAACTGCGTTGACTGCCGTCAGGAAGAGTAATTACTGGCACAATAGTTCCTTTTACAGTGGTGACACCTACGTAATGCCACATGTATTAAAATCAAAGCATTCAAAGCCTGAGGTTTTAAATGCGTAAAAATATGTTGCGGGATCCTGGTATCGATAAACCTACCGTGTTATCGAACGGTCAGCGGAACCCATAAGCCGAGCAATATAGGGGAATTTTGACTAATTTGCAATGCAAGACAACGACTTTGCTGCGATAACGTCTAGCTATCACGGTTTAGTTTGGGTCCTTGATCACCAACAATCAACTTAAGTTGGTACCATTGACTACCGCAATCATCAAAAATCACGCGGATAAGCACCTCTGGTTTGTATAAGACCACTACAAAGCGAGAATAGCATCATGATGCAAGGCGTATACAAACATCCAAGGTTACTGGTTCTCGTTACTTTCGTGCTTTGTTGCAATCTGCTTGGGACCCTTGCTCATGCAAGATCCGATAGCGAAACGGTTACCCAACCCCATCAACAAACAAAACTTCCACAACCTTGGTATACCCATCAACAAAACGATTGGGGCTGGATTCAATATCGAGACAATCCAATCACCGGTTTTGTCGAAATAAAGGCCCAGCTGATGTTAAATGCCGATTTAGCATCGGTGCGTCATCTACTTACTGATAAAAAAGCCGTGTTAACCTGGGTTGAAGGGGTTAAACGTATCGTGGTGTTAGAAACATCCGAGAATAAGCGGGTGCAATTAACGATTTTAGATCCCATTTGGCCGGTGCAGGCCCGAGAAATGCTAACAACCAACATTTTGATAGAATCTGCCGATCAATTCTCCCTCACGGTGCAAGACAATAATCAGTACCTGAAACTCAACCCTGCCCGTATTCGAGTCAAGCAAATTGATGTGCAATGGCAGGTTCAACAAACTAACGACAACCGTGTTGTAATCGATTATTTGGGGTACTTTCAACCTGGCGGCAGTCTCCCAGTCTGGCTGAGTAATGAAATATTTTTAGTGCTCATCAGCAAAAGTTTAAATAATTTGAAAGCCGTCAGTGAGCAACAAGGCGGTAACGCTGAATAGAACGGTACGTGACAGCGACAATCCTCGTTCAAATTGGCGGTGGTTGAATGAAACCGATAAAGCATTTATGCTGGCTTTAACCTAGTGAATTTACAAACACCATGATTATGCAAGGAATGCTAAAAGGCCGTATCACCTGTTTATGATTGAAAGCTATTAACGCCATGGGTTATACGAAATAATAATCAAGGACAGTCGCATGAAAAAACGGATAGTTTGTTGCCTGCTTATAATTGGCGGTTTAGGCATATATTTGGTAAATCAAACAAGAGACCCCCTCCATCAATCACCTTTAACCAAAGATATTTCAGATATCAATCAGGATATGGCTATAGTCTCGCCAGATAAAGCTTCCAATGCGTCGGCAACATCCCAAAATATCAACGGTTCAAACACCGAGTCCCCTAATGTCAGTCCAGAATATAAGCAAAGAACAGACGATTTGATGTGTCAAATCGCTCTTATTAACGAGTATGAAGCAAATAAAGCCCCAGAAGGTTTTCAGGAGCAGTATATTAATAAACTGGTCGAAGATCCTGCAATGAACAGCCAGCTTTCTTTTGCTTTATTTAGTGAGGTGGAAAACGACACAACGAGACTCCAGAGACTATCGGATTTCGAACGAAATTTCCCTCACCACAGACTCGTATCCCAAGAAATGATTCGCCTGTGTTCAACTCAAAAAAATGATCAACCATTGTGTAATGAAGACAAATTAATTGAGACCGTAATCGCCAATCATGACAATCCCTCGTTATGGTTGGGCCTGTTAGATTATTTCGCCAACAAGGAAAACATACAAGGTTTTGTCTGGGCAGCGGATGAATTAAATAAAACACAAGGTATCGATAGCGATTTTGCCGACACGGTAAGTCTCTATATCGAAACGCTATCGCAAGCCGGCGTCGGTAATTTTATCGACATATTTGATACGGCGTTTTATCTGGCACTGAAAAGTGTGCCGTCATTCTCTTCAAGAATGCATTTTTGCAATAAACACAGTACTGACAGTTTAGTCGCTGAAGCCTGTCTAATATTTGCGCAAGTGTTATACGAGCGCGGCGGTTCTGATTTAAATACCGAAATTGGTTTGTCGTTAATGAAGTTAATTCATAGTCAACAATCAAATCAAAATGCATTGGCGACCATTAGCAAAATCGAAAAAGAATTTACGGCTCGGCGCCATAGCAACCACGCTGGCATAAACTTTTTAAAGGTGGACGAAGAGTTAACACGTGACTGGCTAAAACATTGGGCAACTTTTGGTGAAGCAAAAGCCGTAGAGTATGTTAATGACAAAGTTGCAACCCTTATTCAGGATGAAAACTATTTTCCCTGCTTCCGCTAACCCTATATAAGCTTAACTAAAATTTATGTAGATTCATAAGAGCACTAACTAACCTATAATGACCCTATATCCCTAATGAGTCGTGGGTGTACCTTTATGCATTCGCTAAAGTTATAAGAAATTGGAGTAATTATGTGGTCCGCCATCGCTGATGAAATTTCGCAAACCCTCAAAGTAGAATTATCCTTTTCTGAGCCCGAAAAAGTGACTGGCGGTGATATAAACGCATCGTTTCGATTGACCGCGGGTGCTCAACAGTTTTTCGTTAAAACCAATACCCCGTCACAATTACTTAATTTTCAAACGGAAATGTATTCCCTTGAGCACCTAAGCCAGGGGAGTGATTTTATTATTCCCGATGTTATCTGTTGTGGCGAAAGCCAGGATGCCAGCTTTCTGGTATTACAATACCTGAGATTACTGCCCCACCCTGCAGATGAACAGCAAGCAAATGAAAACCCTTGGTTTACCATGGGGAAAACACTAGCTCATATGCATCAAAACAATCAACAAGGTGAATTTGGCTGGAGTGAAGACAATTTTATTGGCAAGACGTCGCAGGCCAATCCCTGGCAAAAAAACTGGAGTACGTTTTTTGCAGAACAACGACTTGGCGTGCAATTGCAAGAACTCGCCAACCGGGGCATTCAGTTAACCAATATCGATGCGTTTGTCTCCCATTGTCAGCAGCTGCTCAGTCATCATCACCCCAAGCCATGCTTATTACATGGTGATTTATGGCAGGGTAACGTGGGCTTTACATCAAAGGGCCCCAGTATTTACGACCCATCCTGTTATTATGGTGACCCGGAAGTCGATATCGCTATGACCGAGCTATTCGGTAAGTTTCCAGCAGCGTTTTATCAAGGATATCAACACATTTCGCCGCTGCATAAACACTATGAGACACGCAAATCCATCTACAATGCTTATCACATTTTCAATCATGCCAATTTATTTGCGGGTATATACCTGGAACAAGCCAAAGATATTGTTGCCAGCATCGAAAAAATGGCTTGATTGATGTCGAGCAAAATCACAGAAACAAACCATAATTGTAGGTAGACCATGTGATGCTCAAGTGTAACGTTGTAGGAGGCTCTCATGCCGCAGCATATCAGCAGAAAAATTATCGAATGTCCCCATTGTGGCCATCACCTTGATGTCACCCTTGATACCACTCAGGGGGATCAAAATTACTATGAATCCTGCCCCACCTGTTGCAATGATATCCATATGAATATGCACATTGATGATTATTCGCAAACGATAATGTTACGCATCGACAGTGATGATGAACAAATTTTTTAGTCGGTATTGAAGCCGAGCCAGGGAATCAATCAACTTGGCGTCACAGAGTGCGTCATTCGATCTGCCATAATGCGTTCAATGGTATCAACGATGGTCATCGTTTGTTGATCAATCTCAATATTGGCTTTATCACCGACCACGAAGCTTTGCAGATTGGTCCGTTCTAACGTTTCCGGTATCAAATGCAAATCAAAGGTGTCTTCGCTGACATTACCTAAGGTTAAACTTGCACCATTGACGGCGATAAAGCCCTTTCGCAAAATATAAGGACGCCATTTGCGGTCAAATGAAAAACACATCTGAGTGTTATCGTCGGTTTTCGTTATTGATATCAACGTTGCCTGATCGTGAATATGGCCGCTGACAATATGGCCGCCCACTTCATCGCCAAAACGCATGGAACGCTCTAAATTTACCCAGCTTGAATGGGCCAGTTCACCCAAATTAGTCAGTTTCAGGGTTTCGTCAATCACATCAAAATGCAGCGTTGTGGTTTCCTGCTCGCACGGCTGTATTTCAACAACGGTCAGGCACACGCCATTGCACGCGACACTCGCACCCAGTTGCAAATCCTGGGCAAAAGATAGTGGCACCTTTATCTGAATATGCAGAAATTCGTTACCTTTTTTGATTTCACTAACTTGCGCTTTTATTTGCACAATTCCTGTAAACATATATGATCCTCATTCCTGACTTGCCGTTATTATCTTATCTTTAACCGAATGACTCTAGAAAAATTTTTTGCTGACACTCGCTCATTAGTAAAATTGGCCTACCCAATTTTAATTGCGCAGCTTATCCAAAACTTAATGAGTTTTGCCGATACCGTCATGGCTGGCCGAGTCAGTGCAACCGATATGGCAGCCGTTGCCGTGGCAAGTAGTGTCTGGTTACCCATCATCCTTACCATCTATGGCGTCATTATGGCGTTGTCGGCCATTGTCTCGCAATTTTCAGGTCGAAAAAATTATACTGGGATCGCCCGTTCCACCGTACAAACAGGTTGGATCGCTATCATTCTTTCAATTTTGGTGATCGGGTTATTTTATGGCTTAAAGCCTCTGATTGAACCGAATTTGGATCTCGAGCCAAAGCTACAACAACTGATGCTCGATTACCTTGGCTATATTGTCTGGGGTGGCCCGGGCTTTTGCTTATATGTTGTCTTAAGAAACTTCGCCGAAGGCATGAGTTATACCAAACCAACCATGATCATTTCGATCATTGGCTTGCTGATTAACATCCCAGCCAACTATGTATTTATCTATGGCGAGTTTGGTTTCCCTGAATTAGGCGGAGCCGGTTGTGGCATCGCCACGGCAATCGTGTATTGGGCGATGTTTTTCGGCTTGCTGGTGTATGTGTCTATTTCTAAAAACCTTAAAAAAGTGTCGTTACGAAATGCCATTGCCCGCCCAGACGTTCAAGAGATATTCAGTATTTTACGACTCGGCGTCCCTATCGCCCTGTCATTACTATTTGAAGTATCCTTATTCTCAGTGGTGGCCATCATACTTGCCCCCTTTGGCTCCGAGGTAGTTGCCAGTCATCAAATTGCCATTAACTTTTCCGGGATGATTTTTATGGTGCCATTGTCAATTGCCATGGCGGTGACCATTAAGGTCGGTTTTGCGGTCGGAGAGAATAAACTCGAAGAAGCCAAACAGATGTGTACCACCAGTATGTGGCTCGGCTTTATCATCGCCATTGTCACCGCCAGCGCAACCATTATTTTTCGAGAGCAGATCGCATTGATTTACACAACAGAAATGGCGGTGGTGTCATTGGCTGCTAATTTAATGTTTCTGGCGGCACTGTTTCAGTTTTCCGATTTTATCCAGGTGATATCGGCAGGTGCCTTACGTGGATATAAAGACACTAAGTCTATCCTCTATATTACCTTTGTTTCTTATTGGGTTGTTGGCCTGTCACTAGGAACGATTTTAGGGATCACCGATTGGATAGTACCGCAATTAGGGCCTGCCGGGTTCTGGATTGGTTTTATTCTCGGCCTGACAACCGCGGCAATTTTGTTGGCCTGGCGATTAAAGGTCATTCAACGTCGCGCCAAACTGGGTCTATTGACGACGAATTAACCATTTGTGAGGTGAGTTGTCGAAGAATTACGCAAACAAACGGTTATTTGTAAAAATCTTCACAAAAGCACTTGCAAGGAATCATATCTGCCATTAACATAGCCGCCGTTGAGTCGTTAACCTCTTGTGTTAACCGCTTATAGTACGACCGTAGCTCAGCTGGTTAGAGCACTACCTTGACATGGTAGGGGTCGGTGGTTCGAGTCCACTCGGTCGTACCAAACATATTCCGAAAAGCAGCCTTATGGCTGCTTTTTTCGTTTTAGCCTTATCAATTTCAACAAAACAAGCTGCCAAGCAGGGCGACAACCAAGCCCCCTCCCAACATCACCAATCGATTTGCAAGGTAACACTGTGATGTGATCCTTTCACATACTAGTCGAGTGTAAACACAGCATTCCTATAACCTTGGCAGCGAAAAGCGTTAAATTTAAAACCGGCCTTAGAGGAAATTTGTGAAATAAAAATGGTATCGCAGTAGCAATAGCCGAAAGCTTTATAGCGCCACTGGGTCAAGCGCTATGTAATTATTTCAGCAAGGTCAAGGTATTAGGTATTAGGTATTAGGTATTAGGTATTAGGTATTAGGTATTAGGTATTTCGCAACGGATAAATGACGTATCTACATTAATTATATAGAAGTAGATGAATACAATAGAGATATCGATTTGGACGCTTCCCGAACCTACCCCAAAATAGCCGACTGCCGACAAATTGATGTTTTTGACTCACTAAGAGGGACGTAACTCCCTCTTAGTTTTTACCGATAAAATTAAGCGCTTTGATTATCCGATTGCTTGATCGTTAATGGCCAACCTTCAAATTGATTTGAAGCTTTACCATCGGTTGCGTCAATCATGAATTTATACGCGTCCATCTTGTAAGTCATGTCTTCCTTGTCAAACGTGATAAACCCGAATCCACTGCATTTTTCATGGGCCATAACATATCTGTTTTTAGAGCGACTAACTTCAGGATCCCCTATCGCATAAATATAGTTTTTATTACCAAAGCTATCTAAATACTCGCCCGTATTAGGCATGCCGTGTTGTGGTCGATTTGCATAATTTAAGCCGATATCATCTGGGCGCCACCAACGCTGCCAACCGACCGCAATTGCCGGCGTACAAAATGCCCAGTTACTGTCGCGTTGTTGCTCTAGTCCATATTGAGACACACTAGGCAGGTGAGTATCACCACAAATGTGTAACGCTTTTGAGCCTTTTATTGCTGAAATCGCTCGATCTCTGCCGGAAGCTGGCCATCCATTGGCGTCAAAGTCATATTTTAAATAGTGTTGCGGATTCATCTGGTGAGTGGCTAAACTGGCAAAAATCGTTTGTGATAACAACGCCTTTAATTTATGTCCGCGCCAATCTTGTGCCCAACGTTTTAAAAATTGCTCCTGGCGATCGCCCAATAAATGTAATTCCTTGGAATTCCATTTGGGATTAATAAAATTAGGCTCTTCGTCATTGCCCGATGTTCCAACAATAACGTTTAGTCTTTCCGGGCCGCTTTTCCATTGTCTATCTGCAACAATGGCAAAACTAACATCACCATAAATCAATTCACCGTAGTATACACTCATGCCTCGTTTCGACGGATTTGGCTCTACAGGTTCCATATGATGCGCAGTATGCGTTTTATGAACCACGTTGACCATTTTAATAGGCTCAATGTAGCCACCGGCTTTATCGACACGATTCTCATCATGTGCCGCCATTGGCATTGGCGCACCTCCTTCTCCCCAAAGGTTGCCTTGCAATACATCATGATCATCAGGTAAACAAATGGTAGGCGCATTTCGCATTGCGTCTTTGAACGCCCATCCAAATTGATAGTATTTACGCAGGTAGTTTAAAATTGCCATCTTAGCGGGCACGCGAATAATGCCAAATCCGCCATGAGATTCATAAAGTTGGTCACCAGAGAAAAAGACTAAGTCGGGATCTAATTTGGCGACATTTTTCGCAACGGGCTCATAAGGGAACGCATAATCATTCTGGCACGTAAGCGCCGCCATACGCATTTTTCTGCCTGCCGGATTTGCTTTAATGGTGCCTTCATATATATCAGGTTTGATCGAACCATCAACCTGACTTTCCATGTATATGACTCGGTAAGGCGTTGCCTGGCTTTCGTCCCAATTAGGTATTCTAAAAGTAGCGACCCACCCATCGGTATCAAGATCCGCCTTACTTATTTCTACCCACTTGCCATTTTTACGTACTTGCAAAACCACGTCTTTTGAATCTTTTTCTCCTAAAGGCCCGGTAAGCGCACTAAGCTTCATAATGAATCCTTCATCACTTCTGCTATCGCTCAAGGTATACATAGTCCAGAGGATTGGGCCAAATTTTTGCTCTACGTTATTGCTAAACGCTTCACCTTCAATATGCCAGTTGCGAAATTGATATCGACCAGCATCGCTACGTGATTGATTTGGTCCAGAATCAAAAGAAGGAATATTGAAATTACTCACGACAGCAATATTGCCGAGCAACTCTTCAGTTCCGACCAATGCCGCCATTTGACCAAGTGACTCGCTACTAGACACGGATATTATTTCAACATTAAGCGCAACTAACTGAGCTTGAGGTGAGCCCGTAATGATTATGTCAATCTCGTCATTATTGATGGCTCTTGTCAGGGATTTTCGTTTACTGCCCAGTGCGATTTGATTGTTAATGACACCAATATCCAACCCTTGTTGCACAAAGCAATTACTGCGGTATTCGTTGATTTCACTACGCACACCTAACCGAATAGCAACACCACCATCTTCTTTACCTGTTTCGAGCAATTTAACGCGAACCGAAGTTTTGAAGGTTTTCGAAGTATCCACCAACTGATGTTGTAAAGCATGCACGCTTCGCTGGCCGCCGGTAGTGACACACTCTGCCGCACCATTGCTGATCCGCCAATCTTCCATTGGATTCGCCCAGTATTCACCACCTAACCAAACTCTATCATGAGTGTTACTCCAGCGATCGTTAATCGGGTTAAGCAATACCGGTCTTGTTGTGGGTGCTTTAACGGTTTTTGTTGAACAAGCCACGCTCGTCGCTGCTAACCCTGCGGCAATAAATTTAAATGTATCACGTCGAGTTACTGTCTTACTCATTGTTGTTGTCCTGCTTTTTGTCTTGGTCTAGATTTTAATTCATTGTTCTGTTTGAAAAAAAAGAGCCTACTCTGATAGGTAGAGTAGGCTTTTTGTGCAATGGCTAACGCAAATTAATTTCGCTTCAGTGTGATTAATACACGATTGATCTGGTGTACTTCACTACTGGTTATGCGGCCCTCTTTGCGTAATTTATTCAAGTTGCTCATCCCACAACCCATATCTATTGCCGCGTTTTTACCTTCACAGATGATTAATAACTGATTAAGTTCAACACTTAACGGTACACCTTGTGCATTCACACGATCTTTGATACCAGTATCAATGCCGTCAAGCAAAACATTTCCGCTCACCACACCAGCATGTTCATCAACGTCATCTTTTACGCCGTCATTGTCATCATCAGTGTCACGATTGTCGCCTATTCGATCACCATCAAAATCCGCCGACTCTGCATTATCTAAAGGGAAAGCATCTAAGATATCTGCAACGCCATCATTGTCGTCGTCAGTGTCTGTATTATTTCCAATGCCATCATTATCTGTGTCTAGTGACTCAGAAGCATCTAAGGGAAACGCATCTGATACATCGTCAACGTTATCGTTGTCATCATCTGTATCAGCATTGTTACCTGTACCGTCGCCGTCAGTATCAATCCATTCCGTGTCGTCCATTGGGAAAGTATCCACTAAATCTTCAACGCCATCATTATCATCATCGGTATCCAAAGAGTCAGCAATTCCATCTTGGTCAAAATCTGATTCAATGATGATTGGTGAAATACCTTCTAGGCGTTGTTCACCATTAACACTTCTATCAAAACGAGCAACTAAATAGTAATAATTCCCACTCGATAACGCATTTGAAGGCGTTAAACCAGCTAAAGACATTGTCACCGCTGAGGTACCCGTTTGTTGTCCGATAGCATCACCGTCATAGACAGAAACCGTATTCACAACATCAAGATCAGCGGTCATTTCCATTAACATGTATTCGATACCAGCAAACGCATCAGAAACGACATTGTCACTTCCTGCTTCGAAGGTTGTTTCAACAACTAACTCGCCACCAACCGTAAAAACCGTTGAGGTTAGCGCCTGCTTATTTGCAAAACTAAAGCTAGATTCTACATTCGGTGTATCCGCGATTAAATGCGTGAACGTTACCGTATCACCGAACCACATCCAACCGTTGCCAGCAGCTGAGGTCGCTTCGATACGAACCGTATGAACCCCAGCCGTAACGAATACAGAATCAGCCAGAACAAAATTTTCAAATATCCCCTGATTGCCAGTAAATACGGGAACTTCGTCTACCAAGACTCCGTCAACATAGGTTGCAGCCTGTGAGTTAGCATTTTGACTGGAAGCGACCATTTCGATGCGATAGAAGCCATCACTTGGGAATTCTATATAGTAATCTACCCAGTCACCGTTTTGGTTACTGTCAGTCACTGTACGTCTGTCTGTTGGGATGCCTCGCTCGCCGATAGTAACGCCAGCTACACGTCCGCCAGTTTCATTAAAGGATTCTGCTTCAATGGTGAACGCATCACCGTCGACAAGGCCACCATTATCATTCGGCTCTTCCGGTTCCGTTGGTGTATCAGGATCGCTTGGCTCTTCTGGATCCATTGGTTCTTCTGGATCCGTTGACGAAGCAACTTCACCAATAATTATTGGAGAAATACCCGGTAGAATTTGCGTACTACCATCACTCGATTTAAAACGAGCTGTCAGGTTGTAATAATGCCCTGCGTTTAACTCAGAGGTTAATTTTAAATCGCCTTGAGTTGGGTGAACTAACGGTAGACTAATATTGAGTGTGCCACTTTGTTGACCAATAGAGCTTGAATCACCAACCACGACGCGCTTAACTTGGGAGCCATCCGCTCTTAACTCTTGAATGATAAATAATAATCCACCATTAACGCCTCCAAAAGCACTCTCCACCACCGTATTACCGGTACCCGCTGAGAAAACCGCGGTTAAATTGATGTTGCCGCCTTTTGCAAAAACGCTGGTTAAGTATTTACTTTCATCGTCTACACCAATTCCTGGTTCAGAAGGGATTTCAGGTTCCGTCGGCTCTTCTGGCTCATTTTCACCATCCGCTAATATAGTAATCGGACTCACACCTGGAATTTTGTAGGTTTGTCCATCACTAGAGACAAAGCTTGCAAACAGGAAGTAGAAATTTCCAGCGGGCAAGTCCGCTGAAGGCGTTAAGTTTGCTAAAGATATATTCGCACTTGCCACCCCAGATTCTTTATCAATAGCGGACGCATCAAATGCCTCGTAATCATTAACCAAACTCCAGCTAGAAGTCATTTCACGAAGATAAAACTTAACCCCACCATTTTCTGACGTAACCGTTTGATTCGTGCCAGCATGGTAATCGGCAAAGACCGAAAGAACATCACCGACAATATAATCCGTATTTAAATATTGTTGTGCATTGTGCAAAGTGAGTGATGCCGGCACGTCAGGATCCGTTGGAGACTCGGGTTCTAGCTCGGGTGCCAACTCAGGATCCAGTGGACTTAACAACGTAAAGGTTAATTTATCCGCGTTCCACTGCCACTTTCCTGCAGCCCCGACGCTTTCAATACGAATGGTATGTGTGCCTGCAGATGAAATAAGAACATTTTGACTTATCACATTACTTAACATGACATCCCAGTCACCAGACGTAAGTATCTCTGCAGAGCCAGAATTTACACCATTTACATAAACAGACGCGCCATTAACCGGAGCCGTTGGTGTTCCGGCATCTAATGTTAATTGATACACACCCGCTTCAGGGAAGTTAACCTGGTATTCAGCCCAGTCGCCAGTCTGATTATTGTTAATCCCCACGGAACTTGCGGTAAAACCGTCATAGATACCGCCGGTTGCTGTCATGGTTTCGGCTTCGACAACAAAACCGTCAGATGGAATTGACGATGCCTCTATTACATTTACGATAATATCTTGACTGTGATTTCCATCTGTCGAAGTAATCGTTATCGTAGTGGCCCCTGGTGCAACACCAGTGATCAAACCATCTGCGTCAACCGTTGCAATCGTATAATTATCGGACTGCCATGTGACAGACGTATCTGTGGCATTGCTTGGGATAAAATCAACCTTAGCTTGATATGTGCCAGGTAACACAATTACCGCATTACTTGCTAAATTAATGGACTCTAGAGGAACACTTGCAACAGATACTGTTACGACATCTGAAACGTTGCCATCTACGGTAGTGACAGTGATATCGGCAACGCCATTTGCTAACGCGGTTATCAAACCGTTGTTATCAACCGACACGACTTCATCATTAGATGAATGCCAGGTTATTGCCTTAATCGTGGCATTATTCGGAGTGATCGTGGCATTGAGCTTTAACGTTTCATGCAGCGCTAAATTAACACTGACAGGGGTTATTTCAATGTGTGTAGGAGCAACCGCAACCACATTCACATCGTGTACTGACTCTAACATGCCTTGCGCAGTTATTGCGGAAATGGTGGCAGAGCCAGTGCCAGTTGCTGTAACTAAACCATTTTGATCTACCGCCGCGACTTTTACGTCAGACGTAGACCAAATAACGTTTTTATTTTCTGCATTTAGTGGTAAAACGTTCGCCGTTAGCTTGATCGTTTCTCCGTATAAAACACTCGACTCGCCAGTTATCGTCAATTCATAGGGTATTGTGCACGCGGTATCGCATTCCTCGTTTGCAGAACGAACAATTTCTTGTTCAGCACTCCAAATGGATAAACTGATCGCAGTAAATGCACGTGCAGAAGCTACGGTTGCCGTCACTTCATTGTTTTGTTGTAGATACTCTAATGGAACCGGGATATCTATCAGGTTTAGAGAAACGCTAGTTTCATCAACTTCTGGCCCCATGTAGTCATAATGTTCGGTCATTAAACCACTGGCATTTGCATTAACCTGAGTTGGCACGTCAATCGTATAACCATTTATGGTAAATGTATTGTTAGCCGGTTTTGACGCATGGAAAGGATAAAATTCTGCTGCGATTCTTAATCGGGCCTCACCAAATTTGGGTACGACAACATTATTAATGTTGCCTGTCATATTTGTACCTAATATTCGATGTACCTGACCCTTTGCAGCTTCACCTTTGCCGGCTCCCGATAAACTTTCCCCGTAAAACTTCTTCTCTGTCATAGTAGAAGTGATAGCGATTTCATCATGATATTCAATATCAAGAATAATGGTTGAGCCTGGTTCCAATGTCACAGACTCAGGCAACGTGTCCATTCTAGCCTCTGCTAAAATTGGTCGTCCTAAATTGGTTGGGCTTAATCCTTCGGCTAAATAAGAATGTTTCATATTGACACTAACGACATTATTGTTATTTGCGCCAATAAATGAAAGGTCTACCGGAATGTTGTACCACTCGAGATTGTTTAAAATAAGATAGGTATGATTACCGTCAACATAAGCATCAACCTGTACATCCGGATCACTTGAATGGGTATCAATCCGTGTACCTTTCACATCTGACCATAACTCATACCACTGAATTTTGTCGGTAACATACCAATCAGCCGTGTCGTAGTTTGCAGAAAGTGCTTCGTCGGTGTGCATTAACGCCGCTTCGTATCGAATGGCTTCTCCATTTGGACCGGTTAATAATCCCCATTTGGCTTTGATAGGCGCAAATGGCATAGACTTAACTACTTGCGAAGGCCGCGTTAAGATCTGCATAAACATTTGGTTGAATGTTCTCAGGTGTAACCAGTCTGAGTATCGGTAATCATTCTCAAGAAACTCTAATTTGCCGTGCTTTGATGCTATGGCACCATATTCCGAGATCACCCAGGGTTTAAGATTATCCGCACCATTAACCTGTGCGTCGTACCATTCCACCATATCTAATATAGCTTCTGTTTTCATACCTCGACGAAACGTACTGCCTTGACGAGGATCATCGCCTAAGTGTGCCCAGTCATATAAATGAAGAGAATAAAAATCCATATTGTGACCAGATGCATCCATGAAGCCTTTCCAGATAGCATCCCATTGGAAGTACTTATCGTCTTGGCTTACCCAATACTCAGATGACGTTATGGCTTGCAAGAAGTCTTCTAAATCGCCCTCTTCATACGCATAGCGACTTCGAACCGCTCTATCCTGAGTCGGAAAACGCTCTGACAAATCGCCATTTTCTAAATCATGTAAACCCCATGTCATACCGCCGATTAAAGGGCGTTCTGATTCTGGAAGTTTTGTTTTGATTTGATCAGCAACCAAATTATGGTATTCGAACAATTGCTCAAAACTCGACATAACAAAGGTTCGACCGACATTGATGTCCATATCGGGTTCGTTAATCACTTCCCAGTATTTTGGCATTAACACGCCACTTGTCTCACCAGATTTACGCATGAATTGATCTAGATATTCACCGACCCATTCTGCACCGTAATCTATATGACGTAATACATATTTCCCGGCTTCATCGTCTTTGCCCGCTAAGTCTTTTTCCCAATACGACTGGGTTGGAAAAGGACCATGAGGTGTAATGCCCATGATCATTTCATCACTTCGGTCCTCATAAGCACGTAATGACTCTGCTAAATTGTCATACATATTGTCTTTGTGCCATTGACCAAAATTAGCCAGGTCTTCGATATGAGGTCTTCCAGGGGTGTTTGGATCTTGCGCAGTGGCTTTAAATATCCAAGATGCCATGCCGTTATCACGACCAAAATATACATCAAGGTCATTCATTAGGTAATTCATCGTCTCTGCTTCGTTGTGCCAATCACTTTCAGTGAGCGCAGAGTGGACCGTAATGTGTTTTTTACGGTTGAAGTCTGAGACCCCATTTACTTCATGTTTTATGTTTAAATTTACATCAACCTTAACTTGATTCGCATAAGCAGGTACTACCTCGATACCGAGTGCAGCCAATAATGTTATCCATTTAAGTTTTTTCATTTACTCCCCCTGTTATTTTTATTGTCGGCGTTTTCTATTTTTATAATTCGCCTACGACATATAACTATCCCATTGATTTTATTGCGTTGGAGCTATGCAACAAACCAACTAAAAAGTTAATTGTTAACAATCAATGTAAACGGAGCACACAGATCAAACAAGAAAAATGCGGATGTAATTTCTAGAAACTTTACATTTACCCCATATAGAAAGTGAGGAAACGCAGTCAACCGGGAGTTTCAATAATTTACAGCACCATAAAAATCATATCCATGTCGAAATCAATGTAAACGTTTTACATTGATTTTGATTTGTTCTAGAGTGATCGAAATAGCTAAGTAATGACAAAACTATGCCGACAATTAAAGACGTTGCAAGACTGGCGAATGTTTCGACTGCGACCGTTTCCAGAGTAGTAAACACCCCAGAACATGTAACGCTTGAAACTAAATTGAAGGTCCAGCAAGCCATTGTTGACCTAAAGTACATTCCAAATGCCAATGCGAGGCAATTAGTCAAAGACGACAAGGTCATGATAGGCGTTGTACTGTCTGAGTTATCCGATCCGTTCAATGCGACGATTGTTCATGAAGTAGAACACTTCGCCCGGCAATTAGGCATACAGGTATTGGTAAGTACAGGTTGTAGCAATAAAAATAAAGAAACTCAGGCGATACGGCGTCTACAAGCTGATGGCTGCAACTCAGTCATAATTTACAGTGTTGCGCTCTCAGACCCGGAGCTTTTGCAGTTAAGCAAAGAAGTAAAAGGGTTAATTGTATTAAATCGATATATCTCTGATATCGCTAGTCGTTGCCTTAGTTTTGATAACCAGGCAGGAGCTGCCTTGGTTACCGAATATTTATTGTCGAATGGTCATCAAAATATTGCGATTGTATCTGCAAACAATAAACCTGTTGACGCCCAAAAAAGATTAAATGGCATTAAAAGTACGTTCGAAAAGCATCGACGAAAGTTAAATAAAGCCAATATTGAATATGGTGAAAGTAATTTTTGGGGAGGCTATAGTTGTGCTGAACAATTATTAAGAAAGTCACAAACCTATAGCGCCGTAATATGTTTTAACGATTCGATGGCTATTGGCGTCATTGCTAAGTTAAGGCAAGCTGGTATATCTATTCCTCAACAAATATCTGTGGTTGGTTTTGACGATTTACTGATCGCACAAAAATGTGAACCGCCATTAACTACCATTCATTACCCCGTCAACATCATGGCCAGAAAAGCAGTAGAAGTTGCATGGAATATAATATCTCAACAAAATAGTCTTAACGAATCGGGATACCAATACTTCCCTGTTTTGAAGCTCCGTTCGAGTACTCAAACCATAGTGAGCCCACAGTGAAAACAATTAAGGATGTTGCGGTAAAAGCTGGCGTCTCACCGGCGTTAGTTTCTAGAGTACTGAATAACAAACCAGGCGTTAGTGCGCTCGCCAGAGAGAAGATCCAAACGGCCATTAACGAGCTGAACTACTATCCTAACCAAAATGCTAGAGCGCTCAATAAAGGCAATTTGTCTGCCATTGGTGTAATTTTACCTAACATTATAACCCCCTACTTTTCATCAATTGTCAGTGGTATTGAAAACGTCACCTCACATAATGAGGTTCAAATTGTGTTGAATTCCTCTTCTTTTGATCAAGATAAAGAGTTGGGCGCACTAAATACGTTAATTCAGCAACGTTACCAGTCGGTTATACTTTTCTCCACATCTATCAGCGATCAACGGATCGTAGAGTACGCGGACAAAGTCCCAGGCTTAGTCATTTTTGACAGAAAAATCAAAGAGATTGAGCACCGATGCATATGGTTAGACGATCAGATTGCGGCACAGCTAATGGTTGACGAGTTAGTTAAATTCCAACACCAACATATTGCCGTGCTTGATTTACCGGATTCTTTACTGCATTCGAGTAGGCGTTTTTTATATTTTAAACAAATTTTAAAAGCCAGGGGTATCACACTCTCAGCAGGACTTATTGAACAAACCGATGGCACTATACAAGGAGGGCAAGATGCGATTTATAATTTATTAGCGTCTGGCCAAAAATTTACAGCCGTAGTTTGTTTCAATGATGCAACTGCATATGGCGCAGTTAACTTCTTACAAAAGCAAGGGATATCGATTCCTAAAGAGGTGTCTGTAATCGGTTTTAATGATTCAACATATAGTAAAATGACTGTTCCAAATTTTCACACCATACATACTCCAATTAAAAAGATGGCTGAACGCTCAACTCAACTGGCGATAGATTTGGCAAAACAACCAGACCTTTCTATCGATAGAAATGACAATATATTTACCCCGCACCTGGTTAAAAATCACTCTATGGCTGTTGGCAAGGCCTTGTTCTGAAATCTACCAAGTTCCTTGAACATACAGTAGCACGAATTGCTTTTTCCATTTTGGATCGTCGCGAACGTACCCTATCCGTGAACGGGCCTTCACAGTAATCATGCGCTCTATCTGTATAAATAGTCAACCAGAAATCAATTTAAAAAAACATATAAATAGATATAAAACAACACGTTAATAAATTGTAATGGTTATTTCCTTTTGCTAATGTTTTAAACTGAATTTAAAAGGAGACAATGGAATGCGTTTTTTCTATCTATCATTATTGTTGTGCTTTACCGTGCTTTCTGGTCAAGCGTTAGCCACAAACATAGGTCCTTGTATGACCGAACCTTGCAAGATTTATTTTAAGGAATACAAGAAATATGCAAAGAAAGGCTATGCCGATGCCCATTCTGGTCTAGGTGAGATGTATTACCATGGTTTTGGAACCGAACCAGATACAAATAGCGCGATAAGAAGTTTTAAACGTGGTGCCAAGTACGGATCGCAAACAGCAGCATATAAACTTGGTTACATCTATCTAACAGATAGCTCAATTAAAGACCTCGATAATGCCGTTAAATACCTTAAGATGGCTGCCCGAGATAATCATCGCGAATCAATGTATATTCTGGCGGTAATCCATTCGGACGACTCCTATGGAATCCGAGACTACGATGAAACAGATAAGTGGTTAACCAAGGCTTACAAGCATAACCACCTTAGATCTCGATTATTTATCAGTCATTTAAGTAATCAATCTTCATTTAATGAAACAAATTTTCCAGACATATACGAAATTGTAAGTAAGTATACAAAGCCAATAGAAAAGACGAATATTGCAGCTGATGATAAAGCGTCAACCCTAGCAACCACTCAAATCGCATGGCCTGAGAATGAAATGGAAGTTGTAGAAGTAAGCTCACCTAATTTACAGGATCTGCTTAACAATGAAATACAACATTTCCGGAGTACACGACCAGATAAATACAATACAGGGACAGGTACTCGTATTGTTGGGCGAACATGTGAAGAGATAATGAGCTGTGGTTCTGCAGACAAAAGTGAATTTCGAAACCTTATTGGCGTGATGCCATTTGCTGATGGTCTGGTCAGCGGTTCACCATAGTTAAGAATGATCGCTTAACACTAAAAAGGGAAGAGTCGGTGACTTTTCCCTTTTTTACTTGGCTAATCGATTTGACCTTGTCTCAGTTGCCTATTTGCAAGGCTAGTTCGGGATCAGATCGATCACCTTAGCCAGTTTTTCCGAGGTTGGGTATGGCTCAGCACTCCAGCCAAGGCGCACAATAACCATGTCCTGTGACGGGATAATCATCACTATCTGCGAACGGTTACCCGACATTGCATAAGCATCTTCGGGTAATTCGTGCCAACGTAATTCACTGCCACCGCCATTTAACCAAAACTGATATCCATAGCGCGGATCATTTTTCGATGAATTTGCGGATTGCGCCTGAGCAACCCACGCTTCACTCAAAAAACGCGAACCATTTAGCTCGCCGCCGTTTAACATGACCTGACCGAGTTTCGCCCAATCGGGGGCACTGGCGTAGATATATGAACTACCCACTAACACACCGCTTGGATCCGGTTCGAATGTCGATTGCGCCATATTAAGCGGCTCAAACCATTGCTCATACAAATAGTCCATTTGCTGTTGAACACTGCCACCTAACGTTTCAAAAACCAGTCTGGACAATAGGTTAGTGGTACCGGAAGAGTAGGAAAAATGTTCACCAGGTGTATAAATTAAAGGGCTTTGCATGGCGATATCTGATGCTGAATAGGTGTAAAACAACATGCGGGTAGAATCACTGCCTGGCGCATAAGTCTCATCAAAATCAAGACCCGATGACATTTGCAATAAGCTCTCCAGGTCAATGTTGCGACGCTCATCGTGTTGCCAGGCTTCAAATAACTGATTTTCGTTTAGTGCAAGCTGCTGCTGATATATTAAGTTACCAACCATCATTGCGGTAAAGCTTTTTCCCATTGACCAACCAAGATGAGGTGTATGTTGTTCAAAGCCTTCTTGGGTTGCGTAACTCACCACTTTCCCATGTTTAACAACCAGTAATGAACGAGTTTGGTACCCCTGGGTATTATCTTCGGCGACGAGTTCTTCAATACGAGTTTGTAGATCGGCATCGATATCATTGAGCGCACTACCCTCTGGCCAGGATTTCTCAGAGGCTTTAATGGCAACAACCTTTACCGCATCAAGTGTTTTCGTGTCACCAATATCCAGCGTACAACCAATGCCGTCTCGAAACGTAGCGCTCATTGGCGACAAACCTAACAGGTTTGCATACGCTTTTTTCTGTTTATCGTCATAGTCAACTTCGACCAATGAGTATGCCGGCGAATAAGATGCCAAATCAGCCATTACCTGGCTATCATCAAGACCTGTAATATAGCGCCCGGAGCATGCAATCTTAGCCCCAAGTCCAGTAGCAACATCGGCTGCAGCGCCAAGCGACATAGGTGATACGCCAGCAATGGGTTTTAAAAGAAGAAGTACCGCGATGAAAAGTGCGATTAATGTAAAAAATAGGGTTTTCAGCCAGGTCATAAAGGCAATCCTGTGGTTTTTGTTTTCAGCGATGGTACGCGCTGCTTATCAAAACCTCAAGAGCCCTAATCGATATCCATCTGTATTAATTTGCTCTTACAATACCACGGTACGATGACCGTTCAGTAAGATCCTATCTTCCACATGCCAGCGAACAGCGCGTGCTAACGCTGTAGCTTCAATATCGTGCCCTATTTCTATCATATCGCGGACGGTCGTTGCATGATCAACCGGTTTAACTTCCTGCACGATAATAGGTCCTTCGTCAAGATCTTCGGTGACATAATGAGCGGTCGCTCCGATGATTTTCACGCCACGATCATGGGCCTGCTGATAGGGCTTAGCACCTTTAAAGCCGGGAAGAAACGAGTGGTGAATATTGATAGCTCTGCCGCGCAGCTTCTGACAAAGGTCATCAGACAGAATTTGCATATAACGCGCCAGCACCAGTAAATCAGCCTGATATTCCGAGAATAGTTGCCACAATCGGGCTTCTTGTTGCGGTTTGTTGGCTTTATCGACTGGTAGGTGATGAAAGTCGATACCGTAAAATTCAGCGATTTTCTTTGCACTTTGATGGTTAGATACAATGGCGCTGATATCTACTTTGAGTACACCGGATTGCCATTTGCTTAACAACAGGTGCAGACAATGATCGTCGCGACTTACCATAATGACTATTTTCGGACGTTGTTTGGCACAACGAAGCTGATAAGTCATTTGCATCACTTCAGCAAACGCTGCAAAGTCGCGTGCAAACTGTTCAGCACTGCAAGTTAGCTGTCTGTCGTCAAACTCGATACGCATGTTAAATAGCAGCTTTTCAGGATCGGCATAATGACGCGCATTAATAATAAATGCACCATGTTGATACAGGTGGCCGGTGATTTTTGCCATCACGCCAAGATCGTCCGGACAAGTCAGTTTCAATACATAAGACTTTGCCGCTTGTTCGTCATCAACTTCATTCATTGCGCCCATACTCGACGACACCGATTGTGGGTCCGATGGTTGTGAATTGCTATTGTCAGGCCCTGTATTCGCTTTTGGTTCGTTTGATAAAATGGCCAATAGACTGCTCCTTGATTGCTGCATATTATGAAATTTAAAAGCTATATCAGCGATTTACAAAGGTTATTTTTTCATAATATGTAAGCAAAAATATATAACTGTTCGATTTGATATGAGATCCCGTGTAAAGACATCACGGGATGACGGTTTAGCGAAAAGTATGATTATGACTTCGTCGCCCCGCGGGATGGCGGTTTAAAAAGCCGGATTATGGTTTCGTCGAGCCACGGAATAATGCGGACTTATTAGCTTGCTGGTACTTCATACCAATCACCTTTAGCTGCACGCCAGATCCTAGCCAGCACGTTTTTTGAAAGAGAGAAAATGAAAAAGGATCAGAGCCGTTTACAGACTCTGATCCTATATCGTTATTCGCCAGCCTGAATTGCCGTCAAAGCGATGGTATAGACAATATCATCAACTAAAGCGCCACGAGATAAATCATTCACCGGCTTATTCATCCCCTGCAACATAGGTCCAATACTGACAAGATCGGCAGATCGCTGTACCGCTTTGTAAGTGGTGTTCCCGGTATTAAGATCCGGAAAGATAAATACCGTAGCCTTACCCGCAACCTTACTGTTGGGCGCTTTTTTCTTAGCCACATTTTCCATTACCGCAGCGTCATATTGAAGCGGTCCGTCAATTAACAGATCCGGGCGTTTCTGCTGGGCAATTTTGGTGGCTTTGGCCACTTTCTCAACATCCTGTCCAGTACCCGATTGCCCGGTACTGTAGGAAATCATCGCCACTTTAGGCTCTATACCAAATTTTGCCGCGGAATCGGCGGACTGGATCGCAATATCGGCTAACTGCTCAGCGTTAGGATCTGGATTAATCGCGCAATCGCCATAGACAAACACCTGCTCAGGCAACAGCATAAAGAACACCGACGATACTAACGACGTGCCCGGCGCCGTTTTGACTAATTGTAGTGCCGGACGGATCGTATTGGCCGTGGTGTGCACCGCGCCGGAAACCAGGCCATCCACTTGGCCTAATTGCAGCATCATCGTACCAAGTACGACATTATCTTTCAGCTCTTCACGAGCAACAATATCCGTTAATCCCTTGTGTTTACGAAGGTTTACCATGGGCCCGACATAATTTTCTCGGATAGCCTCAGGCTCGGTAATAATGACCCCAGGAGGAAGAGTGATACCCTGCTGCTCCGCTATTCGCAGAATTTCTTCCTTATTGCCTAACAGCTGACAACGGGCAATATTGCGCTGCGCACAGATCGCCGCAGCTTTGATGGTTCTCACTTCATTTCCTTCTGGAAGCACCACCAGCTTATGGGCTTTACGCGCTAACTCTGTCAGTTTAAATCGAAACGCTGGCGGCGACATTAGCCCCTCTTTGCCATCTTGCACTTCAAACTGACTGACCCAGTCATGATCCAGATTATCGGCAACATAATCCTTAATTCGGTTCATGCGCTGTTCATCTTCTTCTGGAATTTCCGGGTTATAGCTCATCAAATGACGTGAAGTCTGCCAGGTATCCCAAGGTACGGAAAGTACCGGCAATCCCGTATCAAACGCTTGCTGACAAAGTTCGAGCACTTTCCCTTGAGGCTGAATGCCATTGGTGAGCAATAAAGCGCCCACTTTGGTGCCATTCATGGCTGATAAACAGGTGGCAATAATAATATCGGTGCGATCACCGGGGGTTACAACCAGGCGGCCAGCTGCCAGATGACTGGTGAGGTTGGCGACAGTACGAGCACAAAAACTGATCGAGCGAATGCGACGATGTTCAATATCGCCACGGTTTACGATACTCGCCTGCAAATATTGGCAAACATCTAAAACTCTTGGCGCGACTAAATCAATTTCCCAGGGAATGGCACCAATCAAATCAAATTCCGGACGATGAAAAATAGCTAAATCCAACCAGGGTTGCGGGTCAAATTCGCGATTAATGTCAGTTTCCCGGGGTAATAACCCAAACACATCTTTGTCCGGCGAGTTCAGTTTATTGATCACACATCCCAATAACCTGCGATTTTCCAAACCGCCAAACGTTTTCGCACTGACATCAATTCTGTCTTCAAATTCTTCCGGAGTGTCGGTGTCCGGTGCCGCCACTAAAATCACATCGGCCGATAAGGTTTGCGCCACCAATTGATTAATACGTGCCGCGTAAGGTTGGCGTGTGGTTGGTATTAAACCCTCGATGACTAACACATCCTGATCATATTGCTGACAATTGCCAACAATCTCTTCAAGCACCACATCCTGTTGCCCTTCCCCAACCTGTTCTTCCAAGTAAGACAAAGAAATAGAATGTTGATGTAGCGTACTATTTTTATTGTTGTTTTGAGTTTTCATGACGCTTCGAGACGGTTGATCTATCGGCTTGAAATAACCAACATTAACACCAAGCTGCTGAAGCTTATGATAGAAACCATAGGAAACACTACTAAGGCCAACGCCAAAGCCGACCGGGACGAACATAATACGACGAGCCATTAGCTGCCCTCATTAATTAATTGATAGGTTTGTTCGGCGATAACCCATTCTTCATTGGTCGGGATCACCCAACAGCCGGTATGGCCGACTTTGCCAATATTGCCACATTTGCCAAACCGGGTGGCCTCATTGGCTGTGTCATCAATCAACACATTCAACAATTTAAGACGATTGACAACCCGTTCACGCACCAAGGATGAATTCTCGCCGATGCCGCCGGTAAATATGATACCGTCAAGCTTGCTTAAACTGGCACTGTAACTGGCGATAGTTTTGCTGATTTGATAACAGAAGATATCCATCGCCAGTTTCGCTTTTTCATCGTCTTCGTTTTCCATGGCTTGTTCAAGTGTCCGACAGTCGTTACTCAACTCGGATATGCCCAGTAAACCACTTTCTTTATTTAGCAGGTCATCGACCTGTTCAATGCGATAACCGAGCTGCTTGCATAGGTGAAAAACGATCCCCGGATCCAGGCTACCACTGCGTGTTCCCATCACCAGCCCCTCTAACGGTGTCAAACCCATCGAGGTATCGACACATTTACCATGGTCAATGGCTGCGACCGAACATCCGTTACCTAAATGGGCCGTGATCACAGACGTACTATCGATGGATTGCTCATTTAGCTCTGCAAATTTTTTACTGACAAAATAATGACTGGTGCCATGAAAGCCGTAACGGCGAATGCTGTGCTGCTCGTATAGTTTGTAGGGTAAGCCATATAAATATGCCGTTTTCGGCATGGTTTGATGAAATGCCGTATCAAATACGGCAACTTGCGGGAGATGATTAAACGCTTGCTTTGCCGCTCGTATCCCTATCAAATTGACCGGATTATGTAAGGGGGCTAACGCTGAGAGCGCGTCAATGGTGCGCTCGACCACTTGTGTTATCAATTCTGGTGTGCTGTAGTTCTCGCCACCATGTACCACTCTATGGCCTATCGCCAGCAAGCGCTGTTCATATTTGTGTTGATACAGAAAAGATACCAAATGGGATAAAGCACTTTGATGATCAAAGGGCTCTGGTAAGCTAGACCTTGTTTTCTCACCTTGAATGTTAATGGTAATACTGGCATCTGCCGACAGCAGTCTTTCTGCAAGTCCTGTTAATAAGGTGTCGCCACTTTCGGGCATAATCAAAGAAAATTTTAATGAAGAGCTGCCACAGTTAATGACCAACACACAATCTTTTGTCATTTCAGACATCCTGTAATTGCTAAGAATGATTAAATTTGTTTATTGAGTTTTCTCTATCGTTTTTTATAGAGTTGCGGTTTGAACCCGTGCGAGTTTGCATAAACCTTAGTATAGCGTGCAGTGTAACATTCAAGTTTGATCTGACTCAAAGCTAACTTGGATTTCAACCACTTGTTATGGCTGATATTTTTTCAGCTTAACCCATCACAAGGCTACCGGTGATACAAACCCCTGGGGTTTTACGGCAATGACCGATTGTTGCAGTTGTAAAAGAATATTTTCCGCGGTATTGCCCATAATAAAGCCAGCAATACCCGTTCTTGCTACCGTGCCCATAACCACGAGGCTGGCGTCAATCTGCAGCGCGTATTCAGCAATTTTCTTGCGCGGCGATCCTTTTAACGAAATCACTTTAGGTTTGATGTATTGCTCGACATCATCCCCTAACAAGCTATAAGTGTGTTCAAGCATTCTGTTTAGAGATTCATCGTGCTGATGTTTCAGATCATCAACATACCGATCTACCTGGTCTGTTGCCGTCCCAATTAGTGGGCCACGCATACTACTTTCATAATTGGCCGTCCAAACGGACAAGAGATGCAGTTCAGCGCCTTCTGCCAATGCGATCGATACCGCAATTTCAATCACACTAAAATTTAATGACTGCCGGGTTTGTAGTTCCTGTTCGGGATAATCTTCACTGGCATCAACCGTTGCAAGGATAACCGGTTTCTTATCACTGTTTTCATCACCGGTTAATTTTTGCTGTACCAACCAAACCGGAACTGGGCACTTGCGCATCAAACGCATATCTTCACTACCAAATACCCGATTCAAGAGCCCCTCATTATCGGCGGCTTTAACAACCAAATCGTATTTAGCCGCCATCGCTTCTTTAATTACCTCGATAAATGGCATACCAAGCAGCAATTTATGATGCACCTCAACCCCCTCGGCATAGTCACCAAGACTATCGAGCAGATTTAGGTGCGCCTGCATCATTGATTGGTAGAGGTCCGAGTCTTCAAACTCGCTGCTAATTAGTGCTTCGGTATTTAGGATGCTGGGAAGTACAGAGGCAATGGTGACGCTTGCTTGCGAATTTTTCGCCATGATTAAGGCTTGCATTAGCGCATTGCGATTGTCATTTTCTTCGTTGTAGATAAATAAAAGTTTACTTGGAAGCCACACGGTATCGTCACCTAACCTTAACAAATATGTTAAGTCTATATGCGGATGTTAGGCATCGCCAATCAACAGAAAAACGAATCAAATATTGGTCGAAAAACACCGATTAAAGTTACGCGTAACCATTGGTTAGATATGGGCGTTTGGGGAGGAAAGCGAGCGCAGTTGTGCCTTTGAGCCAATATTAAGTTTTTGATAGATGCGATAGAGATGATTGGAGACGGTTGAAGGGGAAAGATTCAAAACCTGAGCCGCCTGTTTAAATGTCATCCCTTGATTAATCGCCGCCACGACCTGCTTTTCGCGATTGCTCAAAATATCCAGTGGTCCATTTGGCCAAAGTTCTACAATAAACAGCTCATTAAAATCCGTGACTTTTAATTGCAGGTTGTCACCTGCAGCAAACTCTTCAATGGCGTTTGGTGATTGCAGCTGTTTGCTAAACGTAGCCAATAAATCATCCGGTAAGCGATCATAGCTTTTCCCGGGATCAGGATAATGTTGCTCCAGTAAATCCAGCATGCTCGATTGCACCTGATGAAAATAGCCCTGACTATCACAGATACCTTTGTGACTAAGAGCAGCGCTGTCAGGTTGCTGTTCTAATGTAATAAACAGCGCGTGCTCTGCACTTTTTAGCAAATGGTACAAAGCAATTGACTGATTGGCTTTATCGGCTGCTGAGAAAGGTTTATCTCGTTCAAAGCGATACAAGGTTAACAAAGTGAATAAACCGCTGCGCTCATCAAGATGCATGGAAGCGAGAATGCGTTCAATACCTAACGGTTGAAAACATTGTTGATAAATTTGAGACTGGTAAAACGCCTCGTCATCAAGTAAGTCCTGCATATCAATGGGCTTACCAAGATTGCTTAACAATACATCCGCCATTGGATTAATGGCCAGATATTTTAATAACCGCTCAGATAGTTGTTCAGGAACGTTAAACCGGGTGCGATTGTGAAAAGTTAAGGTTTGCTGATGGCCATTACTCCAAATGGCGCCATCAAAATCAATAACGCCTTGTAATTGTGCCAATGCCCAATGGCGAAATTCCTGCAATTCAATGCGACTGGTTGCCGTATACAAGCGGGAAATGAGTTGTTGCATCGGCAAGGCCATTGCAGCGTTTAAGTCTTGTGTGATCATGAAATGACAACCATTGGGTAATTTTTACTATAGCGCTGTGGCGCACATTTATTATTATGAAGTTAATCGCATTATGTCTTTCTGGGCGAGTTCACGCAACAGACAGGCAAATTCGTTAAAGATCTAAAAGGTTTTCTATGCAAAAAAAAGCTGATGTCATCATCATAGGCGCGGGTATTGCGGGTTTAACCTGTGCGTTAGAATTGCTGCGTAAAGGCAAGACAGTACATATTATCGATGCCCAGGGTGAAGCGGAGATTGGCGGCCTTGCGCGTTGGGCGTTCGGTGGTATGGCTTTAGTCGGCACCCCGGAGCAAAAACGCAATGGTATAGTCGACACGCCAGACATTGCCTTGAAAGACTGGCAGGCATTTGCTGATTTTAGCGAACAGGATGTGTTTCCCAAACAATGGGCGGAGTTTTATGTAAACCGCAGCTATCAGGATGTTTACTGTTACCTTCGCGATTTGGGGATCAAATTTTTACCTGCGGTTAACTGGGTGGAGCGCGGCTTGTTTTCTCCCGGTAATTCCGTGCCCCGTTACCATGTTATCTGGGGCACGTCGTTAGAACTGGTAAACGTGGTTCTATCGGCTCTAAAGCCCTTTCAACAGCAGCACAAACTTACCTTTGATTTTCACTGTAAAGCCACCGAACTTATTCATCACGAAGACAGGATCATCGGTTGTATCGCAAGGTCTGGCGATGGCCAGATTAATGAATTTATCGGCTCGCAGTTAGTGGTTGCGACAGGAGGCTTTACCGGAAATATCGAAAAGGTGAAAGCAAACTGGCCGGCACACTGGTCACCCGCTCCAGATACGTTACTGAACGGAACACATCCAAGCAGCGATGGTGCCATGCATGATGAAGTGAATCGTCATGGTGCTCAGCTAACCCACATGGACAAAATGTGGAACTATGCGGCGGGCATCCCCCACCCTAAGCCGCACTTTGAGGGACATGGTTTGAGTTTGATCCCATGTAAATCAGCCCTTTGGCTTGATTATCAGGGAAAAAGGATCGGACCGGATCCTTTGGTAACAGGCTTTGATACCAACTATCTTTGCCAGCGTATGGCGGATCAGGAAAAAGGTTATGCCTGGCATGTTCTTAACTGGAAAATAGCCAGTAAAGAATTTGCCGTTTCCGGCTCTGAACACAATGTGATGATCCGCGATAAGAAGTTTTTAACCTTCCTCAAAGAAACTGTGCTCGGTAATCATCGATTCGTCAAAGAAATGCAGGATAGCAGCGATCATTTTATCGTTGCGGATAATCTTAGCGAGCTTTGTAATGCAATGAATAAGCTTGCTGGCACCCAAGATATCGACCCCGTTGTGCTGCAACAAACCTTAGATGATTACGACGAGATACTGGCGCGTCCCGAGAGTCAGTGGAATGATGATCAAATTCGCCATATCGAGCACGCCAGAAAATGGAAAGCCGATAAGCTAAGAACCTGTAAGCCACATCCGATTCAGGATGAAAAACATGGTCCGTTGATTGCCATTAAAGTGGCTCTGATTTCCAGAAAAAGCTTAGGCGGCATTCAGACCAACCTCAGTTCTCAGGTACTAGACTCATCCCAGCAGCCTATTCCAGGCTTGTATGCCGTTGGTGAAGCGGCGGGCTTTGGCGGCGGTGGCGCCAGTGGTGCAAGGTCGTTAGAAGGAACTTTCCTGTCAGGATGTATTCTAACCGCACAACAAGCAGCACGTGCGATTACAACAAACGAATAACAATTTATAGGATTAATGATGAAGAAAACAGGTGCCTGGTTAGCACGTTACGCCATGGAACAGGTCGGCGTTAAATACACGTTTGGGATACCGGGCGTGCATAATACCGAGCTTTATGATGAGCTAAATAACTCAGAGCAAATCACTCCGTATCTGGTAACCCATGAAGCCCATGGTGGCTTTATGGCTGATGCCATTTCCAGAACCACAGATGGCATTGGCTCTATGTTAATTGTCCCCGCTGCAGGTATCACTCACGCTGCAAGTGGTGTTGCCGAAGCGTATCTTGATGGTATTCCGATGTTGGTAATATCCGGTGGCATCCGTAATGACTCTAAATTCGATTATCAATTACACCAGCTGGATCAGTTAAAGCTGGTTGAGGGTTTTACCAAAGCGCAGTTTAAAATTGCCACCCATGAAGACATTATCGATACCATTTATAAGGCTTATGATATTGCGATAAGTGGTGAGCCAGGTCCGGTTTTTGTTGAACTACCGGTAAATCTGCAATTGGATAAAGCGGCGATTACGTCTCTGCCTTCCTATGTGAGAGTCGCAAAAAACGACCTTTCTGATGCACAAATGACGGCCATTCGCTCTGCTGCACAAAGTTTATATCAAGCGAAAAATCCCGTAATCTTTGCTGGTTGGGGCGCCGTCGGTGCATTTGATGAGTTGGTAAAAATTGCCGAACATATTGGTTCTCCGGTTTCCACCTCTTTACAGGGGATCAGTGCTTTTCCTGCAAATCATCCGATGCATGCAGGTTTTTGTTTCGGTCCGGCGGCAGCCGATGCACCGCAAAAAGCCTTCGCCAAAGCCGATTGTGTACTCGCAATTGGAACCCGATTTGCAGAAATCGCAACAGGTAGCTTCGGTGGTGAACTTCCTGATGACCTCATTCATATTGATATCAACCCAGAAGTATTCGGTAAAAACTTTCCCACCCAAATTGCGATTGAAGGCGATGCGCAGCAGGTAGCTCAAGCGCTTTTGACTGAATTACTGGCACAGGGTGATGGCAAAGATAGCAGTGCAACTGCTGCGGAAATTGCCGCTAACAAGGCCGCATATCGTAAAAGCTGGTACGATCATGACAGCAAAGAACGCGTTAACCCTGCCCTGTTCTTCGATGAATTACGTAGCCAATTAGATGATGATGCAAATATCGTTGTTGATGATGGCAACCATACGTTCTTATCTGCTGAGTTAATGCCGATTCATAAAGCCCGAGGATTCATCTCGCCAACAGATTTTAACTGCATGGGTTACGCAACGCCTGCGGCGATTGCCACCGCTTTTGCTCACCCAGAGCAGGAAACCGTCGCCATCGTTGGCGATGGTGCGTTTATGATGACCTGCATGGAACTGGCGACTGCCGTAAATAACGAAATCGGTGTCATTATTGGTGTCTTTAACGATGGTGAGCTATCCCAAATATCTCAGGCTCAACAAATTCCATACAACCGTAAAACCTGTACCGTTTTGCCACAGACAAAACTGCAAGGCATTGCCATAGCTACCGGTGCTGATTATGTCAGAGTAGAAACTAATGACGATCTTAACGTTGCCATTAGCGAGGCAAGAGAATTAGCCAAGCGCAATCGCCCGGTGATTTTGGATATCAATATTGATTACACAAAAGCCACGGCATTTACCCAAGGCATCGTAAAAACCAACTTAAAACGCATGCCACTAGGTACTAAAGTGCGAATGATTGGCCGCGCCATCTATCGTAAAATCACCGATTAAGCGATAAACAAAACCAAAAGGCTAGCAATGAGCTAGCCTTTTTTGATCTCAAACTGCAAAACTAACTAACGAACAACTAAACAACAACTCACCAGCAAACACAAAAACTCGCAGACCACAGCACTGTGTTTTGTCAACTCTTCAGCATATACGAAAACCGATAGCCCAAAGCCTCGTATATTGTCACCTTGCACTGTTCGTATATTGTCACCTTTGAATCTGTCACTTCCACCTTCCACCTCCTCCATCTTCTTCCACTCACTTTTTATCAAAAAAACGCTTGCGTTTTGTGCAAAAATTAAATACTGTACATTCATACAGTATATTTGCATTTAAGGAAACACAGATGATTAACGCAGCAAAAAACATTAACAAAGAAACTCTGCAAGCTATTGAAAATAAAGCTTTAGTGACAAGTTCTGGTCTAGTTTCATCGGCAGCAAATGTAGTTCCGTTTCCAGGTAGCAACTTCCAGAAAGGCGAAACAAGCCAGCTAGTTTGTTCTTGGAAAGGTGTGTATCAACAAAATTTAATTCGCCATCAAAGTGACAAATGGGTGATGGTAATTAATGCCAACAAGGCTCAACTAAAGGCATTATCGATTCTCGAAAACACCAACAATATGTTGGCAGTTAACCCGAAAAAAGAAGTGAAATTTGCGACCCTAATTAACACAATTAAAGCCGGGAACTGTTCAACATTAATGATTGCAGATCAGCAGTTCAGTGAACAGCAATTACGTTTGCTAACGATAACCGCGGAGCAACACGATTGTCGTTGTATTGTGATTGAAGAAGAAATGAATTTAATGGCAGTGGCGCACTAATCTAAAAGAAAATTCCAAGTGCGTTTATTACTACCGCTAAAGAATTATTATTGTGGTCTGAGGCTTTCAATGACTTTTGTACTTACCCAATAAATATTTGATAGTAAGCTACCCTCTTCGTCATCGCGGCTAAAAAAACAAATATTTGCCATCAGGCGTTACGCTTGGAACCGTTTCATTGAAAATCTCAAAGACTCTATAAAACCAAAGTGTTTACTGAAAAGAATATGGAGAATTTCGCTCAAAAGTATTCCAGCGTTAATTTTTTTCTAAATACACATCCAACTCGAAGGTTTCGTAGGAACATGTGGTTTCGATAAAGGTAATTTCTTCGAAGGATTGACTGACGAACCCAGCCTTTTCAACAAGGACATCGTGTCCAACCAAATCATAACCACCAACAATGCTATTGGTGTTTTCACAATCACTAAGTGCAGAACCATAAATGGTTTCTGAATTGTCAGGACTGGAAATGGTTACGATGGCGTCACAGACATTGGGTGCTTCCATGTCCATATCATAGAAATTCACACTTATGGCTGGGATTACGACGGGTTCGACAATGGTTGGACATTCTTCGGTGCCATCCTTGCTACCACCACAGGCAGACAAAACAGCAGCTGACGCTAAAATCAAAATACTACGAACCATGAAACAATCCTTGTTTATTATCAGATAGTTACGAAACTCATCATACCTATTCCGGTGATTAAGGTAGACCACTTAAGCATGCATATTATTTAAGCTGACAAACAAATGATTTGCTTTGCCTATATCGATGATAATGGGGACACAGTCATCAACCAATAGGCACTAACCTAATGATATTTATGGATATTGTTTTTTGGAAATTGACTCTGACCCCATGAAGATTTCTGAATCATCGTTGAAGGATTTGAATTCTAATGGCTTGCCGCTGACATCCAGTACAAACATGGTTTGCTGCTGGCCGCTTTTGCCTTCATACCGGGTTTGTGGTTTGACAAGAAATTCCACATTCGCGTTCTCTAAGCGTTCGGCTAACGTATTAAATTGCTCACTCGTTAATAAACAACCGAAATGTGGAATAGGTACATCGATGCCATCGACTTTATCGATAAAATCCAGTGATTCAACTTTGCCAAGGTGCCCTGATAGTTGATGCCCCAAGAAATCAAAATCAAAATCAAAATCAACCCAGGTCTCGGTCGAACGCCCTTCTTTGCAACCCAGAATATCAATATAAAACGCTCTGGTGCTTGCTAAATCTTTCACCTTAAAGGCGTAATGAAAAGGATTAATCTTGGTTTGCAAATTTATACTCCCGCTCAACATGCACAACCTGGACGCGATAATCCGAATACCAACGCTCCTGCCCTAGCTTTTGAGCTTTTTTATGTAATGGGTGTTGTTTCCAATCTAGGATATGTTGCTTTGATGGCCAATAGGAAATCGCGACCTCTTTATCCCCTTCAGTAACTGCATTAAATTCTAAACAGCTAAACTCCGCGAAAGCCAGATCTCGTAAACGATTTGCCATTTGCAGGTATTGGTCATCGACTTGCTTCATGGTGGCGGTAAATATTACCGCATAAACCTGCTCAGTGTTAATGGTCATAACTCACCACGCGGGTAATTTTCCAGCCCTGATCTGTCTTTTTCCAGATGTGTAAGAACTTGAAGGTACCACAGTCATTTTTACCATTTGCCATATGACAAAACTGATGTGAACCGGTTTGAATCGCACCAAAATCTTTAATGGGATGTACTTCAAAGTCCTCACTGATCAAACGCCTGGTTGGACTATCTTCCCGGCTCAACAAATTGCCGGTATTAACAACATTCTGTTGGTAATGACTAAGGCCCCCGGTATCGTGATAAAACTCAAGATCTTCACTGAAATAATGAAGCACGCCTTCAGCATCTTTCGCATTAAAGGCGTTAAACAAGCCTTGATCCTGCTGATAAATCTCTTTCGCCAATGCTGGGTTAACCTGCTTGGAAAAATCGATATTCGGTGTTCCATTATCCTTGGCATATGCAATGGCTGGAAATTGTAAAAACAAGATTGCGAATAACAACTTGTTGAGTTTCATAATGACTCCATCAATTAAGTTCAATGGTTTCCTATCCAACGTAGTTATGTTGCTAGGTTCTAACATTTATCAGGCTAATACTGATACAATGTGCGCTATATCTATCTGTATTAAGTAATTTTAATGTCTCAAATCTGTCCTTGCGGTTCCACCCGAAGTTACGCCGATTGCTGCCAACCTTTGCACCTTGGACAAGCCGTTGCAGAAACTGCTGAACAGCTGATGCGTTCTCGTTATAGCGCCTATGCCTTAAAACTAGCACCTTATCTGGTGCAAACCTGGGCTCAACAAGAGCGAGCCAACAATTCACAAGCGGACATTCAAGAATGGGCAGAACAAACCATCTGGCTAAAGCTTGAGATCATTTCTACTGACTACAGTGCTGATAATTTTCATTTTGTTGAATTTAGCGCTCAGTATCTGCATCAGGGCAAACGATGGTTAATGCAGGAAAATTCTCGTTTCTGTCTGGAAGATGGTCAGTGGCGTTACCTCGACGGCGACGTTAAAGAACACCAACTACTTCCTGAATTAAAACGCAACGATGCTTGTCCTTGTGGCAGCGGTAAAAAATTCAAAAAATGTCATATGCTGCGCATCGACTGATGTTCAATTTCGCTTTTTTTCGTTGTTCAAGCGCTCTACTGGCGTTGCCAATGTTCAAGCTCTACCCGTTTACCCTGCTCGTCGAAACGTTCAACAATCCATAAATCCCCTTCCATTCGAAAGGTAAACACGTAGCGTTCATCAGGGTTTTGAGTAAACGACGCTAAGGTCAACGTTTCCTGGTACTGGTTTTCATCGACCAAATAGGTCCCTGCACCCGACGCCCAAAACTTGCCATTGGCCATACTAATAAAACTAAAGTGCTTGTCATCTAACACCTTTAATGCGGTCATTTTTAAATCCGCATAGCGTTTAACTTCGCCGCTCTCATTAACGTATTCACCGTCAATTAACTTCCAGGTACCCTGCAACGATTTATGATTTTGCCTGTCTGCATGAATATCTGATAGATAAAAGGCAGGAGATTTTACCGATGTAAATAGCGCGGATATCAATAATACTAACAACAGATACGCCAGGTTTTTGAGGGAGGGTTTAATACTCATAGCAACGGTGCATCCATGTATCAGGCAATTTCTACTAATGCTTAACCTACTGGAAAAGCAGTTATTTTACAATCTGAAACTGTAAGCGAAATGAAAAACCGGATAACGGCTTAATCCAGGCTTTTTTTAAACCTGAGCGCTGCGACCATCAATCCAATCACGGTAAAACCAGCCAGCCAATATAAATCAAATGTCATTGTAAAAAGCTCGACATCACGCAACACAACGCCGCGAATTAGTCGCATAAAGTGGGTAGCGGGAAGTGCTTCTGCAATCAACTGCGCGGCTCTGGGCATACCTTCATAAGGGAACATAAATCCAGACAATAGTATTGAAGGTAATAATACAAAAACTGTCATCTGCATCGATTGCAATTGGTTCTTCGCAATAGTAGAAATGACCAGTCCAAGCACCAAAGATGCTGCAATGAATAACAGTGTGATCCCCGCCAGCGCCAACATACTGCCATTAATCGGTACATGAAAAATAAAATAGCCCAAACTGAGGATCAGCGACACCTGTACCAGACCGATAAAAATATAGGGAATAATTTTCCCTAACATAAGTTCAATGGATTTTAATGGTGTATTGATCAATAACTCAAGGTTACCTTGCTCTTTTTCCCGTACAATCGCTGCCGAAGTAAACATGATCATCGTCATGGTTAAAATTACCGCTACCAGGCCAGGGACGATATTCACCACGGTTCTTTGTTCAGGGTTATACAGCAAAGTGACTTCAAATGTAGGTGTGCTGCGATTGGCAGGTTTGCTCATCAATTCTGCTAACGGCATATTTCGCAGGCTTTTGATGCTTGCCGCAATCATGGTATCTGAGCCATCCGTCAGCCACTGTGCAATCGGCCTGGAGGTTTCCTGATCGGTGGATGGCGGTGTTGCCATACCTACCGCCTGATGCCTGACCAACCTTTGGCTAACATCGGTTGGAATAATTAACACCGCCCGCACATCCTGACTCGCGATAGCATCTTGGGCTTGCTCTACCGTGGCATATTGCTGGGTAAACGCCACCACCTGCGTTGCCGTTACCGTTTGCACCAATATCCGGCTTAACGCTGTTTGGCTTTGATCAACCAAACCTACCGGGATATGGCGAACGTTAGTGTTTATCGCAAACCCGAATAGCAACAACTGAATTAACGGGATCATCACTACCATGCCAAACGTCATACGGTCTCGTTTTAATTGCATCAATTCTTTATAAAAAATCGCTTGAATACGATACAAAAAATTCATTGTCGGCCTTCCCCTGTGCAGGTGACAAAGACATCCTCCAAACTTGGCCGTACCATGACCAAAGAGCTCGCCTCCGCTTCTAACAATACCGAGGTTAGATGTTCTTTGGGTTTGGCAATGGTTTTATCAATCAGTACCCGTAAACGGGTACCTAACTGTGCCGCACTGATCACATGGGGGGTTTTTAGCAAATGTTGTTTTAATGGCCGGATACGTTCACTTTGCACTTCAAACACATTCGCGTTCATTTTTGCCATTAACGCTTCCGGACTCCCATCAGCTCGCTTAATACCCGCTTCGAGGATCGCCAGAGCATGACAGCGTTCGGCTTCATCCATGTAATGAGTCGATACTAAAATACTGGTGCCCGATTCACTCAAATCAAACAGTTGCTCCCAAAAATCCCGTCGAGATTCCGGATCAACGGCAGATGTGGGTTCATCGAGAAATAACAATTCGGGTTGATGCAAAACGGCAGCAGCTAACGCCAGACGCTGGCGTTGTCCACCACTCATACTACCGGCAAATTGATTGGCCTGGCCCGTCAGATGGTAAATATTCAAAAGCTCGTCAATACGACGCGTTTGGGCTCGGCCATGAATACCATAGACTTTGGCAACAAAGCTCAAATTTTCCTTTACCGTAAGATCTCGATACATAGAGAAGATTTGCGTCATATAGCCAATATGATAACGCAACTTGTTAGCCTGTTCGGGCAATTTCAGGCCAAGCACATCAATATCGCCATAGGTCGGTGTCAACAGTCCGGTAAGCATTCGAATAGACGTAGTTTTGCCGCAGCCATTTGGCCCTAAAAAGCCATAGATTTTGCCACGTTCTATATCCAAATCGAGATTTTGAATGGCTTTAAGTGAACCAAAGTCCTTGCCCAAGCCACGGGCTTTGATGACGAGCTCTTTATCTCCCTGAGGAGGATTACTCATGGTAAATCGACCTGTACTGGAATACCGCTCGCCAGATTTTGGTGTTCGTTTGAAAGCTGGATTTCTGCCAGGAACATTAACCGCGCTCGTTCATCCTGGTTTAACGCATAGTAAGGCGTAAAGGCTGGTTCATGAGAAATCCAGCGGACCTTGCCCGTTAACGTTTTTTCCAGACCATCGACATGCATGGTTAGTTCATCACCCACCGAAATTCTTACCCGATAAGGTTCGGGCACGTAGACTCTGGCATAGGGCGCATTGCCCGCCATAACAATGGCAAGGGGGCTGCCCATGGTAACCCGCTCCCCCAGATTCCAGGGTAAGTTATCTAAAATGCCATTGCGGGTGGCGCGAATGGTTAAATCTTGCAATTTCTTTTGTTGAGAAAACAACGCGGCTTTGGTGGCATCCAAATGTGCTTCTGCCATTTGAATGTCCTCGGGTCGCGAACCATTGGTAAGTTCACGAAGCTCTTCTTCGGCAGAATCTAACGCAGCTTGGTCAGAATCGCGTTTCGCTAACGCTCTAGAAAGATTCGCTTTCGACATCAGATTTTGTGCCGCTAACTCCTCTGCCCGCAGGTAGTTAGCCTGACTATCAACCAAGGCTGCTCGGTTGCCCGCCACTTTAGCACTGGCGGCGGCAACCTCTTCTTCACGGGCTCCATTACGAAGTTTATCCAGATTTGCCATTGCTTCGGCAACATCGGCATGGGCTCTGGCAACTTCCGCTGTTTGTGCAGTATCGTCGAGTTTGGCCAGTATCGTGCCTTTTTCTACCATGCTGCCTTGGGCGACTGGCAACGCCACCAAGACTTCATTAATGGTCGCCGTATGAGCAATACGATCCCTTTCCAGGGTGCCCAGTGCAACGTTAGACCGGCGCTGTTCACACCCTGATATTAAAAACACGACGACAACCATTAGCACATTTTTCAATCATGCCTCCTAACAGTGCGAAATTTTAGAAGTTTTCAATAAAGTCTAGTTAATTTATGACGTTAGAAGCGGACATTTTTCTGGTAACACCAGAGAAATTTGCGCTTTACATACCGAGAATGTAATTTCCTTCTCGGTAATAGGCTCACCGTCTAGGTTTACTGGCATCGCTTCCTTCGAGTGCCATATCACCGATTCGGTCTGTAAACGTTTTACATAGCGGCCCTCAAACTGCGCTTTATCCTGAATATCCAATAATTCAGAGATGACATCGGATACCGCTTCAACGGGAAAGTCATTAATGGTTACCACATCAAGCAATCCATCATTGATAAATGCCTGAGGCGCTAACAGCTGCCCACCACCGGCCTGCCTGCCATTGCACACTGCCGCAACAATGACATCCATATCTTCTGAGGTATCATTGACTTTAACGGTGCCAGGAAATGGCGTGAACTTAACCGCTTGGATCAATCCGGACAAAGTATAAGCGCCACCACCGAGAAAATTCTTTAACGCTACCGGGGTTTCTGTCGTAACCTGAGCGCCAAACCCGCCACTGGCAACATTGATAAAATAATGATCATTGGCCTTTGCCACATCGACCCAATGCACCTCTCCCGTTGCCGCTAACGTTAAAGCCTCCTGCAAATCTTCTGGTATCATTGCAGCACTGGCTAAATCGTTGGCTGTACCCAACGGCATGATCCCCAATTCAGGTCGCTGCTCTTTAGCAAGCGCCATTAATGCTGCAACTGTTTCTTTTACCGTGCCATCTCCGCCACCGGCGATGATACGCGACACCCCTTCTGCACTGGCTTCTTGTACGAAGCGATGAATATCACCGCCCTCAAACGTCACCCGTACATCAAGGTCGAAACACTTACGGCATTCACGGATAGCAGCTCTTACCGCATCCAATCCTGCTTTTTTTCCGTTTAAAAGTAATCGTACAGGCATTGTCATTATTCATCTTCCCGGAATGTTTCTAGTTGCCCTTGCTGTTTACGGGGCCAGGTGAGTAGAAATTTAGCACCGCCAAGGGGAGAATCTTCAATACTGGCCTTGCCATGGTGCCAAATCATAATTTTGTTGGTGATCGCCAGTCCTAAACCCAAGCCCCCCGTATCTTTACCCCGACTTTGGTCAAAACGTGAAAAAGCATCAAAAATAACCTTTTTAAATTGGTCATCCACTCCATCACCATTATCTTCAACACATATCTGGCAATACTGATTATCAGCCGTAACGGAAACCAATATCCGATCCTTGGTATATTTAATGGCATTCTCGATTAGATTAGATACTGCCCGATTGAGAAAATGTGGGTCATATTCTATCAACAGTTCAGATTCCGGTGGTTTTAGCTCCAATGAACCATCGAAATGCAATGCTGCGCTATGAACTTGATGACGTAGTAGCTCGGTCAGATTGCCCATCGAAAAGCTCAGATTCGGTTGTTCGTTTTCAAACGACGCATAAACCAGCATTTCCTTGACCAGGATCTCTAGCTCATTGATATCGTTTGTAATATTTTCTATATATTTATCACGATCGCTATCATCGCGGGCAGCTTTTAATACCTCAAGAGAAAAGCGACTGCGCGCTAGCGGCGTACGCAATTCATGGGCGACGGCATTGGTAAGTTCTTTGTGTGATGTGACAAGCGAATTAATGCGCCCCGACATTTTATTGAAAGTTTGCGCTATCGGGCGAATGACTGCGGAACGGGTATTTAACACTTTAGCGTTAAAATTTCCCCGAGTGAATTGCTGTAAGGCTCGATCGAACATGGTCAAGTCTCGGGAAATCGGCCAGATCCAAACAAATAACACGAGACCAAGAGACATAATGATAAACAGCCTGATAATGGCTGCTGTTCGCGGCCGGGTCGGCGATTTCACCGGGCCTAACACCAGCACCTTATCTTGCTCTTCCATGACATGAAATAAGGTTATGCGCTTGTCATCGTAATAAACGCTGATGTTATCAAACACGATATGGTTCGAATCGGGTGCTATCAGGTGAATATTGGCCCTGTCTTCTACCTTTATTGGCAAGGCATACCGTAACGAAGCTTGCTCAACAATGTCAGGCCATTGATACACAGGCCGTTCAAGAAGATCTTCTTCTACCGCCCGTAATACTGTTTTATAGCCCGTATATGATTCGACATCCTGTTCAACCTGCATACTCCAGAATTCATCAAGAACCCAATTAAGAATACCCAGGCCAAAAATGATCACACAATAAAGAGCAAAGAATGAACGCCCTAAACTCATGGGTTAATCCCATGCATCAGCCACAAACAAGTATCCCTGGCCCCATATCGTTTTGATTCTGAATGGACTTTCATTGGAATCATGTAACTTTTTGCGCAGCCGCGAAATTCTCACATCAACACTGCGATCCATGCCATCATATTCACGTCCGACAACCGCCTTGTAGATATAATCACGGTTCTGAACTTCGCCAGCGCGATTGGCTAATAGCCAGAGCAAATCAAATTCCTGCGATGTAAGTTCAATGTTTTCTCCGTCAAGAATCACCTGTCGGGAGTTTTTATTCACGTATAGTTTGCCACAGGTAACCTCGCCTTTATCCTGTGCGCCCTGAGCCATCCGTCCCCGACGCAGCAGCGCGTGGATGCGCGCTAACAACACTCTGGGTTCAACCGGTTTCGCCACGTAATCGTCAGCGCCAATTTCCAACCCCAGAACCTGATCAAAGTCGGTACTTTTCGCGGTGAGCATCAAAATAGGGTTTTGATACGTCATGCGTAAATCCCGGCATACGGTAAAGCCGTCTTTACCCGGAAGCATTACATCTAGCACAATGAGATCCGGAGAGAATGTTTCCACCACCTTTTCTACTGTATCACCGCGAAACTCCTGCTTTACATGGAAATCTTCGGCAACTAAAAAATCTTTGATCAGATCGGATAATTGGCGATCATCCTCGACAAGCAATATTTTCGTTAGGCTCGCTGGACTTTCTGACATACCTTTTCTCCTAAAACCGGTTGCTATTGACCGGCCTTGATGAAAACTTTAAACAGGGTTCGCCCCCATTTAATAGATTGGTTGAGATAAAATACAAGTTTAGTCTCAAATTCTGGTTATATTTAAATCTGTTAAAAACTTATTCGTCCCAGAACCCTAACAATGACTCGTAAACACGAAAGAATGCCAGAGACCAAAATGACTGTAGGTTGAAGCAATTTCCTTATCGTTTCAGCTAACGGCCTATGTTTCAGAGTATCCTTTATCTTTCTCTATGTTTCTTCCGTTGGTTTTTTCCCCGTGATAGAATTGCCGGCACTCAAAATCAATGCATTAACCGCAATTTTTCCAGTTAAGCCGTCATCTTGCTAAGCCCCCTGACGGGTTCATAACAAGCGCACTTGTAACTGTAAAAAATTTCGACAAAGAAGGACATGCCATGAAAGTTGTTTCATTTAATATCAATGGGTTGCGAGCACGACTACATCAACTCCAAGCTCTGATTGACAAGCATCAGCCAGACGTTATTGGTCTGCAGGAAATCAAAGTACATGATGAAGCCTTTCCACTAGACGATGTTGAAGCGATGGGGTATCACGTCTATTTTCATGGCCAGAAAGCCCATTACGGTGTCGCTATGCTATGTAAAAACCCAGCGAAAAACGTCCAGAAAGGCTTTGCGACGGATACCGAAGACTCGCAACGGCGAATGATCACGGTAACCGTTGCCGATGAACAGGGAAATGATGTCACGATTATGAACGGCTATTTTCCCCAGGGTGACAACATCGCTCATGAAACAAAATTCCCATACAAACGTCAGTTCTATAAAGATTTGATGACGCACTTAAATGAACATCATCAAAATGACGAACAAATCGTCGTTATGGGCGATATTAATATCTCGCCGACGGATTTAGACATAGGGATTGGTGAACCGAACCGTAAACGCTGGTTAAAAACCGGCAAATGCAGCTTTCAACCGGAAGAAAGACAATGGCTGGCAACATTAATGGATTGGGGCTTTGTCGATACCTTCCGCGCACTAACGCCAGAGGCTACGGAACGATATTCCTGGTTTGATTATCGTTCACGCGGTTTTGACGACAACCGTGGTCTGCGGATTGATGTGGTATTAGCAACCCCGGCACTGGCGAAAAAATGCATCGAATCTGATATCGATTATGAGCTACGCGGCATTGAAAAACCGTCGGATCACGCGCCAATTTGGGCAACATTTAACACCAGTTCCTAACAGAATTGGTGTAGGAACCCTGTTATGCAAAATCCACACTATCGTTGTCCGCTGTGTCAAAACCCATTGCACCTGCACGCAACAACCTTCAGGTGCGAAAATAATCACAGTTTTGATATGGCTAAAGAAGGCTATGTTAATCTGCTACCGGTGCAGTTTAAGCATTCCAAAGACCCGGGCGACAACAAACAAATGGTAAATGCTCGTCGGGCGTTTCTGGAACAGGATTTCTATCTGCCACTGCGAAACAAACTCGTCACTATCTATAAAGAAGCCGTTCAATCCACTGAGCCTAACGTGCTGGATATCGGTTGTGGCGAAGGCTATTACACCTCGGCCCATAAAACCCCCGGCAACCAGGTTTATGGTATCGATATCGCCAAAAACGCCATCCGCATCGCAGCAAAAAAATATCAGGATTGTCAGTTTAGTGTCGCGTCTATCGCCCAACTGCCATTTGCCGATGCATCCATCGACTGGGCATATTCGGTTTATGCGCCCATTAAAGTGGAAGAATTTCATCGGATCATCAAAACCGGTGGTGATTTAGTCGTGGTTTCTCCAGGCGAAAAACATTTGTGGCAGTTAAAATCGCTTATCTACCGAACCCCACAACCCCATGATGAGTCGCCACCTCAAATGCCGGGTTTTGAATTGATTGAACAAACCCGACTAGCCTATGAGATGAACATGGCAAATATTGAAGACAGATTTAACCTGTTAGCCATGACCCCGTTTGCGTTTAAATCTTCCGACGCATTAACCAAAGCATTGACCGATGCTCAGCAGTTTACCTGCGAAACCGATTTTATTATTCGGCGCTATAAACGCCATTGATGTGTCCAGAGACGGCACAATAAAGGCACGGTGAATGTGTTAACAGGGATGAGTGAGAGCGTTGTTTTGCTCAGTTTCGATAAACTCGATGTTAATGCTTCATCGTTTTATAGGAATAATCGAGTAACTTGGCAAGGTCCATAAAGCTAGGCTTTACCCGCTTAAAGTTGACTTTGCCTGACTCATCCGCATGCTGCTGTATGCGCTCAACACCCTGTTTGTACCAGTTTGCCAGCGAGGGTGGTAAAGTTTGCTTCGACTGGTTGGCCATAAATAACAGCGCCTGAATCGGCAAAGACGCGATGAACAGGGCATACACTGAACTTGTGTTGAGATACTCACTGCCAAACGCCATAATCGGCACGAACAGAACGATCAAAGCCAGAGGCAGACAGTATTTTTTGGTAAATCGACATGCTACAACCGCTTGATATTGGGAAAAATAACGACCGAGCTCAACCCGCTCCGGCCAAAGTTTTACGTAGTCATTACCCAGTTTTAATTGCTGCATCAAGGAAGTTTTCATCATCACCCATTCACTAACGCTTTCTGACTGTTCGAATCAATCCTTCAGGCGATAGGCCATAAAAGAACCGTGTCGAACCCTTTAATAGTACATGATATGACAGATAAAGTTGATAAATAGTTGCAAATCATTGTTCACAAATGCCGGCAAACCTTAAATCTGGCCAAGGCTAATACCAATTCCGCTTTTTATTTTCCCTCTCAGTGAGAATTTAAAATGCTGTTTGGCAAGGCGTTGATTGCCAACAATGGTCGCTCCACTATCTCAAAATCGGCCAAAATCAGTAACGCTGTATTCAAGCCTTTAAAACTCACCTGAAGGGAGTTTACCTTAAGGCCCATTTACGGCCCTAACTCTGAGATGTGCACAAACTTAATGTGATTGGGATAAAGGCTACGACAACCATTACAACAATCGGGTGGTACGGATAAAAGCGGTAATAGCTACAACATTGTTGTGAATTTGTAAAAATTTGTTCGAAATACAACCAAGAGAAAATATCCTTTTAATCCAATGCATTAACGCGTATAGCAGAGCTTATTCACAAGGCTACCCACAGCAGGTGTGGATAATTATCGAGAGGATATCCATTTCATCCACAATCACCACATCAGCAACCTGAAACCACAGTATCGTCTATACGCATTGTTAACATGTCAGGAACAACCGCTGAAGGATAAAGCTTGCGGCAATTATTACCCGGGCGTGGCGCGTTAAATACTGCAAGTTGCATTTCATCCTCAATAACGAAACAATGGCTCAACATATATATTAGCAATTGTTGTTTATCCCCTATGACCAAACAAACCCTGCAATTACTTGAGGACGTATTCGACATCCACAGTTTCGAACAAGACTCCCCGATTCCGGCACAGGTATTTTCAGCTTCCGTTTTTTTCATTGCTAAGACTTATGAAGAGTTATCCGTTGTCGTACCCAATACCCTGGCATTAGACAGCCAGGAAATGGAAAGCGATTGGCGGGCTTTGGAAGTGTTAGGACCGCTGGGTTTTTCTTTAACCGGTATCATGTCAAATATATCCGGCGTACTTGCGGCTGAACAAATCAGTATCTTTGCAATATCAACCTTCGATACCGATTACATTTTAATTAAACAGGATAAAGTGCAGCAAGCCATCAACGCCTTGCGCGCTGACGGCTACATGGTGATCCAACCCTAGAAACGCCAGCCTGCGTTTAAATAGAATAAATCTGTTTCGGTTTCAAAGTTGTACAAATACTCGATGCCAAGATAAACACCGTTATCAAATCGATACTGATAAGCAGTTTGTGCTCTCCATGAATCCAAACTGTCTCGCCCTGACGTGTCCAAGTAATTATATGTGGCTCCGATACTCCAGTTCGGAGTGATAAACCAATCGGCAGCCAAATCAAAGTGATGATAATTGATACTCCTGCCTCCACCAGAACTGATTGGAATGCTTAGCTCTGATACATTGCGCACATCGTAATAGCTATACACACCCTTAAAATTTACACCTTGATTGTCAGATAACTTGAGATAGTGGGTGGCGTCTAGGCGAACTATGTAGCTTTCAGTTTCTAAAGCCCGAGTATCATTTGTAGATCGAAAGTGAACGGCAACTGGAGGAACACCTGCAAAACGTTCAAGCGTGTTATAAAATCCGGGATCAAAAAAAACTACACCTAGATAATCGCTTGCTGATGCTGAGCTAGAGACTCGTTCGTCATCTTTTGAATAGAACACTGAAGTGCTGACACTGGTATACTTGCTGAAATCGTACCCGCCCCAAATTTCAAACGAATAGGTATCTAAATCAACGCTGTCGAACAAGCTCTTCATGTCAAAATAGGATACTTGGCCACCAAGATACCAATCGTCAGTCAAATACGCCTCTCCTGAAACTGCAAAAATATCGGCTCCGGAACCAGTGACCCAGTTAGCATTCACAAAGCCAGTTTGTGCCAATTGTTCAACGAGTAATACAGGAATCGTGCTGTCATCAACTTGTTCGAAGTAATAGCGATAACCAACAATATCCGAGCCTTGTAAGCTAAGCGTATTATCTATGTTGTAGTAACTCACTTGATGTTGAAAACCAGCAGAAGCGTTTTCTTCTGCGTTAGCCGATATCGCAAACGGCAAAGAGGACAATAGCGCTGCGGACGCCAAAGGGTGTTTAAATGCTTTCATTATTTTCCTTAATATCATTACGTTCACAGTCCTTTGGGGGCTAAATAAACTACGAAACTCTTAATAGCGCCAACAATAAAAGCATATTAAACAGTAATTTACAATAGTTCACAAGCGCTTAATATGGAGTTTTTTCCAAAAACTGATAATCAAATTTTGCCTCACCTTATTACTGCGAAGCCAGCAAGAATATGGTTTAATAAAGCCAGTCAAATCAAACAACAAGAGCAGTAAGGAACTATGAAACAACCTGTCGTCTATGGTATCCACAATTGTGACACCGTGAAAAAAGCCAGTAAGTGGTTGGAACAAAACGGTATTGATTACCAATTCCATGATTTACGAAAAGATGGTGTTAGTTGTGAGCTAATTCTCGAATTTGTTGAAGGTAATGAGTGGGATAAATTGCTGAATAAACGCAGCACCACATTTCGCCAACTGGAAGACAGCGTTAAAGCTCAACTTGAAACCAGCGCTGGCGCAGCCGTGCTTGTCGAGCACCCCACCTTACTGAAAAGACCTCTGTTAAAAACCGCCGGTCAGTTTCACCTAGGCTTTAAGGCCGATCAATATCAGGATATTTTCGCCAATGAGTAATCTACCAGACGTGATTGAATTGGCCTGTGATCTGATTTCCCGCGAATCTGTCACTCCTGAAGATGCCGGTTGCCAACAATTAATGGCGAGCCGATTGGCGCCTTTGGGATTTAATAATGAATCCATGGTGTTTGAAGATACCACCAACATGTGGTCGCGCCGGGGCACTGAAAAGCCGGTGTTCTGTTTTGCCGGCCACACCGATGTTGTGCCGACCGGGCCGTTAGATAAATGGCATACCCCGCCATTTGAACCAACCATTAAAGACGGTGTTCTCTATGGCCGTGGCACCGCCGATATGAAAGGCTCATTGGCGGCGATGGTAGTCGCCACCGAGCGTTTTGTAAAAGATTATCCTGATCATAAAGGCTCAATTGCATTTTTGATCACCAGTGATGAAGAAGGTCCGTTTATCAATGGTACCACCCGCGTCATTGATACCCTTGAAGCGCGTAACGAGAAAATTGACTGGTGTATCGTTGGCGAACCTTCCAGTACCAATGAAGTTGGCGATATTGTAAAGAATGGTCGACGAGGGTCGATTACCGGTGATTTGACCGTGCACGGCATTCAAGGCCATGTGGCCTACCCTGAACTGGTCAAAAACCCGATTCATGATGCCGCGCCAGCACTGGCGGAACTGAGTCAAACCGTATGGGATCATGGCAACGATTACTTCCCTCCCACCAGTTTTCAGCTATCGAATGTTAATTCCGGGACTGGCGCCACCAATGTCGTGCCCGGCGAGTTACACGCCATTTTTAATCTGCGCTATTCTACCGAAATCAACGATCAGCAAATCATCGATAGAGTCACCAATATCCTTGATAAACATCAACTGAACTATGACATAAAATGGACCTTCAATGGCCAACCATTTATCACTGGTGAAGGTTTATTGCTAAATGCCGTTACCGATGCCATTTTTACCGCCAATGGGCTGCGCACCACACCTTCCACCGCAGGTGGTACATCCGATGGCCGTTTTATTGCACCAACCGGTGCTCAGGTTGTTGAGCTCGGTCCATGCAATGCCACCATTCACAAAGTCAACGAACAGGTAAAGTGTGAAGAATTGATGCAGCTAACTGACATGTATTACCACACCTTAGTGAATTTATTGGCGAAATAGCATGACTCCAGAACAGCTGACAGGAAGAACTCAACAACATATTACTTTTATTGAAGGTAATATCGGCTTGCATCATCAAGTGGTTGAGCCCTGGCAGGCGTTGCAGGCTGCGGCCGCCCGCGATGGATTCAATTTACACATTGCCAGTGGTTTTCGATCGTTTGAGCGCCAGCTTGGTATCTTTAATGCCAAACTGAGCGGTCAGCGTCCGGTACGGGATATCAACAATGGCAGAGTGGACCTGAACGCATTGCCTATGAATGAGAAAATTCATGCCATTTTACTCTATTCAGCATTACCCGGAGCCAGTCGCCACCATTGGGGTACTGACATTGATGTTTTTGATCCGGATTTATTAGATGGCGCATCGTTGCAACTTGAACCCTGGGAGTACCAGGATAATGGTCCGATGGCTCCACTCAATGCCTGGCTGGAATGCAATATCGAACAGTATGGATTTTATAAACCCTATGCTTCGTTCAGCGGTGGCGTTGCCCCTGAGCCCTGGCACCTGTCCTATGGTCCATTGGCAAAGCAATTTGAACAACAACTGACTGTTGAAATATTGTCTCAATGCCTGGCAGACAACCCAACGGATGCTGTCGATGACGTTGCAAACTTGTTACCTTCAATCGTGACAAGGTATGTTAGAATAACGGCTTAATTCCACTAAACAAATATTAGAGCTGGAAAATAATGAGTACTTGGTTAATCGTCCTGATCATTGTTCTGGGCCTCGGCATCATCATTGGCAACCTGTCGATGCTACAAAAAAGCGCGCACCCGATCCGCAAAAAAAGTTTGAATGACCTGGAAGAGACGTTGCCGCGTGGTGGCGATCGTAACAAAAATTCCAAAACCTAACTAAGCAATATGCGTTAATAGCGGTAGGCGTTAATAGCGATGCTGATTAAAATATATGCTGCAGAGCACATAAAACGATAAGAATATTAAAGACATAACCGGTTAATCCGGTATCGAAAGTAATACCAATCACATTAAATTATTGCTCACTCAGTGAGAATTTAAAGGCTTTTAGGCAAGGCTTTGATTGCAGAG
>NZ_JBHZSG010000020.1:0-52824 GCF_043642205.1 Thalassotalea litorea | reverse complement strand
CCCATCAATTTGATGGGGCTATTGTCGTACGATCCTTTTACCTGTCAACCGATCGATTGCTTATCTGATCGGTGTTATGCAGTTGCAGGCTTTTTAGGTTTGAGTATATCGATGTCACTCAGGATAGAAGGTTACGCAAACGCTTTTTAAGCGCCTTTTTTATCAGCGATATAACGGTCTACCATATCTTCAACAACAAATAGCGGAAGAGGGCCGTTTTTCAGATAAACGTCATGGAATTCACGAATGTCGAATTTTTCACCCAACTCGTTTTTCGCCTTGCCGCGTAGTTCTAATATTTTAAGCATACCGATTTTATAGGCCGTTGCCTGAGAAGGCATGACCGCATGACGCTCAACCATTTTCACCGCGTCAGATTTTGCATTTGGGGTATTGGTTACGTAATACTCGATGCCCTGTTCACGGGTCCATTTATTTACGTGCATACCTGTGTCGACAACCAGACGACAAGCTCGCCATAGTTCCATGGCCAGACGACCGAAGTCGGAATACGGGTCTTCATACAAGCCAATCTCTTTTGGCAGTAACTCGGTATATAGACCCCAGCCTTCAGAATAAGCCGTAAATCCAGAGAATTTACGGAATTTAGGTAAACCTTCCAACTCTTGAGAGATAGCTAATTGCATGTGATGACCTGGAATACCTTCATGATACGCGAGTGCTTCCATCTGATAGATAGGCATGGCTTTCATATCGTAAAGGTTGGCATAGTACATACCCGGACGCGAGCCATCTGGAGCTGGGCTAGAGTAGAATGCTTTACCGGCAGATTTTTCACGGAATGCTTCAACACGCTTAACCACAAGGTCGGCTTTTGGCTTAACAATAAATAGCTCATCCAGACGCGACTTCATGTTGTCGATATAGGCTGTCGCTTCATCTAAATAGCGTTGTTTACCTTCTTCGGTATCCGGATAGTAAAACTGATCATCTTCACGCATAAATTGCATAAAGGCCTGTAAATCGCCTTCAAAACCAACCTTGTCTTTAATGACTCGCATTTCATCGTGAATTCGGGCAACTTCATCCAAGCCTATTTGGTGGATCTCTTCTGCCGTCAGGTTGGTGGTGGTAGTATTTTTCAATGCAACATTGTAATACTCAAGACCGTTCGGGAACTTCCACGCACCAGCGTCAGGCGATGCTTTAGGTTCCAGATTGATAAGATAGTCAATGAGATCCTGATAAGCGGGTTGAACACTCGTAACTAACGCGTTTGACGCATCGTTGATTAGCGCGGTTTTCTCTTCGTCAGAAATTTCCAAAGCATCAACTTTCTTACGAAAATCGGCAAGCAGGGTAGAGTCTTCGCCTTCAGAGAAAGGCGCACCAACCAGAATGTTCTGCGAATCGCGGATTACATGTGGAAATACGAACGATGGCGCAATAATGCCTTTTTCTTCACGGATCTTAAGGCCGGTGATTAGCTGCTCGATCACAGTGTCAACACCATTCAAACGACTCACATAGGCAGTGGCGTCCTCGACGCTTTTTACACCGTGCTGGTTAATCAGGAATGAAGGAATGTTTGAGTGCATGCCAAACATCTGGTTAACCGGGTAGTTATGATAACGCCACTTGTGGTTATCGATGCTCTTTTGCATTTGTTGTTCAGCCAGTTTGTAGCTGATTTTGGTTTGATCGTCTAACGCGTCGTAATCGAATGCCTTTAACGCCGCCAGATTTTTCTTGGTGATTTCCAGCTCTTCGGCTGTTGCTTGCTCGGAATTATCGTCCCACTTACCGTAGTCTTTTTTAATACCCAGATAGGTTTGAAATTGCGGGCTGCGCATTACCGAATCCATAAACACTTGTTCAAAATAGGCATTCAGTTTTTCAGATTCTGTCTGTACGCTGGCCTGAGCCGCGGCTTCTTCGGCTTTTGGCGTGGCAGTCTGGTTTTGGCCAGTTTGGTTACAGCCAGCTAACAAGCTAGCTGAAACGGTTAAGGCGATAAGTGATTTTTTCATATACGCTACAACTCTTTGTCTTAGGGTGAACATAATCCGTCTGAGCTTAGCTCAGTCGGGCAACACCCGGGTTATTATAAAATGTGTTTTCAGGCGCTAAAAAAAGTAGCCCTGACTTCTCGCTGGTAACGGTTGGATCCGTTTCGGCGTTTGTTCTGCTGTTACAATGGGCTGGCTCACATGAGACAACACCTTGATGATGTCGGTCATTTGTGCAAAATCCAGTGTGGAAATTTCATCACTGACCTGATGGTAATCCTGATCATTGGAGATTTGGGTGCTGGATATACTGTGTGCAGGAACCCCTAATCTGGCAAGGGATGCATTATCAGAGCGATAAAAAAGCTGATAATCCGGATAAGGATCCGCCTCGATTCGATAATCACTCTGTTTTAACGGCTCTGACAGGTTGCGGTTCAGTAGCTCGCCGAGGTTGGAGCGTTCCATCCCTGTCATCCACATTTTGCCTGGACCAAACTGAGATGCTTTACCGATCATCTCAATATTAAACATAGCAATCATTTCATCGGCGTTGATGGTTTTACCAAAATATTCAGAACCCAGTAAGCCCATTTCTTCTGCAGTGAAAGTAATAAATAAAATACTGCGTTCACGATTTTCCATTGCCCGATAGAACCGGGCTAAATTTATTACCGCGGAAACGCCAGATGCATCGTCATTAGCGCCATTGTATATGGTATCTGTGCCACTATCAGTTTCCCCCTGGAAACCGATATGATCGTGGTGTGCTGAGAAAACCACATATTCATTAGGACGAGTCTTGCCCTTGAGTACACCGGCAACGTTGTTCAGTGTGACTTGCTGTTGTGTAAAGCCACCTTTTACGCTTAGTTGAGAGATCTCCTGAGTATCGGTTAACACCAATACCAGGGCATTACCATTTCTTTTGGTCAGGGACTTGGTCCCGGATTTCAGATAATTCGCAAATCCGTTAAATAGCTGTTGATGGACGCTGTCGACCAATACCAGGGAATTTTCGCCACGGCTGTTAAGGCCTGTGACAATCGCGCGAAAATCGTCATCTTTTTCAATTCGGGTAATGGTTACGTTGTCTTGATCCCAGTCAACGTTATCGGCACTGCCGACCGCAAAGAACTGCTCAGGGCTAATCGCAGTGTCATTAATGGCAACGCTGAAAGGATCTGCCTGATAATGAAACAAGTTAAAACCTTGCAGGTAACTCTGACCGAAAAAGGGTTGTAAACCCGCGGCTTTAAATTCTTCACTGATGTATTGTTCGGCAATCTTAATGCCGTCGCCGTCGGCGGCTCTGCCAAGCGTATTATCGCTGGCAAGAGCGACAACATCGGCCAAAACCTGTTCAACCGTGATTTCAGCTGCGGATACTGGCGTTAGCGATTGAGCGAAAAATAGCGCCAGAGCGCTTAACGTTGTTTGACCGGATTTTCTCATCGTAATCATAAATCTTTTTATAGTAAGTGCAGAAACATAGCGAATTTATTAGATCAGAACAATAGCTACGGAGAGTTATGAATTATCTTGTAACAAATTTGCCGCACATTGGCCTCCATTAAACGTAAATTGTCGTGTTTTTTAAACCTTTTCGACGATTAATGAGGGTAGTTGATTTACAACATAGAAACCGCGCGCTCATATGATACTAACCGACCAATTCAGTGCTATCGATTGCTATCGACGTTGCTATCAATGATCTGCAATAACGTACATGCTGTTATCCCATCTCATTTTACGGGGATAACAGCATTAAATGCACTAAGTCACATTAACTGCCCGTCTGCAGGGCGACGATATCCACCTCAATGGCGGCATTTTCATCACTCACCCAAATTTGCGAACCATCGATGGTAAACTGCAGTTCCATCGTACGTTGCAATAACGGGGTTAGGGCATTGCTTTGTTCTTCATTTACCTGCCAGACCGTTAGGTTGGAAAACTGAGACGCCTTATGCTGAATTTTCTGCCACCAGATATCGCTGGCACTGCCATAGCAATAAACGGCCACTTGTTGCGCTCGGTTGCTAGCCTTTTTCAATCGTTTTTCATCTAACTGGCCTAATTCAACCCAAAGTTCAATGTCTTCGTGGAGGTTTTTTATCCAGATATCGGGCTCATCGTCGGAAGATATCCCTTTACAAAGCTCCAGTTGTTCATGGTACTGGTGGGCAAATGCCAATAACCTGAGCATAAAACGACGTTCAGTTTCTGACGGGTGACGAGCAATGGTCAGTTGAAAACTTGGATAGAGATCGCGATTTAAATCGGTTACCTGCATCGAGGCTTTATAGATGGTGGATTTTTGTGCCACGGGGATTCCTGAGTGGTTTTCGATATTCGGCACGGATAATAACGTGTTATTGAAAAGAAAGCGACGTTTGAACCGGTGATGCGATGACGAACGCTTGCTGTCAGGCAAACTGCAACATAGCGTTCTTGGCTTGACTCGTCTGGCTAGATGCCTACTTGCCGCTTATTGTCTGAAAACCTGGTTAATCTTCTTTGGCCTGAATCAACTCTATGGCATAGCCATCAGGGTCTTTAACGAAGGCTATTTCTGTGGTGCCGCCTTTAACGGGGCCAGGTTCGCGAGATATGACTCCCCCTAAGGACTTAATCTTTTCACAGGCGAGATACACATTATCCACTTCAATGGCGATATGACCGAATGCACCACCTAAATCATAACTGTTCACCCCCCAGTTATAGGTTAATTCCAGCACCGTCGAATGGGCCATGTCGTCATAACCCATAAAAGCCAAGGTGTATTGATACTGCTCGTTATCAGAGCGGCGCAGCAAGCGCATACCTAAGACGTCCTGATAAAAGCTGATAGAGCGATCCAGGTCACCGACCCGTAACATTGTATGCAGAATTCTCATGTTTAATTCCTTGTTGGTCCTAAAGGGATCCTAATGTACTTATTCGTTGGATCTTAATCGGATGTTTTGTCTATAAATTCACAAACGTTTTCAGTGATACCGCCTGTCCATTGGGGCGTCGTTAATTCGGTGTTTTACCGATAGTGCCCCCCGGGCAGTGAATAACATCATTCTTGAATGCTTTTCGGACAACGTTAATTGTTTTTTGTTCCACTATACGGACAATTTTTCCTATCGCAACTTGGTTTTTCGATGTTGTCAGAGGAGGGCATTGGCAAATGTAGGCAAGAAATTGAGTCGTGTTTTGATTGCATAAAATGTCATCAGCGCCATCTTTGGTTCACTCGCATGCCATGGGACAGCTAGGGTGATGTAAAAATCCTTATGCAATCAATTAAGGCTGGTTTTCTATCCACCATTTTGAATGCATATCAATATGAAACCAATTTTACAACGTAGAACCGAATTTACATTGTCCATTGAATGGTGAATTAAGGTTGCCGTTTATGACTCAATTGTGCCTCAGCATCGACGATCAGTTATTGAGTATTTGTGAATAAAGCCAGGCCGCTACCGCTAGGTAACTGCCTGGCTTTATGTTACTTGCACCTGGCTAATATCTGGCTAACACCTGCCTGGTGCACGAGTTAGCGTCTGCTTATTGTTTGACGACACATTAACATAATCGCTATCAACAAAATTGATAACGGTGACTGAGTACCACCACTGGAACCTTTTTCAGGTTTAGGTGGTTCGATAACTGGAGCTGCGACAATGGTAATGTCAAAATTGGCGGTAACGATATCAGAACCATCGTCTGCGCTTAGCTCGATAGTGTAGGTACCAGGCTTGCTAAATGACCCCGATAACACCCCAAGGTTGATGGCTAAGTTGTCTGCGCCACTTACCGTTAATGTAAGCGGATCCTGGTCTGGGTCGATAAAGACATTACTTACATCAATTTCAATAGATACCTGATTATTACTATCTAGCTGGTAGGATTGATTAGCAGGTGGCTGATTGATTTCAGGTGGGGAATTGACAAACTCAACCGGCGCTTTACCTGTCACTTTCAACAAGGTAGAACCGATATTACGTTTTTGCGATGCGGTCGTCCCTAGCTCTAACAGGCCATAATAATTTTGCCCTTCTTCAAGCGGCATTAACTCGCCATTTTCCATCGCCCCATTAATGGTCAGGGAAATATCAAACTTTTCGTCTTGACCAACCTGTGAAGGCATATCGATATCAAAGCTTTCGCCCGAGGCATACTCGATGATCGCATATTCAAGCGAGATGTCATCTTCCTCTCCCGGTACGCTACCTGCAAAGTTATGTGCGAAAAGCCAGTAATTACCTGATGTTGGGTTTTCAATCACACACCGCTCTTTTGAGTCGACGTTGCCGCTGATGCATTTCAACGAATAGTATATTTCAATGGCATTGGGTAAGCCGTTGCCATCTTCGTCGATACCGACATAGAGATCGAGGTCTGGTGCAAGGGTTTCACCAATTTCAACAATTAGGCGCTTGGTATAAGGCTTAATGACGATAGGATGTGAAAATACCGTGTGTAAGTTCGTACCCGGACTATTTCGCTCAGAGGCTGAATCGGCAGCTTCAGCCGTGCCAGTTACCGTGGTTGTTTTTACCAAACCAAAAGCTTTACGCTGTAACTCTAGTGATCCTGACGTGTACACATCCTCAATAACAATCGTATTATCGACATTATTTAAGGCTGCGCTTATTTCTTTGACCACTTCTCCAGCCTGGAAATGAACCACCGCCTGAAAATGGGTATCGCTTTTGTCGCTCGCGCTATTCGCTAAATTGACATAGCCGTGAACCCACTCGTCCACTAAGTTTTCATTCGCGGTTGCCGTAAACGTTAATGTCTGGCTTTCTCCGGCTTTTAACGAAAAGCTGGCTGGTGATACAACAATGTCAAACCCAGGATTTAGGTATTCATAACTGGCAATCCAACTGCCATCAGCCGTTGCCGTAACGTCACGAGTCCATGAACAGCTAGAAATACAACTTGTCATTACCACTGATGTGGTATTGAGATCGTTGGGATTACCACCTTCGGCTGGATCTGCAGCCAAATAATCCTGTTCGCTGACATCAAGCAACAAACCGGCATTAATGGCTTTATGAACGCGAATGCTACCTGCTCCCTGATCAAAGAAATCAGAGCGTTCTGGGTTACCACTGTAGTTGTCATCTTTATACGTTTGTTGTACTGCTGTGGACATAATAGCGGATTGCAGTTGCGCCGGCGTCCACTCAGGACGAATCGCATGAATTAGCGCCATTGCACCAGCCACATGTGGACTTGCCATTGACGTGCCGGATAATGACGCGTAAGCGATTTGATTACTATTTTCAGTAAACGGTTTATCTTCAGCATAGGCGGCGTAAATATCAACACCAGGAGCAGCTATATCGGGTGCTAATATTTCTGGGAATGGCAAGTTAGGGCCGCGGGATGTAAACACGCCGGCGATATCGCCAAGTTCTGGATCGCGAATTAAAGTTGATTCACCGATAGTGGCCATATGATCACTACCTTGTGCTAACCAGTCCAATAGCGTTTCGCCATCAGCATGAGAAAGTTGAATGGCTGGGATAACATGCAGATCCGCATGTAAGCTATCAATGTCAGTATCAACATTAATCAATATTAAGCCACCAGCGCCGCCGGCGCGGACATTTATTCCTTTTGTCACACGTGGTATATCACCACGCTCACAAACGACAATCTCGCCATTAAAAGTTCCCTGGTCAAAAGGCTCCAGGCAGGCTTTATCTGTTTCAGGGACAATGACTTGACCGGTATAATTGGGCGTCGCTCCTTTGCCTGCCATGTTTGCCGGCACAATAGTGCCGCCGCTAAAGCCAGATAAGGTTTTATCAGAAAAACTCTGATCATGGGTATAAGCGGCAACGGTTGTTACCCAAGGCGCATTGCCCGGTGCGCCGACGGTCTCGGCGGTTGGACCAGCGTTACCGGCAGCGACAGCAACGTGCAAACCCGCTGTTCTGGCATTCAAAAACGCTTCCGTGGCAACAGAATTCCACGGACTATTTGCGCCACCACCAACCGAGTAGTTGATTACACTGACACCATTTTCAATCGCATGTTCTAATGCGCGAATGGTCAGTTCGCTGTAACAGCTACCGTTGTGATCGCACACTTGGTAAGAAACAATGTTGGCATGTGGTGCAACACCGCTGATGCTGTCAAAATTAAATGCACTTTCTTCAGAAATGTTATCGTCACCTTGCTCGATAACCAGACGATAATTGACGTTATTAACGACGTTACCCGCAGCCGTTGCTGCTACGTGTGTTCCATGGCCGTTAAAGTCGTAACCGATTCTGACTTTATCATCGATGTTATCGAGATCGGTGTTTTTGATATCCGGATAGGCATCAATAATTTCAGGGTAACTAACGATACCGATTAATTTATCATTGCAGAATGTTGGAAACTGTTGGCAATCACCAAGGTAATTACCTTTGCCTAACGGATTCTCATGTTCATATCCGTCATCACCCACGGCGGCAAATGCCGGGTGCGTTGCATTGATGCCGGTATCGATAATACCAATAATGACACCTTCGCCTTTAGTACCAACGTATTCACTCGTTTCCTGCCATACGTTTTTAGCACCAATGAATTCAGGCCCTGTTGCCGTTTGAATATAATGTAAATCGGCTTTTTCAATGCGTTCTACACTGTCGGAGCGTTTTAGAAACGCTACTTGCTGTTCGGATAGCTCGACGGTAACGGCATTTAAGATAATCTGGTAATCATGACCAATCTTAACGTTGCTGGCAAAAGCATCGTTCAATGTACTGATAATATGTTGTTGTTTTTGCTTTAATGTCTGGCGATAGGCTCTTGCCTGAGTTGAGTGTAACTCGATTGCGGGTGCTCCGTTAGCCATTGAATCAGAGCTGAAAATGGCGCTATCCTGATGTGTTTTGTAATTGGCAAGTGGTTCGTCTTTTAATACCACGAAATAGGTATTGTCCTGTCGCGTTTTTAATGCCTGAATATTCGCGATTTTTTCTTTATTGGGAATGATTTTATTCAGAGACTGTGCGTTGCCGTCATCAGCCATGGAAAGTTTACTGCTGCATAACAGCAAAATAAGGGGGAGCTTTAACTTCATAATGTATTAGCGCGAAAAGCTATCCTAAGATAGCTTTTCGCTATCCTAGGTTAGTTATATTTTCTGCGTGCCAGAGTTGCGAAGCCGGTTAGCAACAGGAATAGGAACCCGATACCACCACCACTATTGTTACCAATAACTTCAATTGATAACGCATAGTCAGTTTCATAAACGCCGTCTGAAGCGGTAATGTTTATGGTGTGCTGACCACCTGTCTTGGTTTCGCCGATGATCATGCCATCAATATAAGATAGGTTATCAATGGAGTCTGAGAACACCGAATAGGTTAAAGCCTGGCCTTCAATCTCTTCAAACAAGTCGCTGATATCAATGGCAATTGAAGCTGCGCCACCCATCTTTTCGATCACTATGCCCTGTAGCATCGATGCTGCTTGCTGGGAAACGATTGGTGCAACATCATTTACATCGGTTAAATTGATTTTAACCTGAGCTGTGCGACCAATGTTATTTGATTGACGGGAAACAACATCGAGAATAATTTGTGATGTTATTTCAAAGTCTAGCGCGGCTGAATTGGCAACCACTATTTCATGGTTATCGTTGATAGAGAATGGCGTACCAGGGATAGCGCCGACGATATCAATGGAATAGCTCGCATATTCTGTCTCCGGATAGGCAAAGAAGCCTTGTGTATCAAGTTCAAGAGTACCGACGACGGTTCCGTTTTCAGCATTTTCATTCAGACTAAACTGTTGCCCTTGCTTCACATCTGGAATGATGGTGCCATCTTCATCCAAGTGTCCGGTATAGCCGAGCACACTTAAGTCATCATTGGCACTCAATACCAGAAATTTAGGGTTCGTTGAATCGGCTAATGATCTTGCACCAATACCGAACCCACCAGCAGAAGATTTGGCTGCAGCGATGGTGACTTCTTCACCGGGTTGCGCCGTATAGCTGGCTGCCCACGAAGCCGTATTGACATCATCGGTAGCTGAAGCGAATCGAATCACAGTCGACGTGTCGGTTACTTGCTCATTACACCAGCCCCAGTCGTCGCATATGGTTTCGGTTTTTACAAAGCCACCTTTAACCGGATTGAACTGGGTGATCGGCTCACCCTTATTACGGCCAGAATCTCGGTCGGTTTCAACATGAATCCCTAAATTTTGATCAAAGTCTTCGATACCGTCAATGTCGTGATGATATAAATCTTCTAAACAAAACTGCGATACTACATTACGACCATCACTGGTAAATAATGTCGGTAAACTTGATTTAGTATATCGGCCGTTAGGATCCGTATGATCATACGCTTTGTTGTAATCGATAAAGTAGCTTTGTGGCTGACCAGCTTCGTTAATCGCAACATATGGCTGATTGAATATCTGTGCTTCATCCCAAAGGTAACCGTTAGTGAAACTTTCGTTCCAGTTATTTTCTTCTACGACACTTTCATGAAACAGGTCGAAGAAAAATAGTCGTTCACCGATTTTATCAATGTGATTTGCCATCGTGACATTGGCCGGCATCGCTAAATTAACCGCTAAAGCGAATTTTTTACCCGATACACTGCACTGAGCAGCATCGTAAACACCTGCTCCAACGTATTGAATTACATGGCCATTTAGTGTCAACAAGTCCTCTGAAACATAGCCTTTATCCATAATTACCGGGTAGGCATTAAAGGTAGTTGGTGTGGCTGAGTCGTTAACAAATGTTGTTTTGTAAGCGGTATATTGCAGGTTTCCCCATTCATTGTCAGGGTAAGTCTCCCGTGCCCAGTCTAGATGGTTGTAGCGAGACTGGTAGGTATCCGGATCATAGCCTAAGTACTCAGGAAATTCGGTAGTGATGACGTTCTTTGCTACCACCGTTGCAGGACGGGCGCGCAACATCCATCCCAGATTGAGATCCGGCTGATTTTCTGCACTGAAGGTAATGTAACCATTTAGCTCAGTTTTCTTTAAGTTTTCGTCGGTAAAATCAACCGTATTCATCAATGGCCATGCGGGTAATTCGCTGGCGTCAATATCGATAGTGACTGAGAAGGTTACGCTGCGACCGGCAGGGATATTGACCTGCTCAGGTAAGGTCACGTTTATACCTGATAAGCGTTGCGCATCGCCAAAATTATTGTAACTTAAGGTGTAGGTTTGCGCTTTATCCGATAAATTGCGAACAAAAACATCTTTAGTAATGCGTTTGCTCGAATGTACTTCATGAGTACCGAATTGCAAATAAGGCTGGTTGTTTGCGGCATCCCAGGTAAATACTGGCGTAGCGATGGCAGCTTCAATATTCTCCATACCATGGCCGACAGAATACAATTCAGCACTTTGATCACCGCCGGTTTCTTTGATACCCGGATTTGTGGCCGTATTGGCTAACAAGGCTTTGATTTCGGCGGGACCCACTGCACGATTGTTAGCCTTAATAACGGCGGCTGCAGCTGCAATTCGTGCCGCGGCAAACACGCCACCGGTTGCATTGGTAAACCTTGTATCGGTTGATGAGCCACCACCATCAGCAAGTGATTTGGTGATTTCAGCAACAGGTTGATTTTCGCCAAAGCTGACCAATTCTGGTTTTAACGCTTTGCTACCACGTACCGGACCTTTGGGTGAAAAGGACGATACACTATAGCTTTCGTCGTTCTGAACAATCGACCCAACAGATATTGAGCTTGTTGATGCGGCACTAGGTGCTAGCCAATAACGATGTTTTTCCGTTGCATCGTCGTATAATCCATATTCCGCCAGGTCTCCGGAGTCAGCTACGATGGTTAAACCCAAGCCCGAGGCTTTCTCGATAAGATATTGCGACAATGTAAAACTGCTTGTACCGCTTCCAGCATAAAATGCGGCAGCGCCGTCAGCATCTAATAATGCGACATCTAAGTGATCTGAAGTGTCACCATCCTGGTTAGGGTCGAGAGCGTGCTCAATGGCCTGAACGATACGATCTAAACTCGCACCTGTTGCGAATGTTTCGTTGACATTCATTACCTTATACGCATGAATTTTTGCACCAGGCGCTAACTGGTGAACAATACTCGCAAGCTTAGTACCCAAACCTGTTGGGTATTGCCAGCCATTCCAGCTCTCATAGTGGTAGTATTGGTCAATCGGGTTGGCATCATTACCATAATTTTCACTCGCAAAATCCCAGCCACCGGCGATGACTGGCGTTGGAAATCCTGCATACTCGATGGCACCATGTTCAAGTGCTTCTAAATAGCTACCTGCTGCTGGTGGAGTTTCTGGATCATTGTCATCGCCGAGCTCACCGCTACCTCCGAAAAATTTTAAGGTGTAGTCAACGCCGGTTGAAATGATCGCGACACTGGCGCCGGAGCCAGCATTTACATCGTTATTATATGGCGTCAACGCGATAACCGGATCCGACGTTGCGGTATTGGCTATAGCGCTGTGGAGCCTGTCTGCACTTTGGGGCTTAACCAGTGTGCGTTCCGCGGCGTATGTGTGTACCGAAGCAACATTGCTGTGCTCGGCCAGTGCTTCTGCCAGGTTTAATCTGGATTCAAACGTCACAAGGTTGCCAAGTAGTTTGGTCTGGTAATTGACTTTAACTAGTGGGTCAAGCGTTTTCACATAGCTGATCAGTAGTGCTTGCTGTTCGGCTATTTGAGCGGAATTGACCTTATGAGTTGGCTGTTGCTCAAATGAGCTTTTCAGCACAACGGTGTAGTGATTTGGCGTGTTAATTTCTGACTGAACCGTTTCGGTTCGACTATTTGCTTCTTCATTTTGCATTGAAGCAACACTGACTCCGGCACATAAAGAACCGATAATTAGCGCGATTGCTTTTTTTTGAAACGTCATCTTTTCTCCCTTAGGTATTATCAACGTTATGTAATGAGAGCTGTAATTGAGAGCTTTAACTACTCTTTCTTTTGGCTATCACACACGTATTTACGTAACAGAAAAATCCAATGCAACCGTGAATACATCCAATTTTTATCGAATCGAAAAATTGCCAAAGGTTGCCGCATCAATGAATGCTCTAATAGTTATCTAAAACCTTAAATAACAATGGTTTGTGATGGATGGTCGAGAGCTGTAGAGCGAAGGCAAGGTCTGAGGTTATCGAAGAAAACTTATAGAGACTAAGGTTTAGACAAGGGTGTCACGGATGAATAACGCACAGTAGGAGCAGGCGATTCACGGTATCAATGATGCAATGACGCTGCTGAAAAATCGATAATACCAATCCCATTAAATTATTGCTCACTCAGTGAGAATTTAAAGGCTTTTAGACAAGGCTTTGATTGCAGAGATTGGTCGCTCCATTATCTCAAAATCAGTAACGCAGGATAAACACCTTTAAAACTCACCCGTAGGGAGTTAGTGAGCGGCCCATTTACGACCCTATATTTCTTTAATATAGAATGACTATATCAATGAAATCTATGTTGCAACTGAACCTCTGCCCTAACTCTGAGTTGTGCACAAACTAAATGTGATTGGTATAAGTGAACCTCTGCCCTAACTCTGAATGGTGCACAAACTAAATGTGATTGGTATAACCCCACAGACTTCGAAAGTGCAGCGAGTTATGGGGGATAAAATCTGCACAGCAGGCTAAGGTGTTGCCCAATGTTTAGCTCTGGGGTGTAGCACTGTGATTATCAACAAATCGGGTTTATTTGCTGATGTACTGATAAATCTCAGCTTCATTGGCAAGTTTCATCGTGGCGATAAAACTATTGTCACTGGCTTTGGCAATACCGAAAAATTTTCGAACTGAGTTTGGCGGTAAGTTTAACATGACATCCTCCTGCTCAGCCGCCAGTTTAATGATCTGATCATTTTCTTTGGTTCGCTTGAGAAAATAGATGGCACCATGTTGATAAAAGAACGCGCCAAAATCTGACTTAGACAGCGATGTTGTAAGTAATGTAAATGTTCCGGATAATTTATTAAACCGCCATAGACCATTTTGATTTCGGCGAGAAACGATTAATGTATTACCGTCCAATTCAACCATATATGCTTCATCTGATTGACTTAACTGGGTGATCTTAGAACTATCAAGGTGGTATTCGTATAATCCAAAGGCATCATTACTTGCGGCTGTAAAATACAGAAGATCACCAGAATCAGACCAGGAATAGCCATTGGGTTCGAGTTCACCAAGATCCAGTTGTCTTGGTTCGCCATCATTCAAAATGTAAATAAAATTTTGACCATTTGGAGTACGGATTCTGGTCGCGATCTGGCCACTAGGTTGATGGACTCTTGGCACGCTGGCTTCACCCAGGTTAGCGGTAAGATTGACGCTTTTTTGTGGCGTCTTTAACCATACCCCCCAGGATTTATCCCGGTTTGACAGGAATGCTATGCCGTCAAGCGCAGGCACATATTCACCGTATAAATCTCGGGATCCAGAAGATATTTTTTGCAATGTTTTACCCGTTTCAAACTCTAGGTGGCTAATATATTCCAGAGAAATATGCTCGGCGGTGAAAACGCTCTGCAGTGCTTTTGAATAGCTGATGCTACTCATCAATTTGCCAACAGAGAATTCCGTCAATACATTGCCGTCAAAGTCCATTGCCTGTAAACGATGCAAACTATCATCGACATAGTTGACGTAAATCGTATGGCTATCGCCGTCAATATCGAAATCGACAATGCCTAAAACATCATGTATCAAGCGGGTTGCTTCGCCGTTAGCATTGAGCCTGTTCAATTCAACATTCGAAGCTTTTTGAGTTTCGCGAATAAAATACAGTTGGTTGTTCACATACCTTGGTGCATAGTCTACTTCACCGGGATCTGGAAAGGTCAGTTGTGTTTCGCTAGATTGATTGAAATCAATGCTAAACAGGGCTACGCGGTCTTTGAGTTGTTTGGCATAGATTAACGTATTTTTTTGTTCCTTAGGCCAGGTAACAATGCGGCGATAGGGAATGTAGTAACAGTCACTGCCGATTATCCGATCATTGTTGAGAAGCAGATCTTTAATATGCAGACGACAACTGCCGTTATCTTTTATATTGGCATAAGCAATGGCATTATTACCCGGGCCCCAGGTCGGTGATACTTCGCGTCCGCCATTACCAGAGAGTAAATTTAGCGGCGCGTTATCGTCATTTAAATTTTTAATATATATCTGGCTGTGTTCTTTGTCTCGGATCCAGGTAAACGCCATGTATTGGCCGTCATCAGAAATTGCGACATGTTCTTCCACGCCTTCATAATTGGTAACTTTAACCGCATCCACGCCGTCAACAAATAGGGCTTCAGGTTTGTGGAACAACAGGTATAAGCTGGCCAGCGCCAGAAGTAAAATCGCTGTGAATATTGCGATACGTTTTTTCGGGGAAAAGTTTTTCGCGGTCTGAGTTGACTGAACAGGTAAGGTTAGCCGGTAACCGACTTTCGGAATTGATTCAAAAATATCATCACTGACACCAATATCTTTGAACTGTTTGCGCAACATCCAGATAGAATTGGTGACACCTTTTTTACCAACATCCTCATTGTCGAGCCAGACCCGGCTTATGGCGGTTTCAAAATCAACAACGTGATCGGCTGAAACCAAAAATAAAATCAACAACTCAGCAACTTTTACGGTCAATTTAGCTTGTTGACCATTATGCTCAAGCGATAGCTGATTAACTTTGAAGGAGGCATCTCCTATCAAAAATTCGAAATTAGCATATTCGCTTATTAGCTTCATATCGGACCGTATTATTATTAAAGATGAAAAATACCGCTAGAGAGTAACTGAAAACTGCGTAAATAACTAGCGACGCCGGTATTGATATATCACTCATTTCCTGAACCGGGGAGGGCGTACTAAATACGCTGCAACAGATGCATTTCTATCGTTTAAATGGGTAACTGAGTATGCAGTTTAATTGCATGATTATGCTTTTAAAAAGGGCTTTTACAATTATGCAATGTTTTTTGCGGGCAGGGCGGGTGTAATCGAAGGTTGGGTTTAATTCTTCAATTAACGGCTTTGCGTAACGACCTTGAAAAGAGAAAGTGACAAAATTGGCCGTCGATGAATTCACATCAGAGTGCCTCAATATGTATTTGCCATCAACAATATTAACGGCTAATTGACAAACTTAAACCCTCTACTTGATGCGCAACCCGAGTGTTTATTTTTCAATTCTGTAATGAGATTGGATTGAGAAGTAAATGCGAAAAACTCAATCGATACTTCATTAGCTGACTGGATGTCAACGAACTTGTAACTGTCATTCAATTCGCCATAGCTTTGAATAATTTCAATGGGCAAAGCATTCCAAACATTTTCCGATGCCTTCAATAAAAGATCGATATTTTCAGCGTGCATTTCATCTTCGGGTACAATTACGTGAAAACTAAATGATTCTCCATAATTAGTTATAAATAAACGACACTCAGAATAAGGTGTGCCACAAATTAATATTTGCCTATAGTTATGTGAAATGTCCTGTGTAAAACCCAGCTTGAAATTGTCATTCAACTTTTCCTGATTCCAAGCAATTATGTCATCGATTTTTAAATTTTCATCGCAGCCCCAGACAAATACCTTCTCGAAATTCAAACCGTGTACAAACATCGCATCATAAAATTCTTTTACTAACGTTTCGGTCAGGTTTTTCCTTAATATTTCAAATTCAATAGTCGCATATGCTGGCACTTAACAATCTCCTGCGCGCTTAACAAGTTAATAATAAGAAATGCGTATTTTCTACCGCAGTATCTCGTACTTTCATGTTTATAATACTTGTATCAAACTTGGTATGTCATTGCTATGTATAAAAATATTAGTAAGTGGTTTTATGAAGGCTTTGTTGAGTTTATATCCTAAATTAAAATGGGAGGACTACCTACCGTGTGTTGTTTACTATGAATTTTACCCGTAGAATATAATCCGATATTTATGTATTTATCCAGGAAGTTAGATGTACTTTATAACAAGAATATGCCTATGTGTTATAGCACTTTCCTTTAGTGGTGAACTCATCGCGGCAACTTCTAATAGTTGCCCAGAGGAATCTGGGTACTTTTTTACTAATGATCGAAAAACTAACCCCAGACAAGGAGGCTTTGTATCAAATGGCGCCTTTGTCTCTGAAGATGCTTTTATCGCACCAACCGCAGCGGTGTGTGACTCAGCTACCATAGAGCATAACGTAAGGGTAATGGGAAAATCGGTAGTTAAAGATGAAGCCTATGTTTCAGGCTATGTAAGGATTATGGGAAATGCAATTGTTGGTGGCAATGCTGAAATTAGTGGTGAACGCTCAAAGCCTACTATTATAAAAGGTTATGCAAGAATATTAAGTGGCACCATAACTAGTGGTCGTCATGGCTCATCAACCCCTCCAGCTGAAGTTACGATCATACCTAAAATAGATAAACTCAATAAGCTGTTGAGCCGCGGGTTAAGCTATAAGAATTCTGCTAAGTTTTATACTTCGTCACGAGAAGTAACCTTCGAGGTAGATCAAAATTGTAGCCTTGCTTTTAACCTATATTATTTAAAAAATGTTAGAAGTGGACACTATAAGCCGACATTCGTAAATAAAAGCGAAGATTGGAAAAATCAGATAGATTTAAAAAAAGCTAATTGGATTTCGATGGGATTGTCTGAAATTACAGGAGACTTTATGATTGAAACTCCTCAAGGTGATCATAATCAGTCAATTAAAATAAACAAATCCTATGATCAAAACCGTAATTTAATAAATGAAAAGGTAAGAAAGGGGAATATATTTGGGTTGTATTTTTCAACCGGCGGAGAGGATGCTCTAACCGCCTCAGAATTCAGAACAGCCTCTTCATTAATGCAAGATGTTGCAGAATATTGCGGGTTTACCTTACGAATAATTGAATAAGTCATTCATGTTAGACGTAAACCTATTCATATGTCTATTGATGTCGCATTATTGATAGATTGTGCAGGATACTTAAAAAAGGAAATTGAGTCTGATTATCCGCATCACTTAAGATACAGTAGCATCATACTGCAAAGTTGAAAACGGATACGATTTATAAAGTATAATTAACTATCTACATTCGTAAAACGAGGCTGACTGAGTGTTTAGTTGATCAGGATGAACAAATGTTAGCCTCTGCAGAATTCTTCAATTTCGTCAATTGAAAAAACCAATTAACAATAACTCTGTTTAATCTTTAAATTCTCATTAATCTTCGATAATACAAGAACCACACTTAGGCTTCGGGCAACGCAGGTATAAGGACCATATAGGATTAGCCTGCGGTGTACATCGTTTTTAATTTCATTAGGCTCCACTGTTTAAACACCGATATAGGCTTAGACTTAATATTCACAAGCTTTTAATCAAATGATGGTCTTTAAATGGTTTTAATATAGAGCAGAATGGATAGGCTAACTGGAAGCATCTAAACTGATACTGTTATACCAATCCCACTAAGTTTGTGCACAACTCAGAGTTAGGGCCGAGGTTCAGTTACAACACAGATTTTATTGATATAGTCATTCTATATTAATGAAATATAGGGCAGGAAATGGACCTTAAGATAAACTCCCTACGGGGGAGTTTTAAAGGCGTTTGGACTACGTTACTGATTTTGGCTGATTTTGGCTGTTTTTGAGAGCGGAATAACCATTCTCTGCAATCAAAGCCTTGTCTAAAAGCCTTTAAATTCTCACTGAGTGAGCGATAATTTAATGGGATTGGTATTATGGAAGACCAGTACAGACTGAAACAGCTTCATTGTAAAACACAAATGGAACCTATACTCTGGAAAAATTCTTGTTAAGCTTAATTCAATATGCCCCTGTTTAGTAAACAACGAAGAGCTTTTTTACTGACCAATAAAATGGGTAAATACCTAGTATATGCATTGGGTGAAACTATCATTATTGTTGTGGGCATTATGTTCGCAGTGGCAATTAACAATTGGAATGAGGACAGGTTAAATAGCCAGAAAGAGATTGTCTTACTTACGAAACTAAAAAGTGAGTTTGAATCCAATCAACTGAGTTTGAAGGGTTCAGTCAATGACTTGGAACAAGTCCGAAACAAACTAGCGACGTTTTTGGATTTAATGGGGCCAAAACCTGATAAAGTCGAAGATTCTGTAATCCATGATACGGTTGCCAACTATTATTGGAATCCGAGTTACTCTCCAAACAAAGTAATATTTGATATGTCTCAATCAAATGGAGACTTCAATTTAATCACTAACATACAGCTCCAAGAAAAGTTGCGTAAATGGGCTAATGTGATAAGTCATATAAAATTTATGCAACAAGCTATCTCTAAGCATCAAGAAACTGCTGCTGAGGTTTGGCTGGATCTCCATTCTTGGAAAAGTTCAATTGCTTCAACAGGAGAGCTTGAAGGCGTTGGGCCGAGTAACTTTCCTTTCGACCAAGTCAAACTTTTATCAACTCCAGCAATTGAACATGCCGTTTCTATGAAACTTACTTTGACTCATATGCATATTAATCAATTGATCAAAACAATAAAGCTTCAGCAAGAATTAATTGATATTCTAAATTTTGAAATTAAACATGCCAAATAAATACGGTACCATAAGTGGCAAATGAACTAAGGTTTACTATTTATTCAACCTTATCCTTGTACTCACACAAATCTTCGATAATACAAGAACCACACTTAGGCTTGCGGGCAACGCAGGTATAACGACCATGTAGGATTAACCAGTGGTGGACATCGACTTTGAATTCCGCTGGGACGACCTTAAGAAGTTTCTTTTCAACTTCAACCACATTTTTTCCCATGGCAAACTTGGTGCGATTTGATACGCGATCGATGTGTGTATCAACGGCAATGGTCGGCCAGCCAAATGCAGTGTTTAAAACTACGTTTGCGGTTTTTCGGCCAACACCAGGCAAGGCTTCGAGCGCTTCACGATCTTCCGGGACTTCACCACCATGCAAATCAACCAGCATCTGGCAGGTTTTCATGGTGTTTTCGGCTTTGGTATTAAACAGCCCTATGGTTTTTATATAGTTTTTTAGCTTATCAAGACCGAGATCCAGTATTGCCTGCGGGGTGTTTGCCACAGCAAAAAGCGGACCGGTCGCCTTGTTTACGCCAACATCCGTTGCCTGGGCGGAGAGTAAAACCGCGATGAGCAATTCAAACGGATTGGAAAAGTTTAACTCTGTGGTTGGGTTGGGATTGTCATCCCGCAGGCGAGTTAGTATCTGTAATCGTTTTTCTTTATTCATGGCGATGTCTTGTTTGCGTTTTGGTTATTGCTGTTAAAATAGAATTATTAACCTTCAAAGTTCACACGAACCCGTTCGATTTCTTTTGGCTTCTTGTCTTTTGCCAGTTTTTCCGCCTGACGATTATCAATAAAGTTTTTCGCAGCAATCAAAAAACCCATCGCAATAAAAGCACCAGGAGGCAGAATTGCCAGTAAAAACTTCGAGTCAAAATTAAAAACTTCAATCTTTAATACCGTGGCCCAATCGCCGAGTAACAGGTGGGCACCATCAAATAACGTGCCTTGTCCGAGAATTTCACGAATCGTCCCTAACGCCAATAGGACCAGAGCAAAGCCGACGCCCATCATTAAACCGTCAAAACTGGCTTGTCTCACCGGGTTTTTCGATGCGTAGGCTTCGGCTCGGCCGATGATCGCACAGTTGGTAACAATCAGCGGTAGGAATATTCCTAAAGACTGATATATACCGTAAGCATAGGCATTCATCAGTAATTGCACGCAGGTTACAAAGGCGGCAATGATCAGAACAAAAATCGGAATTCGAACTTCCTTAGGTACCCATTGACGAATTGCTGATACGGTGGCGTTAGAACAGATAAGTACCAACAAGGTTGCAAGGCCTAGCCCTAGTGCATTGGTAAAGGTCGTAGTGACGGCCAATAATGGACATAAACCCAATAACTGAACAAGTCCTGGATTATTCTTCCATAGCCCCTGCCAGACCAATTCGCGATATTCGCCCGGATTTCTATCGGTAATATCTGGCGTATCGGCGCTACTGTTGCCAGATTCAACATCCGGGTTAACGTTTGGCGTATCAATTGATTGTTCAGCCATTTTCACCTCGACAGGATGTGGTGTTGCTTAATAGTTCCGTTTGGTTCTTGTCAAAAAATAGCATGGTGTTTTTCACGGCATTAACGATCGCTCTGGGGGTGATTGTCGCCCCAGTAAACTGATCAAACATACCACCATCTTTTTTCACTGCCCAACGACTGTCTTTTTCGCTGGTCATTTTTTTGTTTTCAAATCGATAAATCCATTCAGATTTTCGTGTTTCGATTTTATCGCCAAGGCCCGGGGTTTCCTGATGTTCAAGAACCCGTACGCCACTAAGGCTACCATCTTTATTAATCGCTACCAGTAATTCGATATTACCGTTGTAGCCATCAGGAGCTACGCTGGTGATGGCTACGGCGACCGGCAAATTGTCCTGGCGTGCGGTATATACCGTTTGTGGCTTGTCACTGCCCAGCAAATCTCGATCCTGAACATGTTGACATGCCATATAGATATCATTGTTAAACCGCGCCGGATTTATCACCTGATACAAGGTATTTAACAGCTGCTGCTCAGCCTGTCGCGCCCGGGTGTCTGCGGTCAATAAATCCACCAATGCCACCATTAACGTACAAATCAAGGCGAAGCCACCAAGGATCATGGCATTGGATTTTATCGCTTGCTTCATGACTCACCTCGTTGATTGTGGCCATAGGTTCTCGGACGAGTATATTGGTCAATCAAAGGCACTGCCATATTAGCTAATAGCACTGCAAACGCGATGGCATCCGGGTAGCCACCAAAATTGCGAATGATAACCACTAAAAAAGCGATTAGCAGGGCAAAAATAATTCGCCCTTTTGGCGTGGTTGAGCCACTCACCGGGTCGGTAATAATAAAAAATGCACCAAGCATAGTGCCGCCGCTAAGCCAATGAAACATGGTCGATGCGGAGCTGTCAGGGCTTACGACGTAGCCGATAAAGGTAAATATCAGCATCCCGGCTAAAAAGCTGACTGGTAAACGCCAGTCGATCGCTTTTTTTGCAATCAGGTAGATACCGCCAATAAGAAATCCCAGATTGATCCACTCCCAGCCATGACTGAAAAATTGCCCAAATACGGGGTTGGCATAGCTTTCTTCAACGGTAAGGCCGCGGCTAATATCGGTTTTTAAGGTATCTAATGGTGTTGCCATAGTAACACCATCAATATTCATGCGGATCTGTTCAACCGAAAAACCATCCCAGGTAAAACCGGTAAAGATCAGCCAAAGGGTATTGAGGAAGTCAACGGGCTGGGCAATCAAATCATGCACCGGCGCCCAGGAAGTCATCTGTACCGGGAAAGAAACGAGCAACAACACGTATGCGGCCATCGCCGGATTGAAAATATTGTAACCCAGACCACCGTAGAGTTGTTTTACCACGCCTATCGCAAAGATGCTGCCAATGGCGGTTATCCACCAAGGGGCAAAAGAGGGTATGGAGATGCCGATCAATACACCGGTTAATACTGCTGAGTAATCAGAAATCTGTGCCTTTATATTTTTATCGCGGATCGCCAGGAAGGTAATTTCTGCCAGCACGCTGAATAAAACCGCCAAGCCAATCTGAATGAGATTTCCCCAGCCAAAGAAATACCATTGCGCAAGGACTCCTGGCACGGTTGCCAAAATGACCAATCGCATCAATGCTGGGGTTTTGGCCTGAATATGATTATGGGGTGAACTTGCTATCCAAAATGCCATGTTTAGCTATCTGCCTTTTGTTGTTTCTTTGCATCCGCCTGGGTTCTGGCTTTATCAATAGCCTTGGCGATTTTTGCTTTTTTCTCATCATCACTCACGGCTTTTGTTTTCGCCGCTGATGTTGTACTGGCTTGACGATCAGCACCGTCAGCATCACCGAATAAGTCGGCCTGCTTAGTTTTAGCCACGGTTTTTCGGGTTGTCGTGGCTTTTTTAGTCGTCGCCTTAACCTTTGACTCGTCGGTCTTCGTTGTACGTTTTCGAGTCACGGCTTGTTTCGCACTCTTGTTTTGGCTATCACTGGTTTTGCCGTCACTGCTATCCGCTGTTGCGGTTTTACGAGTCGCAGTAGTGGGTTTCGCTGCCGATTTGGTTTTTGTGGCGGTTGATTTTGTTGTAGTCGTTTTTGCAGCCTTGAGCTCTGTGGTAGCACTGCTTGATTTTGCCGCCGCACTTGCTGTTTTGGCTGTTGCAGATGTCTTTGTGGATTTGCTTGCTGCTTTTTTGGTTACGGCTTTTTCTGCGGTTTTTGTCGCAGCTTTGCGAGTTGCAGGTTTTGCCTTTGCAGTACTGGCTTTTTCGGTGGTTGCACTAGCGGTTTTAGCCGTACTGCTCACTTTAGTCGATTTTGCAGCCGCTTTTGCAGTTGCAGGCTTCTTGGTTGCCACCTCTTTTTTCGTTGTTGCTGCGGTGGTCTTTTTACTTGCAGCTGCCGTTTTCTTTTCTGAAACTTTCTTTGCTGGCGCTTTTTTAACTGCAGCTTTCTTAACTGGCGCTTTCTTTTCCGCAGTTTTTGAGGCTACGGCCTTTTTGGTTGCCGCCGCTTTCGTTTCTGCTTTTTCTGCAGACGCTTCAGCTTTGCCTGTTGTTTTTCTTGTGGCGGGCGTGCGAGTGGTTTTCGGCTTTTCTGACGCTTCAGAGGCCATTGCCTTTTCGCCTTCAGGTTTTGCTTGAGCTACAACTTCTTTAGCTGACGTTGCAATCGCTTCAGGAACAGCTTTTACGGAAAGCCCTGGTTTAACTTCGGCGGTTTCAGGTTTTGCAGTTGCCGCCTTCTTAGCTTTAATTCGCGCAATGGCGGCGGCTTTGGCGTCAATTTTCTTGTCCGCTTCTGAGGATTCTGCCGTTTCGTTCGTCAATAAATGGTCTGGCTTTTCAGCCTTCGCTTCAGCCGCCTTCTTGGCTTTAATTCGCGCAATTGCTGCGGCTTTGGCGTCAATTTTCTTGTCCGCTTCTGAGGATTCTGCCGTTTCGTTCGTCAATAAATGGTCTGGCTTTTCAGCCTTCGCTTCAGCCGCCTTCTTGGCTTTAATTCGCGCAATTGCTGCGGCTTTAGCGTCAACTTTCGTGTCTTCGTTATCAGAGTTTTTTGATGTCTTGGTAATTTTTTCTTGAGCGTTGTCTACCTTGGCTTTAGCTGCCTTCTTGGCTTTAATTCGCGCAATGGCAGCGGCTTTAGCGTCAACTTTCGTGTCTTCGTTATCAGAATTTTTTGACGTCTCGGTTATTTTCTCTTGAGCGTTATCTACGCTCGCTTCAGCCGCTTTCTTAGCTTTAATACGGGCGATGGCCGCGGCTTTTGAGTCGGCTTTTTCACTCACCGCTGGGCTGGCACTGGCCGAATCGTTATCGGTGCCTGCCAAAGTGTTCTCGGGTGACTGTTGCAAAGATTCGCTTGTGCCGTCATTCGGGCGCTGAAAACGAGCATGCTCAGCGTCAATTTCCACTTTTTTCTGTGCCGCAAGGCGTTTGGCTTTTGCTCGGGCAATTGCTGCCGCGGCCGCACTTTTCACTGAACTCGAGTTGATTTCTTGCTCATTATTATCTGGGCTGGTAGTAGCGTCGGATGGTTTTGTATCCTGCTGAGCTTTTTTCGCTTTAACCCTGGCAAGGGCTGCAGCCACAGCACCGGAAGGGCCAGATGCGCCGGTATTTTTCGCTTTGCTTTTTCTGGCTTCTGCAGCCAGGCGTTGTTTCTCTTCGCGAGCGAGTTTTTCTTTTTCCAAACGCTTTTTGCGAGCTTCAAAACGTAGCTTCGCTTTTTCAGATTTTGCTTCCTGGATTTTCTTGGCTTTAATTTCCGCTTTCGCAACTCGATAGTATTGCACCAGAGGTATATGACTCGGACACACGTATGCACAAGCACCGCAATCAATGCAGTCAGACAGGTTCAAAGCTTCAAGTTGATCATAGTCTTTGGCTTTAGCGCTCCACTGTAATTCCTGTGGCAACAGGTTACTTGGACAGACCTCAGCACATTGGCCACAGCGAATGCATTCTATTTCCTGACTCGCCGGCGCAATTTCTTTATTGGTGGGGGCTAAAATACAGTTGGTAATTTTAACCACGGGCACTTGCAGGGAAGGCAGGGTAAAGCCCATCATCGGCCCGCCCATAATGATGCGTTGCTGATCCTGATGCTGGTAACCACATTGATTCAGTAAGTGTTGGATCTCGGTACCCAAAAGAGCCCAGACATTTTGTGGCTTTTTCAATGCTGTCCCGGTGACGGTAACGACACGACGGATCAAGGGGATGTCATGGATAATGGCTTCGGCGATCGCAAATACCGTGGCAACATTTTGCATGATAATCCCAAGATCGATTGGCAGAGAGCCACTGGGAACTTCTTTGCCCACCAGAGCCTTTATCAACTGTTTTTCGCCGCCAGTCGGGTATTTGGTTGGCAATACGCAAACCCGCACTTTATCCAGGTGTTTAGTGACGGTTTTGAGTGCCTGTATCGCTTGTGGTTTATTGTCTTCAATGCCAATTAATATGTACTCAGGTTCGAGCATGTAATCGAGAATTTCAATACCATCAGCAATTGTGGCCGCCTGCTCGCGCATTAATAAATCGTCAGCAGTGATATAAGGCTCACACTCTGCGGCGTTAATAATTAAATATTTTACCCCCGCCTGACTATTAACTTTTATGTTCGTTGGGAAACCCGCGCCCCCCATACCTGCGATACCTGCCTGTGCGATTTTAGCGACTAAATCGGCTTTTGGCAGTTGATGATAATCGGTATTAATGGTTCTTGGTTGCCACTTATCGTCACCGTCAGGCTCTATGATGATGCACAGCTCTGCCATTGCCGATGGATGGGCAATGCTAGCCTTACGGATATCCTGTACCGTACCGGATGTCGGGGCATGAACCGGCACGGTCATCGGTGTTGCAATACCTGTGAGCGGTTGCCCCTTAAGGACTTTATCGCCGGGTTTTACCAGGATATCGGCAACATTACCTATGTGTTGCTGCACCGGCAGCACTAAGCGTTTGGGTAATGCCAACGGGCGAATCGGTTTGTCGTTACTGAGAAATTTTTGCTCCGGTGGGTGTATGCCCCCGTTAAATGAGAAAAACTTATTTTTATCAATACGTTCAATGACAGATTCCATAACTTCCTCTTAATCTATCTGAACGACTTCAATGGCATCTAAATCCCATTGCCAGTTCTGAAGTGTTTGTTTAACCGGTACCATCTCAATACAATCTACCGGACAAGGATCGACACACAGATCACAACCGGTACATTCATCGACCAATACGGTATGCATTTGCTTGGCGGCACCGGTAATCGCATCAACCGGACACGCCTGAATACACTTGGTACAGCCAATACAATCTTCTTCAATGATAAACGCAACTTTCGGGGTATTGTCCTGTTCGTGGCTTTCATCCATAGGGATGGCATCTACCCCCATTAAGTCGGCGATACGCTTGATCGTATCGTCGCCGCCAGGCGCACATTTATTGATTGAATCACCGTTAGCCACCGCTTCGGCGTATGGTTTGCAGCCCGGGTATCCACATTGGCCACACTGGGTTTGCGGGAGCAGGGCATCGATTTGCTCAACTAATGGATCACCTTCAACTTTGAATCGTACCGAGGCAAATCCCAACAGGGCGCCAAAGATGACCGCAATCACCCCAAAAATACCTAATGCGATAAGAATACTCATGCCTACTTCACCAACCCTGAGAAACCCATAAAGGCAAGAGACATGAGTCCTGCGGTGATCATTGCAATGGCAGCACCCTGGAAAGGCTTTGGAACATCAGCATTGGCAAGACGTTCGCGCATGGCAGAAAACAGAATTAACACCAAAGAGAAACCGACCGCAGCACCGAAACCATACACGATTGACTGAAAAAAGTTGTGTTGCTCATACAGATTGAGCAATGCCACACCCAAAACGGCGCAGTTGGTGGTAATTAATGGCAGGAATATGCCCAACAGACGATACAGGCTGGCACTGGTTTTATGGACAACCATTTCTGTAAATTGCACAACCACGGCGATCACCAGAATAAAACCCATAGTCGTCAGGTATTCCAGGCCGAATGGCTTGAGCAGATACGTTGAAAACAAATAACTGAGCAAAGAGGCGAGGGTTAACACAAATGTCGTTGCAAGCGACATGCCGATAGCGGTCTCAGTCTTAGACGATACCCCCATAAAAGGGCACAAGCCGAGAAACTTTACCAGAACAAAATTGTTAACTAAAACTGTGCCAACTAAAAGTAATAGATAATCAGTCATTTATCATAAATACATCGAAAAATTACCTTTATTATCCTTGTTTATCTGCGATTTAACAACTTGTAGTTTGTAGGGATATTTCAGTTGCTGAATTTATAATCAGAATGAACTGAGCCAACATGGCTTCGCTTTATTCAGGAGCAACTTTCTGTGAGCAATTTATCGACTATGATAGCGTGCAAGTTCGATAGAAGGGCGTTTTTTCGTTTAGTTTAACTCTAATTAAACCGGCGTGGCGCCGGCTTAACACTAGCAATCAAAAATAGTCGCAGACGGCGACGCTGATCTCAATGAGTCAAGCGCTTAAGCCATGTGGTAACTATTTTTGAGCGATTTTTACTCGGATCCTATTCTTAGCAAGCCGAGTTTCATGCAGGGCAGCAATAGCCGATTTTGCTTCACTTTCATCAGGCATTTCAACAAACGCAAAGCCTTTTGATTTACCCGTCAATTGGTCCAATACCAGGCTACATTCAGTAACCTTGCCGTGGGCAGAAAATAAAATACGGATTTCTTGTTCAGTGGTTGAACGGGATAAGTTACGAACTAAAAGTTTCATAATGAGCCATGTGAGGGGTTATATAGGTAGATTGTCTCATATATCTCAAATAGACCAAGTTATTTCGTCTTTATTAATGGAAAAAGCTTATACCAATCACATTAAATTGAGGGAGCATTGCTAACGCATACTTTGATTGGAGTTTGGTAACGATTAACGTGCCGCTAACGCGACATGCCTGACTAATGGGTCAAGCAAGACTGGAATCTGCTATTGTGGGTTTGCAAGTCAAGATTGGATTTTATTTGTGCATAGGGTGACAACCGTTGCCACCCCGGGGCTTTATGGCGTTGTCGTTTTGGCTAGATCCCTTCCGGCTTACCTATGTAGTAACCTTGACAACCATCCACCAGAATTTCATCAAAGGTGTGTTTTTCTTCCTGGGTTTCAACACCTTCGGCCAGTACTTTGATACTCATACGATGAGCAAGATCTATCATCAGACGCAGGAAGTATTGATTATTCTTATCATTTTCGATGTCTCGGGAATAGCTACCATCCATTTTGATGAAGTCTGGCGATAATTCCCGGAAGAATTTAAAGGAGGTAATTCCCACACCAAAATGTTCTACACAGACTTTTGCGCCAATCCGATGAACCATATTGATAAAATAAATGCTGTCTTTAACATTTTGTTGCAGTCCATATTCACTGACTTCAAAAATTAACCGCGCAGCGATGTCTTTATCTTTTAGTAAACGGCGCTCCAACCAAATAATAAAATGTTCGTCGTGTATGGAACGAGAACTTAAATTGATACCAAAAGATTGTTCAGTCAGGTTCTTATTGCGAATTTCTGACAATACCTTTTCGATAACTAAGCGATCGATCAGAATAATCTTGTCTAGTTTTTCTGCCATCGCAATAAATGAAGCCGTCGGCATTTGTTCACCCGAGGTATTGGTAAAGCGCGCCAATACTTCATGATAAATTTTATTGTTGCGGGCGTTGGGCTGAATTAACTGGGTTAATAAAGACACGTTCTGATGTTCAATCACATAATCGATTTCTTTGCCCCAGCTCTGGCCACCATAACCAATGGCACCGTTGTCTTCCATATCTTCATAAGATTGAACATACCAGGAGTTTTTGTGTTTGGTCTCGGCAATACTAATGGCCGTATCAGCCAGGGCCAGCAATTCACCTAAAGGCCGGTTAATTTCAAAATTAACGATACCGGTATACGCAACGGAGTCAATATCTGCCAATACCTGGTATTCGTTAAACAAACCGGTAAGTTCATCGGCATAACTTTGTGACGCCTTGATGGTGACGTTCGGAATAAAGGTGGCAAAGTCAGACCCGTTCAGGCGAAACAGTGATGCACCTTCAACGTTCTTTATCTGTCTTTGTAAAATATTCGCAACCTGACACAGGTACCGATCACCTTCCTGATAGCCATGAACTTTGTTGATGATTTGTAATTCGGTACAGCGGGTAATAAACAGCACACCAAAACTACTGCCGCGGGTATGTTTTGCGTAGGCGGTAAAAAATTCCGCAAAACTATTACGATTCGACAGACCCGTTAACGGGTCTACATAGGCGGTTTGTTTTAACTCTTCGGTTTTCGATAGCTTGGTAGTGATAAACTCTTTGAGTTGCTGGATCATCGTGTTGACTTGATCAAACGCCCCAGGTAACTGAAATTGCTCAATGTCTTCTTTATTATCAATAGCTTGTTTGATTTCGTCGGCAATGGCCTTGGAAATTTTTTCCGACGCCTTGCGATTTGCGCGAGCGGTTAGCTGACTGGTTAACAAGGTGCCCACTACCACCATAAAGATGGTAAATACTAGGATAAAAATGCTCAGCGTATTAAACCAGCCAATCAATTTGTCCTGGCTAAGTTGATAGGTGACTTTTGCCGCTATCGGCTTAGCGGTGACTCGATGCGGTTTGTCTGCCTGAACCCAGGATGCAAGGGTCGGGTGGGAAATTTCCCGTTTACTGTACGAACCCACATCCTGATTTTGCTGATCGACAACGGCTAGGATGTCATAGTCGTATGTGCTGTGCAGTAGCTTTGAAAATAACTCAAGTTTCTGTCCTTGAAATGACAGTGCATGAGATTGTATTTGCACCCTATGTTGCTGGTGCTGGTGATCCACAAAGCTTTTTAATCCGGATAAGCTAAGGGTGAAAAAACCTAAGAGAAAGATGATGGCAAAAACGATGTTTTTTGCCAAAATTTTTGCAACCGTCGACATGCGAGAATTTCCCCAGTTATTATTAGTTCTCAGCCTTTTACGAATAGTCAGCACTGACTTTTCGAATAATGTTTATACGATATGATTAATGACTGAACAATGCAATATGATTTTCGTTATGGTTATTGTCTAACGCCCTAAATATTATGGACTTAAAACCATTGTTTGCTGCTACTTTGCGACAAATAGGCCGCAATTTTAACGGTAACAGCATGGTTAACGTCAACAAAATTTTCGGTTTTGCTTATCAATATATCGAATCTCTTATGCGGTTATATGATGATACAAATTTCAAAAAGGCTAGCCTATCAAGGTTACACGAAAGTTTGCAGGCTTCGCTAGTGATGGTTTTGATAGGATTTATTACGCTTTTACCTTTCGGGTGTTTATCTAAACTATTATTTTATCTACAATTAACTATTCATAGTGACTTGTCAGGTAATCCAAAGGATGACGATACCCAACGAGCCGGGTGGCAAACCAAACGGAAAGGGCATGACCCGTATTTACCGCGCGTTTTTTTGTTCGATGCAAGGTTTTCGTGATGTCTTTAAATACGAAGCGGCTTTTCGACAGGAACTCGTGCTGACTATCGTACTGCTGCCATTTAGCTTTGTTCTGGCAACATCGATAGAGAATTGGTTAGCACTAATTTTTAGTCTGGTGTTTATCTTATTTGCAGAATTAATCAATTCCGCACTTGAAGCTCTGGCTGACAAAGTGTGCATTGAACATGATCCGTTAATTGGTCGCTGTAAAGATATCGGATCGGCATTAGTGTTCGTTGCTTTTAGCTGGCTGGTGCTATTATGGGGAGTGAACCTGTATCAATTTTTCGTGTCTTAATTTTATCTCAATCGTTTTGAGGAACATATCGTGATGAATACCGGTCTGGATATTATCGTCGCTATGGGAATTAAAATTAACGGCGTAAATTTTGGAGAAAATTCCTTGTACTTTAACGGATTAACGGCTGCTTTATAATGACCTTATTAATTGTCTATCTGTGTATCGCTATTGGCGTTTCATTTCTTTGTTCCATTCTTGAAGCGGTACTGTTATCGATTACCCCAAGTTATGTTGCCGAAATTGAACAAAACAAGTCTCGCGGTTATCAGCAACTGACTCAGGCAAAACAAAACCTGGATCAGTCCATTTCCAGTATATTAATTTTAAACACCTTTGCTCATACCATGGGGGCTGCAGGCGTCGGTTCACAGGCGTTGCAGGTGTTTGGTGAAAAGTGGGAAACCTTAGTTGCATTCTTGCTGACGCTGGCAATTTTATATTTCTCTGAAATCATTCCCAAAACCATTGGCGCTCACTACTGGCGAACCTTGGCGATACCTTCTGCATTTATGATTAACTTTTTGGTTAAGCTGGTCTATCCGCTGGTTTGGATATCGGGGTTTTTAACCCGTATTTTCAGTGGCGCAGAGCAACCGTCGATATCTCGTGAAGAACTTTTGGCAATAACCACGTTAGGCCAAAAAGGTGGGGCGATTGCCAACCAGGAAAGTCTTTTGGTGCAAAATATCTTAAAACTTCGTGAAGCCAAAACCGAAGATATTTTGACCCCGCGCAGCGTGGTTCACGCCCTAAGTGAGGAAAGCACGGTAGCAGAGGCATTGGCCGCAGAGCAAACCGTGTACTTTACCCGAATACCGATATACGACGGCAGCGTCGATAATATCACCGGTTTGATCATTAAAAACCACCTGTATGAGTCGGAACGCCAGGGTAAAGCTGATGTGCCACTCAAAGATCTTGCTTTACCCATTCATCGGATTTCGGAAAGCTTTCCTGTGCTTAACTTGCTAGATGTTTTTATTAAACGCAAAGAGCATTTATTTTTGGTCGAAGATCACTTCGGGCAAACCGCCGGTATTGTCACCTTGGAAGACACCATTGAAACTATTCTCGGCCGTGAAATTGTAGATGAGAGTGATTCGGTAGAAGATCTTCAACTGTATGCCAAAGCTAACTATCGGACGCGACTAAAAGCTAAATTTAACAAGGTTAATGAGTCAGGCACTGACAAAAAAGATTGACGGTAACGGGGCTCGGCACATTAGCGCACTAACCCTTTATCGCATTAGCCCCTTTACTTAAATGACGCAGGTGCATTAGAGTTGAATATTAGCGAACAGGATCAGCCAAGAGAATCCACCTTGCCAGCCAGCGTCCCGAATAAAAATCTCCAGCATTTTTATATTGCCGAAGAGCAGTCGATATATTTACTCAGCCATAAAGATGCTGAGAAGCTCAAGCAATGGATTGAGCTGTGTAAAACCCAGCTAAGGCAATTGGGTTATCATGATATCCAATTGCTTGGCAAAGGCGCATACGGCTTTGTGTTTAGTGGTGAGAATGGCGGCGGCGACTCGCAAGTATTTAAATTTTCCCGTATCACCTTGCCGCAACACGTCCAGGACCGACTTGCCGATGAAGCCCTGATGCAATCAACTATCACGCATCCGAATATCCCCAAGCTGGTTGAATACCGAAAAATTAAACGCCAGTCGATTTTGCAAATGAGCCGGGCACCGGGCGTGGATATGGAAATATATTCGCATCAGCATGGGCCATTAGCACCAGAGCTTGTGGTTAAACTGACCATTCAATTGATAAAAATCCTTAACTACCTGAAAAACCCAGCTTTGCACCAACAGCGCAAACCTATTGTCCATGGCGACATAAAACCGTCCAATTTGGTGTTCGATGAAATCAGCGGTGACATTCAGCTTATTGATTGGGGATCATCGGTTTGGGCGCAGATTGACAATAATGATCAGTCTACCGCATCCAACGTGATGGATTTAATGAGTGGCGATCTACAACATACCAATGCCCGTATGGGTGATGTCTATTTTATTGGTGAAGAACAACTAAATGGCGGCTTGTCTTCTCCAAGGTTTGACGAGCAGGGTATGGCAGCAACGCTTTACGCATTGGCTTCCGGACAATCCTGTCGTTATGGCTATAAAGTCATAACTGCCACTTCGCTTGGCTTACCTAAAGTGTTAGGTAAGTCTCTTGATGCCATGCTCGGCGATGATCCTAAATTAAGGCGACAGGCCGGCGATTATCTGTTTTCGCAACTGCCGTTGCTGGAAAAGCTGGTATTAAATCCCAAGCCTAAAATGAATCTGATCAAATCCGTTATCCCGGTTTGGATCAAACCTAAACTTGCGCAGATGGATACCGTGGTTTACGGCTCGCGTAAATCGTTTTTGCGGGAATCCTCAGAAAGGGACAAGCTGGTTGATATTGATGATGTGCAACTGGAAAAATACTATAAAAACTTTTTGGTTGGCATGGGGGCTACAGAGAAAGCCTTTATCGCGGCAGTAAGCCGCCTTGCGCGTTACCCGGTGGTCGGCGGTCTTGCGATTCGCTGGGAAAAAGACGGGGTTTATGTCGATTCAAATTTGACCTTGTTTGATCAGAGTTTGGAAACTGCCTTTAAATCTGCGGTCAATAATATGGTGACCCTGGCGCAGGGCATTTTCAGGATTGGTATCTTTAAATCGTGCCTGTTCGATGCTCGTAACACCTTGCATATTGAGCGCAGCGACAGTTCCGTTCCGTTTACCGCGGCGACAGGGCAAGTTATTCCATTTGAGGTCAGTAACCTTGATGAAGTGGATAAACCTTCAAGGCTCCATTCCTATTTTGAAGACGGCAAAGACCCGGATGAATATCTGCGCTTACCCGGCAAAATCATGGCCGTTTTGGCGCGCTTGAATAAAATTCATCATACTGGCTGTATCATTTTTGAAGTGTTAGAAAATCATTTGAAAATTCACAGCTACCTGATGTTGTTAAATCATGCCAAACGCGATGAGTTTGAACAGTGTCTGGCTGAAATTATTGAATTACTGCCGACCATTAACGGCGTAGGAATTTCCGGATTTATGAAACTGCCTTATAAAGATACGCGCTTTTTCGAACACATTAATCAGTTACCGGATAAGTTTTATCCCAAAAACCCCAAACAACAAAATCTAAACAACAAACCTTAAACAAGAAAAGCTAAACAACAAAGCATCGACGTGAATCAGTCACAGACATAGAGGACACATCATGAACAACAATATTACAGAAATGGCCTGGTTGGATTTAACGGTTGAAAATGCCGGGGAAGTAAAAGATTTTTATCAGGACGTTGTCGGCTGGGAAGTCGAAGCCTGCTCCATGGGAGACTATGATGATTATGCCATGAACAATCCGGCCAATGACTCTCCTCAGGCGGGGATTTGCCATGCACGGGGGGTTAATGAAAACTTACCTCCGGTATGGATGCCTTATTTTCTGGTTGCCGATATCGATGCGTCTATTGCCGCCGTTACCTCAAAAGGCGGAGCATTGCTAACGGAAGTTAAATCCATGGGCGCAGATGACAAATACGTAGTTATCAAGGATCCCGCTGGCGCGGTTTGCGCGCTTTATTTTAAAAAAGCGTAGCGGGTACTTAGACACTGTTTGGGGCTGGTAGACTAGAAAGGAGAGGGCAGGTTTTAGTTTCCGCTTCATATCTTGGGTTTAAGGTTTAGAAAAAGCAATAAACCGGGTGTTATGTGATGTTTCGACTCCAAGCCCCTGCCAAACAGGCGTGCCGTCAACGAGGCAGGCAGTGGTAAGTTGGTGCTTTTAGACTGCTAGGTGCAATTACTTATTGCAGGCACAAGCCTTTTGTCCATTTTTTTGAAGCCATTCTTGATAATTTCCATCTGAACAGCTGCGTTTAATATTCGGGCAACTTGCAGCATTGTGACTTATATCCGTATTGGTCGCTCCTTCAAAAACTGAACTCAGAATGGCATTCGCGATTTGATGGCTAATCGGTTGAGATGAACAGCCTGATATCAGGATAATAGTGAGTAACGACAAATACTTCATGCGATCTCCATTTGCGTATTATGCCCGCAATAGGGGTTAAAAATCAGTTGGTTATACTTTAGCGGAGTGCGAGGGTAAAACCAACTGTTTTAGTACATTTGAGAGGCTTATCGATTGGGAAATTCTTTTTATCGGAACTGACCCTATGCATTTTTTATATCTCCAACGTTAATGTAACATTAACGAATCTATAACGCCTTAAAAAGGGCCTACCGGTCAGGCAGTTCCTATGCCAAAGTTTTTATGCATAGCGCCGTCTAACGTAAGTTTGGTCTACCAAGCTAAGGGCTTTACCCGGTCTATATCCTGTTTCTCGATAAAATCATCCAGACTTTCTGCTAACTGCTCGGTAGCCGCAAGAACCGTTTGCCAGTATTTAATCCGCTCGGTTGGCGGCAAATCAGTGAAATCTTTTCTATCCGGGATTTTTTGATAAGGCAGGCTCGCCACGAATTTTTCGGACGGTACCAGCAGTACCACATTGTCATAATGTTTCTTATCGACAAAGCGATTTAAGGATTTATCAAACCAACCGGCCTTTGGTACGGAGGTAAAATGCGGGTATAAATTCAACCCAGACTGATTCTCAATTTCTAAATCGAAATGGTAGTCAATAATCCCGCCATCGCGATACATTCCTTTGGGCGAGTCAGCAACATCTTTAATGCCACGCATGACCATAGGAATCGAACCACTCGCCAATAAGGCGTCAAGGGTATTGTCCCGGGTTAATGGTAAATAGGAGGTATCAAACTGATAGGGGTCGTTTATTGTTAGCTTACTGTCAGGATGATGATAGATAACTCGTTGATATTGATGCTTGAGCAGACGCCTGTCGATGCGATTAAGACCATAACTTGTCACTAAGCCGAGCATCTGTAGCGCTTTATTTTCAAAGTGGGTTAAACCATGACAGCGACAGACCACAAAATGCGCTTTAATGGTGGGGTTGGTGATTATCTGTTCAATGCCATGTTCACCAAATACGGCGCTCATTAACTCATAAGCTTTTCCGGTAATTTCCGTCGCACCGGCGTTTTCGGAGTATACGGTTTGCGAATAATTTTCCGCTAAACGGGTAATTGCGGCGACGGGATCCTTTTGAGCCAGTGCGGCAAAGCGAAAAGCCCCGGCGGAAGAACCGATTAAATTTAATTCAGATGTCCGGTCTTTAAATAATTCGCCAAAGATATATTTATCTAAACCATAAAGAGAAAACCACTTAGGACCACCACTGGCACCAATCATGGTGGTAAATAAGGATTGAGAAAAACCTTGTTGTTTGAGCGTCGAAAGGGCGTTGTTGCCGGCGTATATATCTAACACGGAATTTTAGCTTCCTGGCGAAATTTTATAGCATATTTTACGGGGAACAATGATGCGTGCCAAGAGGAATGCATAATGAGCACCGCAATATCATAACGTTATTGTCTAACAATTCACTGCGTTAAACAGACTCGCTTAATGCTGCAAGCGCGCGAATTGCCTTTGTTGCTTTATCTTCCGGTACAAAAATATGATCATGGAAGTACGCGGCAACGACATTGGCGCTGATCCCTTCCTTTGCAAGGGCAGCGGAGATTGCCGCCGTTAAGCCGACGGCTTCCAGGCTGGAATGGACAGTTAGCGTAATTTGCTTAAATACACCCTGGTATTCGATGCTAGCACTATCCGCCTGATGCTTATCCAGTATTAATGTTAACCCTTCAGTTTCGACAAAACTTGCCAATGGGTTTAGCGCCAGGTAATCACCAACTTCACCTACAACGGTAGTAAAGATAAACTCTTTTTCGTTGAGTTCAGGTTTTATACTGGTAATGAGTTGATTTAAGTCGGTAATGGCGCTCAAGGTAACTCCCTAATTTCAGGTAAATGAAAGCTTACTTCCACCTCCAACTTCCACCTTAAAAGGAATAGGAGAGAGGTTAAATATAATCGTTAAACACAATGCTTTTCATTGACACCACTGGCATTGGCGATAAACAAGTTGTTGTAGACTCTAGTCGCGAACTCATCGGTCATGCCACTTAAGTAATCGGCAATTACGCGATTTGGATTTAGCCCGTCATCGACCGCTTTTTGCCAACGTCGGCGGGTTGAATCTGGCAATAATCGCTGCGGATCACTGGCAAACGCCTCAAACAATTCCATGACGATTTGCTGACCTTTATATTCTAAGCGTTGAATATCCGTTTGTTTGATCACAAAGCGATATACGAAATCTTTTAACAAGCCAAGCACCTTTGCCGGCGCAGGTGAAAGTCGGGCGTTATAGCGCAGCAAATCTTCGTCAAATTCTATTCCCTCGTGCGCGTTTAAATCCACTAACGCAATTGAGGTGATCAGATAATTGACCAATGAACCTATGGCATCTTTTTGTAAGTGATGTTGCTGACTAAACAGATTTTCAGTAATACTTGCATAATTTTCCTGCACCCAGACATCATCAATTTCCGCCATGGGTTTTGCCACATATTCGACAAATAAATGCTCAGAAACCACGCCGGTGACAATCGCATCTTCCAGGTCATGAACACCATAAGCAATATCATCAGCTAATTCCATGATGGAGCAATCTAAGGACTTAAATCTGGTTTTGCGGTGATTATTGTCTCGTGCCAGACTACGTTGGAAAAGTTCCTTGTCATGAGATGACAATGGTTCCAATACCCAATGCAACATATCCAGGTCGTCGTCATAAACCCCTTTAGGCGGATGCCAGTCGCTGGCTTTTAACTGTCGATAATTACTGGGTAACTTACCCGGATAGGAAGTTTGCAAATGCGCGATGGTTTGTGGGTATTTTAAAAAGCCCAGTAAGGTGCGACGGGTAAGATCCATCCCATATTGCTCGGTATAGGGCTCAAGTTTACTGACAATACGAAATGTCTGGCCATTGCCTTCAAATCCGCCATGTTTGTGCATCATAAAATTAAGCGCGACTTCGCCACCGTGGCCAAACGGTGGATGGCCAATATCGTGTGCCAGACAAATGGCTTCAATTAACGCGTCGTCATCGGGGAAAAGCTTGTCCGCCAGTTCACTGTGTTTATTTCTCAGCTGGGCACTAATACCTGAACCAATTTGCGCGGCTTCTAATGAATGGGTTAAACGGGTTCGGTAAAAATCACTGACACCAACGCCCATGACCTGCGTTTTTGCCTGCAGACGACGAAAGGCCGCAGAATGCAAAATACGAGCTCGGTCCCGCTGAAACGGAGAACGGTGATCCTGGATCCGAGTTGAATTCGGGGAAAATTTACGTTGTAACCAATTTTCATTCATAAACTGCTAGCTTAACTAAGATGCCTGATTGTTTATCATTACCATAATTGACACGCCAAGCAAAGCTATCAGTCATCATGGGAACCGTAATATCCATCCTGGTTTAGTTGAAGTAAATCGTTGAAAGACTTATCGATACCTATCCATTGGTCATCTAGCCAATTCAACATAATCAGAGAATAGTTTGCCGCTAATAAAACCGATTCAATTTCAGAATCCAGATCCCGTTGCAGCCATACTCTTGAATCATCTTTGAGGGACAGCGCGGTAATTTGTGTGTTGTCGTTGTAAAAGCCAATGCCCGAGCGACTTCCTAGCCAACTTGGTAAGACAACGGGTTGACCGTTTTTATAGGCGACAGCCTTGTCAATACTCATCCCTTTAATTTGGGTGACGTCGTTAAACAGGCTTATGTCCCATTCACCTTTCTTGGGAGCGCTTAGTTTAAGCGTCCAAATGCCTTGCTGACTTTTTATTTGACACAACAGAAAGGTATTGATGCGCGCGTGTTCGTAATTTCTGGGTGAAGAGGGGATAGTTTCTTCTTTAACAATCTTCACTTCAGCATGAGTTTCTGCATAAACCTCGCACTCACTGCGGGTGTTGTGGCTGGGTGCTTGTTGCTGCTTATTCAGATCGAATGAGAATCTTTGCCATTGTTTTTTATTGAAATGTTCTACTTCAAATATTAAATCATCTTCAATAAGCCATTCGAGAATGTCGACTTTGGTGCCATATCCTGTGCGCATTGCGTTGCCATACTTCCCAGAAATATCGGAATTGGAAATTTTAAAACTTCCGAGTGATTGATCATAAGCCTGATCTTTTATCGCAAAGCTTGGCCGTGTGGGGAAAAGTTCAATGGCATTGTATTTTAATTGGGTTGATATCTGCGGCTCAATATCTGAAACCGATGGACTACTTGAACAGGCACTGAGGGTAAAAAATAATGCGCCAAAGACAAATAACTTCCCGTTTTTTTCTTGCATAAATAACTCCTTTAGTTGTCGCTTGTATTTATTCTCATTACGACACGCTTCGTTAAATGTCACACTTTTATGCAGAATAATCAAGATGTTGTAATATTGAAGAGATGAACTGAAAACTTAAATGGGGGCTGTTGTTGCTAAAAAGATTATTAATCCCCGTTACCATTGTTTTTGCCTGGATGCCAGCACTGGTAATGCTTGGGGTCATGGTATTCAGTTTATTTCACGGGCTGATAAATGGCTTTAGTCCACAGCAGAAAGAAATGGCTGTTACATCGGGATTACACACGTTTTTGCTTGGGCTTTGGGCGTTAGCTGTACTATTAAGCTTTTGGTCCATGTGTTCGATTAGTTTTGGATTAAAGATGGGGTTTTTGTGGCGATTATTCGCGTTAATCATCGGTTCTTTAGCCTACCTGATGCCATTGGCATTTTTCTTTCCGCTAGTTGCAAGTTATTCATTGCGGGAACTGTTAATTATTATACTAGGGATACTCACTATTGCTGCGGTAATCCATCTGGTGCATATCGCTTTGCATCTGCGCCTGATTCTTCAATCGACTAAGTAGTAGATAACTTTAAGATGGGGTAAGGCTATTCCCCACCTTAAAATACAGTAACGATCAGCAACCGCTACACGTTGGCGATAAAAATTGCGCGCAGCGGGGCAGGGTAGCCTTCAATGGTTTTACTGTCATCTTCAGGGTCGAGGAAATCCTGCAGCGATTCAGTGTCCATCCAGTCGGTTTTTCGTTGTTCTTCAAACGCTGTCTGGTCGGTATTGACCATACGCACGTTTTTAAATCCGAGGCGGCGCATCCAAAACATTAGCGCTTCGGTGCTTGGAATAAACCAGACGTTGCGCATTTTTGCATAGCGCTCGCCCGGAACCAGCACGGTCTGCTCGTCACCTTCTACCACCAAAGTTTCCAGCACAAGTTCACCTCCTGGGTTTAACTGTGCTTTTAATTGCTGTAAAAAATCGATAGGCGATTTACGATGATAAAGTACGCCCATCGAAAACACCGTATCAAAAGATTTAAGTGCCGGTAGGTCATCGACACCTAATGGTAATAAATTGACGTTCGGATCTTTGATAAAATGCTGAATCGCCTGAAACTGCATTAAGAACAGTTGGGTTGGGTCAATCCCCACCACAAAATCCGCGCCCTCGCCGCGCATCCGCCACAAGTGATAGCCGCTGCCACAACCGATATCCAGAACTGTGCGGCCTTTCAATGGGCTGATATGGGGTAATAATCGATCCCATTTAAAATCGGAGCGCCACTCGGTATCAATGTGCAGGCCGTGGATATGAAACGGGCCCTTGCGCCAGGGCTTGAAGTTTTTAAGCAAGGCTTCAATGCGTTTACGTTGCCCATCAGGTATGTCATCGGCATTACCAATGGTTACGCTGTTTTTTAAATCCAAGCTCGAGTATTGGGTGTCAGGCAACGCTTCCAGCGTTTTTAACCATTTCCCATACTCACCATGCAAGTGGCTTTTTTGCCATTGTTCTAGTTGAGCTGGCAGAGTCGTTAACCAGTGACTTAGCTGATTGCTGGCGATTTTTTGATAAAAAGTATTAAACATAATGAGTAATTGGTGCCTGTTTGACAGCCCTTAATGGTTATTGGCTATTTGATGGCCACAAGTGAAAAGAAGTTGAAGCATTGGAACCATGGCGTAGCATGGGAAAATCCAGCCTGTTTTAATCGGGTCAAATGACTGTCTAATACATCAGGTTTCATCACATTTTCAATGGCTGAACGCTTTTGTGCGATTTCTAATTCACTGTAGCCATTGGCACGTTTAAAATCGTGGTGCAATTCATTGAGCAAATCCTTGCAGGCGGGGTCTTGGTCGTAAATTTTTTCGGAAAGAATAAATAAACCACCAGGAACCAGCGCGTTAGCGATGTTCTCAATCAATTGCGCCCGTTTATCAGGGGCAATAAATTGCAAAGTGAAGTTCAACACTATGACCGAAGCATTCTCCATGGGTTCTTGTAAAATATCACCATGCTTTACCTCACAAGGCGTATCGCTCTTAAAGGCATTAAGGTGAATTTTGCAACGCTCCACCATCTCCTGTGAATTATCAATGGCGATGATGTTGCAGTTTTTCGCCTCAATTGTACGGCGCATGGCCAGACTTGCCGCTCCTAGTGAACAGCCTAAGTCATAAACGTTAGTATCATCCTTAGCATAACGACCAGCGAGATTGCCGATGGTATCGATGATCGTATTGTAACCAGGGACCGAACGTTTGATCATATCAGGGAAGACTTCGACCACCTGCGCGTCGAAGCGAAAATCCGCGACTTTCACCTGAGGTTTTGAATAGATTAGGTCTGTGTCGGGTTGAGTATCTTTCGGGGACATGGGTAAAGTCCAGTTACATGTTATGGGCCTTATTTTATCTTAAATATCTGAGATAATGAAAGTTCGTTGTAAAAATTGCCAATAATCCCTGAGATTTTCAAAAATCGAGGTTTTTTCTATTGCTCTACTGCCAATTCAGGTGACAACCCGCGGGTTTTCCTTATAATGTCGGCTTTATTAAATTTCAGGCATCGATGGCTATCAATGGTTATTGATAAATGTGGATGCCGAGATGATCCCGCTATAATGAACACGGGTTCGAGCTTTTTACATATCAGGAACAGTCAATAATGCGTAGCGTATATTGTGGTGAGGTAAACGAATCTCACATCGGTCAGGAAGTCACTCTTTGTGGTTGGGTAAACCGTCGTCGTGATCTCGGCGCTGTAATCTTTTTAGATTTGCGAGATCGTGAAGGAATTGTACAGGTGGTTTACGATCCGGATTTTCCTGAAGTTTTGGAAAAAGCCAACACCTTGCGTAACGAGTTCTGTGTTCAGGTTAAAGGTAAAGTCCGTGCCCGTCCGGAAGGCCAGGTGAACAAAGATATGGCCACCGGTGCGATTGAAGTACTGGGTTTGGAATTAACCATTTTAAACAAATCGGCGCCATTGCCTTTAACCTTAGATGATCATCAGAACAATTCTGAAGAGCAACGTTTAAAGTATCGTTACTTAGATCTTCGTCGTCCGGAAATGACTGAGCGTTTGCGTTTTCGTGCGAAAGTGACGTCTGCGGTACGTGAGTCGTTAGAGTCACAAGGTTTCATGGATATTGAAACGCCAATCCTGACTGCGGCAACGCCGGAAGGGGCTCGTGATTACTTAGTGCCGAGTCGTACTCACAAAGGTAGCTTCTTTGCATTGCCACAATCGCCGCAACTATTTAAACAGTTGCTAATGATGTCAGGCATGGAGCGGTATTATCAAATCGTAAAATGTTTCCGTGATGAAGATTTGCGTGCAGATCGTCAGCCTGAATTTACCCAAATTGATATTGAAACGTCATTTATGACGGCCGATCAGGTGATGGAAGTGACCGAAACCATGATCCGTGACTTGTTTACCAAGTTGCTTAATGTCGACTTAGGTGATTTCCCGCGTATGTCTTATGCCGAAGCCATGACTCGCTACGGCTCCGACAAGCCAGATTTACGTAACCCACTTGAGCTTGTTGATGTTGCCGATTTATTAAAAGACGTTGAGTTTAAAGTATTCTCTGGTCCTGCAAACGACGACAAAGGTCGTGTCGCGGTGATCTGTGTACCTGGTGGCGCTGAGAAGTTCTCGCGTAAGAACATTGATGAATACGGTAAGTTTGTCGGTATCTACGGTGCCAAAGGTTTAGCCTGGATGAAAGTCAATGACCGCGCTGCCGGTATGGAAGGCATCCAATCACCAATCCTTAAGTTCTTGCCGGAAGATGCAGTAAACGGTTTGCTTGAGCGTACTAACGCGCAAAGCGGCGATATTATTTTCTTCGGCGCCGATAACTATACGGTGGTTACCGAAGCCATGGGTGCTTTGCGTCTTAAATTGGGCGAAGACTTAGGCATCGTCAGTGACGAGTGGAAACCACTTTGGGTTGTCGACTTCCCAATGTTTGAAGAATTCGATGGCAATATGCATGCGTTGCATCACCCATTTACCGCACCTTCGGAATTAACCGCAGAAGAATTGGAAGCGAATCCTGTCGGCGCGCTATCCAATGCTTATGATATGGTTCTTAACGGTTGTGAGTTAGGTGGTGGTTCAGTTCGTATTCACGATCAAGCGATGCAAGCCGCGGTTTTCCGTATTCTTGGAATTAGCGATGAAGAAGCGGAAGAAAAGTTTGGTTTCTTACTAGAAGCATTGCGCTACGGCACACCGCCGCATGCGGGCCTGGCGTTTGGTTTAGACCGTTTGGTGATGCTAATGACAGGTGCAACCTCAATTCGTGACGTGATGGCATTCCCGAAAACCACAACGGCTGCTTGTCCTTTAACCAACGCACCGGGTAATGCTAACCCAGCACAATTAGCGGAACTTGGTGTGCAGATCGTTAAGGAAGAGAAAAAGTCTGAAGACTAATTCCCTTACAACTTAGAAGCCAAAACCTAAAATCCAAAAGCCGGCGACAAGCACCTTGTCTCCGGCTTTTTCGTATGGGGTCAGAGTCAATTGTAAAATTTAAATTTCCATATTAATCATGGCGTTAAGTACGACTCTGTCCCTTTATTTCCCAGCTTGCACCGCATAGCTTTGCATCTAATCAACTTGCCAAAACCGCCGATTGTTCCGATAGTTAATTGATATCTCAAACCTATGAGGGGGTGATATTGACTTCAATCAAACCGCTACAATTAGTGCTAGCACTTGTTATTGTCCTCATTGTTGGCTTTGCCGGGTATCGCTATTACCAGCACACAGTTAGCTATCCATCCACCGATGACGCTTACCTTAAAGCGAATGTTATTCAAATTTCACCACTGGTAAGTGGTCGGGTAGCAAAAGTCAGCGTTAAATCTCACCAATCGGTAAAGCGCAATCAGGTTCTGCTTGCGTTAGATCCCTTGCCATTTCGATATGAGCTGGCAAGGGCGAAAGCTGCATTTGATTTGGCCAGTAAAAACGTTGGTGTTCAGGCAACGGCGGTCACCTCTGCGCAATCTAATCTAATCCGCGTCAAAGCCGCACGGGATGATGCTAAAAGCCATTCAAACCGGATTCAGCAATTGTTTGAACAAAAGGTTGTCACCGAAGAACAGGCGCAACATGCCAAAGCACAATTCGAGCAGGCACAAGCCGGCGTTAATCAAGCCGAGGCTGAACTGGACAAAGCGGTAAAAGCATTGGGCAAAGACAACGAAGAAAACGCCGATATTCGTCAGGCGGCGGCGGTACTAGAGCAAGCGAAATATAATCTCGCCAATACAGTGATAAAGGCACCCTATGAAGGTTTCCTTGGCGACGTAAACGTCAGAGTCGGTAATGTAATCCACACCAATCAAATGCTATTTCCATTGGTTGAGGCCCATGAATATTGGGTAGATGCGAATTTTAAAGAAACCGATTTAACCCGAATAAAGGTTGGCCAACCTGCCGTGATAGAACTGGATATGTATCCGGATGTAAGCCTCAAAGGACACGTTGCCAGCCTATCTCCTGCCAGCGGCGCCAGCTTTTCGCTATTGCCGCCTGAAAATGCCACCGGTAATTGGGTCAAGGTAACCCAAAGGTTTCAGGTACGAATCGCCATTGAGAAAACCGATGATCTTCCTGAGCTTCGAATTGGTGCTAGTGCCAACGTGGTGGTCGATAGCACTGATAGTCATTAACCCATAAATTCGCCGTTAACGAGCTCGATACCGTGTCTGCAAAAACCAGCAACTGGCAACTGATATTAATTAGCATAACCTTGGTGATGTCGGCGTTTATGGTGGTCGTTGATATGACCATTGCCAATGTTGCCTTGCCACATATGATGGGATCTTTAGGGGCAACTTCAGAACAAATTACCTGGGTATTGACCTCCTACACCATAGCCGAAGCAATATTCATTCCCTTAACCGGTTATTTCTCGCGATTTTTAGGTGAGCGATCGTTGCTGCTTTTAGCCGTTACCGGTTTTATTGTCTTTTCAGCGCTGTGTGGACAGGCAGACTCATTAACATCGATGATCGTTTATCGCATCTGTCAGGGAGCTATGGGCGCATCAATCATTCCCTTAACCCAATCGCTCATGGTTCGCTACTTTCCGGATGACAAAAAAGATTTGGCTATGGCGCTGTGGGGGATTGGCATAATGATGGGGCCTGTTTTTGGCCCAACCATTGGTGGATTGATCACCACCCATACTGACTGGCGTTGGATCTTTTACGTCAATATTCCGGTGGGCCTTATCGCATTATTATTGATTTACTCTTTGATTGGTCAGACACAGCGCAGCAAGCCTAACATTGATTGGCTAATGGTGGCCTTTATGGCTATTGGTATTGGCTCATTGCAAGCCTTTCTGGATCAAGGCAATAGCAAAAACTGGTTGGACTCAGGGCTGATTCGTTTGCTATTACTTAGTGCGATTATTGGCTTTTCGGTGTTTATTTATCGAGCCTGGAACGATCCCGACAGCATCGTACCGTTGCGATTATTCAAAGACAGAAATCTAATGATGTCATCGTTATTGATGGCCGTCATGTCGATTGCGATCTTTGGCTCAATTGTGATCCAGCCATTATTAATGGAAGGAATACTTGGGTATCCGCCTGATACTGCCGGTTTTATCATGATGCCAAGGGGAATTGCGAATGCCACCGGGATGCTGCTGGCGGTCGCCCTAGCTCATGTTATTAACCCTAGAGCGATCATCGTTGCAGGTATTACTCTGAGTGCTTTGGGGTGCATGTTATTTTTCAACCTGACACTGATGGTCGACCCTATCAATTTGATTGTCCCTGGTATCATTCAAGGGTTAGGCTTTGGCTTGATATTTGTGCCGCTCTCCAGCCTGGCTTATGCAACGCTGGCCAACGATCAGGCTACCAATGCAGCAGCCCTTTTTAACTTATCCAGAACCATTGGTAGTTCCATGGGGATCTCATTGGTATCAACGGTATTAACACGCAGTACTCAAACCCAATGGCAGGAATTAGGGTCGAATATCAATCCTTATAATCCTCAGGTCAATGAATGGTTAGGTCACTTGAATATGACCATTGACTCTGATCAGGCCGCATCAATGCTAGCGCAACTACTTGCGCAGCAATCTACCATGCTAGGGTTTATCAATGCTTACTTTTTCGTGTTTTGCAGCATTGTTTGTGTTTTGCCACTGTTGCTATTTATTCGTCATAACTCGCAATAGGCAGTTTTATAATGAAATAAATTGTTAGCTCATTTACACTAGCCAAAAATCACATTGGCAATAACAAAACTAACGTTGAGCATAATCCTAGGTATCGATCCCGGTTCGAGAATCACCGGCTATGGCATTATCGAGAAGAAAGGTCGAACCTTTAATTATCTTGGTAGTGGCTGTATTAAGACGCTGGCAGCAGGGGACGATCAGTCGTTACGTCTGCAAATCATTTTTGCCGGCGTGTCCGAATTAATCATTCAATACAAGCCCGATTTATTTGCGATAGAGCAAGTCTTTATGGGACAAAATCCCTCTGGTGCGTTAAAGCTTGGCCAGGCTCGTGGTGCGGCAATGGTGGCGGCGACCAATAATCAAGTGCCAGTGGCAGAGTATTCTGCCCGACAAATCAAACAATCCGTGGTTGGTACGGGTGCAGCGGATAAAACTCAAGTGCAGCACATGGTAGCCTCGATTTTAAAGCTACCCGGTACGCCGCAGGCCGATGCCGCCGATGCATTAGCCGTGGCTATATGTCACGCACACAGCCACGACTCATTAGCGAAAATGGCCGGTAGGGCAACAAAGACCGTGCGCGGGCGACTTCGTTAACGACAAATACAGGCAATGTTATCTTTAAGTACATGGGTATGACGGCTGACCATTTGCAAATCCCACTTATGTCGTCCTCAACGAATATACTAATTCCAAACAAGCCAAAACCAGACAAAGCATTTGCACTTTACTGTATATATATATAGTATCTGTTTTATCGAATTTAAATAATAAAATCGTCGCAGTTTTTGGTCTTTTTTGCAGGTATTGCCAGGTGTTTGGATGCGCTAACCGCTAACACGCGAATCCCTGGGAAATTCACCAACAAAACTCGACTGCTGGCGATGTCCGTGATGAGGATTATAAAGTGATTGGACGATTACGTGGCTTATTGGTTGATAAACAACCACCGGAAATTGTGATTGAATGTGGCGGTGTCGGGTATGAAGTGACGTTACCCATGACGAGCTTTTATCATCTGCCTAAACTGGAGCAGGAGGCGGTTATTTTTACCCACTTTGTGGTCCGTGAAGATGCTCAGCAGTTATATGGTTTTGCCAATGTCACCGAGCGTAAATTGTTTCGGTTATTAATCAAAGTAAATGGCGTCGGCCCGAAATTGGCGCTAGCTATCTTATCGAATATGTCCTCATCTCAGTTTGTCCATTGCGTACAGATAGACGATGTTTCTACCATCGTTAAAATTCCTGGAGTTGGTAAGAAAACAGCGGAGCGCTTATTGATTGAAATGCGCGACCGCTTAAAGGATTGGGGTCAGGATATCGCCACACCAAACGCAGACGAGTTTGCCCTGCAGGGTGAAGAAACGGGTTTAACCTTTGTTGCTGTCACCAATGAAAAAGACGATGCGATCACTGCTTTGGTTTCGTTGGGCTATAAGCCAAATCAGGCAGAGAAAGCGGTGTCGGGCGTCCATCAAAATGGCATGAGCTCGGAAGAGTTAATTCGTGATGCCCTTAAATCTATGTTATAACCAACATCAGTAAGCACCAATGACCAAGACATTAGCCACAGTCGTCATTTTTAAGCGTTGTGCACTTGTCTATCGTCAAAGGTATATCATCAAACCCGTGTAACAATACTTGGTCAAACAACAAACATGATAGAAGCGGATCGTTTAATACAACCTACTACCAGCACCCGTGAAGAAGAAACCATCGACAGGGCCATTCGCCCGAAAATGCTCGCCGATTATACCGGCCAGGAGCATGTTAAAGAGCAGATGGAGATTTTTATCGAGGCGGCAAAAAAACGTAGCGAGCCGTTGGATCATTTATTGATTTTTGGTCCTCCGGGTTTAGGTAAAACTACCTTAGCGAATATTGTCGCCAATGAAATGGGTGTCAATATTCGAACCACATCGGGCCCTGTGTTAGAGAAAGCCGGCGATTTGGCCGCACTACTGACCAATCTTGAAGAAAACGATGTGTTGTTTATTGATGAAATTCATCGCTTAAGCCCCGTTGTGGAAGAAGTTCTGTATCCGGCAATGGAAGATTATCAGCTCGACATTATGATTGGTGAGGGACCCGCGGCACGCTCGATTAAACTGGATTTACCTCCGTTCACCTTGATTGGTGCTACGACACGAGCCGGTGCACTAACGTCTCCTTTGCGCGACCGTTTTGGCATTGTTCAGCGCCTGGAATTTTATAAAGTTGAAGATCTAACCGATATCGTCGCCCGCAGTGCGCATTTTCTCAATGTCGAACTGGATAATGAAGGGGCCATTGAAATTGCCCGTCGTTCCCGGGGAACGCCACGAATTTCAAACCGATTATTGCGCCGGGTGCGTGATTTTGCCGAAGTAAAAAATGACGGTACCGCAGATCAAAACATCGCTTCGAAAGCTCTGAACATGTTGGAAGTTGACAGTGAAGGCTTTGATTTGATGGATCGTAAATTACTGTTAGCGATTATTGATAAATTCATGGGGGGCCCGGTTGGCCTTGATAATGTCGCTGCCGCCATTGGTGAGGAGCGCGACACTATTGAAGACGTGATTGAGCCATTTTTGATTCAACAGGGCTTTTTACAACGAACGCCTCGTGGCCGTATGGTTACGGAAAGAGCGTATCTGCATTTTGGCTTGGATAAGCCGGAAAGATAAATAAACTAAAGGCAACAGGTTATGACGTCTCCTGTTGCCCGCGAAAGTCTAGCTAACTCAATGAGCTAAAACTAGAAACCTGAACCCTTCCTTCGTTTGTCGTTAAACAAACATGGTTGCGATATTCATTATCGCTAATATCAGGATTGCGATAAATGTTCCTAGTACCCCGACAAAACGTTGCCAGCTTTTTCCTGATGATTTAGTTATCCCAAAAGCGTGTAAAAAACGGCAGGTCACCAAAGCGCCGCCCACAGCATGTAAGATAAAGGAAGAGCCGCCATTTATTTCTGAAATAGCCAGCAGCAGCAAGGCTAAAGGAATGTATTCAACAAAATTGCCATGAATGCGTATGGCCTTGTTTAAGGCTTTATCACCGCCATCGCCCAAACCAATCTTTAACCGACGCCTAAGACCGATGACCTTAAAGCTGAGCGCAATATGCAAAAGTGCAAGAATACCTGCGTAAAAACCGGTAATCGCTAATGAGTGTTCCATTGTTTATTCCTGTATATTTTTGTTAAGTTAGTGTACTGCAAACAAAAGTTGACGAAAAGACAATTAAATCTGACCGTACAAAACTTGCGTAAAAATTGCATTACAAACAACTATAATTAATGCGAGCCAGGCAGTATGAGGTAACAAGCTTGCACATTAATTTCCCTGTAAAAGGAGGAAAGGTGAAATTCTTCGTTGCTATCATTGCCGGCGGTTGCATCTCTTTGGGTATTATTGCCGTCATGGCTGCCCTTGTTGCGTCCGATGAAGTTTATATTGAGCCTGTCGATGACTATACCGTTGTTGAATTGGCTGAGCCTCGCAAAGACAGCAAAGCCATCTTGAAAAAGCGAATATTAGATCCTCCTCCCGAGCCACCGCAAAAACCTGGCGGCATATCGTCGGTGCGGGCTGTTCCTGCTAAAACATCTGCAGATGTTAAACAGATAAAAATGCCCGATGTAAAGATCGACAGCACCTTGCAGTCGCAGGAGTTTGCAGTTGAAGAGACCCCACAAAATAGTGGAGCTACTCCCATTTACCGTTCATTACCCAGATACCCCATCGGGGCTGCCCGACAAAAAATTCGTGGTTGGGTTAAATTACGATTCTCCATCAACCCGCAAGGTATTCCTGAAGATATTGTCGTCATTGAATCGCAGCCGGAGGACATTTTCGATCAGGCCGCGATAGATGCGTTATCTCGCTGGAAGTACCGGCCGCAATTACAAGATGGCCAAGCCATTAAGCAGGAAAATCTGAGCGTCCGTATCGATTTTGGTAAGAAAAAATAATCGACAACTGTAATCCCTCGATCATGACCCGCTCCAATATTTCACGTCTTTAACCCCTTTCTTAATTCTCATTCGTTTTATTAATAAGACGACATGGGACGTCGTTCGTGATCACGACCTGTTTAAGCAATCAACATTCATTTCAATTGTGGGAAAGGTTTATGACTCGATTAATTAATATTACATTTTTAGCGTTCATTGTATGTTTTGGACTATTCGCGTTTATGGCTGCACTGGTAAAAGATAAAGGAGGCTTTGTAGCAGAAGCTTCTTCCTATGTGCCATTAGAGTTTATGGAGCAACCGAAAGACAGTAAGGTACAGGAAAAGAAAAAGATAGAACCGCCGCCTGAGCCAAAACCCATGCCGGAGCCTCCATCATCAATAACTCCGGTGGATCAAAACGAATCCATTGCAAAAATTAACGTCCCGGGGCCGGATTTAACCATAGATGATCCAGGACCGTCGATTCTAGGGCCGAATATGGGCGGAGATGCCAGACCAATTGTACGAGTTAGTCCTAAATATCCGGTAGTTGCTGCTCGAGATGGCATAACGGGTTGGGTGCAGTTAGCGTTTTCGATCACCGAAACCGGCGGTGTCACAGATATTGAAATTATCGACTCGGCGCCAAAACGTACGTTTGATAAAGCCGCAATTAAGGCGTTGAAACGTTGGAAATACAAAGCCAAAATGGTGTACGGAAAGCCGGTGAAACAAACTCAGTTGACCGTGCAATTAGATTTTAACATGGACGACGCGAACGGTTCGTGAGTAATATAACCGTTCGCGCCTTAGCCAATAGCAAACATAAAGGAAGTACATTTGGCGAAGATCCCATCATTCTTTAGAGGCTGGTTAACCCCAGCCTTGAGCCCGGAACAACAAATTCTGGCCTATTGCCAGCAACCGGATGCGGCCTTATTGAAACCTTTGATTGAGCGATACAGTGACGATTTATATCACTTTTTGCTCGCTCAGTCGCAACCGGCGACGGCTGAAGATATCCTACAGAACACCTGGTTAAAGGTAATCGAAAAGCATCAGAATTTTAAACAAGGCATGAGTGTGAAAAGCTGGTTATTTACCATCGCCCGCAATACCCTAATTGATGAATTAAGGCGCAGTCGACGCTGGGATTTTAGTGATATCGATGACACACTTTCGGGTAAGGATATAACAAATAGTCCTGTGAGTTCGTTGTTAAGCCATGGTTCTGCAGAGCACATGATCAGCCAATATGAACAGCAGGGCATAATTGACCAATCTTTTCAAAACCTGTTACAGGCTCTGCCGATGACACAACGTGAAGCGATAATTTTACAACTTGAAGGATTTTCAATTGAGGATATCGCCCAGATCACATCAGAAAAACCAGAAACGATTAAGTCGCGGTTACGTTATGCAAAACAGGCATTGAAAAAACATGCAAATTCCAAGAACGAGGTTTCAGGCAAAGACAATGATTACGTATCGGCTAAGGAGTATCAGGCATGAGCACTGATAAGTCTGATTTAGATAAAACATTAGGTTCTGCGTATCAGGATTTTAAAGCAAAAAATCGATTAAGTGCCACGGATAAAGAAGCCCTGTTTGCTAAGGTTGAACAAGCTTCTCAACACCATCAGGCTAGCGTTGCACATGGGTTTTTAAGTGACTACCGACGATTTAGTTATGTAAAGCCGGCGATTTTTTGTGGCATTGCATTAATGCTGACGGTACCAATTTTTCGTTTTGTTAAAGAGCAAACGCAAATCATCAATCCTGAACCAGCCACCATGGCGGAGGTAAATTTTGAGCAATCTCTGCTGCCTAACGATGACCAAGTGCCTGCGCGATTGGCTATTACGCTGCCACAATTACCGATGAGTGCCCGGCCGCAAATAGCCTTATCCGACATCGCCGCCAGTACGCCAGAGCAGAAGCTTTTGAATTTCAATCAACTGATTGAAAATCTAAAACAGCAAGCCGAAACTGCGACCCTAATAGCAGGTCTTGAGTTTGCCGATGAACTGCGACAGGGGAGGTTGGTACAAGCAAATGGCGATTGGTTTATAGAGTTTTGTGATGAACGACGCGAGTTACTGCGAAATGAAGTGTTTGAACACTCTTTGTTGGCCGCCAATCAAAAGCAACAGTCGGATATGACTTTTGATGTCTACTCCAATCAAAATGGTGTTATTGCACTGCTACAAAACTCGCAACCGCTTATGTGTGATTAAGCAAATGTTAAATAACCCAGGTTTAACTTGCATTTGCGGTAACCTAGATTTGTGTTAACAAGGTTGATAGGGCAGCTTATACCAATCCCATTAAGTTTGTGCACAACTCAGAGTTAGGGCAGAGGTTCAGTTACAACATAGATTTCGTTGA
>NZ_JBHZSG010000019.1:0-56834 GCF_043642205.1 Thalassotalea litorea | reverse complement strand
CCGAGTGGCCAAAGGGATCAGACTGTAAATCTGACGGCTCAGCCTTCGGTGGTTCGAATCCACCTCCCTCCACCATTATTACCAAAGCCTGCACTGTGCAGGCTTTTTTGTTTTCTACAGGGAGTGGAAGAGAACCGTGGTTCGACAAAATAGTCAGGAACTATTTTGAACGCTCCAGCGTCCCTTTAGGGTATAAATACAGGGAAGTATTTTATCATCCACCTCCCTCCACCATTATTACCAAAGCCTGCACCGTGCAGGCTTTTTTGTTTCCTACAGAGAGTGAGTTTCATATTCCTAACCGGCGAGTCCTACCTACTGTATATCCCCTGACATAATCGTAGCCACCTTATTCTGGTTCAAGGCTTGGCTTGTTTTTTAATAAATTTCCATTTAATAACTATATTGTTTGTGTGATTGGTATTATTTTAGGATGCCAAAGGCTTTTACCAAATAGCAATTAACGGATTTTAACTTTGCAGGCTTTTGATAACGAATAAATACGGTTTTCTCAAATATAGTACCGCTCTATTATTGGCTTGTTGTCGGATTTAAGGGAGGTTACCGAATTTTATGATTTGGTAAGTATCCTTGTTTGACAATGTTTGATTGCTCCGTTAGTTTGATAAAGTAGTTTACGTCGTTCGGTTGTGCGGAACTGGGCAAAAAATTCATTAAAATTAATTTGTTGGAGTTGAATATGACCATGAATAATAAGGTAGTGATTGTTGCTGGAGGTGGTCGGGATATCGGCCGGGCTTGTGCGATTGACTTAGCTAAACAAGGCGCAAATATTGTTCTTACCTATCATTCAAGCGCAGAAACCGCACAAAGTGCTGTAACGGAAATTGAAGCACTTGGTGTCAAGGCAATTGCATTGCAAGCCGATTTAACGAATCAGGACGAAGTAGCCTTAGTTGTTAGTAAAACACTGGAGACAATGGGCAAAATTGATAGCTTGGTACATGTATCTGGTGGTTTAGTCGATCGTGTGAAAATAGCGGACATGACGATGAGTCATTGGCATAAAGTGATGGATGTAAATCTCACGTCTTTGTTTATGATGTGTCAGGCGGTTATTCCGCATATGGCAGCAGGTAGCACGATCGTTACATTTGCTTCTCAGGCTGGTCGCGATGGCGGAGGACCTGGAGCGGTTGCTTACGCAACATCAAAAGGCGCGGTTATGACCTTTACCAGAGGCCTAGCGAAAGAATTAGGTCCGGATATTCGCGTAAATAGTGTCTGCCCAGGAATGATTTCGACAGGGTTCCATGACACGTTTACCGCCGATCAGGTGCGAAAGAATGTTGCCGCTGCAACCTGTATAAAGCGGGAAGGGCAAGCCGATGAAGTTGCCAGCTTAGTCACTTTTCTGGCGAGTGATGCGTCTTCGTACATGACCGGTAATAATATTGATATTAATGGCGGACTGCTTTTCTCATAAAGCTTTTTGCTGCAGTGAAAAAAACCACTCTTTGAGTGGTTTTTTTATAAATGGCCTAAGGTGGTAATACCAAAATAAATATAATTGGTTTACAAATTTGGCTTTTTTGGTAATATTTACCCGCTCGCTGAATGGATATTAACTTTTACTGTCGTTCAGGAATCAAACTAAGTCTGTAGGACAAACAACAAGGGGCCTATGATGCCAACTTTTTCTTCTATGATGGGTAGTCAAACCATATTACCTATCGTCCAGGCAAACACACCTCAAGAGGGTGTTGAAATCGCAAGAGCTATGCAAGCAGCTAATCTAACGGCTGTTGAAGTGGTATTGCGCACAGAACAAGCTCTAGCCACCATTACTGCTATTAAAGAACAGTTACCTGATCTTAAAGTCGGTGCGGGTACCGTATTAGATCAGGCGATGATTGATGCGGTTATTGCAGCCGGCGCCGATTTTATCGTTACACCTGCTAGCACACCTACGTTGTTAAAAGCCTTAGCTGATTGCAGTATTCCTGCTTTACCTGGTGTAGCTTCGGCTTCTGAAGTACTAATGGCTCGTGAGTTTGGATTTAGTGAACTCAAGTTTTTCCCAGCCGAACAAAAAGGTGGCGCGCCATTTATTAAATCGATTTCTTCGGTTTTTTCTGGTATCAAATTCTGTCCTACTGGTGGTATTCACGCTGGCAACAAGGGTGACTATCTGGCTTTACCGAACGTCTTTGCTGTCGGCGGTACCTGGATGGCGAAAGCCGAATGGATTAAAAATGGCGAGTGGCAAAAAGTGACCGATGCTTGTATTGAAGCCAATTCATAAAGCAATTTTTTGACGAGACATATCATGACTGGATTAAAGCAATCGATTAAGCCTGGCGTTGTATTTGGCGACCAGGTTTCAGCGCTATTGGATCATGCAAGACTAAATGGCTATGCCATTCCCGCGATTAATGTTACGGGAACCCAATCGGTAAACGCGGCATTAGAAGCGGCTCATAAAGTGAATTCCCCGGTAATTATTCAGCTTTCTCATGGGGGCGCCGGTTTTTTCATTGGCAAAGGAGCACCGCTGGATAATATGGATAAGTCGATTCAGGGAGCTTTGGCTGGTGCGGTTTACGTCAATCAGGTCGCTGAGTTTTATCAAGTGCCGGTTATCCTGCACACTGATCACGCAAACCTTGGTTTGTTGCCTTGGATTGATGGATTACTTAAAGCGTCACAAAAACAATTTCAGGCAACCGGGAAGCCTCTGTTCAGCTCACATATGATTGATTTGTCGGCTGAGACGTTAGAGCAAAATATTGATATTTGCTGCCAGTACATGGCATCTATGTCGGCAATGGATATGACGTTGGAAATCGAATTGGGATGTACTGGTGGTGAAGAAGACGGTATCGATAATTCTCACCTTGATAACAGCATGTTGTACACACAACCTGAAGATGTAGCGTTTGCCTGGCAGCGCTTATCGGCAATTAGTCCTCGATTTACAATAGCGGCTTCGTTTGGCAATGTTCACGGTGTATATAAACCGGGTAATGTTCAGCTAACGCCAGAGATTTTAAAGCGCTCTCAGGAGCACGTTGCGGCACAATTTAGCCTACCTCAAAAACCCGTCAATTTCGTATTTCATGGTGGCTCAGGCTCTGAACTAGCTGATATTCATGAAGCCATTGACTACGGAGCGGTTAAAATGAATATCGATACGGATACTCAGTGGGCAATGTGGGACGGTGTGAACCGTTATCAGCAAGGTAATAAAGACTATTTACAGGCACAGATCGGTAACCCTGATGGCAGCGACAAGCCAAATAAAAAGTATTATGATCCGCGAGTTTGGTTGAGGGAAGGTGAAACGTCGATGGTTGCACGCTTAGAGCAAGCGTTTGCAGATTTAAAATGTATTAACCGTTACGTTTGATCTTTATGCAGAGAGTTAATCTGGTTAGCTTCCAGATTAACTCTTCACTAAATGATTTAATGAATATAAATCCCGGGTTTCACTAGTCTTACGACGCACTTCTTCCAACGCCTTAGCTTCACTTGCTTCAAACAAAGAGTTGATCAAACGATTAAAATGTTCATGCATCGCTGCTCTTGCGCCTTGCGAATCACGGTTTTTCAACGCTTGGTAAATGCTGGTGTGCTCCCGTAAACGTTCAGCATCACTTTGACTACAAACGCCTTTATACGCCGCTTGAATATCAGTGTTCGACTCTCTTTGAGCCCATAAGCCAGCGATGGTGAGTTGCAAAGCATTATTTCGCGTTGCACTGGAGATGATTTGATGAAATTCTTTATCCGCAAGTTCCGGATTTGTCCCTGAATCCATTTCAATCAATGTGTTATTTAAACGTGCCAGCTCTTCATCGGTAATGATTGATGCGGCCAGTGCAGCAGCTTCGCCTTCAACAAGTGCACGTGCCTGAGTCAGCTCAAATGCACTGATACTTGGGCCATCTTGCAAATCTTTCTTACTTTCTAGGACATAAACACCTGAACTGGTTTTGACTTCTACGCGACCACGAACTTCCAAGGCAATGATTGCTTCCCGGATGGTTGGACGGCTAACGCTAAAAGTTTCAGCAAGAACACGCTCTGGTGGTAAACGGCTACCTACAGGGTAGGCTCCAGCATCAATCTGTTCTTCGATTTGATCTACGATTTGCCAAAACAATCGACGATTTTTCATGTCGTATTTCCTATATAACACAAAGTTAATTCTTAACGGTGAGGCCAGACCTCTTGTATGTAAAGGTATTCATTAAAATGAGACCAAAATTCATTCTATCTCAATCAGAATCAAGCTGTCAAATTGGTCAGATCTACAGAAAATATTGTCTTACAATTGGTAATAACAAATAATCTTTTTTGGTCATCAAATGTTTGACAATGAGGAGCCGTATTGGTTACATTAAATTGTCTGTACATGATTTATTTTTATGCATTGCAACAAAATAATAAAACCAACTGAGAAAACAATAATGTTCACAACAATAAAGCTCAATAAGATTGCGTTGGCACTTCTTGACTCTAAAAAAGCCAAACGTACTTCTTCGCTGGTCTGTGCATCAGCTTTTATGGGATTACTTTCTGTACCCGCGTTAGCGGAAGAAGAGGCTCAAGCTCAAGTAGCGCAGCAAGACGTAGAAGTTATTGAAGTCACCGGCACAAATCGCCGGACAATGACTAAGTCCCTTGATATTAAAAAAACGGCTACCGTAATCGGCGATGGTATCTCTGCGGCAGACTTTGGTGAATTACCTGGTCTCTCTTTATCAGATGTTATCGAAAACGTGTCCGGAGCATCTGGTCACCGTTTAAAAGGTAGCCAAAACGAAATTTCTATCCGTGGTCTAGGTTCATACTGGGGCTACGCGACATTTAACGGGCGTACGATTACCAATGCCGGTCCTGGTCGTGCCGTTAACTTTAAAAAATTCCCTTCAGAGCTAGTTGATGGCGTTTTCATTTATAAATCACAATCTGCAGACCTTGTAGAAGGTGGTACCTCGGGTACGATCGAAGTATCTTCGCTACGCGCGGTAGATTACGGCAAGGATGAATCCAGAATCGAAGTAACCGGTATCTACAACGATTATTATAGTGACGTAGATGGTGAAGATGCGAACCCTTGGGGTGCAAAAATCACCGCTTCAACGGTACAAAATTTCGAAACCGACAGCATGGGTGATTTTGGTTTCACTTTAGGTCTTGTTCATTCTGATGACTCAAACCCAGAAGAGAACTACGGTGGTAGCTCACAGATGGGTATCTGTGCGACTCGTTTAGCCGATGGTACGCCATTGTCTGACAATGGTTCTGATTGTACATCTGGCGCGCAGGCGGTCAGTGCAGGTCGTGAAGGCCGTAATCCTACACCAATTGATGACTGGGCAAACCTACCAGAAGGCGCTGACCGTGATGATTATCGATTAATTTCAGATTATGACCCATCGTCAATTTTCTACGTACCCAATGATGCATACTGGCGTACCGGTGAAGATGAAGACACCAGAACCAGCATCGTTGGTACTATGCAGTGGATCCCTAACGATCTATTAAACTTTAACTTCGACTATGAATATTCTCGCCTGGAATACACTGAAAAGCGTATGGAATTAGGTCTGGATACTCGTCGTCGTGCCTTGTCTGACCATATTATTGGTGATGATTACACCTTACTTTATGCAAAAGGTGAAGCGCGTCCGCAATTGTTAGGTGAAGACCGTAATCAAGTCGATGATTATGACGGTTTTGGTTTAAATCTTGAATTTACGCCAAACGATGACCTTACCATCGCTACAGACCTTTCTTATTCTCGTTCATATCGTTATCGTTTGCGTCATCGTTCTAAGTTCCGTAGCGATGATCGTTACCAGTATGAGTTAGACTATCGTGGCAATAATGTTCCGACCCTTACCTGGTTAGATGATGAACGCAATGGCCCAAGTGATGCAGGTTTTAATGCAGCACAAGCTTTTGATGCAACCGACATCAATTCTTTTGTCCATGATGGTGTTGCCTATGCAGAATATCGCCGCTCCCATGAAGAACGTGAAGATGATATCTGGGCTCTGAAACTCGACGCAGAATACGTATTAGATAATGCCTATATCAGCTCGATTAAAGCTGGTGTTCGCTATTCAATGGAACACCTACTTGATTATCAGACCAACGATGTATCGATTACGTTTGCTGGTGAAGAAAGAACAACCGCTACAGATACCGCAGATTTTGACTGGGATGATAATAACCCTGAAGCGCATATGGCGTTGACCCAAGGCATTATTGATAACTGCCAAAATGGTCACTATAACGGTAACTTGTTTAATGAAGAAGGCGGCGGGTCTGGCCAATTCGTTACATATGACTCCAAGTGTTTCATTGGTCAAATGCAAGGTCAAATTGCTGGCAATAACGGCAATACCGATTTCTATGATATCGGTGAGCGTATGGACGGTCGTGATGGTGCTGACCGTGATGTAGAAGAAGATATCTTTGCTGCCTATGTAATGGCGAACATAGATACCGAAATTGCAGGCTTGCCGGTTACTGGTAATGTTGGTCTTCGTGCTGTGAAAACGGACACTCATTCTCGTGGTTGGGGTGATAAGGTTTATATCACCTCAAATGAAGACGGTACCTTTAGTGCGGAAATCAACCCAACGGGTGAAATTGAGCGCGTAACGCTTGATTCCAGCTATACCAAATATCTACCTAGCTTAAACCTACGTTTTGACTTAGGTAATGAGCTTTATCTTCGTGCCGCCGCATATCGAGCGATGTCACGTTTCCAGATGAATGCTATGTCGGCTGGTGTAAGTTATGAGCGTTGTGAAGATGTTGGTGATGAAGATCAATGTGATGAAAACACCAATACAGATTATACTCAGGTAGTTCAAAGTGGCCGTGCAAACGGTAACCATATGAATCCATATATGTCTACCAACTATGACTTATCTTTGGAATACTACCCAAGTGAAGATTCTGCATTAACCCTTGCTGCATATTACAAAGCGTTCAATGGTGGTTATGAGAATGTTCAGGATATTCGTGATATCACGGTAAATCTTGATGGCGTTGATAGCATCTATCCAAACGTTTCGCACAGTGCGGTTGATACGGCAGATGATGAATCAACCATCACCGGTATTGAATTCACGGCTAACCAGCATTTCTCAATGTTGCCTTACCCGTTCAATGGTTTAGGTGCTAGCCTTGCTTATAACTATGCAGATTCTGATTTTGTTACCGAAGAAATCGCAAGTCCAGGTCTTGTGCCTGATGCAAACTTGTTTGGTTTCTCTAACAACGTAGGTTCTGCATCTGTTTACTGGGAAATGGATAAGTTCTCGATGCGAGTACTTTATAAATATCGCTCGAAGTATTTCCAACCGAATAACTTACCGTTCCCAACACGTTCACATCGTTACGTACAAGATCAGGACTACGTAGATTTCTCTGCTAGATACAAGATCGCTAAGAACGTATCGGTATCGCTTAAAGCGCTGAACTTGTTAAACGAGCCGCAGGTAATGACGCGTGGTAATGATACTACCATTGCAGACTACTCTCGCTCGGGTGCTAAGTTCTACTTAGGCGTGAAAGCTAAATTCTAATGTAACTCCCAAACATTAGGATTACTCGAAGCTCTCTTTTACTGCACATATTAGAGAGCTTCACCCTTTTTCTAATTGCGATAAATATGTGCACAATTCAGGAAGCCAATCCAGGCTTTTATTGCACGGATGCATTTATCCTGCGTTCTAAAGGAACGTAAGCGTGTATACAATAACTCGGTATTTGGATATGGTACTCCATCTCAAATAACGAAAAATACCGCATAAATGAGTTTCGAGCATTCCCTTACGGGCGAGTTTTAAAAACACGGATGCGCGAGTTATTCGAATTTGAAATAGATGCCTATTCTTTTATTCGAACACCTTGGCTGAACTATTTTGAATTTTCGTTGCATGGGCGAATTGTATTCGTAGTTAGTATTAGACAATCAATAATTGAGTAACAACATGGGTCATATGTCAAAACTGGTCAAAGCGTTTCTCCCTCTGGTAGCGATAAGCTTACCGTTAATGAGTAATATGGTTGCTGCCAAGCAGTTTAAAGTCTCTTCACAGGAACAATATTCCAAAACCCTTAAACAAGTTGAGCCCGGTGACACGATTGTCCTGGCCGACAAAGTCTGGAAAGATTTTGAAATTGTTTTTAAAGCCAAAGGTACAAAAGCTAAGCCAATTACCTTAACCGCTGAGACATCAGGCAAAGCTATCTTAACGGGTAATTCCAATTTACGCCTCGCCGGTGAACACCTAATTGTCAAAGGATTGGTTTTCAAAGATGGTTACTCGCCTACCGGAGAAGTCATCTCATTTCGTCGCAATAAAGATGATCTGGCTAACCACAGCCGCGTTACTGAAGTGGTTATCGATCATTACAGTAACCCAGACAAATTTGAATCCGATAAGTGGGTGGTGATGTATGGTAAACATAACCGTTTTGACCATTCTCATTTAGTCGGTAAAAGCAATGCGGGTGTCACCATGGCGGTTCGTTTAAATACGGAAGACAGTCAGCAAAACCACCATCGCATTGATCATAACTATTTTGGCCCACGTCCAATTTTAGGCTCCAATGGTGGCGAAACCCTTCGAATTGGTACCAGTCACTACTCTTTAACTGATTCATTCACCATTGTTGAGAACAATTATTTCGACCGTTGTAACGGCGAAGTTGAAATCATCTCCAATAAATCTGGTAAAAATGAATTCCGCGGAAATGTCTTCTTCGAATCTCGCGGTACGCTTACCTTGCGTCATGGCAGTGGTAACTTAGTTGAAGATAATATCTTTTTTGGCAACGGCGTTGACCATACCGGTGGTATCCGCGTTATAAACGGTGATCAAACTATCCGTAATAACTACCTGCAAGGTTTAACGGGTTACCGTTTCGGTAGTGGCTTTACAGTGATGAACGGGGTGATTGACTCGCCAATTAATCGTTATCATCAGGTTGAAAATGCACGCATTGAAAACAATACCATGATCAATGTCGATCATATTCATTTGGCAGCGGGCAGCGACAAAGAACGCCAGGCGGTTCCAGTTGATTCCGTGTTCGCCAATAATTTAATCGTTAATGAAACCGATAAAGACAATTTCAGCGTATTTGATGATGTTTCTGGCATTGAATTTAATAACAATATCCGCTCTAACGTTGATAATCCGGCGCTGACCAAAGGTTTTGAGCAACAGTCTATTGAACTGTCTGAAGCAGATAATGGCTTGATGTATGCTAAAAATGCTCCGCAATCGGTTGGCGTAAGCAAAGATCTTAAGGTGTTAGATAAAGAGCAGACCGGCGTTTCCTGGTATGCTAAACCGGGTCGCGAATTAGATTTTGATCAGGGTAGCACTCATACGGTGAAAAATGCCTCAGAGTTGTATGATGCAATTGAACAGGCACAATCCTCTGATGTCATTGCGCTGGAAGCGGGCGAGTATATTCTCGATAAAATTATCCCTCTTTCGAAAACCCTGACTTTTAAATCGGCAAGCAAAGATGCTCAGGCAAGTTTAAAAGTATCTCGCTCAACGACCTTCGATATTCACGATGGCGGCAATTTAAAACTACAAAATCTAAGCATCGATGGTGAATATGCGCCTGACAGTGCTGGTAATGCAATAATCCGTACATCCAAGATCCCAATGTTGGCAAACTATCGATTTATCGCCGATCAGGTCCAGGTATCTGGTTTAGATATTAATCACTCGTTTCATTTCTTTGATGCTGGCAATCGTTCATTCGCTAATGACATCCGTATTACCAACAGTTCATTTAGAAAAATTACCGGAGATATTCTTCGTCTTGACAAAGAGATGGACGATCTAGGGATATATAATGGTGAATATATTACATTGAATGACAATGTATTTGAGTCTGTTCAGGGTGCGCTTGTGAAGCTTTACCGAGGTGGTACAGATGAAAGTACCTTTGGACCTCACTTTAGTTTTAACAATAACCAGGTGATTTCGACGGGCAAAGGTAAGCGCAATAAGTATAAAGCATCCTTATATTTGCACGGTGTTCAGGTGAGTGATGTACAAGAGAATGAATTCCTGGATAGCGCGGGTCTTGTCGTTGAACACACGGTTGGTGAACCGCAGACTCTAGTTAAATCAAATAACTTTATCGCAACGCCGAAAATTGTTGTCAAAGAGCTAAATTTCCCAGGTGAAATTACCGCCACATTGATTGATAACAACTATCAGGCTGCGGCTAAAAAATAAGGAATAATGAACGTGTTATATTCCCATATTGTTATGCGTATCAGGCAAACAACACGCCTTGTAAAAGGGTTGTCGAAATCTGTAGCTGTGATCCAATCTGCAGTGGTTGCTGTCAGTCTAACCTTTGCGATGGCTGCTCATGCTGATGCCTCTAGTAACGGGGCTCACCCCAGACTTGTTGTGAGCGCCAGTGATGTTCCTGCGATGCAGCAGGCAATTCAGCAGCAAGGTAGTTTTCAGGATGCTTATCAAGCGCTAAAAGCACAGGTGGATAAGCAGTTAACTCAAGCCATCAATATACCTTTACCAAAGGATGCAGGTGGCGGTTTTACCCATGAGCAACATAAACGAAACTATCGTCTCATGCACGACGCCGGTATTTTGTATCAGTTAAGTCAGGAGCAAAAGTACGCCGACCATGCTATTGAGATGTTGCTGGGTTATGCCAAAATGTACAAAGACTTACCATTGCATCCGATGCAAAAAGAACAGGCGCCAGGGCGTTTATTCTGGCAAAGCCTTAATGAAGCGGTATTTTTGGTTTATACCATCCAGGGTTATGACTTTGTCTATGATGTTGCCAGCGAAGCGCAGCGTCAGAAGATTGAGTCAGGATTGTTTCGTCCAATCGCTAGTTTCTTATCGTCGGAGTCTCCACAAACCTTCGACAAAATTCATAATCATGGAACCTGGGCTACCGCCGCGGTTGGCATGACTGGTTTGGTACTTAACGAATCTGAGTGGGTAGAGCAAGCTCTCTATGGTTTGGATAAATCCGGTACTGGTGGCTTTATGCGTCAGTTGGATGAACTTTTCTCGCCACAGGGTTATTACACGGAAGGCCCTTATTATCAGCGTTATGCGTTAATGCCATTCGTGTTATTTGCCAAGTCGGTTGAGGTAAACCAACCCGAACGTAAAATATTTGAGTATCGTGACAATATCTTGCTCAAGGCTATCGATACCACTATTCAATTAAGTTACAACCAATTGTTCTTCCCAATTAACGATGCCATAAAAGACAAAGGTATTGATACGGTTGAGTTGGTTTACGGGGTAACCATAGCTTATGGTTTAACCGGCGATCCACAATTACTGGACGTTGCTAAACAGCAACAACAGGTGTTATTGACAGGGGATGGTCTGAGTGTAGCGCAAGGCATTGATTCCGGTAAGGCTGAACCTTATCATTTTGCCAACAAGGCGTTCGGTGATGGTCAGGATGGAAAGCAAGGAGCGCTTGTCGTGCTTCGGGCTAATCAAGATGACGCGGATATTCCAGAAAAACATCAGGCGCTAGTCTTTAAAGCCACCGCTCAGGGTATGGGACATGGTCATTTTGATAAATTGAGCTGGATTTTCTACGATAATGGCCATGAAGTTGTCAGTGACTATGGCGCAGCACGATTCTTAAACGTTGAAGCCAAATATGGCGGTCATTATCTTAAAGAGAATAAGAGCTACGCCAAGCAAACGATAGCCCACAATACGTTAGTCGTTGATAAGCGCAGCCATTTTAAAGGTAATACCAAACGTGGTAATCAACACGCCCCCAAGGTAACGTTGTTCGCCACCGACGATGATATGTCTGTGTCTTCTGCTCATATTGATACCGCTTATCAAGGTGTGGATATGCGTCGTACCCAGGCGTTGATTAATCTTGAAAATCGCGCGCTACCAATTGTTATTGATGTGTTTAATGTTACCAGTGATAAAAATCATACATACGATTTACCATTGCACTTTAATGGTCACTTAATGGATACCTCTGCGACATTGAATACCAATAAAACCGCATTGGCGCCGTTAGGTAAAAAAGATGGTTATGAGCACCTATGGTTGACATCTGAGGCAAGCCTTAAGCAGCCTTTAAGCAAGGTTACCTGGTTGAATGACGATCGCTTTTATACCATGACGACCAAAACCACAAAAGACATGACGTTATTGTTCACCCGTACAGGTGCCAATGATCCTGACTTTAACCTGCGCGAAGACAAGGCGTTTATCTATCGATTAGAAAAATCGAAAAATGTCGATTTTGTTAGTTTGTTGGAACTGCATGGAGAATACAATCCAAGTAAAGAATATACATTGGATGCGCATTCTCAATTAGAAAATCTGGATTTTACTGTACACGGTGATGTGCAGGTTGTAAGTTTCAAATTGGCTGGTGCAAACCCCATGTTGCTTGCCTTGGTGCCTGAAGGGGCATCGGATAAACGTTATACGTTTACTCATAAAGGTAATAGCTATCAGTTTACTGGCCAATATTTATTGACGACAGAACAGTAAATTTTAACATCAACGTAGTATTCTATTGGCTTTATCCGCTCATTCGAGTCGATAAAGCCAATTTTTGTAATTAAAACTGAAAGGAAAATCACCCCAAATGAACAAGATTGTATTAATGGGCGAATGTATGATTGAGTTGCTGCAAAATAAGCTGTCAGGTCAAATAGCAGGCCAGTCGTTTGCTGGTGATGTCTATAATTCTGCCGTTTATTTAAAGCGCTTGTTTCCAGGGATTGATACCAAGTTGTTAACAGCTATTGGTACTGACAGTATGAGCGATGCCATGTTAACGACCTTTGCCAGTGAGGATCTTAACAATCAATTGGTCTTTCGCGATAACGAGCGTTTGCCGGGTATCTATTTGGTGCAAACCGATGACCAAGGTGAACGTTCTTTTCTGTATTGGCGAGAAAGTGCGGCAGCTCGTCAGGTTATGCAGTTTATCGAAGTACCTGACACCTTACAGTTAGATGCTGGCGATGTGTTTTTCTTTACCGGGATTTCTTTGGCAATACTAGATAAATCTCATCGCGAAAAGTTCTGGGATTTGGTCAGCGGGTTAAAGCAGCAAGGTGTAAAAATCGCCTTTGACCTGAATTATCGGGCGCGTCTGTGGAGCACTCTTGAAGATGCACAACAGCAATTTGCCAATGCATATGCGGTGTCCGACATTTTGATCCCTGGGGTTGATGATTTTGAACAAATGTATCCAACGTTATGCAATGCCGGCACCGAAACCGTGGAAACAATCGTTGCATTTTTCCAGGAATTTGATTTTTCTGAATTGATTATCAAGAACGGCGAAAAAAATGTGATTGTGATGACACCTGATTCTCGTGATGAGGTGGATGTGACTCGGGTGACGAATGTTGTCGATACGACCTCTGCAGGCGATTCTTTCAATGGCGCTTATTTAGGTGCTCGTATCGCCGGAAAATCGATGCTCGAAGCAACTCGTCTGGCAGCAACCGTCGCCGGTGAAGTGATTCAGCATCCAGGTGCTATTGTTCCGAAAGATGCCTTTAAAAGCTTTTAATTGTTTTTAACCTAAAGACATTTAACTTTCCCCAAACCGCTATCGCTTAGTCGTATAGCGGTTTTTACGTTTCTAAGTACCAATTTTCTATTTCTGTGCAAAGCTTATCTCAATACCTATTGAGAGCATGAATGGCAGAAGTGAACCTGGATAAATTTAAGCAACTGATTATTGAAGGCTACAGCGCTGACGGGCCTTTAATGACTATTGGTGCGGCAAAGCTTGCCGAGCAGGTGTTCGCGGAATTATACCAATCGCATTAAATTATTGCTCACTCAGTGAGAGTTTAAAGGCTTTTAGACAAGGCTTTGATTGCAGAGAATGGTCACTCCGCTCTCAAAATCAGCCAAAATCAGTAACGTAGTCCAAATGCCTTTAAAACTCACCCGTAGGGAGTTAGTGAGAGGCCCATTTACTGCCCTAACTCTGAGTTGTGCACAAACTTAATGGGATTGGTATTATTGATGAAGCCCATCTGATTTTTTCTGGCCAGTCAACTGAGTTGGCAAGCCAGTTAGAGTCCATGGTGAAACTGATTCGCTCAAAAGGGGTTGGCTTATTTTTTGTTACCCAGAACGCTACCGATATTTCTCCGGGCGTATTGTCGCAGCTAGGCTTGAAGATTCAGCATGCGGTGCGAGCCTTTACCGCCAAAGATAGAAAAGCCTTAAAGCAGTCAGTAGAAAACCTCCCGGATTCAGAGTTTTATGATGCAACGGATGCTTTAACCAACCTCGGAGTTGGCGAGGCCATCGTTACCGGATTGGGTAAAAAAAGTGTGCCCACACCTTTGGTTACCGCGTTGCTTCGTGCTCCCCAAAGCAGAATGGGAGTACTTACCGATAGCGAGGTAAGCACTTTGCTTTCCCAGTCGCCAATCAGCGATAAGTATAATGAGAAAATCAACCGCGAAAGCGCCTATGAAATCCTCAATGAAAAACTTGCTAAAGCCGCGATCGCTGCGGAACAACATAAAGGCGACAAATCTACCGCAAAGCGGAAATCGTCATCATCAACATCGGCGATTGTGAAAATGCTTACCAGTGCAACGTTTGTTCGAGGCGTATTCGGTCTATTAAACAAAATGTTAAGTAAGTAATCACAGGCAAAAATCTTACTTTTTACTACTCTTAATACGAGACTGTTCTTATTCTAATCCCTACTGGTTTCTTGTTGTTTTTGAATACCAATAACTATCAAAGGAGAAGCCGGTATGCCGCGCTTTTTTTATTTGTTGTTGTTGTTGTTGTTTCCCTCTTTAACTTTTGCACAAATTGATTTGGTTAAGGTCGATAAATCAGAAAACAGGATGTACTTGCTCTGGCAAGGGGAAATTGTGCGTCAATATCACATTGCTCTAGGGGAAAACCCTAAAGGCCATAAACAACAAGAAGGGGATGAGAGAACCCCAGAAGGGAGATACTTATTGGATTATAAAAAGGAAGATTCATCGTTTTACCGGGCGATGCATATTAGTTACCCGAATGCAGAGGATTTGGCTAATGCCAGAGAAAATCAAGTTTCTGCAGGCGGCTTAATTATGATCCACGGCCAAAAAAATGGTATGGAAAAACTGGCGCCAATTACGCAACAATACAATTGGACCGATGGCTGTATTGCGTTAACTAACGACGAAATGGACGAATTTATGGCACTTGTTGATGTTGGTACTCCGATAGAAATTGAGTGGTAATACCAATCCCATTAAATTATTGCTCACTCAGTGAGAATTTAAAGGCTTTTAGACACGGCTTTGATTGCAGAGAATGGTTATTCCGCTCTCAAAATCAGCCAAAATCAGTAACGCAGGATAAATGCCTTTAAAACTCACCCGTTGGGAGTTAGTGAGAGGCCCATTTACTGCCCTATATTTCATTAATATAGAATGACTATATCAACGAAATCTATGTTGTAACTGAACCTCTGCCATAACTCTGAGTTGTGCACAAACTTAATGGGATTGGTATAATCTTAACGGTTGTAAACCTCTCTGCAGTCCTGACGTTTGAAAATTATCTCTTGCTGCGCTTGTTCAGCCAATGCTTATTTAGCTTGCAATCTTAGTTCAATAAATGAACCCAGGGATTACTATCGAGGAGAATGTAATCGAAGGAATCGTTGAATATTTCTCCTCCTGTGTAAGACATTGACCATTGTAGCTAGGGGTTAAAACGGATAATTTACCCTAATAATTTGATGAATCCCATATAAAACATGGGTTTGCGGTGGTGCTCGATATAGGTCTTAAGGTAAAGGCTGATTTTTGGATTGTAACCAAGTGTAACCCGAGTACACTTAATAACAGCTACAAGGAGTAGCGAAATTAGAAATCAAATAATGGAATTTCAGTAAGGATGCTGGATGGACATTCTGGTAAGGATTACCCTTTTAAGCACGGATGGCTTACTTGCTTAGGAATAGCAATTATACCTCTTTGAGGTTATGGATAGCCTATAAGGCGTCAGGACGACCGAAAAGAAAAAATAATGTATGGAAACGAACGAATATATGGATAGTTGATAAGGATATATTCTGGCTGGAGTGCCAACAAGAAAAAGAGCTTGTTAAGAGCTTTGGAAAAGCGATAGTAACCCTATCGCTTTTTTTTCGTCTATTGATTAGTGACAACTAATTTCGTGAAGTCTGGGGTTTTACCGCGCTATGCAGTAAAATAACAGTATTATCCATTATTTACAGACTCCTAATGTCCCGTTCAAAGAAATCCAGAAAAGAAGGCGCCTTAATGAAGGCGATTTTGCCAAAACGTACTCCGAAACTTGAAAAGGAAAAACGTATTCGCAAAAAAACTGGCAATAAGCCCGGTTCTCGCCAGGATGCCGATATGAACCAATCAACCAAGCATGGCTCATCTTCAGAAAATAAAGATCCACGCCTTGGCAGCAAAAAGCCAATTGCCTTAGGTGTGACAAAATCCACACCGTCGAAATCGCATGATAAACCCGCTAGCAAGGAGCAACCGATTGCCCCGATCCGGGTTGTCGATAACAGTGAGGTATTGGAGCAGGAATTGCTGGCCTTGGAAAACAACGAAGTGTTGCAATTGTTGGCGGCCCGAGATGAGGCCGGTGAAGATTTATCGCCCGAGGAACAATCAGAATTGCAGACAAGTATGGCGCGTTATCAGGAGCTTTTGTCTTTATTAGGATTAGAGCAGGAAGAAGATATATCGACTGAAGAGAGCTCGCAAATAAGTGAAGATACGCTTTGGGATAAGCTTGATGATTATGACTTTAGTGAATACAAAGAAGATAAAGACGAATAAGGCAGTAACTTTGTGTCAAATTTAACAATAGGGCTATTGATTGCAGCCGCTTTCATTATTTTTTTACTGGCAGCTTATGCCAGTTACCTGCTTTTTAAGCTCAGACATCAAAACAAAATGCATCGTCAGGCGGCACTAGAGCAGCAGCGCAATCGTGCGGAAAAAGATCTGAAAGTTATTTCCAGCATTCTTATCATCTGTCGAGCAATGCAGGAAAAACAATGTGAGTTATCAGAAGGTTGCTGGCGCCTTTCGGTGTTGATGGAATCTTTAGATGAGCCTCTTAAATCTCCAACTGAACAATTCCCTGCTATATTTAGCTTATACAACAAGATTTCGCATATGCCGATTCTTGAGGAAAGAAAGAAACTTTCCAAGAAAGAAAAGTTGGCGTTGGATCTGGAGCGTATGGGTTACGAGGAAGAACTGGAGGCACAAGTTTTTGCCGATATTGAAAGCTTGATACCTGAAGCCACTAGCTACCAACAAGCATTGCGAGATCTGACACAAAGCAAATAATAAAGAGGCTGAGTATATGTCAGAAATTCTCAAGGTGGAATTTACAAAACGGATAGTCGAATTACAGTCAAGGGTGAGTTCGATTCACCAGGATTTTGCCGAAGGCCGAAACGCTGATTGGTCCGAACAGGCTGGTGAACGAGAAAATGACGAAGTGTTAAATGCCCTTGAAGTTGAAGCTAAAATTGAGATTCAGCAACTCTCCAATGCGATCACTCGGATCGAGAACGGTTCTTACGGTATCTGCCAGGGCTGTGGAGAAGATATTGCCCGGGAGCGCCTGAAGGTGCAGCCTGCGGCCACAAAATGCATCCGTTGCGCCGAATAGGGCGTTTTTCACCACGGCTTTTGTCCCAGATCAACGTTTTAATAGTGAATGTAAATTAGACTGGCGTTTTTTAACGTCAGGTCTGATTTTATGTCTGCAGTATCCTTTGCTCAAAACCCGCTTGTCGCAAAATACAATCTACAAGGGCCTCGTTATACGTCATACCCTACAGCACTGGAATTTACTGAAACATTCGATCGCCAGGCATTTATCGATGCCATTGACTCTAGCCAGAGTCGGGATTTGTCTTTATACATTCATATCCCTTTTTGTCACAAGCTCTGTTATTACTGTGGCTGCAATAAAATTGTCACCAGACATAAGCATAAAGCCCAGCAGTATCTGAGCTTTTTGAAGCGAGAAATCAACCAACAGGCAAAACTTTTTTCTGCACACAAAGTGGCTCAGATCCATCTTGGTGGTGGCACGCCGACATTTTTAGATGATCAACAACTTGAACAGTTGACGGCTTATTTGCACCAGCAATTTTCGTTTGCCGATAACGTTGAAATGGGGATAGAGATAGACCCTCGGGAAATGACCAAGGAGCGCATTACTCACTTGTACAATATCGGTTTTAACCGGTTGAGCATTGGTGTTCAGGATGTCAATGAAGAGGTTCAGGATGCCATAAACAGAAGGCAGTCTACCGAGCATATCAAAGCCTTAGTTGAGCAGGCGAAAACGCTGGGATTTACGTCGGTTAACCTTGATCTGATTTATGGACTTCCCCATCAAAATACTGAGACGATGCTACAGACCATTGACGCAGTAAAAACCATGGACCCAGATCGAATTTCACTGTTTAGTTATGCTCACTTACCGCAACGATTTGCGTCGCAAAAGAAGATAAAGGACGCGTGGTTGCCTAACGCCACCGATAAACTACGACTGATGGAACAAGCTATTACCGCCTTTATTGAACATGGTTATCAGGCCATCGGTATGGATCATTTTGCCAAGCCGGATGATGAATTAGCTGTAGCCCAAAGAGAAGGGCGCTTACATCGAAATTTCCAGGGTTATACGACTCTTGGAAATTGTGACTTGTTGGGGTTAGGGGTGTCTGCTATCAGTGCGGTAGGGCGAAGTCTGGCGCAGAATCATAAGGCGCTGACCGATTACTATCAGGCTATCGAAGAAAATGAACATGCATTGGCGCGAGGTCTGACTCTGACCGCTGAAGATGAATTACGCTCAGAAATCATCAAACAATTGATGTGTAACTTCCGACTCGATAAAACATACATTGAAGAGAAGTTTCAAATCATTTTTGATCAGCATTTTTTTGATGACATCCAGTCACTCAAACCGTTACAAAGCGATGGCTTACTTGTCGAAGACAAACAGCAAATTCAAGTTTGTGAAATCGGACGTTTGTTTGTCCGCAATATTTGTATGTCTTTTGACCAATATATTAAGCCTAAACTGGCAAACAATCGCTATTCAAGCATCGTCTAAAAGATCTATAGATTGCCGATGGAATACTCTTTACCAGCGCTGCAAATCACGGCTTTTTGTTGATGTGCAGCGTCGTTGTCAGTTTTAATGTCGGCCATTTCAGCCCACTGATAATAGACATTTCGATGTACTCTGGCATAGAGATTTCGCCGAATTCGGACTTTCAAACCCTGTTCGTCAATTTCGATCGGGTGTTGTTCGGATATGATGACCGAATCGCCAACGCTGGTGCTAACTTGAATCAAGGGTGTTGACGTGTCATTGATGTGTTGCCACTGAGTGATTATAAGCGGTAAATCATCGACGGTGATGCGAACTTTTTCAACCGGCGTAACCAGAAAATATTCACTATCTTCAAACCATAGAACGGTTGCAAATAGTTGTACCATGGGCGCGCGTCCAATCTCACTATTTTGATAAAACCATTTTCCTTGGCGATCTATGTTAATTGCAATGTCACCACAAAATGGCGGATTCCACTTTTCAATCGGTGGACCTTCACCAGACGCGGTATTTAGAGCGTTAACGAGTTTTTCTAATGACATATAGGAGCTTAACATTAAACGTTTTCTAGGTAATACCAATCACATTAAATTATTGCTCTCTCAGTGAGAATTTAAAGGCTTTTAGACAAGGCTTTGATTGCAGAGAATGGTTATTCCGCTCTCAAAAACAGCCAAAATCAGTAACATAGTCCAAACGCCTTTAAAACTCACCCGTAGGGAGTTTACCAGAGGCCCATTTACGTCCTTATATTTCATATATATAGAATGACTATATCAATGAAATCTATGTTGTAACTTAACCTCCGCCCTAACTCTGAGCTGTGCACAAACTTAATGTGATTGGTATAAGTATAATGGATGTGGTCAAAGACTTTGATTAGCAACTACCTGCAATAATGATAATTTTGCTAAAAAGGTAAACTTTTTGTGTTTGGTGCTTGTATTTGTCGGTCAGGATAATATACAATCCGCGCACTGTTTCAGGCTGTCTTCCTTGGCCTAAACACACCTTCAGTGGTGGCTGTAGCTCAGTTGGTAGAGCCCCGGATTGTGATTCCGGTTGTCGTGGGTTCAAGTCCCATCAGCCACCCCATTTTAAAATTTCTAAGTAAGTCTATATTCTCAGGTTAAGTGTCTGTAAACCACGATGCGAAATCACTCGTGATTCCGCAAATACAGATTGGCGTGGGTTCAAGCCCCATCAGCCACCCCATTTTATTCCCAAACATCCCTAGAATACACTAAGAAATCGCGAGTAGCCCACGATGCGAAATCACCCGTGATTTGACCCACCGAAGTTGATTTTGAGATTAGTCGAAATAGGTATCGAGCATAATACCTAAGCCGATTTTTTGCTGATTGTGGTTGTAATCGATTAAGCTTTCGCCATAGCCATTAAAGTATTGCAAATACCCTCTCAGACCACTCCAGATTGGAAAAGTCAAACCCAGTTCAAATGCCCCCTTGTGGGTGGAAAAATTTTCTCTGAGCATAATATCCATGCCCACATCTCCCCATAGATACTCAAACTCTAACTGGTAATTGCCCATGTAATCGCGAATATCCGGGTTATCATCACCCTCAGGATCGTCTGGGCTGGTTTTTTCATTCTCGGGCAGCCGATACCAAGGTTTGAATGTGGCTTTGAAATCGGTTTTTTGAAAAATCACTTCGCCGTACATACGGTTCCAACTGCGGCTAAGTAGCTGTGATCGACCATTAGACTGATGCTCCAAACCAACGCCTAAGGTTATGTTTCCGTCCAGGACTTTCCAGGGGGTTTTTACCCGGTAGAATACTTCTGGTTGATAATTAGTTTCTCTAAAGGGCTTGGAAATATTATCGGCATAAATCTGCCACCAGGACTGTAAGGTAATCCCAAAGTGCAAACTGTCTTGTTCGAAAATGAAGCCTTCATTCAAGAGTGGAAACATCAGACTGATTTGATATTTGGCTTCGATGTCCTCAAAATTATCCGCAAACGTTGGTACGTTGTCATAGGCCTCGTGATGGAAGTCATCCGTTGCTGTAATCGGCAAAACATAGTTACGTTTGTGAGGTTTAAGAATGAAGTAACGAGTGTCATAGCGCGATTCTGGTTGCGCTTCCTCGGGCTGTTCTTCTTTTGCGTTTGGTGTTTCATCAGTCGCAATGGCGGTTGTGCTGTACAGGCATAAATAAGCACTAATGATAAAAAGTAGAGTTCGCACTGTGTTGTCCATCTATTGTTGTTAATTCTATGGCGTTCCTTGATTGCTGATTATATCCTAAACCCCATTAAATTTATTAAACAACTTCTCGGTGCCAACATCTGCTTTGAGCAGGGCGTTGCAAGTTCTTTGAGTAATCTGTTTCCCTGAACAAATATCGGGCAAAAAAAAGCCAGGTAAAACCTGGCTTTTTGGTATTGTAATTGAAGCTTATTTCAAAGAAGACATGTATTGTGCAACCGCATCCATATCTTCATCAGTCAGTTTTTCAGCAATATTGCGCATCATGCTGTTCATGTCGTTACCACGAGAGCCATCACGGAATTTGCCAAGTTGAGCTTTTAAATAATCAACATGTTGTTGGCCTACGACTGGGAAGCCGGCAAGTGCCATACCCTGACCGTCAACACCGTGACAGGCAATACATGCAGTGATACCGCGTTGTGGGTCGCCACTTACATAAATGTCTTTTCCGCGCTCATTGGCTTGTGCTGCGCTTGGCGATACTTTTTGACTGGCAAAGTAAGCCGCAAGGTTCTGCATATCTTCTTCAGATAGTGGCGCAACCATACCAGCCATTACTGGATCAACACGGCCTTCTTCGTTGTTACTATCAGCGGCTTTTTTGAAGTCCATTAACTGTTTGAATAGGTACTGTTCGCTTTGACCCGCTAGTTTAGGATACATAGGCAGGGCACTGTTACCGTCAGCATTGTGACAGGCAACACAGGTACCCGATTTTTCTTTACCCAGGGCCACATCACCAACGTGCTTCAAGGTGACGGTTTTCTTGGCTTTAGCGGCTTCTTTAACATCCGCAGGCGCTTTTAAGAATTCACCAATATCTGCGATATCCTGTTCCGTCAGATTGGCGGCAACCTGATTCATCGCTGCATTAACTCGACCCGATTCGCCGTCAGTTGTTGCATGCTCTTTAAAATTGTTCAATTGCTTAACAATATATTCAGGATGTTGATTAGACAGATTTGGGTTAATTAAGACGTCGCTGTCACCATCTTTACCGTGACAGGTAATACAAGCGGTAATGCCGCGGCTTTCATCGCCTTTTTCGTATAAGGTTTTACCCATAGCAGCATCCGCTACAATTGCCGGAGCTGCAGGTGCTGCTGGCGCGGTGCCAGAATCGGTGCCGGCGCTATCAGAGCCAGTGCTGCTACCAACACTCTCAAAGTATGCACCTAAATCGGCCATATCCTGATCCGACAGGTTTGCCGCCATAGGCGCCATTACCGGGTCGACACGAGAACCGTCTTTAAACGCTTTTAATTGCTTGGCGATATAATCGGCGTGTTGCCCAGCCAGGTTAGGATAGGCGTCAGTGGTACCAATACCATTAGCGCCATGACAAGCGGCACATACAGCAGCTTTGCTTTTACCAGCTTCTGCATCACCTTGAGCCATTACATTACCCATCAAACCGTAACCCAGGATTACTGAGAGAATGATTTTTTTCATAGAGTTTCTGCCTGTATTTCAAACCATAATGCATTCATGCATTACAATTTATAACGGGTTTATAAAAAATTTCCGACATTTTACACGAAAAGATACAGTTCTGTAATGGCTAAGATCAAAAATCTCACTCAGAACTTGCGGTTATTTTTATATTATTCAATTCGCTAAATGGCGTAACCTGGCGAACTTTATTGCGCTATTTACACAAAAGCTGACCGACAAAGGTCAACAGGCTCTTTAAAAAAGGATATAATTTAGCGCAATTATATTTCATTGTTGGAAACTATTTTGACTGTACCGGTAATTAATCTTCATAAAGCTAAGTTCACGTTAAGTGCGCCCGATATCCGTCGTTTGCCTGAAGATTCAGGTATTGAGGTGGCATTCGCAGGACGATCAAATGCCGGAAAATCTAGTGCACTCAACACCTTAACAAACCAAAAGAGTCTCGCCAGAACCAGTAAAACGCCTGGCCGTACTCAACTTATTAACGTTTTTGATATTGGCGACAATCGTCGATTGATTGATTTGCCGGGTTATGGGTTTGCTAAAGTGCCATTGGAAATGAAAAAGAAATGGCAAAAGTCTCTCGCTGAATATCTGGAAAAACGCCAGAGTTTAAAAGGCTTGGTGGTGTTAATGGATATCCGTCATCCTTTAAAAGACCTGGATGCTGATTTAATAGAGTGGGCAAACGATTGTCAGTTACCCGTTTTGGCTCTTTTAACTAAAGCCGATAAATATAAATCTGGCAAACGCAGTGCTGAAGTTTTGAAGATACGTAAAGGCTGTGAACAATTGCACGACAATATTAAAGTTCAGGCATTTTCTTCCCTAAATCGACTCGGTCTGGAAACCGCCAATCAGGTTATTTGTGATTGGTTTGCTTACCTTGAAGAACAAGCACTGGACATCGATGACATATCTGAGGCTGAATAATATATATGCGAATCACAATGTGGCGATCCGTACTATGATTAATCTGTTCAGAACAATTCATAAGATATGTCATGACATTACAATGTACGGCTTATATCGCCACTTCGCTTGACGGATTTATTGCTGGAGAATCTGGTGACTTGTCTTGGTTAGACGCTGCCAACGCGTTAATGCCTGAAGGCGAATATTGTGGCTTTTCCGCATTTATGGATAGCATTGATTATTTGGTGATGGGCCGCAATACCTATGAAAAGGTACTCTCTTTCGGCGGTGACTGGGTGTACAACAAACCCGTCATTGTTTTAAGTTCCAGATATCTGGCTATCCCTGAGCATTTAAAAGATAAAGTATCGGCAAGTTCACAACCCATTCATGAGCTTTGTGAAAAACTCATGCTTCAGGGGGCTAAACGCGTGTATATCGATGGTGGCTTTACCATTCGGCGGTTTATCGAAGCTAAGTTGTTAACGGACATAGAAATTACCCTGATCCCGACAGCAATAGGCAAGGGCGTGTCATTATTGTCTGGCCTGGCGCAAGAGCAAAAATTCACCCTACTCGATACGAAAGTCTATGATTTTGGCTTTGTTCAACTTAAGTATGGGTTAGAGTACGGCAATTGATATCGCAAAAGTGAGTAGATGGTAGTCTTCAGGGCTCAGAAACGGCACAGATTTACACCGAACTACCCGATTTTGGTTATAAAACCGTTGTGGTGAATCGGTTTGTGTTTACCCATCACTAGATTGCTTATGTTGGTTAGCTTAGCTTAAATATATTACTTGTTCTTATGGCTGTGTTTTGCCATGCGTCCCCATGCTAAACCAATGAAGATAATACCAATCACATTAAATTATTGCTCACCCGTAGGGAGTTTATCAGAGGTCCATTTACGGCCCTATATTTCATTAATATAGAATGACTATATCAATAAAATCTATGTTGTAACTGAACCTCTGCCCTAACTCTGAGTTGTGCACAAACTTAATGTGATTGGTATAACGATAGGAATATCATTGAGTATTGCACCATCTATCTAAATAAGGCACAAGAAAATGAGCCAGGAAAATTACCTCGGTTATGTCCACAGTTTTAGAGGGTTTGCAATTCTTAACGTTGTTGCCATTCATGCTATCGCTTTCGCATTACTTATCCCAATGGATTGGCAATTAGACACAACAAACCCTATGGTAATGCTCAACGAACTGTTGTTTCATGATGCAACGCTGTTTTTTGCTTTGATATCTGGTCTTCTGTTTTCATCAATTCTGCGCGCACGAGGATATCCGAGCTTTTATAAAAGCAAAGTAATCAATGTGTTACTGCCTTATATTTTTTGCACGCTGGTATTCACAATGATGCGTTGGAATGCATCGAATACGGGACTGACGCTTCCTGATGATGCAGCCGATTATTTCACAGCAATTTTGCCAAACCTTATCAAAGGTGAAGCCCAGTTTACCTTCTGGTATATACCGCTACTGTTAATCTTGTTTATCCTTACACCATTGCTGAATAAACTCACATTACTTCGTTCTTATTCTGCGGCGTGGGTGTGGTTGGTCATGTTGTTGCCTCTGATCTTTTCAAGACCTGAATTTTCTCCAGAAACCTCTCAAATTAACGCGGGTGCCGTGATCTACTTCAGCGGAGCCTATACGGTAGGGATTTTTCTCGGCAATGATCTTGAAAATCTACTCAATAAACTCGCTAGATTTCGATTCTATTTGATAATGACGGTTATTGTCAGTTCAGCCGCTATTGCCTGGTTGATGTATAATGAAATCAATCGCTTTGGCTATTTTTCACTCCAAGAATCACTGTTTTATTTGCAAAAACTAAGCATGGCGACATTGGTATTGCTGTGGCTGCGAAATAGGGGAGAAAAACAACCGTACTGGTTGAAGATCTTCGCCAATGAGGCGTTCTCGATTTATTTTCTGCATGCTTTTTTCATTTCCCTGCTAGGTATGCACTTCTGGGATTTTCAGCACATCACTGATTACCAACCCTGGACAATGTATTTTTTCGGCGTTGCCAATTTTGTTTTTTCGTTAGCCATGAGCATGATAGTGGTTTGGCTGCTGCGTAAGATGTTCGGTAGACGATCGAGAATGTTAGTTGGTAGTTAAGCCATTAGTATCCAACGTTTCATTTTAGTTTTGAATTCCGTGCTTATAAGGAATATGTTCTAAGGAGCATTGGCTGAATTGAAGGTTTGGATTAGAACCGGGGGAGCAGGGAAATCGTTGAACTGTGACGGCCTACTTCTATAACGCCCATGCACAGTCGAATTTCAGTTCTCGGCAATTGAATCGATTGTATGTTCTCGGCAATTGCTCCTGCATTGCTCTAATAAATTACGTCCATATAACGACAGACAAATTCGAACTACCTACTTCCGTGTAGGCAAATCCTTACTAGACCATCCATGGCTCGTAAGGATAAGTGCTTTCCATACACAAAAAAAAACCGATGCCATTGGCATCGGTTATAAGCTTATGGGGAAGCTAGAAAACAAAAGTTATTACAACAAGAATTCCGTTAGGAATGATTGTAGTTTAGAGTAGCGGCTCTACTTTGTAAAGTCTTTACTCTAAAATAAATTACATTTTTTCGTAATTTTATGTAATTTTTGTAGGTTAATTCGTGTTTGTTTGTTATTTAACCATTAAAAACCACATATTCATGTAATTTTATTTCACTTTTGATCTAATTTTTCATTTCTTTGAGGTATCTCAATAATATTCGGTGAACGAAGTTGTGAAATATACCCCTTTGAACATTTGCAAATAATCACTAATTAATATGGCTTGGTATTAGTGAGCTTGTTGCCAATTATCGCCGATTCCGGATTCAGCAATTAATGGTACGCTCAATTCCACCGCATCATTCATAATCTGAACCAGCTTTTCGGTAGTTTCTTCAACAATATCTTCGTGAATTTCGAAAATTAATTCATCGTGAACCTGCATTGTCATTTTGATTCGTGGGTCGTTTTGAGCGATAAGCCAGTCATCTACCGCCAGCATAGCCTTCTTAATAATGTCTGCAGCCGTACCTTGCATGGGAGCATTAATGGCTGCGCGTTCTGCTGCTTTTTTACGTGCACCGTTGCGAGATTTTATTTCCGGCAAGAATAGGCGGCGCCCGAACAGCGTTTCAACATAGCCTTGCTCATTCGCTAATTGTCGAGTGTCTTCCATATAAGTGAGTACGCCCGGGTAACGCTCAAAATAGGTATCCATGTAATCTTGTGCTCTACCGCGAGGGATGCCAAGTTGTTTGGCTAATCCAAAGGCCGACATACCATAAATCAAACCAAAGTTAATGGCTTTGGCACTGCGACGGTGATCACTGGTGACTTCATCAAGTGCGATTCCGAAAATCTCAGCAGCGGTCGCCTGGTGAATATCTCGACCCTGGGCAAATGCTTTTAACAACCCAGGATCATCTGAAAGATGCGCCATAATGCGCAATTCTATTTGCGAGTAATCTATCGCGACAATTTTGTGATTTGCTGGCGCGATAAACGCCTGGCGAATCTTTTTGCCTTCCTCCGAACGAATCGGAATATTTTGCAGGTTAGGATCCGTAGACGATAAGCGCCCCGTTGCGGTGACTGCCTGATGATAAGACGTATGCACTCGACCAGAATGACTGTCTATCATCAATGGTAATTTATCAGTGTAGGTTGATTTTAATTTAGCCAGTCCTCTATGCTCTAAGATTAATTTAGGCAGAGGGTAATCCAGAGCGAGCTCCTGTAAAACTTCTTCGGCCGTCGAAGGTGCACCTTTAGGGGTCTTTTTGATGACCGGAATTTGCTGTTCTTCAAACAGAATGGTTTGTAATTGCTTTGGTGAGCTCAGGTTAAAGCTTTTCCCCGCAATATTGTGCGCTGCCACTTCGATTTCATCGAGGCGAGTTGCCAGATACTGACTTTGCTCATTTAGCAGGTCAGCATCAATTAAAACACCGTGTTGTTCCATACGGGCGAGAACCGGTAAAAGAGGTAACTCAATGTCTGTGAAAACTGAACACTGCTTTTCATTCTTTTCCAGTTTTGGCCATAATGCCAGATGTAATCTAAGGGTTATGTCGGCGTCTTCAGCGGCATAATGACCTGCCTTATCAATATCGATTTGGTTAAAGGTTAGTTGCTTCGCGCCTTTACCAGCAATATCTTCAAAGTGAACGGTTTTATAATCCAGATATTTTTCTGCCAGCGCATCCATATTGTGGCGCGTGGCAACACTGTTGTAACAATAGGATTCGAGCATAGTATCGAAGCCGATACCTGCTAACGTGATATCGTAGTTATTGAGCACATTAGCATCATATTTTAGATTTTGGCCGATCTTCAGGAGCGTTGTGTCTTCAAGTAGGGGTTTAAACTTACTCAGCACCAATTCCATACTCAACTGCTCAGGAGCGCCATCGTAATCATGACCAATTGGCAGATATGCTGCTTCGCCGGGTTCTATCGCAAAAGATAATCCGACTAATTCTGCCTGCATGTAGTTTAAAGATGTGGTTTCCGTATCAAAAGCAAAACAACCGCTCTCAGTGAGCTTTTTAATCCAGATATCCAGCTCATCTTCGGTAAGTATGATTTGATAATTACTTGGAATATCCTGACTTAGCGGGGTCAATTCGTCTTCTGAACTTTCCGTTGGCGCAGTATTGTTATTTTCTGCAGGGGTGGAGCCACGATTTAAATCAGCAAGTAAACGCTTTAACTCAAATTCTTCATATAAAGAACGCAACGTTTCAACTTCGGGTTCCGTTGCCTTTATATCGGCAAGGTTCTGCTCTAATGCTACATCGGTTTTAATCGTTGCCAGCTCGTAAGACAAGGGTAACTGTTCAATCGCAGCACGCAGGTTTTCACCAATTTTGCCTTTCACCTTGTCAGCGTTGGCAATCACTCCGTCTAAGGTTTCATATTCGCTAAGCCATTTTACCGCCGTTTTTGGCCCGCATTTGGTTACGCCAGGTATGTTATCTACCTTGTCGCCCATGAGCGCCAGATAATCGATAATCTGATCTGGTCGAACCCCAAATTTTTCAATCACACCGTCAACGTCCATGGTGACATTAGTCATGGTGTTGATCAACGTGACATGGTCGGTTACTAATTGCGCCATATCTTTGTCACCGGTGGAAATAACCGTTTCTAATCCTTGCGCGCTCGCTTGCTCAGCTAGTGTACCAATCACATCATCAGCCTCTACACCTTCAATAACCAGCATAGGGTATCCCATGGCGCGGATAATATTGTGCAAGGGGGCGATTTGACAGCGCAAGTCATCTGGCATTGGTGGGCGATTTGCTTTGTATTCCGGATATAGATCGTTGCGGAAGGTTTTTCCTTTAGCATCAAAAACTACAATCACCTTACCGTCTGGGTAGTCTTTTTTCAGACTGTTAAGCATATTGAGCACACCGGTGATGGCGCCGGTCGGGTGGCCATCGGCCGTGGACAATGCTTGTAAATAAGGGACGTGATAGGCACGGAATAAATAGGACGAGCCGTCCACTAAAATAAAAGGAGATGATTGTGTCATGGGTATCTAGTGCAATACGAAATTTATGAATGTAAGCATGCCACAAGCTTGCTATTTAGACCACCGATAAAGGTGTTTGAATTAATCACATAAGATCCCTTATCCATATATTCCAGAGTGTTTTTGTAAAGCACTAAAGCAAAAAATCGTAGAGCCATTAATAAATTGTGGCGTTACTTAAGTGTGGTAATTTGATACTTGATTAGCTTTCCTGAAACTGGTCTGTAATTTTTCTGGAGCACCGCCACGGCGATGCATGTAGTTATGGGGTTGACGTCAACGGCGAGAATCGATGTGCATATTTCCATTGGCAGAGATTTTTTGCCGGAAAATCAATGCCGTTTGCACTAACTTTGGGCAAGGTAAACTGTGGATAAGTCTGTTGAGCAATTAACTAAACCACCAATTCAAAAAGTTAATGAATTAGTGTCATTATGCTGAGAGTATTGATTTTATTGGGCGGCAAAAGAAGTGTGGAACCGTTTCTATTTATTATTATTGGTCAAATAGATGTGGATAAAAAATCTAATTCGCTCGCTTTTTAGGCATCACTAGGTACGGCAGGGTGACGCATTTTTGTACAACCGACAAAGATATTATCAGAAAGATTTTAAAAACAAAATGTCTTTTTTACATTTTTTTAAAGAAAGTTTTAGCGCTTATTTTTATTATCTCTGAAGCCCGCTAAATCATTGGTTTTAGTATGGAATGAGTTATGAATGACGTTTGTGTTGTTTTGCTAGTGCGATTGATAATATTGATGTCGATACAGCAATGTAAATAGCAAACAGAAGACAGAAGACTTGAGTTTTTGTTAGCCCTCTGTTTGCGTATTTTATGCGAATCCATGCCCTTTACGTGAATCGCGGTTAACGCATGGTAACGAACTCTTCAGCAGCTGTTGGGTGGATGGCAACGGTGTTGTCAAAATCTGCTTTGGTTGCGCCCATCTTCACGGCAACCGCAAAACCTTGAAGCATTTCGTCACTACCAAGACCAATACAGTGCATACCAACAATCTTTTCATTGCTGCCCTGACAAACCAGTTTCATTCGACACGGCTGGCGATGACGAGTGACCGCGGTGTACATGGAGGTAAACTGGGATGTATAAACCTTAATGTTATCTTCCCCGAATTGTTCTTTAGCCTGTTTTTCTGTGATGCCAATCGTACCAATGGTAGGGTGGCTGAAAACAACGGTAGGGATCAAATTGTAGTCCAGATGTTCATCGGATTTATTGTTAAATAGACGCTCGGATAAACGACGACCTGCGGCAACGGCTACCGGGGTTAGTTGTGCCCGGCCGGTATTATCCCCTACCGCATACACATTCTCGACGTTGGTGTTTTGATATTTATCTGTCGGAATGTAGCCTTTATCATCAACGTTTATGCCTGCCTGAACAAGACCTATATTGTCCGTTGCCGGTTCTCGCCCGATTGCCCATATGACACTGTCGACGATAAATTCCTTGCCATTTTCTAGTTGTAGAGTCAGTGAACCATCGTCATTTTTTAAGACCGATTTAGGCGTGGCTCCAGTCTCTAAGGTTGGCCCTTCCTGCGCCATAATTTCCACCAGCGTATCACTCACCAAATCATCAAAGTCACGAAGCGGCTTGTGTTTTCGAACCAGTAAATGGGTTTCACTGCCCAGTGCATTAAGTACTCCGGCAATTTCTACCGCGATATATCCTGCACCTACCACAGCGACTCTTTTGGGTTGTTCTGTCAACGCAAAAAAACCATCGGATGTGATCCCATATTCGGCTCCCGGGATATCGGGCACTGATGGGCGGCCACCAGTGGCGATAAGGATATGATCGGCCGTATAGTGCTCACCATCGACTACGATGGTATTTTTATCGATAAATTGACCAAACCCTTTGATCACCTCAACATTATTTCTGCCTAAAACCGTATCGTAAGAATTATGGATGCGTGAAATATAGGCTTCGCGGCTTTCAACCAGTTTGCCCCAATCCAGAGCTCCTGCGGATAAATTGAAACCGTAATCCTCGCTTAAGTGCACGGCATCGGCGATTTGTCCTGCATACCACATCACTTTCTTTGGTACACAACCAACATTAACGCAGGTGCCACCAAGAGCGTTTGCTTCGATTAACGCACATTTTTTGCCATACATGGCCGCTCTGTTTACCGAGGCGATACCGCCGCTTCCTGCGCCGATGGCGATGTAGTCAAAATGCTTACTCATTGGCAAACTCCGAATTTTATAAGTGTGTTAATGATTGTGTCTAATGCTCTGGTTTTCAACTTTATTTGTCGGATATCTTGGCGTAGCGCTGTGAACTAATAACGTAAAATCCAGGTGATAATCTTTGCTTAAGGTATTCATGGTCAGCAAATTATCCGGTAGATAGTCTTGAATATCTGTCGTTAAGCACATATTAATTAGCTATCACTTTGTCATTTTTCTGGCAATAACACGCATTCAAGAGCAAATAAGAGCAACTATGACTACGGCAAACCCATTATTGGCAAATCACGATCTACCGGCATTTTCATTAATAAAGCCTGAGCACATCAAACCAGCGGTAGAAAAGGCGATTGCCGATTCTAAACAGGCAATCGATGCAGTTGTCGCTTCCAATGGCCCTTATACCTGGCAATCCCTGATTGCCGATATCGAAGCGGTGGATGATATTCTGGAAAAAATCTGGTCTGGTGTATCGCATATTAACTCCGTAGCTAGTACCGATGCGATCCGCGAGGCTCATGATGCCTGTTTACCTATGTTGTCAGAGTATGGCACTTGGGTTGGTCAGCACCTTGGGCTGTATCAGGCGTACGAAACCTTTGCAAAAAGCGATGAATTTAAAACCCTTAATACTGCGCAGCAAAAAGTGGTGAATAACGCCCTTCGAGATTTTAAATTGTCTGGTATTGGGTTGCCGGCGGATCAACAAAAACGTTACGGCGAAATTCAGACCCGCCTCTCCGAACTATCTTCACAATTTAGCAATCACTTGTTAGATGCTACCCAGGCATTTTCGATTCATGTTACCGACGAGAGCGAATTGGTTGGCTTGCCACAAAATGCGAAAGATGGCGCCGCTGAACTGGCAAAAAGTCAGGAAAAATCTGGTTGGGTGTTTACCTTAGATATTCCAAGCTACTTACCCGTGATGATGTATGCCGATAATCAGGCATTGCGTGAGCAGTTATATCGCGCTTATGTCACCCGAGCTTCGGAATTAGGACCAAACGCTGGTGAGTTCGATAACTCAGCGATTATGGCTGAAACCTTAAAACTACGTCATGAAGTCGCGCAGCTTTTAGGCTTTGCAAACTATGCAGAAAAATCGTTAGCGACGAAAATGGCGGAATCCAATGAACAGGTGTTGTCATTTCTTGAAGATTTAGCCGTCCGTTCGAAAGAGCAAGGCAGTAATGATTTATCACAACTTCAGGACTTTGCGAAACAACATTATGGTAAAGAGTCGTTGCAACCCTGGGATTTAGCCTATTATTCGGAAAAGTTGAAACAACAAAAGTATGCGATTTCAGACGAAGACTTGCGCCCTTATTTTCCGGAAGACAAGGTTGTTAGTGGTTTGTTTGAGGTGGTGAGCCGCTTGTACGGATTAACCGTGACCGAGCGAGACGATGTTGATGTCTGGCACAAAGATGTCAGCTTTTATGATGTTTTCGATAAAGACGGAAATTTACGCGGTAGCTTTTATCTGGACTTGTATGCCCGTGAGAAGAAGCGTGGCGGTGCCTGGATGGCTGATTGTGTCGGGCGACGTGAGTTGAAGGATGGTTCAGTTCAGCTTCCTGTGGCGTTTTTAACCTGTAATTTTACCAAGCCAGTTGGCGATAAACCTGCTTTATTTACCCACGATGAAGTGGTTACCTTATTCCATGAATTTGGTCACGGTTTGCATCATATGCTAACCCAGATCAATGCATCCGGCGTGGCTGGCATTAACGGTGTGCCTTGGGATGCGGTAGAACTTCCTAGTCAGTTTCTGGAAAATTGGTGTTGGGAACCCGAAGCTTTGGCTTTTTTGTCGTCACACCATGAAACGGGTGAACCTCTGCCACAGGAAATGCTCGACAAAATGCTGGCGGCGAAGAATTTTCAATCGGCGATGCAAATGTTAAGACAGCTGGAATTTAGCCTGTTTGATTTTAAAATCCATGCCCAATATAACCCAGAACAAGGGGATCAAATACAAGATGTTTTAAATCAGGTGCGTGAACAATATGCGGTTGTCGCAGCGCCAGAGTTTAATCGATTCCAGCATAGTTTTGGTCACATATTTGCTGGTGGTTATGCGGCCGGATATTACTCCTACAAATGGGCGGAAGTCTTATCCAGCGATGCGTATTCTCGATTTGAAGAGGACGGGGTGTTTAATCGTGAAACTGGTCTTGAGTTTTTATCCTGTATTCTGGAGAAAGGCGGCAGTGCTGAGCCTATGGACTTGTTTAAAGCCTTCCGCGGCCGCGAACCTCAGGTTGATGCACTGTTGCGTCATTCGGGTATTGGTGCGTAACGCTGATCTGATTTTCACCAAACCGGAACCGATATGGAAAAATTAAGCAGTATTTATCAACGGGCGGCAGATCGTAAAGGAGGGGAAGCTAACCTATCACTTCTCCTTACACCGTATCATACCGAGGCCACAAACAATCAGGAATTGGCCCAGCTTGGCGACGACAGGTTTTTAGCCCATTTCACCAAGAAAGTATTTCAGTCGGGCTTTGTCTGGCGAGTGGTTGAGCAAAAATGGCCGGATTTTGAAGAGCATTTTTTCAATTTTGATATTTTCAAAATCATGATGATGAGTGAAGAAATGTTGGAGAATAAAGCTCAGGATCCGAAAATCATTCGCAACTTCAAGAAGGTCCAGACCATTAAAGCCAACGCGCAAATGATTTATGACATACAGGTGGAAGATAACGGGTATGCGAGCTTTGCTGAGTTTATAGCCGCCTGGCCTGAAGAAGACATCATCGGCCTGTGGGCTTATTTGAAAAAACATGGTCAGCGTTTGGGTGGCAATACCGGCCCTTACGCATTGCGAGCTTTAGGTAAAGATACCTTTTTGTTAAGCCGCGACGTTGAGAGCTATTTTCGTGAACATCAGTTAATCGATGGCGGCCTGACAACCAAATCCAGCCTTAATACCATTCAGCGTTGTTTTAACGAATGGCAGCAAGAATCTGGCCTTAGTATGCAGGCCCTAAGTCGACTCATTTCTTACAGTAGCGGTGATAACTCCATTCAGGTTTGACTCCGGATCAAAAATATTTCAACCATGAAAACCCCTCTAATGCATTGTAATTGGTGGGGTTTAGTTGTTTATTAAGTTAAGCGCTGGCGATTTTCACGGCCCCAATCCAAGATGAATTATCGATGCAATATGAAGTTTTGCTCTTTATGTCGTATCGATAAATTCGATCGTTAAGCGATCAACATTTTTTAATTAATTCACAAGGAAAGGAAATGAACAAACTAACAATAACGGAAGTGGAACACGTCAGTGGTGGCAACCCTTATTTGGTAGGTGTTGGTATTGGTATGGTAGCAAACTACGTTTATGAATCAGTTGGTGGTAAAGCCGGCATAGATGCTGGATTTTCGGCTGTAGGTGACTATCTCGTAGAAGCCTGGGAAAATGATCCTGTAGTTTCACTGTTTTAACTATAGGAGAGGGAAGCATTCGCTTCCCTTTTTAGATGAAAAAATTAGCAATCCTAATCGCGATATTCACGTATATACTTGTGTCATTTGTTGAAGGAGAAAGGCAAAGTCCATCCTTTAGCTCGTCTTATTACGTAGCTTTATTAGGTAGCATACCGAATTTTGTTGCTGTTGTAGCATATAGCGCCGTTGCATTGTTTATTGCTCGTGGAGCCGAACAATATTACAAATATCTTATAGGTTTTAGTATTGGAATTATTGGTTATGAAATCCTACAGATTTGGATTGATTGGCGGATATTTGACTGGGTCGATATCCTAGGAACCATTATAGGTTTTACCTTTGTTTTCTGGTTATCTAAGGTGTTCGAGTTCTGGTGGCAAACTAAGAGAAAATTAGAACAGTCTAATTTGAATTTCAGAAATGACGACTCTGAGAGAAAACTTTAGAGCTATCAAATAACATACTTTATAATGCCCGAAGACTTGGTTTCGAAGAGATAAAATAGTGGTTGACGAAGAAATACTGCAATGCATAATTTTCGCTGAAAGCTTTGGTAACATTATGCAAGCGGAACAGGTCAGTGAAACCTGGGGGCTACCCTTTGGTGGCGAATTAAAAGATATTCGCAAAGTCAAATCGCCGTTTTATCTTCTGGTAACGGATGCTCAGCTGGAATTACACAAAACCGATGAACCTAAATTGGGCGGCATCGTTGTCGATTTTGTCAGTGGTGCGGTAGGGCATCGGCGTAAATTTGGTGGCGGTCGAGGTCAGGATATTGCTAAAGCAATGGGTTTAAAACATGGCTTTTCTCCCAATGTGCTCGACGCAACCGCGGGCCTGGGTCGCGATGCGTTCTTACTTGCCAGCCTGGGTTGTAAGCTGGTTATGATTGAGCGACAAACCCCGGTTGCTGCATTACTTGATGATGGTCTAAAGCGTGCCAAACTCGATGCTGAAATTGGTCCTTGGGTGGCTGAACGGATGACGATGATTCATGCATCGTCTTTAGATGCCATGGATGAAGAGTCATTACCTGAGGCTCTAAAAAATATTGATGTGGTTTATCTCGATCCTATGTATCCACACCGGGAAAAATCCGCTCAGGTGAAAAAAGAAATGCGAGTATTTCAATCGTTGGTGGGGGAAGATCCAGATGCCGATGAGTTGCTCGATAAAGCGTTAGCAATTGCTGAATATCGCGTCGTTGTAAAGCGGCCTAGTTATGCTGAACCTTTGGCTGGGAAAAAACCTTCTACCAGCATCAACATGAAGAAAAATCGTTTTGATGTCTACGTAAACAAGGGCATTCCAAAGGATTGATGCGGATTTAAAGTCGATTATAGGCCATGATCGATTGGGTCACTTGAGTGATAACCGGAAGTGGGTGTTGAGGATTTTTTTGGAACTGCTTAGGCGTGATGCCTGAAAGCTGCTTGAATGTGCGAATAAAGTGCGTACTGTGTTGGTAGCCAAGTTGGCGGGCAATATCTTGCACAGAATCCCCCTGCATCAACAGTTTAACCGCTAATTCCTGACGTAATTGCTGAATCAACAGGGTTAATGTTAAGCCCTGTCGTTTAAGTGCTCGCTGTAAATTCCTGGGGCTGGTATGTCCCATAATGGCCACACTATTCAAGCTTGGCATCTGTTGACCAAAATAGGGCAGCAGGATATCAATCAGGTTCGTCAGGGCAGGGTAAGATTTTCGACAAATTGGCGCTTCTAGTGGTAAAACTAACGATGGCGTTTTACCCTGCTCGTTCTCTACATTCTTTTCTGTGTTGCCAATAGCGCCACCTACATCACTCGCCTCTAAAGTCGCGGCCGTTTTATTTTTCGCGTTATTTAGAACGCTGGCTTGACGCCAGTTTTTGCGCTCACAAGTTAAATATCGGCTAGCAAATTCTATCGCCGTATGGGTGTCATCAAATGAGATTAAGTTATCCTGCAGGCTAAACTTGTGCGCGATTGAATTTGAATCTGACAATTTGATGAGATCTGAGAGCTGCGCGTCCCAATCATCAGGCTTTGGGCTCCTTAAGCGGATTTTAGTTGGAACAAAATTGGTCGGTACAAAGTGATCAATGATATCCATTAGCACCATGACTAAGTAAGCCTCAACATGATAGTAACCCGGATAATCTCTGACGACACCACCGATATGGCAGAATTCAACAAGGTTGTTGCGAGTTAGCATAAAAAAGTCAGCGTGAGAGGCTCCCGTATAGGTCAACCGGGGAATGAGCCGTAGGCACTGTTTCAGAGTTGGCTCCTTTACAGCCTGAGCGGCTAACCCTCTTAGGCCCACATGGCCACTTTTCAATCCGGCTTTCCAACCCATGTTGGGTATATTTTCAGCGCGTGCGACCGTATCGATAAATTGATATACCAGATGCGTAGAGATCTTGATGTTGCCTTTGTAAAGAAGGCTGTCAGGTAGCTCACATTGATGTAAGTAATGACTCACATCAATACCCGACAAGTACATGTATCTTGTAAAGGCCCATAACTGCTCGGCGCTGGTCGTCGCGAATTTAAGCACTCGGCACCTGGTTAAGTGAATGAAATAGATACTAAAATTTTGGCATAAGCTGGTCGCTTTTCAAATTTTATCTCCATTAAATGTTAATTTTTACTAATCTTAATGAGTTGGCATTATCTCTTTAGGCGCCACAATGTCCGGTTCTCTGGTGTTGTTATTTATGATTAAAAAACTTTTAAGTGGTATCGATTGGATGAGGGACACGTTTTCGCCTTACGCCAACCATATGATTTTTATTGTTATTTTTTCTTCAGCCTTAATCTCTGTTGCCGTTCAAGGGCAACAAGGTGAAGCTCAACTATCAGCAATCCTTATCGAAAATGTGAATATATTTGACGGTAAAAAAGATGCGATCAAAGCCAATCGTCATGTCCTGCTCGTTAATCAACAAATTGAGAAAATTTCTGATAAAGCAATACCTTACCAAGGTGATGTCGTGCGCATTGATGCTACGGGCTATACGTTAATGCCGGGTCTTATTGAATCCCATGGCCATCTGTCGATGGTCGATACACTTAACAACTTGAAGCATCACTATGACTGGGTGGATATAGGTGTTCGTCAGGCGGCCATGGCCAAATCCTGGTTACTCGATGGCTTTACAACGGTCAGAGATGTTGGCGGACCGACCATGGGATTGAAACGCAGTATTGATGCGGGTATTGTCCAGGGCCCCCGAATTTATCCCTCCGGTGCTTTTATATCGCAAACCTCCGGGCATGGTGATATCCGAGAACGTAGTGACCGGCACCCCAGCATTGATCGAGTTCAGGATGAACACTTGCAGCGCCTTGGTTACTACTACATTGCCGATGGTATACCTCAGGTACTTGCCGCAACGCGTGCCAACCTTCGTAACGGTGCGACGCAAATTAAAATTATGGCGGGCGGCGGTAATGGCTCTGAATTTGATCCGATAGACAGTTTACAGTTTCGACCTGAAGAGATACGTGCCATTGTCAATGCAGCCAAAGACTGGGATACCTATGTGGCTGCCCATGTGTTTTATCCGGATCAGATAAACCGCTTTATTGACGCAGGTGGCATGAGTATTGAGCATGCGCCTGCGATAGATGAAGCAACCATGAAAAAAGTTGTGACAAAAGGCGTTTTTCTTTCGATGCAAATGAACGGCCTTTCCAAAGAACTAAAAGATAGCCCTTTTAATCCGCCGTATGCCAAAGCAGGCATTGTTGCAATCCAAAAAGACGCCAGTAATTTTGTGGCATTGGTTAAAAAATACAAACCAAAAATGGTATTTGCTACCGATGCCCTTGGAGATAGGGATACGCAAACCAAGCAAAGGAGATTTGAGCTCTATGAGCGCGCAAGGGTCTTCGGAAATTTTGAAACCTTAAAAAGCGCTACGTCGGTGGCGGGCGAGCTGATGCGGCTTACCAACCGAAGAAACCCCTATAAACTAGGCAAGCTTGGTGTTGTTGAAGAGGGGGCCTATGCCGATTTACTGATAGTTGCGGGTAATCCTTTGGCAGATATTTCCTTGCTCGGCGCTAATAAGGCATGGATTAAGGCAGAGGCACCGCAGCCGGTTGAGACGATAAAAGTCATTATAAAGGATGGCAAGGTCATCAAAAATGCGTTGAGGAATCGTAATGAAAGTCAATGACTTAACCTGCCTAATAATTTTCGGTTCGTTGTTGGGCATGTGTTTATCTGGCAACAGCGTTGCGTCTCAGAAAACGGCTAAATTTGGTAGTCCGGATGCGGTTGATAATCGCATAACCGCAGATAAACAAAATCGTAATTTGCCAATAAAAGAACAACTCTCTGCTCAAGGCATTAATCTGGCACTGGATTATTCAATGATTACACTGGGCACGGCGGATAATTTACCGGGAACGGCAGATAATGCGTCTGGCGGCATGGCGCGTTTTTACGGCAGTTGGGATCTTACCGGTGATGATTCTGGTAACGCCGGCAGCTTTGTCTGGAAAATTGAGCACCGTCATAGTTACAGCGATGCAGAGCCACGTTTTTTAGAGTTCAATGTCGGTGGCATTGGTTTGCAGGCGCCGCCATTTTCCGATCAAAAAGGCCGCGTTACCAACTTGTATTGGAAGCAACAATTAAACCATGGTAAATCAACAGTTGTTGCGGGTTTTCTCGACGCGACCGACTACCTTGACGTGTATGCGGTCGCCAGCCCTTGGACGGGTTTTGTAAATTTTGCTTTCAGTACAGGTAATAGCACCATAGCATTACCCGGTGATGCAGCACTCGGAATTGCTGGTGCGACCATGCTTAGTGATAGCTTTTTTGTCATTGCCGGCATCACCGATATGGAATCCGATCCTACCAGTCCATTTTCGGATCTACTCAGTGAAAGTCATTACTTTAAGAGTATTGAGTTTGGATGGACTTCCTCTCAAGAGCAGATTTTTCTCGATAATGTTCATGTGACCTTTTGGGATGCCGACGAAAGCCTTTTTATGAATCAGGCCGAGGACTCCGGGGTTAATATTTCCGCTTCGAAAATGATTGGTGCCTGGTTACCTTTTGTTCGTGTTAGCTGGGCTGAAAATGGCAGCACTTTAGGCATTGATAAATCATTAAGTACGGGGTTTGCCTATTATGGCCTTGGTGGTGAAGGTAATACGCTTGGGGCAGCCGTAAACTGGGCGGATACTGCAACCGAAGATCAATATACGTTCGAACTTTTTTACTTGCTTAAACTATTTGGCTCGGTTGAATTGTCACCGGATATTCAACTCATTAAAAACCCTGCGAACAACCCTGATGAAAACCTGGCAATGATTTACGGGTTAAGGGCGCGGGTGTTTTGGTAACGCTGTGGATCCTGGGACGGAAAACTTTAACCTGGCATTAGCAAGGTGTCATTAATCGCGGTAAAACGGTCGCAGCTTTGCAATAAAGCGTTGGCGGTTAGCATTTCTACGCCAATGACCTCCACCCGGCACTGGTATTTTATTTGTAGCTTTTGTACCAACAAATCGAAGTCACCGTCGCCACTGAGAAGAACAATGCTGTCACAGTCTTCACCATAATCTAAAGCATCAAGCGTGATGCCTACATCCCAGTCGCCTTTCGCCGAACCGTCGCGACGTTGAATATAAGGTTTGAGTTTTACCTCAAAGCCGATGGCTTGCAATATTCGTTGAAACTGCCGTTGTTTTTCATCCCCGGTATCGATAGCGTAGGCACTGGCATGGACGATGTCTCCTTTTGCAGAAATTAAGGCCCACAATGCATTGTAATTAAAATTACGCTTAAAGGCCTGTTGGCAGGTGTAATAGATATTCTGCACGTCCACTAGCACCGCGATGCGTTTTTCGGATGTCATGTCTTTCATGGATTTCCCTCTGCCTAACTATTCGATGGCAATTATGATGCTAGCGTTCTAGAAGGAGTCTAACACAGCTTTAATATGTCATTGCTAAGCTATTGCCAACAACCTGAATAAGAACGAGATAACGTGGATGGCTGTATTATCACTCTTATTGATGGCGAAATTGATTCGCCTCTGCCCATTAGTTTTTCTATACTCCTATACCAATCACACTAAGTTTGTGCACAACTCAGAGTTAGGGTAGAGGTTCAGTTACAACATAGATTTTATTTATATAGCCACTATATATTAATTGGTATTAACTGTTTTACATTTGCTTAACAAATTTCGCGCACCAATAACCGTATGAGGTATCTATGATCAAGGTCAATGACAAAATCCCTGCAGGAGAATTGCAGCAACTCACCAGTGATGGCATGAACAACCTGTCGACAGACTATCTATTTACAGACAAAAAGGTGGTGATTTTTGCCGTGCCCGGTGCGTTTACCCCGACTTGCTCTGAAGCTCACTTACCCGGCTATGTGGTCAATTTTGATAAATTTAAAGCTAAAGGTGTCGACCGGGTGATTTGCGTTTCAGTGAATGATGCGTTTGTTATGAGTGCCTGGGGCAAAAGCCAGAACGCCGAGAATATCCTGATGCTTGGCGATGGCGATGCAACCTTTACCAAATCGCTGGGGCTTGATATGGATACCGCCAGTTTTGGTGGCGTGCGTTCACAACGCTATGCCATGGTAGTAGACCATGGTGTGGTCACTCATCTTAATGTTGAACAGCCCGGTAAATTCGACGTCAGTGACGCCGAAAGTATACTCGCCGTTTTATAGAATCATGAAAGCAATTCCGTTTTAAATACCAATGCGTTAAGATCGCTCTATCTCATGGATAGGGCGATTTTTTGCCAAGCCTTAAACCGATGCGAATAGAACAGCATAATGGTTGTTAATGATGACCTAAATGTTCGATTAATGATCATCGCTGGATAAGAGTTGGTATGATACTTCCCTGTTGTCACCCACGATAAAGAGCAGAGAAAGCTATGTTAAAAGCGCAAATGGTTGAGCAGTTAAATGCTCAAATCAATCTAGAATTTTACTCCTCGAACTTGTACCTGCAAATGAGTGCCTGGTGCGAAGACAAAGGCTTTGAAGGTGCCGCGGCTTTCATGCGCAAGCATGCTATCGAAGAAATGCAGCACATGAATCGTCTGTTCAATTACGTCAGTGAAACCGGTGCCTTGCCTATCCTTGGTACCATCGATGCGCCGCCACATGAGTTTGAATCTTTAGTGGAAGTGTTCAAAGCGACGTTTGAACATGAATGTCTTGTGACTCAGAAAATTAACGAGCTTGCACACTTTGCCTTTACCAACCAGGACTATTCAACCTTTAACTTCCTGCAATGGTATGTGGCCGAGCAACATGAAGAAGAAACCTTATTCAAGTCTATTATCGACAAGATCCAATTGGTTGGTGATGATGGTCATGCCTTGTTCTTTGTTGATAAAGATTTAGCGGAACTTGCTAAAAATGGCCCAACATCGGTTACGCCTCCTGCAGAAGCGTAATCAATCATATCTAGGCTAAGCTTAATTGAGTTTGGCAAAATTACGATGTTCAAAGCCCTGCTTGCAGGGCTTTGTTTTGTATCCGTCTGAGTAAAGTTACGAGGTTAGTTTGACCACGCAAAAGGTTGATGTATTAGTGATCGGCGCTGGTGCCGCAGGATTAATGTGCGCATTAAATGCTGGCTATCGGGGTCGCAGCGTTACCGTGGTTGATATGGGCAAAAAGCCCGGCCGCAAGATCATCATCTCCGGTGGCGGTCGCTGTAATTTCACCAATCAAAATGCTAGCCCGGAAAACTTCCTTTGTCATAATCCGCACTTTGTAAAATCGGCACTGAGCCGCTATACCCAATACGATTTCATCGATATGGTGGAACGTCATGGTATTGAGTACCACCATAAAACCCTTGGACAGTTATTTTGCGATAACTCTGCTCACGATATTGTCGATATGCTGAAAACCGAGTGCGATTGGGCCGGCGTCACCATCCAAATGCAATCGGAAGTGCTGAAAGTCGAAGCGCTACAGGAGGGCAAAGGCTATCAGGTAACAACTTCAGGTGATGACTACCAATGTGAGTCTTTAGTGATTGCCTCTGGCGGTTTAACCATGCCAAAACTGGGTGCCAGTCCTATCGGTTATAAAATTGCTGAGCAATTTGGGCTCCGGGTATTGCCAACCTGCGCCGCTCTAGTGCCATTTACCCTGCATGATCAGGATAAATCCCGATTTGATGGTTTGTCCGGGATTAGTGTGGATTGTGAAGTGAGCAGTGAGTCTGGCCAGATGTTTCGGGAAAATATCCTGTTTACGCATCGCGGCTTATCGGGACCAGCGATATTACAGATCTCCTCTTATTGGCAGGCAGGGCAATGGGTTAGCATTAATTTATTGCCGGACATGTCGTTACAGGAAACGCTGCAGGCGATCCGAGAAAAGCACCCCCAACGCAGTTTAAAAAATGCCCTGATACAATTGTTGCCTAAGCGTTTGATTGAAAAATTAGATGCTGCTAGCGAGATCCCACAGAAAAACCTCAACCAATTGACCCATCAGGAATATCAGGATATCCATAATTATTTCCACCAGTGGCAAATCAAACCCAATGGCACCGAAGGCTATCGTACGGCCGAAGTCACTTTAGGTGGCGTGGACAGTGACGAATTATCGTCGAAAACCCTGGAAGCGAAAAAAGCACCAGGGCTTTATTTTATCGGTGAAGTTACCGAAGTCACCGGTTGGTTGGGAGGCTATAACTTCCAATGGGCGTGGGCCAGCGGTTGGGCCGCCGGACAGGTTGCATAGTCGCGAATGCCGATAGTGCTTAGATTAGTTCAGACAATAATTGTTTAAACGTATCTATCTCATGAGCACCGGACAGGGCTTTTTTATTATTGAAAATAAATAAAGGCACGCTGTGAATACCTTGTTGATGCCACTGTTGTTCGATGGCTCTAATATCTGCCTCGAAGCGGTTCGTTTCAAGAACGGATTTCGCTTCTTCTATATCTAAACCGACCGATTTAACAACCTCAAGCAGAGCGCCGTGGGAAAAGTCACCTCGATTGGAAAAGAAATGTTCAAATAAGGCTTCCGAGAGCGCGTTCTGAAGTCCAGAATCTTTTGCCCAATGTAATAATTGATGGCAGTTAAACGTGTTGAGCATCTTCATCTCATCAAAATAGTTGAAATTGAATCCCACGTCTTTGCCGTGCTCGGTTAACATCGCTCTGGCTTTAATACTATCCTCAAGTTTTGCGCCATATTTTTTCGCTACATGCTCGCGCAGGTTTTCACCTGTCTCTGGCATATCCGGGTTTAATTCGAACGGGTGCCAGGTAACGGATAGGTCTACCGCAGGTTGAAGTTCGGCAATCGCTCGCTTCAATCTACCGTAGCCAATCACGCACCAGGGGCATACCACATCGGAAATGATATCGATTTGTAGTGTCGCCATATTATTTATGCATACCTCGAATCGGGTAGTTGTTGTCTGGATTACGGATCCAGGCAAGGCCATTAACCAGAGCCTGAAGTTCAGGACGCACGAACGGGTTGTTGGAAATATCGATTACCTGAATTGTGCCTTCTTCATTAACAACATAAAGTGCGGGCTCTGCAAATGGGTGGTCAGTCTCTTGCTCGGAGCGGGGATCGGAGATGTAGGTGCCCAGAGTTTTCATCTGCTCGATACTCAGACCGAAGCCCAGTGGAAAGTCTACTTCCAGTCGCGACATATGTTCACGAAGTTGCGCTTCGCTGTCACCCGAAACGGCAATTAAATCAACACCGGTTTTCGCCAAATCCTCTTTAAAGGTCTGTAACTGATTAAGATATTTGGTACATAACGGACAATGCCTGCCGCGATAAACCACGACAAGTTGCCAGTCGTGACCGTTTTCAGGTTTGCCTAGAGTTTTAGAACCACCGCCACGAATAGATACGGTGATCTCGGGAAAGGTGCTACCAGGGTGTAACTTTTGGGTATATTCAGATGCCATAGTCTTTTCCTCAGAAGTTAGCATTAATATGGGCTTCAAAGCGTTTCAGATCATTTTCTACATCGGCATTTTTCATCACATCGTATGCGGCGAAAGATGGTAATGGCGTCATATCGAAAAACTTAAAATTCATATGCATTGGAAACATTAAATCGTCGATTGATTTACCTTCAAAAAAGTCGTTTTCATCATTGAAGGCTTCTTCAGGTGCATTGAACGTCAACGAAATCATGTATTGCTTGCCGGTCATGGTGCCGCCTTTGCCATAGTTCTTTTTGGGTGCATCGGATGTACGGCCATCGCCGTTACAAAGTGCGCCGCCCATACCCGCGGTGTAAACAAGATCCATATATTTTTTAAATGACCAGGTTACGTGCATCCAGTTAACCGGCGTTTGAAACAGAATAGCGTCTGCCCATTGATGGTTTTCCAACTCCTTTTCAACATCAACGTCTTCTGACATGGTGACAACGCGGGTGTCATGTCCTTTACTGGTTAATACCTCCACGGCTTTATCGACCAAGGTTGCATTTAACCGACCTTCGGCAAATGGATAGTATTGATGTCCGTTAATGATCAAAACATTACTCATGGATATTCTTCCTCGATAATAATAATTGCTTTCAAATCATGGTTTATTTTAGTAACCTTATCGCACATATCAACCAGTTAACTTTTAGTAACCTGGTATTTTTAAGGTTTTACGAGCGAGGAAAATTCATTGCAAAGTGTAGTAGAGACCAACAGCAAAGGGCAGAAAACCGTCAAGAATGCGTGTCTTGAGCCATGTGCGATTGAAAAGGGTATGCGCTTAATTGGCGGTAAATGGAAGGGCTCAATTATTTATCACCTTAAGGATGAGCCGGTGCGTTTCAATGATTTGGCCAGGATGCTAGGTGGTGCCAGCAAGAAAATGGTCGATCAGCGATTAAAAGAGCTGGAACAAGAAGGCATGATTGTTCGTAAGGTGCTCAGTGAAAGGCCGATCGCGGTTACTTATGAATTAACCGAATTTGGTCGTTCTGCGTTAGATATTCTGGAACAGCTTAGAGTCTGGTCCGAATCCCATCAAATCCAGCTGAATAAAAATTAATGTATTCGAATATTAACCGCGAAAGGGTTTTTCGCGGTTAACTCAAAATATCATTTCTGAAAGATTATGTAGCCGAAGTGGTAGTAACCTGAATGATTGCAAATGGAATTTCGGCAACAATTGCAACAAAAGGCACCCAAATGGCGTAGGTTATCGCCTTTTTCGCGCCGTAATCTAGCATTAGCTTTAAAATGGCGAATGGGATAACCAGATACAGAATATATCCTGCAAATGCAGTGATTTCTGGTAACTGCATTGAGGTGATTCCGATGTTAAAGACGGCGATCGCCATGGATGATGCGAAGATAACTGCAAATGCCAGCCACCAGTCTACTTCCACATGAAGCTCTTCCGATTGAAGATGTTTTTTGTCCAGAAATTTATAGATAAATATCAGAATAAATCCGGCTAATGCGGCGTGTAACATGCTAAGTACTCCTTATTGTTCTTATTGTTTTTTGGTACCAGAAAGAGGCTGCAAGAATGAAGATGCCGACACCCATAAACAGAATGACTTTTTGCCAGAGCAGGGCGTTGGCCGCGTCAATTAAAGACAGTTTTGCAATCCCCAAAAATATCAGAAGGAAACTGTATTTTATCGTCGAGGGTGTTCGGGCTTGCAAAAACAATATAGCTGCTCCATGGATAGCCATTGCCGGTGCGATGAGTAAATCAGCGCGAAATTCGGTAATCGCTGATAACACTAAAACGTAAGTGATGACGGTTATCAAGTGAAGTGGAACTGTTAACCTGCCTTTCAAATAACTACCGATGTCGGATGCATCAAATCGGTCTGTCCGGCGATACAGGATACTGGTTAAGAGCAATGCAGGTACGATTGCGTACAACGGATTTGAGTCAATTAATGTCCAGGCATAAACCATTAACGCTAAATTGATTGCCAAAGTTAATTTGTTGATAGAGCGAAGGTATTCGGATTTTTGACTTAAGTTTAAGCAAACCGCCCAGTATATCGCTGCTGAAATAATGGCCGTTAATGAATTATCGGTTACTGATGCAATGAGATTAGGTAATGCGAATCCCATCGAAATAATGCCGCTGAGCAAAATGAATCCATTTAGATTCGATGAAGCTCGCTGGTTGAAGTACCAGGCTAAACTACAAAAGCCGATGAAACCGAGCAGTGCAATTGGGCTTAATAGCGGATTCATAAAGCCAATTCCCACGGCGAGAGCAAGGCTTGCTGCAACCGTTAGAATCTTTGTTTCTTTGATTATCAAGTCATGTTTAACGTACTTACAAATAAAATACGCAATCAATGGCGAGAGCCAAATGACCGTGAGAACGTCAAATTCCAAACGACGAATTGCCGTACCTAACCAACATACCGGGATCAGTAAATAGAACAGAATTCTTGCTTGTTCAGCAAGTTCTCTGCAGCTACTCTCTGGCTGAAATTTTCGATAGAAGGCAGACCACAGCCAGAGTTGAATGAATACGGAAATAAGCGATATCTTTGCGAACCAAGGCAGCATCGTGAAGCGAAAACTATCTACTAGCAAGCTTCCCTGATAAGCGTAATACAGCGGCACAAGGATCAGTGCTGCAGCAAACAATTCGATACCATGATGGTTGATGCGTCTGGCTCTGAATAGCAGCGCTAATTGTAAAACCAGAACAACCGCCCCGGTCCAGCTTGCGATTACCAAATGCGATGTGCTAATTGCTAAAACAGACAACCAGATCATCTCAAACAATTGCACCATCGGCTGGACATATTCTTTGGTTAGTTTCCCAAAATTCTCGTTAGTTTTTAGTAAAAGTCTCCAGCCACTGAGCGCTAAAAGCATCACCAAAGATAGACTCCAACCATCAATCGTTTCTAAAGCAGGGATAGGGAAATAAGGGGCAATGGCAGCTCCACAGAATAAAATGGAAACAGCGGTTAAAACCTGGCCTTGATGGCATGTCGCTGGCAGCTGGTATCTGCGCCCAAGATATAGCAATAACAAACCTTCCACAGCCCAGCCAATTCCCCAGTAGGCCTGACTAAACATGCTGATGATGGCAAATACAGTCCACGCGGCGGCAAGCAGCCCATAAAAAGGCGCGATGGTTCGATATACTTTATAAAACAGCACACTTGAGCAAAGGGCAATCAGGCCATTGATAATAAACAATGCCGTAACCTGCCAGGATGAAATATCTGTAGTTTGTAAGAACAGCAATATGGTGGAACCAAATACCGCCGCTAAAAACGTGAGATTTTTCCGTGGTGATGCCTTATCTTTTAATAGGCTGAGAAAGGTATAGGCATAAAACATCAGATAGAAAATACTGATAAACCATACGGATATGGATAATGACTCCAGGCCTATTAACCACTCGACAGAGGCGACCACAAATGCCAGCGTCAGGTGAGCCAGCCATTGGCCGACGATTCGGTAAGCTAAAACCAGACTACTAATGCTGATAAACATCAATGAGGCAAAATAGTAGCTGCTATCCATTTGCACACTGTTAGACAGAATCGGCATGGTGGCGATGCCGATAATTCCCATAGCGGCGACAATTTTGGTATCAAATAGGTAAGCCAGAAAATGACATAACAAGGCTACCCCAAGATATAACATCAACACGGTAAACTGAGGGAGCAACTCGTAAACACTGCCGGCAAAATAAACGGTGCTGTAACAAAGAAGAACACCCAAGGCGATAATCGCTGAGGCGAATTCATCGAAAGACGTTTTGCGTTTTAATCCGATACCTATAGCGATTACCCCAGCGGCGGCTGACGCCATCAACAAGGATTTTGTGCCTGCCCCCATTTGGTCGATTACCAATTGCATCAGATAACCAAAACCGGATAGCGTCAATACAATACCAAGTACTGTCAGGATGAAAATCCCTAACATTCCCCGTTGCTGATAGGAGCGATATATATTGCGCACAGGTGCAAACCAGTCAAACAAAACCGAAAGTAAGCTTTGTAATATTGTGGCAAAAAAAGAAGGTGCTGCAGGCACAGGTTTAATGGTTTGTTGAATGTTTGGCTGTTCTAATTTATCCGCAGCAACGGTGAAATTGGTTGTAGTTTGTGATGGCGTGAGTTCAGGTTTCACCGGAGTAGGCTGAGGCTTCTCCTCCTTGGGCGTAACGTCCTCTTGACTCTTATTTGTCAGGCTATCGAGGCGACTTTCAATGCTATCGAGTTGTTGATTCAATTGCTCTCGAATCAACAATAATTCGCCTTTTAGCGCTGATATTTCGTTGCTCATCAATTACATCCTGTAATTATTGTTATTCACCTAGCTTACGGGAATTAATCCGTGAATGCTATTGGTTCGATTCGGCAGGCCAAAAGCATGTAAGTAACTGGTTAGGTTATCGATTTGTGATGATGCAACGTATTACCAGCGGCAATCAGACATAGCTGATAATCGGTACTATGATGGCCACCGCCAACACGGTCACTAGCAAGTGGTTGCCGGTGATATTGTCAGCGATAAATGGTGGAATGTAATAAACCAAAGGCAATAAGCCGATAAAGGTAAGCAGGGCAATCATATGCCTGTTATTTACCGGTTGCTTTGCTGATGCGAGTTTTGATCTGGGCTTTGATGTACACAATGGTTATTCGCCAGCTATTTGAGTTGGATAGATAACGATTAACTGCGCATCTTCGCTGGCGGTAAATTCAATGGCATTGTCAACGCGAAACAGAGTGCGACGTTCGACACTTTCACCATTTAAGGTGCCATAGCCTTTACTTAAATAGGCCATAGCTTCACCCGGATGAGAAATCGACTGATCTGCTTGCAGGTTAGCAACTGCGATTGATGTTTTACTGTAAAAGCGCTCAGTTTGAGATACTGAACCACCATAGATGTGTTGCAACTTACCTGTTTCAGGTTCAAACACCTGATAACCTGCAGGCTCACCTGGGTTGTCCGGCAATACCCAAAGCTGAATCATCTGGTTTTCGCTGCTATCCGGGTTGATTTCATTGTGGGCAAAACCTTCGCCACCGGCTCTTTGCACCTGAGAATAGCCAGTTTCAATGCTCTGTCCATGCTCCAATGAACCCGCATGGGAGATACGACCTTCAACCATCACTGAAATGACATCAATTTCCCGGTGTGGATGCATACCGGTTTCACCATGAGGTAGAAAATTAGCATCGGCCAGATAAACGAAATTACCTAGTCCATTAAATGCTTTTGGATGCTTATGTGGGCCAAAGATTCGTTCATCGGTTACCATGCGTTTTTCTTTAAGCCCGGCAAATCCGCCTAAAGGTAAATCCGAATAATTTAAAGTTTTCATTGTTACAATCTCTCAAAGGGCAAGGTAAGTATGTCGCTTAACTGGAATCCAAACTAGAAAAGTGTTTACGAATGTCATTATGAACGCGATTAATTGTTGGCAATTCTTAGGTGTCAGGCTTGGCATCGAATAAGACTTTCAGCCAGCGAATGTCTTCAGGGCCCAGGCCCGCCTGTTTGTGCAGCGAGGGTTTTTCATAAACCTCTTTATAAACATGGCAAATAGCGGTTTGGGTTAGCTCGCGCCAGCGTTCGCCTTTTAAGTCTTTTATCTGACTATCGATTAAATCCGCTTCCAATAGGGGATCATATTCCCCTTCATCAGCGCGAATTGCTCGCGCTAATTGCGCGAGAATAGGGTTGATGATCTTCAAGGTGTTAGCATCAGAAAATTCTTGAACGACATTATCCTGAGCTTCTTTAATTTTTTGCTTTAATTGATATTCATTGAGCTTTTCTCCGGTTGCCCGCAGCCCATATTTATTAAGTAATGTTCCTATGCCAGGTAACAGCGCTTTAGCTGCAATGCCGGCGCCAATCAGTGGATTGAATATGGCTGCGAGGCCGCCAACGAGCAACATGCCGTAGGTGAGTTTTTTATCTAAAGCATCAATTTCATCGGCCAGAGCTTCCAGACTATTTGCCTCATTCGCGTTTCGGGCACTGACTATCTCTTGTGCCGATTGAGCCATATAGGTTTAATATCAATCCCATTAAATTATTGCTCACTCAGTGAGAATTTAAAGGCTTTTAGACAAGGCTTTGATTGCAGAGAATGGTTGTTCCATTATCTCAAAATTAGCCAAAATCAGTAATGCAGCACAAACGCCTTTAAAACTCACCCGTAGGGAGTTAGTGAGAGGCCCATTTACTGCCCTATATTTCATTAATATAGAATGACTATATCAATAAAATCTATGTTGCAACTGAACCTCGGCCCTAACTCTGAGTTGTGCACAAACTTAGTGGGATTGGTATGACATAACCTCAGCGTGCTCATCGGGAAAATGAAATACTCGGCGTTTGGGCAGGTTATTTATTTCTGGCACGCCGTTTGGTAAACAGCGCATGGTGTGCAGGGCAAATTGATATTCCGAAGGTTTAAACGGAACCACGAAATAATGTTTTTCATCAAATTGCTGATCGCCATAATTTTCGGATTTTTCCGCAGAAACAAAAACTGGCAGGCCATTTACTTTTTCCTGAACCAAAGAAAGCCCGGCGGCGATTTCATCAGTGGCTTTGTCCGCTACCGTGCGCAGCGCTGCCAGACCTTTTTTTAAAAATTCCAAAATACAAAACCGCTGTTTACGTTGGGAATTTTATTAATTTAGCAAACTTTAATGGTAAAGTTTATGGATAATTCCTACCTAAATCACTTGAATGTTAAGTGATTTTAATCTGTCGGTTTACTTAACTTTTCTAATGTGATTAATTAAGTGAAATTTTACAAGTCATTACTTAATTGTATTTAGAGGTAGTTAAATGAATGGCGGCAATCTAATAAAGTTGGTCACGGCAAATTTAGGCTGTACCCAAAAAGAGCTGGCAAAACAAATTGGCGTGTCGGGCGCACAAATCAGCAAATGGAAAAATGGTGAATATCTTTCCGAAGAAATGGAGAGGCTTTTAGTATCCTTGTCTGGAATTGGCCATCGAGATCCGGATATCGTGGTCTGGACAGGCGGAAAGGAGCAAGCTGATCAGTGGGATCAGATGGTTCGGTTTCTTGCATCTTTGTCTCTTCAGTACAATGATACGGGGTACTACATTGAGCCATTGACGCTGGTTGAAGATGATTTCCTCTGTTGGAAAGTGTTGCATACCCTACTGGAGATGGGGGTGGAATTACCTCAGGAATTCCCCTTGGCGCTGACTATTAATTATTCGCACTTTACTCAAAAGGGTACGCAATTACCTCTTGAGTTTTCTTCTCATCCTATTGTTTCGCTGATTTTTGAAAGCTTCAAAGCTCTTATCCATCTTTATGGTTTTTACAGCGCTTATATTAGTGAAATCCTGGAGAACTGGGATCTCGACCTGATGGATACAGAGGCCTGCAATATTGAACCATGTCTGTTGGATTTAGCATTTAGTAAAAGTGCACGCCAGTCCCATTTGTTGCCAGAGTTTAATGACTTTAAACACAAGACAATAAATGAATACCGGCAATGGCTGGAGCTGGTTAAAAAGCGAGCGTTTGAGCGCAGCGTGCCGCTCCGTGCTGAGTTATTGAACCTGATTTACGACAATCATGAAAACATTGGCTATGCCGCGAAAGAAGAGAATACGGGCGCAAACCGTTATCGCTTGCATCCGGATGTTTACATGAACGAAATGCTACACAACCAGCGAGCGATTTTAAAAATCATGCCGGCGATTTGTAACAAGTTAGGTATTAGTGCGGACGATTTTGATGAGCAGGAGTCACTGATCACCGAGGTTATTAACCGATAAGCCAGCGGTCTGCTATGATGTGCCCAATAAGGCTATAACGTCGATTGCAGCGGCAAGGTGAGAGCCTTGCCGCACAGTCTTATTAAATTTAACTAGTCACAGCTAATTGTTTTTGTGCGTACTCAAACTTCAAACGGTATTCGGTGACTTGATTTTCAAGACGGGTAACGTCTTCCGATAATCGTGCCTGCAGCTCTGCATTTTCATCGCGTAACTGTTTAAGTGTTTCGCGGATCTGTGCATTACTATCTTCCTGACGGTTTTTAATCTCCGCATTTTTCTGAACGAAATCGGAAATCTTTTCTCTTTCTTCCGCAAGTTGCTGTTTCAGAGTTTCAAGCTGTTGGGTTTCAGATGACTTCTCATTGCGCGCTTCTAACAAACGAGTTTCAAGGACGTTTTTATCTTGATTAAGTTGGTTGATAATGGCGTCGGTATTTTCTTGTTTCTTGTCATTGGCGGATTGGATTTTCTCCAATTGCAGCTGCAATTCACGCACTTCATTGACTTTGTCAGTAAGCAACGCTTCTGTTTCTGATTTTAAGTTAGCTATTATTTGCTGTTGGTCAGATTTTGTCTGTGTTAACTGGGTTTCAGATTTTTGCTTAACCGCCATAAGCTGGGCGTTAACCTTGCGGAACTCTGACTCCAGTTCAGTAATTTTTTCTTCTTTCTGGCTGACTTTATCTTTTAACGTGCTGGTTTGAACCCAGAGGCTTTTCTTCTCTTGCTCGTTTTGCTTAAGCGCCAGCTCTAAATCTTGTAAATCCGCCAGTTTCGATTTGTTTTGATTGAGTTCCGCTTGCAGGGAAGCGATATTCTCTTCGTAACCTTCACGCTGTTTGATTAAATCGACGCTGTTTTTCTTTATCTGTGATTCAAAATTATTCTCTTGCTGACGTAACTGTTTTTCTAAATCGGCAATGATATTCATATGTTTAGATTCAGAAGATAAGTTACCTTTAAGCTGTTGGGCCAGGTTTTCATTATCTGCTTTGATGCTAATCATTTGTTCATCATAAGATTTTTTCTGATTAGCGATTGCAATTTCATGGATCTGCTGCTGTTTTTGCAGCTCTTTTGAAACCTTAGCAAACTCTTTTTGAGCATTGTCTAGCTCGGATTTAAGTTCGGAAGTTTGTTGTTTTTGCTGTTCAACCTTGGCACTTTCTTTGTCTTGCGAAAGCTTGGCTTTTTGCAAGGCGACTTCACTAGCGTTTAACTGCTTTTGCAATTGCGCAACTTCTGTTGATAAGGACTTTTGCGCTTGCTCAACCGCTTTGGCCTGAGATTTTTCTGCTTTTTCGATGGTCGCTTGTTGTTTTTTCACTGCCGCCTGACTGTTCTCAAGCTCGAGTTTAAGCTTGTTCACATCACTATCCAAGCCGGCATTTTTCGCTTGTAGAGCTTTTAATTGCGCCTGTAACGAATCAACCTGTTCGATTTTGCCAGACGTTGAGCTGTGTAACTCGCTCAATTGCTGTTCGTGAGTCTTAATTAGGTCATCCACTTTTTTCTGGTGGTTGACGCTTAAGCGGTTTAATTCTGATTGGGCTTTATGACTGTGCTCTTCTGCAGCATCCAGTGCCGATTTGAGCTCTTTTAATTCGTCATTCAGAGCCTTTTGCTGTGTAAGCTTTTTACTCTCATTACCTTTTAGTGATTTTAATTCCGCTTGCAGGTTTTTAATTTCAACAATATGGGCTGATTTGAGGTCTTTAAGTTGTGAAGAGGTTTTGTCTAACTGGGTTTGCAGTTTGACATTCTCTTTACTCAGGCCATTCTTTTCTTTACTTAGCGGGTCGAGTTGGCTCTGCAATAACTCGCGATTTTCCTGAATTAAACGCAGCTCTTTTTGCAGTTTTTCTTCGCTGCTGGATTTCGCTTTTAATTGGTTTTCGGCTTTTTGAGTACGATCTTTCAGCTGTGCATATTTCGCATCATATTGATCAATTTTATGCTTGAGCTGTTCAATTTCACTGAACTTCAGATTAACCGAATCATGCTTAGAACGGCTCAACTTCTCATGAACCGCCGTGAACTTTTCTTCAAGCGCTTTTTTCTGATTTTGCAGCGCTTGGTTTTTTTGTTCTTCAGCTTTGGCATTGAGTTTTTCTACAAGGTGGGAAAACTTATCTTCAAGCTGAATAAATATATCACCGGCGAGCAACTGCAGTTGTTCGTCTATCTCTTGGTTTATTTCAGGTTTTAAATCTGGCTTTGATTCTGGCTTAGATTCTGACTTAGTACTCATAAATAGGCCTTATTATTGTTTTCGTTTGAAAACCATGGAGTTATTTAACCATCTTTATGGAAACGTGAAAAGGTTTTATTGGTCAGAACTGGTCTGTGTACTGAAGGTATAAGGCTTGTGCGTGTATTTATCCGTGTGTTTTTTAACCGTTTTTATGGGGCTTTTCGGTGAAGATTAAGCATGATTCGCTGTAATTAAGTTGCTTTTTTAAGTCTGTTTCCATCTAATAGCAATCTTATTTGTTATCACTAAATTAAATCTTAATCGATATGGGCTATTTGGTTTTTGTTTCTCTGCTTTGGGCATTTTCATTTGGGCTAATTAAAGGGCAGCTTGCCGGCATCGATCCTGGTTATGTTGCAACGCTTCGTTTGAGTCTGTGCTTTGTCACGTTTTTGCCTTTATTGTTTTGGTTTAAAGGAGATCGTTCTCCGGTAAAACTGATGGCGCTGGGCGCTTTACAATTTGGGGTTATGTATATCGCATACATACAATCTTACCAATACCTACCAGGGTATTTGGTTGCCGTATTCACCATTTTCACCCCTATCTATGTATTTACCTTAAATGCAATTTTAGAAAAGCGTTTTCACTATCCCCATGCGCTGGTTGTTCTGCTGTCGATCATCGGTGCCGCTATCATGGTGGCGCAATCGGTCGAAGGCGATGATTTTTTGATTGGCTTTTTATTGTTGCAGGTTGCAAATCTTGCGTTTGGCTGCGGTCAGGTGTTATATGTCCGATATTGCATGCCGGTGCCGGGCACGAACAATACTGCGACAAAAAGTGATGGCGTTAACTTAATGTGGATGTATCTGGGAGCGGCGATGCTCGCCGCTCTATACACCATCTTATTTGGCAACGTCCAGCGCATGTCGTTAGCAACCGATCAGCTATGGGTGATTCTTTACCTTGGGGTGATTTCTTCAGGGCTTGGGTTTTATTGTTGGAACAAAGGTGCCACTAAAGTATCCAATACCACACTGGCCGTCATGAATAATGCTTACATGCCGTTTGCGGTAATCTTTGCGTTTACCCTGTTTGGCGAAGAGGTAAATGTGCAGAGGTTGTTGATAGGTGGTGGCTGTATTGTGGCAAGTATTATACTTTCTGTGTATTTAACGAAACGTCAGAACCCTTATTCAACCGACTAAGTTAATTACCATGAAGCTGGATCGAACGTGCCAGATTTATTGATTGGGATATCTGGTAGTAAATTGGCAAATTCGAGTCTGGCATTAAACTCATAATCGAGGGACGGACTGGTTTTTTCCGCCAGTTGTTTAATGACTTTTAAACCGTTGAGCAGCGAAGCTTTCCCTTGCAAGGTGATGGTCTGAGTGGCAAAAGGCTCTAATGGTGGAACTTGGTATTGGTTTCCTCTAAACAGCGGAGCGCCATTTACCACCAATTCATAGCTGACTTTCGAAAAATTCAATTCAAAATCATTGGGATTAAATATTTCCAGAGTGATTTCAACCTTGGGGCTGAACCCTTTTACGGGCAACATGCGCACGCCAACCACCTCAATTTCCGGTTCCTCAACGTTTAATCCCAAGCTGGCGCATCCGGACAGCATTGAACAACATAAGAGTAACCACAAAATTTTTCGAGCCAGAGGATTTTTTAACATCAAAAACAACTCCTTGGATATATTTGGGCTCTATTATACCAATCACATTAAGTTTGTGCACAACTCAGAGTTAGGGCAGAGGTTCAGTTACAACATAGGTTTCATTGATA
>NZ_JBHZSG010000018.1:9869-57748 GCF_043642205.1 Thalassotalea litorea | reverse complement strand
TCTGCAATCAAAGCCTTGTCTAAAAGCCTTTAAATTCTCACTGAGTGAGCAATAATTTAATGGGATTGGTATTATTGTATGGCATCAGATTTTAGATTACCTGCAAAAACCCGACATTATAGTGAAAAATTACCAGCTACGAACCCGTCCTGTATCGATATGGATGAACCCTGAATCAGGGTAATAGCCGACCCCCCCTAATCTCAGGGCTTTGGCCGTATCACGAAGTCGCGCCAGATCTTCACCTGGAATGGCAAAGTCCAGAGCCATACCTCGCATATGATAGCTTTTCTTAGCAACGCCATTGCTTTGGGTTGCCAGCATCGCATTGGTCTTTGGTGAGCGATAACCGGAGATAATATGAATTTCTTTATCTATACCCAGTTTTTCGCAGATAGCATGCATAAAATCGAATAGTTTAGGATCCAGGCTGGCGACTTCCTGTTGGCGGTGATCACGTAAGTGATGGTCAAATGATTCCAGTACCTGTTTATTGTACTGTCCGCTTTGCCAAAATACGCCCTGAACCCGTTCCTGGGTATGACGGTTATAAAATCTCAATGCCTTACCGTTGCCTGACAGGATATTGGCGTAGGCTTTTGTGCTCATCAATGGCGCAGAGGCACCAAGAATGGCTACGCCACCTAAGTTGCGGATAAATTTTCGACGATTTTTAGAAACAATGCTCATATAACCTCACTACGGGTACTACTGAATAACGAAAACAAGCGTTTTAGTGAAAGTGCACGTAGAGGTTAAGTTTTCTTTAAAAATACATCAATAGGTCGATAATTAATCATTATTATCTATTGTTAACAATGTATCTAACGTCATGTTTTACAATGCTTAAACGTGTAGAAATATTGTTTACATCTTTGTAACAAGAAAGGGTGAAAAATGTACTATTTACAATTTCGCACCCAAGGATAACAATTTGATTACATTATTATCTTTCAGTTTCAAGGTGTTAAATACGTTATTTGGATTAACACCTAGAAACTAAAGTTTTTCGAGGTAGGAAGCGGGGTTTAAAAGTTTCCTGAATATTGGCTGCGTTGAAAGTACTATTTCTTGGATTTAATCGCCGGCTGATATGGCACGTCAAGGCCAACATAAGCCGGACCGAATGCTTTTAGACCTCGCTCTGTTGTGAACTCTTTGGGAGCAGGCAGGATAACAATGGCAACTCGCATCCCCAGACTAAAATTTGGATTGGTAACAGGTTCCTGATTATCCAGATCCAGGCAACATATCAGGTCCGGGATGGTGACATCGACCTTATCATTTAAATAGGCGACCAGATTTTCATTTTTCACCTGCAGCTTATAGGTACTACCGGAATGCCTGGCATCACCTTTTATCGATACCTCACCTAAGGTAAAGCCATCTTCGGTGGTAAATTCGAAGTGCTCAACCAAGCCTTCGAAAGCCACATAACCGCCACCATGTTCAGCGATTTCTTTGGCGATATTCAAACCGTCCTGCTTGGCAATTCTAAACGCTTTGCCAATGGCTAATGCTTTGGAGATAGTTCCTTTGATAACCGCATGCTTGATGTCAGAAACGGGCATAGCGTGATCGATTGCGGCGATATCATTGCGACTAACCATGGACAGTGCCCGAACAACATGTTCAGCTCGTTGATCATCAATAATATTTTCGAGAACAAAACATTCTCCAAACTCATTGGCGGTAACGATAGGGGCAGCGTCCAGGTCATTAAAGTAATAGGTGGAGTGGGTGATTTCCGGAACTGCGCGACCAGCAGGGTCGGCATCAATGATATAACCGTCAAACATCGCCGCCAGATAAAATGAAATTGCCGTGTTAGAACCACCAAGTTCGCAACAAATAGTGCCAAAATATTCGTCGTTGGAGTAAGACTGCAGGCGTTTAAACGCCGTCATAATTGCGGGCTCGTTATTTCTCGGAAGGTTTTGGTACATGGCTTCTTCTTCAGCAGCCATTGGCGTTAATGCCCCTAACATATAAGGCGTACATACCTTTGCGCTCTGTGGAGCATCATCAATGCTAACCATGTTAAAGGTTTTGCCTGCGGCAAATGCACGATCAATATAATCAAATCCTTCATCGAGTTCGCCACCACCGCCAGTGCCGAGAATGGCACAACCGTAGAGAATATCGGACAAGTCCTGACGGGTTAACCTTGTAACTTTCATTGAGAAAAACCTTTTGTAAACGAATCTAAGTTCAATGTTGTAAGTGTCATCATGTTAACTTTTCCGGTGCTGAAAAGTATTTGTATGCATGGCGTTATTGGCGATGATCGTTTTTATATTTAGTGATTTAAAAAATTATTGTTTTTGTGCCAACAGTCGCGCTTTGAGTTTCTTAATGGCGATGTAAAGCAAGGAAGAAATAACCAGCGCATCAATCACTTCATAACCGCTAATGGTGAAATATCCCCGGGTAACTGAAATTGCCATCATTATTCCAGCTATCCAGGCACAGATTGCCACCCAACAAATCTTTTGCAGATGTTCAAGCGCCTCAATCTGATAGGGGCGTTTGTTTCTCAAGATGAAAAAATCCACCACATAAATTGCGGCTACCGGAGTAAAAACTATCGAAAGACTAAACAGGAAATCGGTAAAACGATCCAATAGATTAAGCGAGGCGGCAACAGTACCCAGAATACCCATGCCGATAACGATATGCTTTTCTTGCCAGCGATTGATGATGGCATTGGTGCCAAGCGCCGCGCTATATAAATTAATGACATTGGTGATCCAGCTTGAGGCAATCAGAAGAAACAGAGCAACAGAACCCAATCCCAACACTAACATAACGTTCAGTATGTCGTTACTGCCGACGGCGATACCCGCAATGGCCGAAACAATGTAGACAAAACTGCTGATACCTAAGAAGGGTAAAAATGAAGCCGTAACGGCATCTTTGTCGGTTTTTGCAAAGCGGGAAAAGTCTGGCATTAACACCACACTGACGATAAAACTGCCGACGACGATGGCTATTGCCTCAGAAAATCCCATCGTGTCATTGCCGGTGGAATTTAGTGTCTCCCAATTCAGTACCGCAAAACTCTGATAGCCCATGTACAACAAAAGTAAGAAGAATATCGGCACCAGATAATTGGAAATTTTTTCAATGATTTTAAATCCCCAGATTGTGGTAATCGTGATAACCACACCAATCGCAATTTCTAGCGGGATCAACGGCGGAATATAGGCAAATAATTGCTCGCTTAATTGCGTTAATGAGGCACTGAATAAATCCAGGTTTACCCCGTACCAGCCGAGCAGAGCTAGCACGAAAAGCGCGCTGATAATATCGGCGCCATAGCGACCGAACACAAATTTTAAGGTCATGCAGGAGGTTAAACGATTGTAACGACCAACCAGTCCGGTAATTGCCCCGAGTATCGACAGAATCAAACCACCGATGAAAAAAGCGAGCATACTGTCTTTAAAACCAAGACCATTTCCCACTTCAATGCCGGTAATCAAGCCCGGTACAGAAAACGCCAGACTGCCGTTAATCATACCGATTTTAAAGCCGTTAACCGTTAGCGATTGTGGGACTCGCTGAGTCGCATAATCGTTTGTTTCCAGGGTTGAGTTGTTATTCGTGTCGGGCATTTAGTTTCCGATAAATAAAAAGGCCCCGGGAGTGGGGCCGTAGTTGCTGTTGCTAGAAGCTGTATTTTACTTCAACGCCATAGCTGCGTGGTTTGTTTGGCATACGCGCGTATTCGGTAACACCATCGCCGAAAAAGAAGTTATCTTCAATACTGCGCTCATCGGTTAGGTTTTTCGCATAAAGCTGAATTGCCCACTGCTCCGAGACCAGGCCGATATTGGCATTTAGGAAGGTGTTGGTAGAAGACTCAATATCAGGCGATTCAATATCAAAATATCTTGGGCCAAGAACCTGCACATCGGCACGAGAATTTAATGACCAGTTCTCGCTAATTTCAATACTATGGTTGAGTGATAATGCATAATTATAGTCGGCAACCCAAACTTGCGAACGCCCTTCTAATTCAGGTCTTCCGGCAAATTCCTTGATCTCAGAATCAAGCCAGCCAGCACTTAATTGCATATCCAGATTGTCGGTAAGGTTTACGGCAAGTTCCAGTTCAAGACCCTGGGTAAGGACTTCATCAATGCCCAGATTTTCCAAGGTGAAGGTGTCGACATTAAACTGAGTGATTTGCGCATTTTGCTGATCGATGGCAAATAACGCGCCGTTGAAGGTAGCCATGCCAGCAAATAATGTTGATTTGAAACCAAGCTCATAACTATCGGACGTTTCTTTATCAAATACCCGGCTGATACCTTCGGCTGGCTCATTAAAGCCACCACTTCTGAAACCTTTTGAGTAACCGGTATACACCAGGAAGTCAGAATTCATTTGATAAGCGACAGTCACCTTCGGTTGCCATTGACTAAAGTCTTTATTAGCAATGGTCTCTTCTTTAAAGTTAGGGTCGAAAGACTGGCGATCGTCATAATCATAACGAAGCGCACCGGTTAACTCTAATTTGTCGGTGAGATCATAGTTTACCTGACCGGCAATAGCCCAGGCTTCGCTGCTATTGATATCGGCGATAGTCAGGTAAATCAAATCGTCGGTAAAGTCACTGCGATCGAGCGGCACGTCACCGAGTAAATCGTCGAAGAAGTTAATGGTGTTGTTGCGCTCTTTGTCCTGGTAGAAAGTAGATACCGCCCAGCGAAGATCACTTTCAGACTGGGAGGTTAATCTCGCTTCTACGGTAACCGATTCAACATCAAATAACCCTTCGGTTCCAAAAGGAGCGCGCAGGATAAAGCCGAATTCATCTTCTTCATACGTTGGATCGGCAGAATAATCACCATCGTAGAAATGTTCATTTTCGGACTTGTTGTAGGCGGTAATAAAGTCCAGAGTCGCATAGTCAAAATCATGGGAAATCTTGGCACTGAACTCAGCAACATCACGCTTATCGTTGTTGCGGATATTTTGGGACGTTTCAATAGAAAAATCTTCTACCGTATCTTCAGTTACGCCTTGATAGTAAGCAAAGCCAGCATCACTGGTTGTGTAACGGCTTTTTAATGACACGCTAGTTGCATCAAATATCTCAAAATGAAGTTGTCCGAATAGTGAATCTTCATCAAGGTAATCGGCCTCTTCATCGAGAAACTCGTTGTTAATCAGGCCATCGCTACTCTTGGTGTAGCCACCTAAACGAAAATACGCGGTATCATCCTCATTCAGTGAACCGGAAATTACCCCGTTTAATTCGTAGGTATCGCCATTGCCGATTGAGCCTTTGATGCTGCCTTCAAGCTCCTCATAAGGCTGCTTGGTGGTAATCAGAATGGCACCACCAACAGCACCACGGCCATACAAAGCACCTTGAGCACCGCGCATGACTTCGATGCGTTCGATATCCACTAAATCCTGATTAATAAATTCAAGATCTGATGCGGTTACACCGTCAACCACAAACGCCAGTGGTGGATCGCCCACTTGCGGTGTGATCAATCCTCGAATATTAATACGGGCTAATCCCGGGCGAAAATTATCTAAAGCCGTCAGGTTAGGTGTTAAGTTGGCGACATCGCGAATGCTGGTAATGCGCGCTGATTCGATATCATCGGCACTGAATGCCGTTACCGAATCGGGCACCGATTGAATCGTTTCTACACGACCACGGGCGGTCACTTCAATGGTTTCGATGTCACCGGTATCAACGACAGATTCTTGCTGCTCAGCCTGAATCGGTGCTGAAAAAGATAATGCAATTGCACTGGCGACTAACGACGGTGCAAAATAACCACTAACTCGTTTATTCATAACTTCCACCTTTAGGATAATTGTATTTTTATTCTTATCCTTATTGTCTACTTCAGTCGCAAAATAATATTTTGTTGTGACCGATTGAACTGGCAATATTTCCCTGAAATTGTAGTTCAGACACTAAAAATATATAGTTGTCGCCCCGTTATCGTGATTTGTCGCGCAATATGTCTTTTCGAGATCCAGGTTAATATGAAAAAAAACATAAAAATTGATAGCTACAACAAGAAGATATTAGCAACCTTACATTTGCAGGCGGATTTGACTAATGTCGAGTTGGCAGCAAAGGTCAACCTGTCTCCCAGCGCCTGTTTTCAAAGGGTTAAAGCGTTAAAAGAAGCCGGCTACTTTCGAACGTTTCATGCCGATGTCAATCTCGAACAAATCTGTGAGCATGTATTGGCCTACGTTGAATTTTCCCTGACAGATAACAGTGCGCCGGTATGTCGAAAGTTTGCGGCTGCGATCAATGATATTCCACAAATTATGGACTGCATGCGCATGAGCGGCGAAGTTGATTTTATCTCTTTGTGTTGTTTTTCAGACATTAAAGCGCTCAATGATGCTTGCGATAAATTATCGGAAAACCCAGAATTATCGATTAAACGTATTAACACTCGCATTGTACTCGATCGTACTAAGTTCTTTTTAGGGTATCCGCTTGCGCATTTGAAATGGTTTGATGAAAACCTGCAATTGGACGAAGGCAAACCTTAGAACGAAGGATTGCCCGTATGATGCAAAAGAATATTTTTCTTATTGACGTTTTTTTAAAGCGCGCCATTGTCTTTGAGTAATTCATGGACACGTTGGGCAAGTTTTGTGTAACCCTGTTGATTAAAGTGAACGCTGTCAGATTTGTATTGTGGTGAGCGCAACAGGTCAGCGATGAGTTCATCTTCAAAAATCAAATCATGTTTGTCCGCTAATTCCTGATAAAAATCGGCACTGTCAGAAAATAAACTCTTCTTTGGCACACCAAACAAAATCACATCTATGCCTCTTTGTTTAGCTGATTGAATCATTTGATCCAGGTTTTCCTGAGTCTGCGCCAGATTTAGATTACGTAAAATGTCATTACCACCTTCTATTAGCACCATTACATCGATTGAATGTTGGTCAAGTAGTGGTGGAAGCCGTCGCAATCCCGCTTCGGTCACTTCTCCAGAAATTCCCGCATTGATCACATTTAGCCCGGTTAACTGACTTAATATCGTTGGGTAACTGTGTTCAATGTTAACCCCTTTACCTGCAGTCAAGCTGTCTCCAAACGCTAGGATAGTCGCATTGCTGTCGAGGGCTTTTAATTGAGGGCCACCACAGCCGGTGACAAATAGGGACAAAAGCAAGACTAACAGAGTGGGAATTCTGGTATTGATGGTTGCTGCCTTGGTGGTTATCTTAGTGTTTCTCATCATACTGCTGCTGATTGCTAGGGCTTAATGCTAGGGCTTACTGGTTGAAAAATTTTGTGAATTTGATCAAAAAATTAACCAATCGCCCACAAGTTTTTAAAAAAGATAACAAAAAAACCTTTGCCTTGATACTCCCTTGTGATATCAATAACGATGTTGCAAGGGTTGCAACACACTAAAATTTAACCTTTTTGAACCGAATAAAAACGAACGATAAAAATAATTTATTTGGGGAAAAGACGTGTCTCTTAAAATCAATTCAGGGAAATCTGGCGCTAGATTTCGCAAAAAGCTTATTGCTCAGACAGTGGCAACTTCATTGGCTGTGGTATCCTTTGGTGCGCTAGCTGCCGAAGAAAATGCACCGGAAGAAGACATTAGCGATGTGATCGTGGTAACCGCACAAAAGCGTGTGCAAAATGTCATGAAGGTTCCGGTGACCGTAGATAGCGTATCGTCTGATACCATCGAAGAGTCTGGTTCCATCCTGTTACAGGATATTGATAAGTTTATTCCAGGTTTTGATTTTTCTGAAGGCACCATGACCCAGGCGGGTGTCACCATCCGTGGTATTTCCAGTCCAAATATCAGTGTCGGTTCTGACCCGTCATCAGCAACCTTCTTTGATGATGTCTATATGCCTCGCGCCGCCCAAAATGTCCTGTTCTCAGATATGCAGCGTATCGAGGTGCTAAAAGGCCCGCAGGGTACCTTATTCGGTAAAAATGCGGCGATGGGGGTTGTTAATATGATCCCGAATGCACCGCAGGAAGATTTCGAAGGATTTATCAAAGGCACCTTTGGCACCGATAACCTGGTGCGTATCGAAGGCATGATCAATTTTGAGTTGATCGAAGATGTGTATTTTCGCGCAAACTTCTTAACCAATGAACAAGATGGATTTGTTGATAACGTAGCTCGCCCGGCGTGGAATGAAGGCACCAAGATTTGGGAATTGGGCGCTGAAAACCATGACGCCGCTCGCGCCTCAATAAAATGGCAGGTGAGTGATCGTACCGATGTCACGTTCTCGTTCGATTGGGATGATTTAGAGCAAGCGCCACCAATGGCGATAGGTTTAAGCGAGTACGCCTGGGAAAACCCTAATGATGGTGTTCCGGGCAATATCGATCCTTTTGCCGACAAAGCGGAAAATGACGTTCGTCATGGTGTAGAAGGTCGTGACATGACGGCCTACACGCTGAAGTTAAACCATGAGTTTGATGACAACTGGTCGTTGAAATTGGTTTCCAGTTATCGAGAGTGGGAAACCGTTAACCGTCAGGATGAAGACGGTACCGCCAACATTACCCGTTATCTCGATACCTCAAATAATGAAGATTCCAGCATTTTCTACAATGAGCTGCAAATCAACTATGTTGGCGACAAGTTAAGTTATGTTGGTGGTTTCACTTATTCAAAAGAAGATGTCTGGCAAGAATCCGAAATTAATGTCACTACCGATACCGTTGCGCGATTAGTCACTCAGGACTTAAACGGTCAGGTAAAACAGGTTGTTGGTGGCGAAGTTCTCAATGGATTAGAACAAGCTGGCTTGATTGATATGGCCATGGGCGATGTTGATAAGGCCGCAGCGATTTATGCGTGCTCCTTGCAAGGGCTTGACCCGTCAAACTGTATCGGTCAGGTAAGCTTTGCTGATGTTGTCGACCAGGCTTATGCCGATTCTGGTTTGGAGATGGATCACCTGTGGAATGCTAATGAATGGTCTAATGTCTTGTCGGCATTTGGTATGGACGCAAGCCCAGGTTTCGTTACGGCAACGGGCGATTTAACCTATGACCTTGCAGCGCAGATGTTTGGCGAACCACTCATTTTCGGGCCAAGTTTTGGTGGCATGTTCTGGTCTGAAAACTTCGTCAATACCGGTGACTTTACCAGTTACGGGATATATTCTGATTTCGATTATCAGTTTACCGACAAATGGAATGCGTTTTTTGGTCTTCGCTACACCCGGGATGATAAAGAGTTCACCTGGGAGATTACCGAGACTCAGTTTACCGAAGAGCGTCCCGGTGTGACCAATATCTTATTCCCAGCGGTGCCTAAGTTTGGCGCAGAGGATTCCTGGAATGAATTGACAGGGCGTATTGGTACCGGTTATCAAATTAATGATGATCACATGGTATTTGTCTCATACGCTACAGGTTATAAAGCGGGTGGTTATGACTCTTTGAATATCTCCAGTGCGACGCAACCGTTTGAGCCAGAGGAAGTAAAAAACCTGGAACTTGGTTACAAAGGGGTGTTAGCCGATAGTTTACGTACAACATTGGCTTTCTATCACACCGTTCTCGATGGCCGTCAACGTAGTGTCGAATCTAAGCCTCCGGGTCAGAACCAGGCATTGCCTACGGTTGTTAACGAAGATTTGGTGCTCAATGGTGTTGAAATTACCTTAGCCTGGGAAATCATCGACGGTATGACCTTTGGTGCGGTAACCGATTATCGCGAGACCGATCAGGAATCCGAGGCGTTCTACAACGCGGTAGGTGAGCTGATTGATGCGATGACCATCTCCGGTGAGTCCAGCGTTAATTACACTCTGACTTATGACTGGATGATGGACATAGGTTTAGGGGATACTCGTTTACACATAGATTATGTGTTCGCGGAAAACACACGGGTATTTGAAGTGGGTCAGCCAGCATTTGTGGAAGATATTCCCAATTACTTTGATGATCGTCAGGACTTAAACGCGCGTATATCCTGGGCTAGCGAAAATGAAAACTGGGAACTTGCCATCTGGGGTAAGAACCTGTTGGATAATCGCTATGTTGAAGGCAGCTTAGGCGGCCGTACTGCGGGTGTACTTGGTACGCCGTACGTAACGATTAACCGAGGTCTGGAAGCGGGGATTGAAGTGAAATACGGATTCTAAATAACGTTTAGAATCACACACCAAAAATCATACCCAACTGGGACCAATAAGGAGAATGGCAAACACCATTCTCCTTTTTTTTACCGCGAATAGAGGAGGAATCGATAATGACCCTATACCGTGTTGTTGGTTATGCTTGTGCCTGTTTTTTGAGCGATATGGGTGATATTTGTCATAATGTTAACAATTGATAGCTGAACACCTAATAATGTCTTTTCGTTTGACCTCTCCTGTGGTATCAATACATCAGCTGCAAGGGTTGCAGCCCACTAAAATATTAACCTTCACGAACCAGAATGCATTTTTGTAATTGCATAAAAGTGTGCCAAAAATAAAAACATTTATTGGGGAAATGAAGTGTCCTTTACCTTTAATTCAGGGAAATCTTGCGCGAGATTTCGTAAAAAACTTATTGCTCAGACAGTGGCGACATCACTGGCTGTAACATCCTTGGGCGCGTTTGCCGCCGAAGACAATACATCGGAAGAAGACATTAGTGACGTGATTGTGGTTACGGCCCAAAAGCGCGTGCAAAATGTGATGAAAGTTCCGGTAACCGTTGACAGTGTTTCCTCTGATACTATCGAGGAATCTGGCTCTATCTTGCTAAAAGATATCGATAAATTCATTCCTGGTTTTGACTTCTCTGAAGGCAGTATGACTCAATCGGGTGTGACCATTCGTGGTATTTCCAGCCCAAATATTTCCGTAGGTCAGGATCCATCTTCTGCAACATTCTTTGACGATGTTTACATGCCTCGTGCCGCACAAAATGTCTTATTTTCCGACATGCAGCGCATCGAGGTGCTAAAAGGTCCGCAAGGTACTTTATTTGGTAAGAATGCGGCGATGGGGGTTGTTAACATGATCCCGAATGCGCCGCAGGAAGATTTTGAAGGGTTTGTAAAAGGCACTTTTGGTACCGATAATCTGGTACGTATTGAAGGCATGATCAATTTCGAGCTGCTCGAAGATGTATACCTTCGTGCCAACTTCTTAACCAACGAGCAAGATGGTTTTATTGAAAATGTCGCGCGTCCAGCGTGGAACGAAGGCACTAAAATCTGGGATTTGGGTGCTGAAAATCATGACGCGGCCCGTGTAGCCGTCAAATGGCAGGTAAGTGATCGTACCGATGTTAGCGTCTCATTCGATTGGGATGATTTGGATCAGGCACCACCAATGGCCATTGGTTTAAGCCCGTATGCCTACGACGAAAATCCTGGCGACGGTGTACCTGGTAACTACAACCCTTTCCCAAATAGCGTCGCAAACGATTTGCGCGATGGTCAGGAAGGGCGCGATATGACAGCCTATACCTTTAAACTAAATCATGAGTTTGATGAAAACTGGTCAATGAAGTTTGTTACCAGTTATCGCGAATGGCAAACCGTTAACCGCGGTGAAGAAGATGGTACCGCAGAGATCACCCGTTACCTTCATACGTCAAATAACGAAGATTCCAATATTTTCTACAATGAGCTGCAATTTAACTACACCGGTGACAAGCTAAGCTATGTGGGTGGTTTTACCTATTCTAAAGAAGATGTTTGGCAAGAATCTGAAATTAATGTCACCACTGATACTGTTGCCCGCCTGGTCACTCAGGACCTAAATGGTCAGGTAAAACAAGTTGTCGGCGGTGAAGTCCTCAATGGATTGCAGCAAGCAGGATTAATCGATATGGCCATGGGCGATGTTGATAAGGCCGCTGCGATTTATGCGTGTTCTCTACAAGGGCTTGACCCGTCAAACTGTATCGGCCAGGTTAGTTTTGCTGACGTTGTCGACCAGGCTTATGCCGATTCTGGTTTGGAAATGGATCACCTTTGGAATGCCAATGAATGGTCCAATGTCTTGTCGGCATTTGGTATGGACGCAAGCCCTGGTTTCGTCACGGCAACGGGCGATTTAACCTATGATCTTGCGGCGCAAATGTTTGGTTCACCATTGATTTTTGGGCCTAGCTTTTCAGGTATGTTCTGGTCAGAGAACTTCGTTAACACTGGTGAGTTCACCAGTTATGGCGTTTATTCTGACTTTGATTATCAGTTTACCGACAAGTGGAATGCTTTCTTTGGTCTTCGTTATACCCGTGATGATAAAAAATTCACCTGGGAAATTACTGAAACAGAATTTACCGAAGAGCGTCCCGGTGTAACCAATATTTTATTCCCGGCGTTGCCACAAATCAGTGCTGAAGATTCCTGGAATGAGCTGACCGGTCGCATCGGTACGGGTTATCAAATCAATGATGATCATATGGTATTTGTATCTTATGCCACAGGCTATAAAGCGGGTGGTTATGATTCTTTGAATATCTCCAGTCAGGCACAACCATTTGAACCAGAAGAAGTGAAAAACCTGGAAATTGGTTACAAGGGCGTGCTTTCAGACAGTCTACGCACCACGTTAGCGTTTTATCATACCGTTCTTGATGGCCGTCAACGCAGTGTTGAGTCTAAACCTCCGGGCCAAAATCAGGCGCTACCTACGGTTGTTAACGAAGATTTAGTGCTTAATGGTGTTGAAGTTACCTTAGCCTGGGAAATCATCGACGGTATGACCTTTGGTGCGGTGACCGATTATCGCGAGACCGATCAGGAATCTGAAGCATTTTACAATGCGGTAGGTGAGATGATTGATGCGATGACTATTTCTGGTGAATCCAGTGTTAATTATACGTTGACCTATGACTGGATGATGGACATCGGTTTAGGCGATACCCGTTTACATATTGATTATGTGTTCGCGGAAAACACACGGGTATTTGAAGTGGGTCAGCCAGCATTTGTTGAAGATATTCCAAACTACTTCGACGATCGTAAAGACCTGAACGCACGTATTTCCTGGGCAAGTGAAGATGAAGACTGGGAATTAGCTATCTGGGGTAAGAACCTGCTAGACAACCGTTATGTTGAAGGCAGCTTAGGTGGTCGTACTGCTGATGTACTAGGTACCCCATACGTTACCGTAAACCGTGGTTTAGAAGCAGGTATTGAAGTGAAATACGGCTTCTAATCTAAATCTTAAGTTGTTTCAGCGTTTAACGCTAAATGATAAAGGCAGGTGATTATGTCACCTGCCTTTTTTATTGCGTAAAATGCTGTAAATGAACCTCTGCCTTAATGGAATTGGTATAATACCAATCCCATTAAGTTTGTGCACAACTCAGAGTTAGGGCAGAGGTTCAGTTACAACATAGAATTCGTTGATATAGTCATTCTATATATATGAAATATAGGGCAGTAAATGGGCCTCTCACTAACTCCCTACGGGTGAGTTTTAAAGGCATTTATCCTGCGTTACTGATTTTGACAATGGAATAACCATTCTCTGCAATCAAAGCCTTGTCTAAAAGTCTTTAAATTCTCACTGAGTGAGCAATAATTTAATGGGATTGGTATAAGGTCTATAGTGAGTAATCAGATTGGGATTAAAAGTGAGGTTGGTGCTTATTTATCTTTTTCAGCGCAATGTGAATTTTTGCGCAAGCGTTTCGAGGATTTTGTCGCCAAGATCTGGTTTTATCGAATGTTAGGTAGCAGAAAAAGGATTAGATATGTTTATTTTCAAACAAGCATACCTAATCCTATTTTCGTACGTAAATCAAAAACAAACCTGAAAAATTAATTCAAATTTGCTTTTAGGGCACCCATCCTTAGGTTCACTAAAATTAACCTTCTAGAACAAATATTCTAATATTGGCTAGATACTAACCACGGTTAAATCAGGGACTAAAATCCCAAATAAATCCTTTGTTGTCAATAAGATCCGACCAGTTAAATTAGAGTGATTAATCTAATTAAGGCCATTTTTTCAACAAACTTTCTGAAAAACAAACGTTTTTTGCTAACCCTAAAAATTCGCATTATTGCAATGCGGGTAAATCACTGGCAAAAGGTGTTGGCCGATGGTAACCTCAGCCCATATTCAAACAACAAGCCGGTTTTTTTCCTGTAAATGAGTTCATTGAACCTGTTTTTAAGTCATTTTGCTTTTGCTCAATTCTCCCTTGCATTGTTAATCCTATTTCCCCGAGCGAAACAGTCATTACAAGTTCGTTTGTACTGTCTTTTGATGGCGACCGTCATGTTGTATCTTTTGCCGCAAATGTTTGGCTCACTCACGTTGTACAGTCCGATTTGGATACTGGTGTTTATTGCCTCAAATATATTACCCGGGGTATTTTTTCTGGTAGGCCTTAGTGTATTTAGTGACCACATTGAAATTAAGCCCTGGCAATATTTGCTGGCATTGACGCCGGTGACGTTAGCTTCACTCGCGCAACTTATGCTGGCGATTAATAATCCCGCCAGTGCAACGGTGGAAACGCTGGCTATGGCCGCCAAAGTCGCGGTAATGCTGCTTGAATTGGCGTTGATTTTATATGCACTGTTTATCGCCCTGAAATACTGGCGTAATGATTTGGTAGCTGAGCGGCGTTTTATTCGTGGCTCGGTGATCAGTTTTTGCTCAGCTTATATTTTTCTGGTGATTTTCGTTGAACAATTGCTCGATGTCCAAGGAAGCTGGTTACTGACCGGGAAGCTTGGGTTGCTGGCATTGCTGGCTACAGGGTTAAATGTGTTGCTGATGCAAATCAAACCTAACTCCATGTTTGAACCGCCTCAGCAAGTTGCCGAGAAAAGTGAATCCCATGAACCACAATTGCAGCAACTTGAACAAGCAATGCGAGAAGAAAAACTGTATCAACAAGAAGGCCTCACTATCGCCAGACTTGCTCGTCATTTAGGGTTCGGTGAGCAGAAATTAAGGTCTTTGATTAATGGCGTGTTAGGCTATCGAAACTTTAATGATTATTTAAATTATTTTCGCATCGAGGAAGTGAGCAAACAGTTACTACGTCCTGAAAATGCCTCGACTCCGATCCTGACGCTTGCCCTAAATAGTGGGTTTCGCTCGTTAAGTTCGTTTAATAAAGTGTTTAAGGAAACCCATAGCATCACACCGAGCCAATATCGTAAAAATCACGGTATAACCTATAAATAATGCGGCTTTGCAAGGAATTCGTCAGAGATTTACAGGAATCCGCAAGCATTTAAATGGTCAATTTGTATAGTGAAGCTGTAGCTTTTCAAATCCAAAAGGTGATTTTCGTGATACCCACAATGATAAAAATTATTTCGTCTCTTTTTGCTTTGGGATTTGTCTTGATTGTTGGCACTTCAACAATTTCTGTGGCGTCGGCATCGGAAAAAGGTGACGCTAAAAACGGAGAGCGGTTGTATCAAACTTGTGTTGCCTGTCATGGTGATAATGGTCAGGGTAATGATGCATTGCAGGCTCCGGCTTTAGCGGGTCAGTACCCTTGGTATTTGGCGCAACAGTTAGATAATTACAATACCGGCAAACGCGGTACGCAAGCAGGTGATACTGCGGGCATGCAAATGCTGCCGATGGCGCAACTCGTGGCCGATGAAAAGGCCAAAGCTGACGTATTGGCTTATGTTGCCACCTTTGATGTAGAAAGTGATGCTAAAACAGAATTGGACGCCGAAACCATGCGCAACGGCTCAAGACAATACAATTCACAGTGCGCAGCCTGTCATGGTAATAACGGCAAAGGTAACGAAGCGTTGAAATCGCCAAACCTCACCACGCTTTCAGCAGATTATTTGACTCGCCAATTACAAAATTACAAAGCCGGTATCCGCGGCTATCATCAGGATGACAAGTACGGTCGACAAATGCGGATGATGGCTAACACCATCAGCAACGATAAAAACCTTAAGGACATCGTTTCATTTATCCAGACTCTGGATAAGTAATTGAGATGAAATTTTTGATTGCCGTTAAATCTAAATTTCAAAACCTGATAAGTTTAGGGGTCGCCCTGATCGCAGGACTGTCTTTGGCATTGGTATTTGCTGCCATGTCAAAAGCTCAGGCAAGTGAAGCGGAGAACTTCGAATTAAAACAGCATTGTCCTCCGAGTTTTGAGAAAAACGCCAAAGGCCACTGTATGCTGCGTACCATGTATGAATTTTATAATTCGGTACAAAACCGTGGGGTGGGCGGTACGCAAACTTCATTGCCTGACCATCGTGATGGCTTTACTCCGGCGCAAATTGATTTAGGCCGCTACTTGTTTTTCGATCCGTTATTGTCAAAAGACGGGTCACTATCCTGTGCCAGTTGTCATCAGCCGGAAAAAGGTTTTAGCGATGATATGGACAGAAGCGTCGGCGTTACCGGGGAAAAAGTGCCGCGCAGCGCACCAACCTTATGGAATGTGGCGTTTTTGGATAGATTCTTCTGGGATGGTCGCGCAGATACACTGGAACAGCAGGCCATAGGCCCATTGTTTGACCCGAAAGAAATGGGTAATAATCCGCAGCAGTTATTGTCCTCGTTACGCTCCAATGATAGCTATCCAAAGATGTTTAATCAGGCATTTCCAGAATCGGATCAAATTGAGATAGAGCAAGTAGCAACGGCGTTAGCCGCATTCCAGACTTCATTAATTTCATTAAATTCGCGATACGATCAATATGCCCATGGCTTTCATGATGCGCTGAGTGAAAATGAAATTAAGGGGATGAACATATTTCGTTCTTTCGTGGCAAGGTGCGCCGAGTGTCATCAACCGCCACTATTTACCAACAATCAAATTGCCGTGATAGGCACACCTGAACCCGAAGGGATGCCTTTCGACCCCGGTGCGGAAGTGCCTTTTAATGACAAGCGTATGCGTGGCGGATTTAAAGTACCAACGTTGCGCAATATTGCCAAAACCGCCCCATACATGCATTCTGGTGGTATGAAAAGCTTAAGGGAAGCAGCAGGTTTTTATACCAAGGGCCGCGGGCATGCGGTTCCGGAAGGCGAGGAGTTAATCATTCACTGGCATATTTGGGAGCCAAATTTGACCGACGAAGAGTTGGACCGAATTGTCGATTTCCTCCATGCGTTAACTGATGAAAGTCTGACACCGCAAATTCCTGTTGTATTACCATCAGGTTTGCCGGTGGTGGATGCGAAATATGCCGCAAATTTGCAGAATCTACACAATTTATCAGGGGATAAACCGATGCCTTCAGTGAGCAACAATAAAAAGTTGGGGGCATCATCCATTAACAATCAACAACAAGAAAACGTAAGGGAAGTAAGCGGAGATATTTATGAGTAAAGGAAAGGTTATTTTATCAGCGGTACTGGTTGCTGCTGCCTTTGCAGGAGGTACGTACTATGGTGGCAAAAATAGTGCGCCAGTTATCACCTCAAGCGCAGGCGGTGCCAGCTTTACAGGTGGCTATGATAAGTCACAAGATATCCAGTCGCAGGCGGGCACCACAGATGTGGTAGATTTGAAAGCAACCGGTAATGTCATTGTCGTCAATGAAGGTGAGTTAATCATGGATGCGGTGAAAGCGGCAGAACCAGGTGACACCATTCAAATCATGCCAGGGACCTATCACGAAACCGTTTATGTCGACAAAGAAAGCATTTCTTTAGTCGGTGTTATTAAAGAAGGTGAACGTGCAACTTTAGACGGTAAAGGCGTGCTTAATGACGCGATCCTGTATTCAGGCAATAACTTCGCTGTTGAGAACCTCAAAATTACTCGTTACAAGGGCAATGGTATTATGGGGCAGGCGGGTAACAACTTTGTGATCCGCAACAATGTGATTGTTGATACCGGTATTTACGGTATTTTCCCACAGCTCGGCAAAAACGGCGTGGTTGAGCACAATGTTATTTCTGGTATCGAAGATGCGGCGATTTACGTTGGTATGAGTGACAACATTCAGGTGGCTTATAACGATGTATTTGAATCGGTTGCTGGTATCGAAATTGAAAATTCTCGTCACGCGATTGTTGAGCACAATTATGTTCACAATAACACAGGCGGTATCCTGGCGTTTATTACTCCAGGTCTACCTATTAAAACTACCTATGACGTAATCATCCGTAACAACTTTGTTGTGGATAACAACCACGAAAACTTTGCAATTCCAGGCTCTATGGTTGCCATGATCCCACCGGGTTCCGGTATTGTTGTCTGGGCAGGTGATGATGTCATCATCGAAGGTAATATCATTACCAACAACAAAACCGCCGGTATCTTGATTTCTGATCATATCTCATTTGGTAATGCTACCGGAGATCCGGACTCAGAACCGTATCCGGATCGTACTATGATTCTCGATAACGTGATGATGAAAAACGGTTACGACACCATTGATGAAGTGAAAGCCTTGATGCTTACTGAGTTTAAACAGGGTGATGCGGATATCGTTAAAGTTGGTGGTGGTATCGATTCTTGTATTATCAACCGTCACCGTTACGTAACCGTTGGTGTTGATGACTGGAAAGAGTGTGACTTCACGAACACCGATAATATCGACACGTACCTGCTAGACAAACCAGTACCACCGCGTGATATCGATGCCTCAGAGCGTGGTAAAATTGCCTATCTTGGTATCTGTACCGGTTGTCACACCTATTCTGGCACTATGATTGGCCCACCGGTGCAAATTATTCAGGCGTTGTATATGGATAATCCGGAAGGGTTGGCTGAGTGGATTGCTAATCCAACTAAAAAACGTGAAGACTACCCGGAAATGCCGCCACAAAACTACCTGGACGAAGAAACGCGTCTGGCGGTGGCAAAATACATGTTATCCGCGAAAAACTAATCGTTTAGTTTTTGCATGAAAAAGCCAGGTATCTGACCTGGCTTTTTTGATCTTAACTATTTGCTAGTTGGTGTTATACCAATCACATTAAATTATTGCTCACTCAGTGAGAATTTAAAGGCTGTTAGACAAGGCTTTGATTGCAGAGAATGGTTATTCCGCTCTCAAAATCAGCCAAAATCAGTAACGTAGTCCAAACGCCTTTAAAACTCACCCGTAGGGAGTTTACCAGAGGCCCATTTACGACCCTATATTTCATTAATATAGAATGACTATATCAATAAAATCTAAGTTGTAACTGAACCTCTGCCCTAACTCTGAGTTGTGCACAAACTTAATGTGATTGGTATTAGTTGGGCGTTAATCCGGTATCAATTCGGGGTGTACCAAACTGGCGAAGTATAAGCTCTGTCCTGAACAATCATTTTTACATCATCCTCAAGTTTTAAATTGAAAAACTTGGCATCAAATGCGGTCCAGCGTGGTTTTGGTATTTCAATAACGCGCACGTAATAGAAAGCTTTTTCTTTGGCATCAAAATCCGGATCTTGCCAGTAGGCCTGTTGGGCAACTGCTCCGATATCATTGGTGTAAGTGGCATTTTTTACATCAACGGTATTACCAACCGGTTCTTTGCAGATACCATCTTTGTCTATTTCCCTGTCGTCTGACACTGCGACATCGTATACCCGTTCGTGCGTTTTACCGCCTTTATCTAACCAGCCTTTGATTATCTGTACTCGATCGAGGTTGGCGCCATCCTGGTCTTTTAATGCCTGAACTAAGAAAGTAGGAGATTTTCCTGATGGTGCTTGACTGAGATCGCCGCCCATAGGAACACCATTGGCATAACCATTACTGGCAAAATCTTCCCGGGCTAAATCCGATTCCTGAAAATCCCAGCCGGCGAATAGTCGAACCTTCAGGCGAGAACCTGAAGTGGCATAAACTTCTTTACGAGCCATCGCATCCCAAATCGCTTCCCGGGTATTTTCTCGAGCCCAAACGGCGGCAAGACCTGAGGCGCCGAGATCTTTGGCGTATAGCGATAATTCTGGTTTCTCACCTTCAATGAGGACATGTTCAATGCGGTGTGGGTCTGGCTCAACAAAATGAGCTTTACCAAAGTTATTATCTTCTCGGGTGGTGGCAAGGCCAGTATGGTTATCAGTAGAGCCGACCATACCAAATTTAAATGGATTGGCACCCAGTTCTGCTTCTTGTTTCAATCCTTCCTTTAATGCCGAGCGAGCATACTCGCCGGGTAACATATCATTTGTTTTCGCTACCTTACCGCTGATGTTGCCGGCATCCATGGTTTCGAAATCAGCAAATGCATCATCTGGTGATAAAAACGGATGAGTTTCACCATCGCCTTTTTGCTGAGTAACCTCAACAATCGGTTCCCACTTCATCCGGGTCTTGGCATAGGCTTCGGTGATAGGGTCGCCACTTAGTGTTTTGGTATCGAACATATAACCGTTCGAGAGGTTACCATTGTGAGGAATAGCTAATACTTTGCCGCCAGTTTTATCCTCATAAGATTGCAAATATTTCCACAAATCTTCGGCATCGACTGAATCAAATTGTGAATAAGGTAACACCTGGTTGGTTTTTTCTTTATCGTCACGGAAAATCACAACCCGATGCATATTGTTACCATTTGGATGCGATGTCCATTCAAAACCATGGAAAGCGGTAAACACCCCTGGGCGGTTATATTTGTCTGCGTTAGTGGTCACCTTATCCCAGGCGGATTTCACCATTTTCGGGTCATCAATTAAATCGTTATCTTCAGCCCGTATCCACTCAAGAAATGCATCATATCCTTTCCCTGCTTTGGTCATTTCCACCCATTTTTTACCTTGCTCATTGGCCATCAGTATTGGATCTTCGCGGCGAATAAAATCCGCAAGCCCCAGGTTTTCCGCATGATCGGCAACCACAATAAAATCCAGAGGGCGCCTTAATTGGGTTTTCCAGCCGAGGTTACTGGTAACGGTTTCGCCCATTGCAAAGCGGTAAGCATCATCTGGGGTCAATGTGGCACCGGCCATGCCTGAGTCGGTAGACCATGAGGTATGTAAATGGGTGTCACCAAAATAGACATTGTCTGGGGTGTCCAGACCCTGATATGGAGAATATTCTTTGTCGTATTTGTCAGCTTGGGCGATGACGGTTTTGTTGGCGGCGAATGCCAGCAATAAACTGACTACCAAAGTGGTGCGATTGAGTTTCATTATGACCCCGCTTTGCTTGCTATAACCAGCGTCCGCTGCGTTGAACCGCTTGAGCTAGTGCTGCAACGGGGTCCTTTGTATTAAAGATGTGGTAAGTATAGAAAAGTATTAATAAAAGTCGAAAGTTAGTTGCTGTTTAAATACAAGGCAATCAATTCGTGTTTTTTACGGTAAGCAAGATACCTTTGGCGTAATTCTTCGGGTAATAATGAGCCTTGGATAACGGCGAAATGTTGTTTTTGATAAAAGCTCATCAGTTCATTCCCGCAAAAGCAATAAAGCTGTGGGTGTAGGTCTGCGGCTTTCGCTAATAACGATTGGGCGATGCCTTGGCCTCGATGATTGTTGTCGACTACAAGAGCATGCAGCAACGGGTGACTGTCTTTAAAAGAGATGATAACCGAGGCAATGATGTCCTGATTATCACGGACCAGGTAGGTGACGTCGTCACCAAGAAAGCGGGCGGAATAGCGCTGCTGCTTGTAAAAGCGTTGAATCGCTTTTTTATCGGATTTATCGGCGGTTTCGATGAAAAAATCTGACATGGGACATCGTATTAAGGGGACAGAGTCGTTAACTTATAGTATCTAACGTATTGATACTATAAGTTAATGTTATTTGGTAATTGACACTGACCCCATAAAAAAGGCGCTTCTGTTAAGAAGCGCGCAGGGCTTTTTCGCCGCGGGCGATGCCGACGGTACCAGAACGCACCACTTCGATGATTTCCGTTTCATGGCCGAGGATTTTGATAAATGCCGATGTTTTACTCTCATCACCGGTCAATTGAATGGTATAAATTTGCTTGCCGATATCGACGATATCTCCCCGGAAAATGTCCGCGACACGTTTCACTTCGGTACGGGTTTTATCGCTCATCGCTAACACTTTAACCAGCACCATCTCTCGTTCAATATGGGCTCGTTCGGTTAAATCGGCTACCTTGATCACATCAACCAGTTTGTTTACCTGCTTGGTGATTTGTTCAAGCACTTTGTCGTCACCACGGGTGGTAATGGTAATACGAGAAAGGCTTGCATCATCGGTTTGCGCCACGCTTAAGCTTTCAATGTTGTAAGCCCGTTGTGAAAACAAGCCAACAATTCGCGACAAAGAGCCGGGCTCGTTCTCGAGCAAAATAGATAGAATACGGCGCATTAGACTTTCTCTCCCTTTTTCAGCCACATATCATCAACCGCGCCAAAACGCACTTGCATCGGGTACACATGTTCGGTTTCATCGACCAGAACATCAACAAACACCAATCGGTCTTTCATCGCAAAAGCACGTTCCATCGCTTCATCGAGTTCACTTGGGTGATTCACCTGAATACCGACGTGGCCATAAGATTCCACCAATTTTACAAAGTCCGGTAATGACTCCATGTAAGAAGAGGAGTGACGACCACCATAAATCATGTCCTGCCACTGTCTAACCATACCTAGCGAGCGATTATTCAAAGAGACAATTTTTACCGGCAGGTTGTATTGCAAACAGGTAGAAAGCTCCTGAATATTCATCTGAATCGAGCCATCGCCGGTAACACACACGACATCTGCATCGGGAAACGCAACCTTGACACCCATGGCCGCAGGAAAACCAAAGCCCATGGTGCCCAGACCACCGGAGTTAATCCATTGTCTGGGTTTATCAAATGGGTAGTATTGCGCGGCAAACATCTGATGCTGACCTACATCTGAGGTCACATAGGCTTTGCCTTCAGTATGTTTATATACCGATTCTATCACTTGTTGTGGCTTGATTTTGTTTTCATCTGTCTCATAGCTAAAGCTGTTTAAGCTGCGCCATTCATTAATTTGTTTCCACCAGTTCGCGTAAGCATTGTCATCGCGCTGATGATTCGCGTCATCAAGGCCTGCCATAAGTTGATCGATGACGACATCCACCAAACCAACAATAGGAATATGAGCATTAACGGTTTTTGAGATCGACGTTGGGTCAATGTCAACGTGAATAATCGTCGCATTGGGGCAGAACTTTTCTACCTTGTTGGTCACCCGGTCGTCAAATCTCGCACCAAGGGCCAGAATAACATCGGCATTGGCCATGGCTTTATTCGCTTCCACAGAGCCGTGCATACCCAGCATGCCTAAGAAGTTCGGATGCAAACCGCTAAGCCCACCTAAACCCATTAAGGTATTCGTCGTTGGCGCATTTAATCGCTCGACCAAATTGGTGAGTTTTTCACTGGCATCTGCCAGGACAATGCCACCACCGGTATAAATCACCAGTTGCTTGGCTTTGAGAATGGTGCTCACCGCTTTCTTGATTTGCTTGCTATGGCCCCGGACGTTTGGGTTATAAGAGCGCAGTTTGACGTCTTTATTCAGTTCAAAAGGCGCTTTGTTGTCAGGTATCAGAATGTCTTTTGGTAGTTCAATGACCACCGGACCCGGGCGGCCGGTCTCAGCCAGGTAAAAGGCTTTGGCCAGTACATTCGGTAATTCAACAACGGAGCGACAGTTAAAGCTGTGTTTAACAATAGGACGAGAACAACCAATGATGTCGGTTTCCTGAAACGCGTCGTCGCCGATTAATTGGGAAGGCACCTGGCCCGCGAGCAATACCATTGGGATTGAATCCATATAGGCGGTAGCGATACCGGTTATACAGTTGGTATTACCTGGCCCTGAGGTTGCCAATACTACTCCGGTTTTACCCGTTGCCCGGGTATAACCATCGGCCATATGGGTTGCTGCTTGTTCATGACGAACGAGAATATGTTCGACTTTATCCTGCTGAAAAATCGCATCATAGATATCCAAAACGGACCCGCCAGGGTAGCCAAAGATGTAATCCACCTCTAATTCTGCCAGGGCCTTAATCAGTAATTGAGAACCACTGTACAACTCTGTTGTCATTTTTTTTGCCTTTTTTTAAGCTTAGAAAAACTAAAAAACCCTCGGTGGTTAGGCGAGGGTTTCGTGAATTTTTATGCGTTTCTTAATTATTCAGTCAAAACCCGGCCCTTGGTACTAAAACCACGACCAGCAGGAGAATAATGACTGAGTTAATAAATTTCACAGTAAATTTTAAATTAAGAATAGTTCATTTATATTTAAGTGGTTTGGTTGGACATGTCAACAACTAATTAACAATTGTTGTAAATATTAGCGATTTAGCGGCAAACAGGCCATTTACAAGGAAAATTAAGTCGTTACAATGGCTGAAAAATTAGCGAAAACATACCAGTTTTTAGCAGGCAATTAATGAAAAATGGGGCAAGTATGAAGAGTTTGGAAGTAAATTTTGACGGATTAGTTGGACCAACTCACAATTACGCAGGATTATCAGACGGCAATGTCGCGTCATTGTCGAATGCTCACGATGTTTCCAGTCCAAAGAATGCCGCGTTGCAAGGTTTGAAAAAGATGAAAGCCTTGCACGATATGGGCATGGGGCAGGGGGTTTTGGCACCACAGGAGCGCCCGGACTTATTTTCACTGCGCCGCTTAGGTTTTAGTGGCAGTGATGCCTCGGTACTAGCACAAGCTGCGAAAACATCACCAGCCTTACTTTCCGCCTGTTGCTCCGCATCAAGTATGTGGACAGCAAATGCCGCAACGGTTTCGCCGTCTTCGGATTCCGCTGATGGTAAAGTGCATTTTACTCCGGCAAATTTAACCAATAAATTTCATCGTTCATTAGAGCCAGAAACTACCGGCAATATTCTAAAAGCCGTTTTTAATGACGACAACGTATTCGAACATCATTTGCATCTTAATGATAATGATCATTTTGGTGATGAAGGCGCGGCAAACCATACGCGGTTGTGCACAGATTATGATGACGCTGGCGTACAGATATTTACTTTCGGTCGTTATGCGTTTAACCGAGCAAAACCAATGCCGATGAAATACCCGGCGCGGCAAACGCTGGAAGCGAGTCAGGCGGTCGCACGTTTGCATCAATTGGATGACAATCGTGTTGTCTATGTTCAGCAAAATCCAGCAGTGATTGACCAAGGCGTATTTCACAATGACGTCATTGCCGTGGGTAATCAGAATGTGCTTTTCTATCATCAACAGGCGTTTTTAAATACTGAGCAATTTTTAGGGGAATTACGTCAGAAATTTTCAGGCGACGATTTGCACTGTATTCAAGTAAACAGTGATGACGTGACGGTACAGGATGCGGTTAATACCTACCTGTTCAACACTCAGATCATTACCTTAAACGATGGTTCTATGGCCATTATCGCGCCGATGCATTGTTATGAAAATGAACGGGTAAAAGCCTACTTGGATAATCTGGTGACCATGGGGACGCCAATTAAAGAAGTGAAGTATTTCGACGTGAATGAGTCGATGAAAAATGGCGGTGGTCCGGCGTGTCTGCGTTTACGCGTGGCATTAAAAGAGTCTGAATTGGCTGCGGTAAACCCGAACTGTGTATTAAACGATGAGCTTTACGGGACCTTGGTTAATTGGGTAGAAAAACACTACCGTGATCGCCTGAGCTTTGATGATTTAACCGACCCGTCACTGTTGGTGGAATCTCGCACAGCGCTTGATGAACTGACACAAATCCTGAATTTAGGCTCGGTATATCGTTTTCAGCGTTAAACTTCAATTCATAGGAAAAGTGGCACTTATAACTTAAGTGCCACAACCACTGCGTTTAAAACTTGTAGCTTAATCCCGCATAACCATTGATACCATCTGCAACATATTGGTTAACCGTTTGATATTGGCGATCTAACAGGTTATTCACTTTTACATTGAAGGTCAGTGCCGCACTTGCCGCATACTGTGCGCCCAGATCAAATCGGGTAAAACTCGGCAATTCATTCATACCGCTATCAATGCTTTTGTCACGATAGCTGGCAATGGCTGTAAACTGATAGTTTCGCCATTCATACCCTAGAGTGTAATTAGCGGTAAGCGCCGGACGACGAATAAGATCTAAATTGGTCACGGCATCTTTGGCATCGGTGTATGATATTGCCAATGTATTGGTGGTTGCGCCGAGCAATAATTCAATGCTGCTCTCAATGCCTTTTATTTTGGCTGTATTGACATTACTCGGTTGCCACAGTCCAAATTCATTCGGTGCCCAGGCAATCAGGTTATCAATGTCAGAATCATAAGCGGCAAGCTCCAATTGACCGAAATCGAAAGCATAACGAACAAGTAATTCATTGCTGGTCGCTTCTTCCGGTTCTAGATCCGGGTTACCACTTCCCGGCCAGTACAGGTCGTTAAAGCTTGGTGCTTTAAAGCCAGTGCCACGGTTCAGACTTACCAATAAGTTTGCCGATACTTTGTAACCCGCGGATAGGTTGTAAGTCGTTTTGTCACCAATTTTCTCGATATCGTCATAACGAACCGCGCCTTCGATAATCAACGAGTTAATGGTTTGTCGGCCTTGAACAAAAACGGCGGTCACATCGCGACTGTCTATTTGCCACTCCTGAAACCCTTCAGTCCAGGGATCTTTATCCTGATTGGTACTGACTTCTTCGTTGTACCAGTCAAGACCAAGATTCACCCGAAAGCCATCGGCAACACTAAATTGATTAATGAAAGCAACTTGCTGGCGCTTGGTGGTGATTTCATCACCATCGGCACGGTCAATGCCATTACCAAAAGTCTTGGCTGAGTTTTCGATAATAGCCAATGATAAGTTGGAAGTGATGGCGCTGGTTTCATAAACACTGGCAAGCTTAATGTGCGAATTTTCGCTGTCCTGCTCATTGGCATAAAACGACGGACAGGATTGCGAAGGATCGTTCCAGCAAGGCGAATCGGGATAGGAAGCATCGTATTCATTGTTGCCTTTTTGATAGCGACCCACTAATTCCAGACGTATTTCATCATTGATGTAAGACTCACCATTTACCGATAAATTAAGACGTTCAAAACCGTCTTTGTCTGGTTCATTAATGTCATAAGGGTTATCTGAATCCGTTTCAAAGACATTAAAGCCATCACTTTGCTCGGCATTCATGCTAAGGCTCAAGTTATGCTCGTCATTACCAAAGCCAATGCCAGCATAGCCTTGCAAATATCCATGACTGCCAAGGCTGGCACCAACATTGCCGCTGCCATGGGCATAGCGTTTTGTGAATATTTGAATCACTCCGCCGATGGCATCACTGCCCCAAAGAGAAGAGCGAGGACCTTTGATGATTTCAATGCGCTCGATTTGCTGAGGCGCAATTTGTGAAAAGTCAGTTAAGCCAAGCGTTGCAGAATTTACCCGTACCCCGTCGATGAGAAGAAGCGTTTGGTTAGAATTACTGCCGCGGGTAAATACGAAACTGGCTTGTCCTGGACCGCCTTGAGATGTCACTGACATACCAGCAACTTGATCAAGGATCTCACTGACGTTTTTTGCCTGCAGACGTTCGATATCGACCGCATTGATCACCACGTTTGACGATAAGCTTAAGGATCTTGGTTCTTCGCTGCGATTAGCGGTAACTAAGATTCTATCGTCAACGGACGATATTTGTTCGGCATTCGCCTGTTGCATCACCGAGGTGTTAGCGATTAAGGCTAAAGACACAGCGGTTAAAGGCAACGCAACCTGATTGCGTCGATTTGTTTTTATTGCTTTAGATTTCATTTTTTCCTCACACAAGGCGCCCACCGCACCTGAAAAAATTCGCTGAAGCTGGTCTCCGGACTTAAAACGACAGTTATTTAAAAACCACCATTTATCACCGTTGCGGGGGCAGTCCAGGATTTTGGGCGATAGCCCAGCACCTGATTCCCTAATTGCTCGTTCTAACAAACATTGCCACGAGCACTTCAGCACTGATTTCACTGACCTAGTGGTCAGTACCACATTTTGCCTGCAAGCTATATGCCGGCAAATTCCTTTTAAGGGGACAGAGTCATAAATGAATGGCACTTAACCCCATGTTTTTTAATACATTGTATTTTTATTAATTGACTCTGACCCCATGGTAAAAGTGGCGGGTTTGGTCGATTTGCTTGCAAAGCTTGGCAAGTTCGCTGGGGAGTCGTAACGTCATGCGATGCAAAATATCCGCATCTGGTCGTAACATTTGCTGATGCTTTACTGCATCCATGTTTTTATATTGTTGCCAGTTGATGCTCATCGATTCATTGCTATGGCGACTACTTGGGTTAATGATTATCTGCGGATTGACCACCAATACGTCTTCGATATTGATTTGCGGATAGTCATTGTCTGCATTCTTAAAAGGGTTTTGGGCGCCACATAAATCCAGTTGCTGTTGTGGCCAGGCATTGCCTGCAACTGTGGTTAGCGGTTGCGGCCAAAGTTGATAAAACACGGTTACCGGCGCTTTATCCTGATAATTTTTTTGTAATTGCTCAAGCGCTTGTCGAAACTCATCGGCCTTTTCTTTTGCCACATCGGCATTGCCAAAACGCATCCCAAAACTTTCAATTTCATTGGCAACATCAACAAGGCGTTGCGGGTGTGAATAAATAACCGTTTGTCCAAGTTGCTTTAAGCGTTGAATATCGGCATCGGGATTACCCGTTTTCCAGGCAATGATCACATCCGCGTCAAGTGCGACAATTTGTTCAATATTTAGCTGGGCATAATTGCCAACCCTAGGGATAGCTTTGGCAGCGTCCGGGTAATCGGCATGTTCTAAGGTGGCAATGATATTGTCACCCAGGTCGATGGCATAGAGCATCTCAACAATATGCGGGGCTAGGGCAATAATGCGAATCTTCTTCGGTTCATCGTCAGATTTGGCAACCGCGTAGGTGCCAATACTGGAAAAAACTACCAGAATAATCATAACCATAACCATAACCGGCTGCATCGGTTGTTGAGCCAGTTTCATCATTACCAGTCCAAACCTTTTTGCGCTTTAATACCGGCTTGGAAGGCATGTTTTACTTCCTGAACCTCAGATACGGTATCGGCAAGATCGATTAAACGACGATGACAGGCGCGACCCGTTATCAAAACATGTTGGTGTTTAGGGCGATTTTCGATGGCCTGAATAACCTCATCCAAATCCAGATAGTGGTAGCTGACCATATAGGTCAGTTCATCAAGAAGCACCATATCGATGCTGGGATCTGTCAGCAATCGTTTAGCGTCGGTCCAGGTTTCTGTGGCTGCAGCAATATCCGCTTCTTTATTTTGCGTTTCCCAGGTAAAGCCTGTTGCCATCACGCAAATCTCAACGCCATGTTGCCTTAAAAGATTGGCTTCGCCGCATTCCCAGGTACCTTTGATAAACTGTACTACGGCCGCTTTTTGACCATGGCCAACCGCCCGGGCAACGGTACCAAAACCAGAGGTTGATTTGCCTTTGCCATTACCGGTAATAACCACCAGCAGGCCTCGTTCTTCCTGTGCCTGAGCGATTTTTTCATCAACTTTTTCTTTAATTTTTTGCTGCCGCTCTTTGTGGCGCTGCTCTTCGCGGCTTGGCTCTTTATGCTTTAACTCTTGGTTTTCATTTGTCATTTGCGTACCACTTAGTCAGTATGTCTTCAATTAGGTTAATATTTAAATGTTGTTCACAGGCATCAGCCAGACGGTCGATGGCTTTTTCCTGTAGCTCCCAGGCGGAATCTGATTGAGATATCTTGTGTCCACACCACTTGGTAATCGCTTGTAGTACCTGCGGTTGATTGAAAAAACCATGGACATAAGTTGCTATTATCAGCCCATCATCACTGATAAGGCCTCGCTCCATTGGAGCATCTTTATACAAGACCTTGCTTCGCGTCCGTTCTGTAAGTTGACTTTGGCCTGTATGAATCTCATAGCCATTTACCTGGGCATTCTGCAATTCTGAATTTAATGTAAATTGCACATTGGTCAGGGTCTTTTCTACCGCAAGGCTTGTACTTATCGGCAACAGTTTTAAACCGATAGCCTTTAATGCGGTGCTTTCTACGCCAAATGGGTCGTTAATATCCTCACCAAGCATCTGCATACCAGCACAAATACCGATTACTTTGCCGCCATATCTAAGGTGGCGATAAATTGACTTATCCCATCCTTGATTGCGCAAAAATGCTAAGTCCGAGGCTACCGATTTACTGCCCGGTAAAATTATTAAATCCGCATCAGGCAAAGGCTCTGGATTATCTGGATTGGCGTAAACGAATTCAAAATCGATGTCCTGATGCCAGCGTAAGGGGTCAAAATCATCATGATTGCTCATACTCGGCAAGACAGGAACGATGACTTTGAGCCGTTGGTAATTGTCTTCGTTGTTAGCTACTTGGTTATTAACCGCGTCTTCTTCTGATAGCGTTAAACCATGCAAATAGGGCAGGACACCAAGCACTGGCTTTCCGGTTTTTTCTTCAAGCCAGTCGAGACCACTTTCCAGTAATTTGATATCACCACGAAAGCGGTTTATGACGAAACCAACCACCCGATTTTGCTCAGATTTACTTAACAGCGCTAAGGTGCCAACAAGGTGGGCGAATACACCGCCTTTGTCGATATCGGCTATCAGTATTACCGGACAGTCGGTGGCCTCGGCAAAGCCCATGTTGGCGATATCGCCTTCGCGAAGATTAATTTCTGCCGGACTACCGGCACCTTCAACCACAATACGCTGGTAATCTTGCTGCAGATATTGGTGCGACACTAATACCGCATTCATCGCCGTTTTCTTGTAATCTTGATACTGCCCTGCCTGCATGGTTGTCAGCGCTTTACCGTGCACAATGACTTGAGCTCCGGTATCGGAACTTGGTTTTAATAAAATCGGGTTGAAGTGGACGTTAAGGTCAACCTTTGCCGCCTGGGCCTGGATAGCCTGGGCGCGGCCAATTTCGCCGCCGCAAGGCGTAACCGCGGCATTAAGCGCCATGTTCTGAGGTTTCATCGGTGCAACACGCAAGCCGCGGCGTTGCCAAACTCGGGCAAGAGCAGCTACCAGGGTCGATTTTCCAGCATCGGATGTGGTCCCCTGAATCATCAGAGTTGGCGTTATGTTGTTTTTGGAATGACTCATCTAGTTCACTTGTACCTTACACTTAGCAACTTACGCTTTTCGCGCTTTGCATTTCGCCCTAGGCTTTTCTCCCTATTCTTTTCGCATCAGGGCTAAAAAGAATATCGAACCAATAGCGGCTGTAATGACTCCGATGGGAATTTCCTGACCGTTCAGTGCGGTTCTGGCAACTACATCTACCAACATCAGGAAGATGCCGCCGAGCAAGCCACTAAAGATAATTAGCTTACCGGTGGTAATGCCAACCCATTTGCGAACCAAATGCGGGATCATCAACCCGACAAAGCCAATGCCACCGCAAAATGCGACAATTGCGGCGGTGATCGCCGCGCATAAAATCAATATGCCGATCCTGACTTTGCTCACCGAAACCCCTAAGCTGCGGGCGCTTTCATCACTGAGCAACAAAGCATCTAATTGTCTAGCAAGTAATAGTGAGATAAACAGGCCGATAATAATGACCGGCGTTATCCAGTAAATGGCTTGATTATCGGTTCGAGCCAGCGAACCCATTAGCCAGAAAATCACCCGATTGGCAGCAAAAGCATCGCTGATATACAAGGTGAAACTGGTAATAGCACTGAGTAAAAATGACACCGCAACACCTGCGAGTAACAAAAATTCAATGCGTTGCCAATGACGATTAAAGACAATGCCAATCACTAAAACTACCGCTAGCAAAGCGCCAATAAATGCCGCGAATGGAATCGACAGGGCAATAGATTCGGCGAAAAAGCTGACCATAGTAACACCAAGCCCTGCACCGGCAACGATACCGAAAAGATACGGATCCGCCAGAGGGTTACGGGTGATGTTTTGCATCAGGGCTCCGGTCATTGCCAGGCCAAAGCCTGCGAGAAATCCAGTAATGATACGTGGCAGACGAATATCAAACAGTATTTGCTGGTCAAATGGCCCCTGACATTGTTCAAACAGGCATGCATAAATTGCGTCAAAGCCGACACTCTGGGTGCCCATACCCAGTGAAAAGAAAACCGAGATTAATAGCAACCCAAGTATAAGGAGGGCATTTATTGGCAAGGAAAGTCTTTTTATCATAGCGCTATCCTCGTTCCAGCCGCTGCAAACGTAATGCGCTTGCCAGAATTTATAGGATGCGGCTCAACCAGACAGGGCAGTTTAAAAACCTGTTCTAACAGATCCGAGGTTAATACCGTATCGGCATTACCTTTGGCGACAATACGGCCTTGCTCCAATAACACTAAGGTATCGGCATATTGACTGGCTAACTCAAGATTATGAATCGAAAAAATCAGGGTTAAATCTAGTTCATTAGCAAGCGCTAAAATTTGATGCTGATAGTAAATATCCAGGTGATTGGTTGGCTCATCCATAATCAATAGCTTCGGCGATTGCACCACTGAACGGGCAATTAACACGCGTTGTTGTTCACCACCGGAAAGGGTATTAAAGGAATGCCAGCGTTTGTGTTTAAGGCCTACCAGTTGCAATGATTCGGCAATGTGCTGATCGTCATTAGAATCATCAAAAGCGTCATTAAAGGCGAACACGGGTTTGTTGGCAAGCAACCCCATGCGCACAATGTCATTGACGGATAAGTCAAATGGCGTACTTTGGTGCTGGCTGACATAGGCTAGGCGTTGGGCAATTTGCCTTGTCGAAAGTGTTGTTATTGCATCCCCGGCAATGTTGATGTGGCCAGTAAAATCTTTTTGTAAACCCGCAATACATTTGAGCAAAGAGGTTTTGCCGGCGCCATTAGGGCCGATAATTGCCACACGTGCACCTTGTTCAATGCTCAGATTGATATCGGTGAGTATGTTTTGCTCTGCAACATACCAGGTCAGGTTTTCAACCTCGAGTGCTGATGGTAATGGCCGGTCTGCCAAGATATATTCCACTGCTTAAATAACTGTTTATACGTAAGCGCGGAATCGATAGAAGGGCAATAATTGGCGGTGATAAAAGACTAACGTGATGCGGTCAAAACCTGACTTTGCCACCATGAAGCTTTGTATCAATCAATGTAGTGCCAGACATCATCGTGTTTTCCCGCACGAGTTGCTGTTTACAAAAAGGCAGGTATCCTGACTCATAGAGATAACCCAGTATCAACCTTCCCAACCTTATTGCTATGTTTAGCGAACTTACGTCGCTTAAGTCTGTGGTCAGTGGATTTTGATCCTGGCCCTATTTACAGTTGCGGGTACAGTTGTGGGATAAAGACATGCTTCTCAGAACTCGAGGATAGGTCTCGTACCACATTCCCTTTGCAGCCGCTTGTCGCGGCACCATTTTGCGCCGAGCATTGTAGCAGGAGTAAAACTGATTTAAAACCAGAATGTTAACGGCCATAGATAGCGGGCGACCCTAAATCAAATCGTCATTCCGTACTCGATACGGAATCTAAGACAATTCAGAGATACCGGGCGACCCCGGTATGACGTTTATTTGGCTATTTCGACGTGACGTTGAAGTGACTACACAGGTATGACGCGACCAAGACTACTCAAAAATCCAGCCGTCATTCCGTACTCGATACGGAATCTAAGGTAAGTGCAGAGATACCGGGCGACCCCGGTATGACGTTTTAGAGGCGACCCATGTATGACGTTTTAGAGGCGACCCATGTATGACGTTTTAGAGGCGACCCATGTATGACGTTTACTTGGCTATTTCGGCATGACGTTAAAGTAACTACCTAGGTATGACGCATTTAAGTTTGCATCTGAAATTGAAGATGTAACTAAGTACGCTTTTCGCTGAGCTTATCGACACTAGCGGTGCAGTATTGCAAAAAGGTTTCCATAAAGTAGCCCACTTCCGGCATCTGTTGTTGAGTGACCATCAGCTTGGCTCTTAATCGTTGCTCCACATGCTCAAATTCAACATTATTATGGCGGATTTCATCCAGAGTCTTAATATAGGCGGCAAGGTTATCCGCTGCTTTTACAATGGCTTTGTATTGGGCGTCAACATTATCCTGAACGATAATATCGCGAAATACATGACGAATATCTTCCGGTAAGGATTCAAGACATTGCTTTTCGGCTAATGCTTCAATTTTCTTAAATTCCCGAGAGATTTCCTTATTGGCATATTTGGTCGGTGAGACAACATCACCGTATTGGGTTTCCGACGCTTCATGATACAGAGCGATGGTTGCGACTCTATCAGCATTGATATTGCCACCGAATTTTTCGTTTTTAATCACCGCTAATAAATGGGCAATTATCGCCACCTGATGGGAGTGTTCGGCAACATTTTCTTTTTTTACGCAATACATCAGCGCCCAGCGCTTGATCAACGGCATGCGGAACATCCAGGCTAGAAAGGTACTTTCCATCAGGCTCTCCCAGTGGTTTAGTTGTGCTCCTAAAAACCGAAGGACACAATCTAATTCAATAATATTGGCACTAACGAATTGCGATTACAGGTTTTAACGCCAAAGCAAATCGTTAATATTGTGAGTAGTGGCTAAAAAAGTGTTTTAACCGATTAATTGCATCGACTAAATCTTCAGAATGCGGCAAGAAGACTAATCGGAAGTAGATACCTTCGTTTAAATTGAATGCCTTGCCATGCACTAAGAGTATCTTTTCCTGGCGCAGGATATCGAGCACCATCTGTTCACAATTATTGATGCGTAATTGCTCGCCATCAACCTTTACAAACAAATACATAGCACCTTTGGCTTTATGACAGCTTAAGCCGTCGATGTCGTTGATCATCGAATGAGCAATATCTAACTGGTTTTTTAAACGCCCGCCATCATTTACCAGTTCATTAATACTTTGATAACCTCCCAATGCAGTTTGAATCGCATGTTGGCAGGGAACATTGGCACAAAGTCGCATAGAGGACAGCATATTCAGTCCTTCCACATAGCCCCTGGCTCTCAATAGTGGGCCTGTGAGCATCATCCAGCCAGCACGAAAGCCGGCGATACGGTAATTTTTGGATAAGCCTCCCATGGTCACGACCAATACGTCTTCACTTAAGCGCGCTGTTGGCACATGCTCGGCACCATCGTATAAAACCTTGTCGTAAATCTCATCGGAAAACACAATCAGTTGATGCTCTTTGGCAACATCGATGATCTGTTGCAATACCTCTTGGGGGTAAACCGCGCCGGTGGGGTTGTTCGGATTGATTAAGACGATGGCCTTAGTGTTTTTATTGATTTTGCTTTTTATATCAATGATATCTGGATACCAATGATTTTCATCATCACAGCGATAATGCACCGGTTTTCCTGACGATAAGGATACCGCGGCAGTCCATAATGGATAGTCCGGTGCTGGTATCAGAACTTCATCGCCGGTATTTAACAGTGCCTGCATGGCCATCACAATCAGCTCACTGACACCATTGCCAATATAGATATTATCAACATTGAGGTTTTTCAGACCAAGCTGCTGGTAATACTGCATCACTGCAACCCGGGCTGAATAAATCCCTTGAGACTCACTGTAACCTTGTGCTGTTGGTAAATTGTGAATCACATCCCGCAATATATCGTCCGGTGCCAGAAAGCCAAATGGGGCAGGGTTGCCAATATTTAGCTTAAGGATCTTATGCCCCTCTTCTTCTAGGCGGCGTGCTTCGGTGGCTATCTGACCACGGATGTCATAGCAAACATCTGAGAGCTTGGAAGATTTTTCAAAGGTTTTCATTGCGGTTGATGAACTTATAATTATCTGATTAATTGCACTAATAGACTGATAACCATACGCATTGCAACACTTTCTGACAATTTATTTCAGCATAAATTTTTGAATTGTTTATAACTATTAATTAAAAGGGATACGGAATTAGAGGACGTTATGGTTTTACCTTTGGTATGGGTCGGTGCGGCAATAGCTTCTGCGGTTGCAGTGGGCGAGTTGTCGGAGCGCAATCGTCAGGCAGAATTAAGACGACCAACACCGCAAGGCCATACTCGAAAAGGCCTGGATAAATACGCCAGTGGTATTGGCAAATACCCGAAACAAAAACTAGCTAAAGAAAAATGCAAAGAAACCCTGGCTAAAATCAAACCCGGGGCTTTATTGTGTTGTGGGTTAGGGGGAGTACTGGAGCACACTGGTATTCTTATCGACCGGTTCACTATTGTCGAACTGCATGGCAGTGGCTTGGTTAAAGCCATTTCGCCGCAGCGTTTTCTGGCGGAGCGCTCGGGCAGTGAGATCTATGTCGCCTGTGACTCAAAGGGAGAGGCGCTTGCTAGTCAGGAAACGGCCGATAGGGCGGCACAGCTAATCTATAGTTATCAAGCATATGATTTAATTAAAAATAATTGCCATCGCTTTGCCTGGACCTGTATACAGGGTGAAGAAATGGAACTGACCACGTTTTATTTGCTTAACAATTACCTGTCACGAAAAACCAATCGAATCATCTACTGGGATCGCTGGGACGGTTGGAAATAGTCGATTGCTCTAGCATTCACCTGTGTAAATCAGATATGGTAATTCTATTGTTCGTTAGTATTAAAATAACAAGGATTCAGATTGGCGTTTCTATTCCGCTTATTTAAGTATTTGTTCATCCTCAGCACCATAGCCGCTGTGGCACTGTTTTTTGTGGTAGTGGAAACTCAGCCTAAGCTTCAACAACCGGAGCGTTTATCCAGTGCCAGTGCGTCCGATGCCCGCTCTATCTTGCAGCGCACCGCCAGACAAATTAAACAAGGCGGAAAATCTAAATACGTTTTTAGCAAAAGCGAACTGCAAAGTTTAAGCATGCTGGCGAATAACCTTAGCCCGAAAATTACCACCAATGTAAATCTGTCCGACTCTAAAGCCTTGTTCCTAGGTTATGTTAAGCCCTTTAACAAAGACATTTATCTAAATTTCTCCATGGCCTTACCTGATTCAGATGAAGGGTTGGTATTTGGTGACGCGAAAATTGGTGGTCTGACAGTAAGCGGCCAATGGTTGTTTGATATAACTCTTAGTCTTTTAAGCAGTCGCTTAAAACCAGAGCACTATGAAGTGATAGAAATGGTTAAAGCTGTAGAGGTAAGTGAAAAACAACTGCAAATTGATTTGGATCAGGGCGAAAACTCTCTTGCAGATACTGGTCGGTTGGCAAGCTTGTTGTCACTTAGAAACTCATTGGTTCAGGGGGTAAACCTGGAGAATGTTCAGGAGTACTACACGAACCTACTCGCGTTTGCACAACGGCCAAAGCGAGACAATAGCTTGTTGTACTTTCTCAAGCACCAATTTATTGAGGCAAATAAGAACTCGCAGTTATCGGGACGCCGGGCCGTTGATGAAAATCGCGATGCGATGATGGCATTAAGTTTATATTTTGGTTCAAATAAGTTTGCGTTATTTACCGGAGAAATGCAGTCGATGACAAGGGAGCAACAGGTTCTGCGTAACACCCATAAGCGCACCACAACCTTGTTAAATCGCAATGATCTGCAAAAGCATTTTGTCTACTCCATGGCACTACAACTATTAAGTGATGCCAACGCAGGGTTTGCACTGGGAGAATTCAAAGAGTTACTGGATTCAAACTCGGGGGGAAGCGGGTTTAGCTTTGTTGATCTATATGCCGATCGTGCGGGCACCCGTTTGGCACAGTACGCGACTCAAAATGAAGTCAGCGCAAAGGCAATACAACAGACTTTTGCGACGATGACTGATGAACGTGAACTGATCCCTTTTCCAAGAGATTTGCCAGAGGGAATTGATGCCAATCAGTTTACTGTCGATTACACCAATACCCAGTCGGCAAATTACCGACAAATGCTGTCGTTGATTGATGAGCAGTTATCGTCTTTGCATTTTTACGCACCAATGAAGTAGCTTTGAAATATCAGCTTGTCAGATAATTAGCTGGCAAGCTGTATTGAATTTTGATTAGGCAATATCTCTTCGCCCAGACGTTTTAATGTTTCATCCATATCTGCCCGATTAAACCTTAAGTTAAGTGCCAGATGGTTAACGCCAATTTGTTCGGCGGTTTGCAAATATTCTCGCAAATAGTTTACGCCGGTTCTGAAACCCAGATGAATGGGGGTTGGCCGGGCATTGACATCCTCGACTAAATCAATATACAAAGGTTGCATTACAGGTTGTGGCGCACGCCCTGCGGCTTCGACATTGCGCTTCCATTCACCAATGGCTCGCATTTGATCAACAGGGTTTCTCGGATAAGTCATCCAGCCATCGGCATTTTGCGCGGCCCATTCTGGCGATTGCTGACTGCTACCAGTGATTAACAACGGAAGTTTTCCTGCCACTGGCTTTGGCAGCATATCCAACGGGTTAAGTTTATCTGCATTGATATTGCCATGGGTGTTTTGCAGCGTTGGCCGTGTTTCCCACATGGCCTGAATATAGTTAAAGCTTTCACGAAAACGCTCGCCGCGATCGTCAAAGGACATATTCATTGCTGGATATTCTTCCGGGCGATCGCCTGAAGCAACACCGAGGATCAATCTACCATCGGACAACTGATCGGCACTGGTTGCGGCCTTTGCCACATGGGCGGGGTGTCGCAACGGCAAGATAATACTAGATACACCCAAGGCGATATCCTTGGTAGCAGCTGCCAGATACCCTAAGTAAACAAAGGGATCAAAGACCTGACCGGCATCGCCAAAAGACGGAACATTGAAAGGCACATCCCGTAACCAAACGGCAGAAAACCCAAGAGATTCAGCCAATTGCACTTTCTGCAAGTGATCCTGCATACTTGGCACTGGCCCATTTTCATATCGTTCGATAGGCACGACTAAGCCTATGCTCAGCTTACCCGGTTGAAATGTCTGGTTGTAACCACGGTTGATGGTGTTAAATGTCGCTATGTTATTTGTATTCATGCATACCCCCAGTTGTAGTGCTGTCCATTTGGAGCGAAATAAGTGCTCTAGATGGTAGGGACCCAATGATGACGGTAAGAATAAACTTTTAATTAACTAAATATAATAACTGGAAATATACAAACACTTTATAGAATCTATTGATAAAACTAAGCCAATAACTGCTCCACCACACTGCGACAATCTGCTTTTTCCATAAATCTAGGCACCGGATAATCCAGCTGCGCTTCTTTTAGCGCCGCATCGACTATCTTGTCGATATCCTGGTTTTTCACTTCCGTTAGCTGATTCGGAATGGCCATATCACGGTTCATGGCTTCGATCGTGTCGATCACAACCTGTCCTTTTTCAGGGACGGTGGTAGCGTGCTGATCTAAGCCACAATGATCGGCAATTTCAGCGAGCTTTTTCTGACAACTTTGCCCATACCACCGTAATATTTTGGGTAAGAGCACCGCATTGGCAAGGCCGTGTGGGGTGTTGTATATCGCCCCTAACTGATGGGCGATGGCATGAACATAACCAACGCTTGCGCGGGTAAATGCTTCGCCGGCATAAAATGAGCCGAGTAACATGGCAAGCCGAGCTTGAGAGTTTTCGCCATGGTTATACGCAAGCCGAAGATTTCCAAAAATTAGCTTACAGGCTTCGAGCGAGCGCTTTTTAGTAAATGGTGTCGCATTATTGCCAATATAAGACTCGATGGCGTGGGTAAGGGCGTCCATCCCGGTTGTAGAGGTGATATGTGCAGGTAATCTGGTGGTGAGCTCTGGTACTAATATCGCGGCTTTTGGTGCGAGCACTAAATCAGTTACCGCATATTTTTGCTGAACCTCTGGGTCTGAGATTACCGCAACAATGGTGGTTTCGGAGCCGGTTCCCGCTGTGGTTGGAATCGCATACAAAGGCGGAAGTTTTTTCAGGATTTTGAACAAGCCTTTTAGCTGTTTAACCGACTTTTTCGGTTTCACCGCTCTGGCGCCAATCAGCTTAGCGCAATCCATTACCGAACCGCCGCCGATAGCAACAATCGCCTGACACTGATTGTTATGGTATTGCACCAATCCTTGTTCAACATTGGCAATGGTAGGGTTTGGCTGCACCTGGCTAAATGTGGAATAGCGTATCTGTTCAGCTTCCAGAGCTTTAATAACGGGATTGATGACTCCGAGGTTTACCAAGGTTTCATCGGTCACCACTAATAACTTGGTCTCGCCTTTGTCTTTAATGGTTTTGGCCCAGTCCTGCAGGCCTTCATTACCTTGATAAAGCTTAGGCTTAGGAAAAGGAAAAAAGAGAACAAAGAGTTTTAAACCGAACTGATATAAACGAGAGAATAATGTAATCAACAAACCGATACTGCCTTTTGTCTGTGCAATGACTTAAACGTTAGGGACGAGAAGAAAAATCCTACACGTTTTTCTGATGTTGGGATTTCGCCATACTTTTATGGTAATTGAAAGCAGTTTATTTCTCAGGTTAACAACGCTGTTCGCTTTTTCTTCAAGTTGTTAGCATAATGAATAAATCAAAATTTTAACTGTATTAATAAGTTAGGAGGGGACATGGAAGCCACTATTGGAAATAACATTCAACGGCGCTCACGGTATCTGTTTTTCAGCGCTATCTTTCTATTTATATTTGTACTGCTTGGATTCACGTTGAAAGTGATTGTGCATCCTGTGCGTTTAGCACGTTACACGCCTTTGGTTATCACACATGCTGGTTTAATGATGGCTTGGCTGTTTTTATTTGCTTATCAAGCGCGTCTAGTCGCCAATGGCAGTTTAAAATATCATAAAAAACTGGGCGGACTTAGCGTTTGGCTAGTGATTGCGATGGTAGTCACCGGAGAGTGGGCTTCAATTAATCTCTTTTATGAGCATCAAAGAACCGACCTTCTGGTAGGAAATGCATTTACAATGTCTACGTTTTTATGCCTTTATGTGTTTGCCATTTATGCAGTTAAAAAAGGCGATATTGATACCCACAAGCGAATGATATTCATTGCCTCTTTATCAATTATTGGCCCCGCGATAGGACGGTATCTAGAAATTTTGGATGTAAATGTAATGTTGTATTTCGTTGCATATCCATTGATGTTGATTGCATTAACCGTAGGTTATGATTTGAGCGTTAATAATAAAATTCATAAAGCAACATACGCAGGCATAGGTTTCGTTGTGGCGATGAATGTTTTGATGATGGCGTCGATGCCAGTACTTATTCCTTATTTTAACCAATTATTGGAATCCTAATATTGAAAAAGGCGATAACATAACATTCTGATAATCCGCTGTTTATCGCCTTTAAGTTTTTCTTAGATTCCCTGTAGTGTCAGGGAATGACTTTTGAATTATGTATTTGCTTTTAGCGTATCGATTTTCATCTAGTACCTATGACTTATCGCTTTTAGCTTGTCATTCAAATTACAATATATTGTTTAGTTATAGGCTGATAACAAAATCATCCGCCTCATTGTTAGTGATAAATGATTTCTCACCACGGCGACAGCCCTCGGCCGTCAGAACCGTCTATAAATTCTCAGGCGTGATCACACTCTTCAACGGCTGTCATAATATCAATGACGACAACGGCTTTTCAGTTGTTTGTTGATTGCGTGATGTTCACTACAGGCCAGAATAATTAGAAATAAGGCGCTTAACCAATAGCGTTATTCCAGAGCGTCTGAAAAGGTTTTATTCAATCTTCGATTAACGACCCTGAGCGGCAATGTGATCTCAGCATTTTGCTGCTTTGCCATATCTAATAAATCGTTAAAACTAACCTTGATTTTACCATCGTCACCCTGCCAAATGAGTAGTTTTTGACAAAAACCATTAAGCCCAAGCGTCGGCGCCGCTGCCATAGCTTTACCGCCAGGTCCGGGGCCTCCAAATAGAACCAGCACCAGTGGTGGCAAATCGACACCGTAAGACCTAGCCCGTTCATTGAAATTAACTTCTCCAAAGACAACTGTGTCCGATTGCGCCTTAATGGCCGACATTACTCGTTGCTTAGTTTTTTCAAAATCATAGGGACTGTCGAGAGTCGTGATACCGGCAAATGCTTCTACCTCATCGGGCAACGTCTCGATATTTTGGGCTGGAATGCCCGAAAAAGCGCTTTCCACCACTGAGTTGTATTGTTTTTCTCTATCAACATTTGCGTTAAGTTGGTAGCGATTAACTAAATATTGATAACTATTCGTTATTACGCTCGCCTGTTGGCTTTTCGCTTGCTCATAAGCAAGAGCGCGAAAGGGAAATTCCAGTGCCGCCAAAGGCTGTTCCCGGATAACGTCTGCTTCAAGTTGAGGGTATGACCAGATAATGACATGAGCAGGAGGCATGATTGAGCCTGCTTTTTTAGCGAGGCGAGAGTGGTCAATATCAACGATAAAGTCAAAATCAGCATGATTTTTTATATTAGTTTCAAGCTGTTGATAAAGCTTGTCGGGACCATTGTATCGCTGATCACTAATTTCTTCGGGCTTTGGGTTACAACCTTGAAGAAACAGCCCAATAATTAGCGTTAAAAGAGCGTAGATAAAAGGGTAGGTCTTCATTAGGAGTGACTCTGAATATTGCTCACATCGCGACGATAAAGCATGATTGCTATCGTCCCCATCACGAGTTCAAGAAGAATGTAAATCATAAGCAGTGGATGTGGCATGCCGTCCAATGCCAGGCTTAAAATTCGCCCTACAGCAAGGCCATACATGAATACAGCGCAACTGATCAAAGCCGGGCCGAGTAAAGCCGGCTTGCCCGCGCCCAAAAACCAGAGGATTGACATGCCAAGATAAAGGCCCATCACAGCTCTGAGAATATGCGTTAAATTAGTATTGTCGACCGTTACGTCATACAGCATCGACATTGTTTGTGCGGGAGCCGCGCCGTAGCCGAGTGCAATTGGAACCAACGCGATGGCGCAAAACTTTAGAAAAATGGATGAATTCATCATTACTACCTAAAACGTTAACGTATTAATCCAATGAAGCCTTCTACTTATCAGGCTAGCAAGGCAAAAACATTGACGAAGTCTTGGTTAATACCAATCACATTAAATTATTGCTCACTCAGTGAGAATTTAAAGGCTTTTAGACACGGCTTTGATTGCAGAGAATGGTTATTCCGCTCTCAAAAACAGCCAATATCAGTAACGTAGTCCAAACGCCTTTAAAACTCCCCCGTAGGGAGTTAGTGAGAGGACCATTTCCTGCCCTATATTTCATTAATATAGAAATGACTATATCAATGAAATCTATGTTGTAAGTGAACCGCTGCCCTAACTCTGAATTGTGCACAAACTTAATGTGATTGGTATAAGCCTCATCTTTGCAAGCAAGTATAGTCGATAAAGCTATTTTGGTAGTGTTATACCAATCACATTAAATTATTGCTCACTCAGTGAGAATTTAAAGGCTTTTAGACAAGGCTTTGATTGCAGAGAATGGTCATTCAGCTCTCAAAAACAGCCAAAATCAGTAACGTAGTCCAAACGCCTTTAAAACTCACCCGAAGGGAGTTAGTGAGAGGCCCATTAACGGCCCTATATTTCATTAATATAGAATGACTATATCAATAAAATCTATGTGGTAAATGAACCTCGCCCCTAACTCTGAGTTGTGCACAAACTTAGTGTGATTGGTATTACGAAAGGTTCAGGAGTTTTGTTGCGGTGTTGAGCGAACATAAATGCATATCTGGTGAAAAACACCGGCTTAAAAATGATAATACCAATTACATTAAAGTATTGCTTACCCGTAGGGAGTTTATCGGACGCCCGTTAAAGTCTCCCGACTTTACAGAACGGATTTACTGACAAGAAAAAGGCCGCTTCAGCGGCCTTTGCAATATCAATCAATCTAACACAGCGAGTTATTTATGGATTACAAACTCAACCGCTTCATCGATAGCGATAAGTGACTTCTCACCACTGCGGCGGTTTTTGTATTCAACCTGAGCATTATCGATATTACGCTCACCAACAACGATGGCGTGTGGGATACCGATTAGCTCCATATCTTTAAACATAACACCTGGGCGCTCTTTACGATCGTCAAATAGCACTTCAACGCCAGCCGCTGTTAGTTCTGCGTATAGCTTCTCAGCGGTTTCCTGAACACGATGCGACTTGTGCATATTCATCGGAATGATCACAACCTTAAACGGTGCGATAGCATCCGGCCAGATAATGCCGTTTTCATCGTGGTTTTGCTCGATAGCAGCAGCGACGATACGGGAAACACCGATACCGTAACAACCCATGGTTAAAGTCTGGTTTTTACCGGTTTCCGTTAGTACACCTGCATTCATCGCATCGGCATATTTCTCACCTAACTGGAAGATATGACCCACTTCAATACCACGTTTGATGGTTAGCTTACCGTTACCGCAAGGGCTTGGGTCGCCAGCGACAACATTGCGGATATCTTCGACTTTGTAGTTGTTGATATCGCGATCGAAGTTTGCACCAGTGAAGTGATAACCGCTTTCATTGGCACCACAGATAAAGTCAGACATAACCGCAGCGCTGCGATCAACAATGATGTCGATATCTAAACCAGCCGGGCCAATAGAACCTGCATCGCAATTGGCAACGGCTTTGATTTGCTCGTCGGTTGCAAACGTTAGTGGTGCGGCAACACCAGCAATCTTTTCGGCTTTAATTTCGTTAAGTTCGTGATCGCCACGCAATACTAAAGCAACCACAGGTGCGGTTTCACCGTCTTCATGCTCACCTAAAACCAACAAGGTTTTCACCACATTTGTCGCCGCGACATCGAAGAATTTTGATACTTCATCAATGGTGCGAACGTTTGGCGTTTCAACCTTAGTTAACTCTGCAGTTGCAGCGCCGCGCTCGGTATTTGGCGCTAACGCTTCCGCTTTTTCAATGTTAGCTGCGTAATCGCTGCCATCACTGAAGGCAATATCATCTTCACCAGAATCAGCTAATACGTGAAATTCGTGTGAGGCATCACCACCGATAGAACCCGTGTCAGCGATTACCGAACGGAAATCTAAACCTAAACGGGTAAAGATATTGCAATACGCGGTATGCATATCCTGGTAGGTGTTAGACAGACATTCTTGAGATAAGTGGAAAGAATAGGCATCTTTCATCAAGAACTCACGACCACGCATTACACCGAAACGAGGACGGATTTCATCGCGGAATTTAGTTTGGATCTGATACAGATTAATTGGCAATTGCTTGTAGCTGGAAAGCTCAGAGCTAATTAATTTGGTGATCACCTCTTCATGGGTTGGACCTAGCACGAACGGGCGGTGATGACGGTCTTCCATACGCAATAGCTCAGGACCATAATCGGTCCAACGACCTGACTCTTCCCAAAGATCAGCCGGCTGAACCATAGGCATCAAGGTTTCGATAGCGCCCGCTTTGTCCATTTCTTCGCGTACAATGTTTTCTACTTTTTTCAGTACCTTTAAACCTGTCGGCAACCAGGTGTACAAACCTGAGGCGACGGGGCGAACAAGACCTGCTCGTAACATGTATTGGTGACTGATGACTTCGGCGTTTGCCGGAGTTTCTTTAAGCGTAGAAAGAAGATATTTACTGGTACGCATTGCTCTACAAATCCATACTGATGAGTGAATTAAAAATTGCTGGACATTCTATCAGTACAACTCTAGGCGACAAAGCGCTAATTTTACAAAACATCGAACAATTACGTTTTACCAGGCGGTGGTTTAACGTTTATCTCGAGTGGCGTTCGGGTTAATCATGCGCTTATCTTTTTCAACAGAACGAACTTAATGTCGGATTTTGCGTCTGGCAACATGTCGTTTGGTTACCGTGTGTTTATGGCATCGTCGGCGACCGTTTAACCACCAGGAAAGGGTTTGAAAACCATGCTCAATGGCCGTTGTCCCTGGTTTTGGGAGTTTAGCGGCTTTTTTGAAAGGAAATAATTGGGTAATGCGCTCATCAACAAGCTCGGCATTATCGGATTTGTGTTCCGCCACAATGGTACCTCGAAAGTGGTCAGTTCGAAGCAAATTTTAAGACATAGCCTTTATTTTCGCCACTTTTGAGTCGCTCTGGTTACAACTTTACACGATTGTTTTTTGACCTGTTCGGATACAAAAATTTGCGTCGCCAAATATGATGTTTAATAAGTTATTGAGAATGTTAAAGAATCCTTATTCGGGTAGCGTCAGGGTAGGGCTACGGGTAAAGCGGTGGTGTGTTTTACCTCATCCAAGACGAACAGGGTTTTAGCATCTTTAATTTCTGGAAAACCACGTAAGGTTTTCAGGATAAAATGGGAATGCTCTTTATTGCTTCTCGCCACGACGTTGTTATTGCCTATACAATTCATTATTGTCGCTTATCGTGACTCGCATGGTGTTATAGGCATTCAGTCGTGGACATCGTAAAGGTGTGATTGGCGAAAAAGTTGACGTTAACTCGTTGAAAAGGTTAACGTCTTCTTTCAACGAAGCGTAGGCATGTATTCGACAATTCAAACGCTATCGCGGTGGAAATCAGGTTTACGATTCAACTTTGAAGCGATTTTGTAAGCAGTGAGTTATTGTAGGATCGTAGCTAGTTGCCATAAAACAAGGGGTTAACATGGATAAATGGAAATTATCATGGACATTTGTCATAACCTTATTCGCGGTAGCTTTTAGCTGTCACGCTGAAGATTATGATGGCTCGGATTGCAACCTGCGCGAATACGCGCAAGATGAGAATTACGACAAAAAAGAACTAATCCCCCCATTTCTATTGGCTGGGAATATCTGCATTACGTTGCTTAATGATGAGCACAAACCAGCCGATAACGTAAAAATCAAATACTACTATTGGAGAGATTACGCTTCGCTGCACTGGCGCTACTTAAAGGTGATAGACAAGTATCAATCCGGAGAACAAAAAATACCGTTTGCCGGACATTACCTGGAAGAGTTATCAAAAGTCATCACCATAAGCTACAAGCCTCGAAAGTCACACTCTATCTACGGCGTCCCACTGAGAGTATTTAGAGTTTTCAAAGACGAGTATGTTTTGGGTGATACACACATTCTTTTTCGCTATTCACAAAGCGAGCTAAAAGAACTCGAAAACTTCTTAAATAGTGATAGACGCAACTTGTCGGCAAAAGCTAAAGAAGATGTGCACTACATCTTATACGGTAAAGACAGTCCTTATGATGGGATGGAAAATATCGACTGGTAAATCTTGGTCTCTGTAAAACCATTTTTAGCAAAGAAATTCACTAATATCAGGGCTCTGTAGTTAGTGCTCTTGCTCGCAGCCCTATATGGGGCTGACTTGAACGTTAAATCGACTAAATCAAAATTAAGGAAATATTATGTTCAAAAGGAACTTGTTGTTAATACTTTGTTCATTGTTAGTTATTTCATGCGGCGGATCAGAAGACGATAATCAAGAAGAAGTTACCGTCCATATAAAGTCATATAGATCCGTATGTGATTTTTCCGTTCAGAGCCTTTGTATAATCGCCAGATTTGAACCGCAAACTGAATACCAGGATTTTCATCTAGCCTTTGAGAATTTTACGCCTGAATGGGGGCACAGCTATGAGCTTAACGTTTTGGTGACGAGTTTCTCGAGCTCGGATGCCGATCAACTTCCGCCAACCTATGAAGTTTTGCAGTTAATTTCTGAAAATGAGGATGTTATTGGCACTGAGTATCAATATGATAATGCTGAAATTAAAAGCGCGACATTTACATTTGAGGACGGCAACTACCTTTTTCTTGGACACCCATACACATGTTTAGATGGAGTTGACTGCGACGTATTGGTTGCGATGACAAATAGCGGTGGGCTAGTCAACCTTACTTTTGAATACCTGGGCAATGGCGAGATAGGCTTGTCTTACTGGAACTAGTTGTTTTATGAGTCTCAATGGACTTGTTCTGAAATGTTAATTCGGTTCTGAAAAAGATTCCGGTTCGCAGACCGGAATGACGTTTTGGGTGAAGGCTTATCACCAACGTTATAACGACGTATGGCTAACGTCATACCGGGGGAGCCCGGTATCTGTTCGT
>NZ_JBHZSG010000018.1:0-9769 GCF_043642205.1 Thalassotalea litorea | reverse complement strand
CTAACGTCATACCGGGGGAGCCCGGTATCTGTTCGTAGGATTTAGATTCCGGTTCGCAGACCGGAATGACGCTTTGGGTGAAGGCTTATCACCAACGTTATAACGACGTATGGCTAACGTCATACCGGGGGAGCCCGGTATCTGTTCGTAGGATTTAGATTCCGGTTCGCAGACCGGAATGACGCTTTGGGTGAAGGCTTATCACCAACGTTATAACGACGTATGGCTAACGTCATACCGGGGGAGCCCGGTATCTGTTCGTAGGATTTAGATTCTGGTTCGCAGACCGGAATGACTTGGGATTGAATCGCTTTTTCTGAACTCTGTGCACTCTGAACTCTGTGCATTAAGAAAATATGGGCGATATTGATTATCGCCCATTAGAAGAAGTTTTAGTTTTTCTGACCTTCACGCTGGCGCTCAATTTCCGCCTTTTTTTCCGCGCGACGCTGTGCAATCAGTTTACTGACGCTACCGCCGATGTGATCTTCACCGCGTTGTTTTGCCAGATTAATCTGCTTTTCACGCTCCGCATAGCGGGCACGCTGTTCGTCGGTTACTTTGTCAATGCAGTGATGACAACTAACGCCTTTTTCATATTCAGTGCGCTGTTTGTCTTCTTCAGTTATCGGCATACGGCACGCATGGCACTGATCGTAAATACCTTTTTCCAATTTATGGTTAACCGTTACGCGATCGTCAAAAACAAAGCAGTCGCCTTCCCAAAGCGTTTCTTCTTCCGGCACATCTTCCAAATACTGCAAGATACCACCTTCTAAGTGATACACTTCTTCAAAGCCTTGCTCTTTCATGTAGGCGGTGGATTTTTCACAGCGGATACCACCGGTACAAAACATTGCCACTTTCTTGTGTTTGCTCGGATCCATGTTTTTGGCTACATAATCCGGAAATTCACGGAAGGTTTCCGTATCCGGGTTAACGGCGTGTTTAAAGGTGCCAATTTCCACTTCGTAATCATTACGAGTATCAACCACAAACACTTCAGGATCAGAAATTAACGCGTTCCAGTCTTTTGGCTTTACGTAAGTACCAACCACCTGCAGTGGATCAATACCTTCAACGCCCATGGTGACGATTTCTTTTTTCAACTTAACTTTGCAACGTTTGAAAGGAGCGTTATCGGTGTACGATTCTTTGTAAGAGATATCGGACAAACGCGGGTCAGATTGCAAAAACGCTAAAACATTATCGATGCCTTCACGTGGACCGGCGATGGTGCCGTTAATACCTTCATGCGCTAATAACAACGTCCCTTTGACGTCGTTATTTTCCATGGTTTGATGTAGGGGCTTTCTGATTTGCTCAAAATTTTCCAAACGGACAAATTTATACAGAGCACAAACTACGAATTGTGACATGTAAATTCCTCTTGCTGTCCAGAACGTAAAACTGGCGCAGGGTTAATAAAATCGAGCGCATTATAAGAAAATCATTTCCGCGAGGCAATACCACAATGCATGTAAGGTTATTTATTTACAAAGTATCGAACAACAACACTTTCCCGGCAGACTTTTTATGTTGTTGTTTGACGACTCACGAATGTATGTATTTAACGTCTCTTAATAGATGGTCGTAATCCTAACAATTAGCTGAGAAATCGTGATGTGTTTAAAAAATCAGATTCTGTTTGAAGTTATTATGACTATCGTTTACTCGTCAAAAATGCGCGATGAAATAACATCCTTAACAATAAAGTGTTGTTGAGGTTTATTAAAAGCAGGCATGATACAACTTCTTCGAAGGATACCTTTAAAATGATTGCATCTTGCTTTTAATTGAATCGTGTTACAGTTAGAGTAATTTCAACAATATTTCCTAATTCCATCAAAAATAACAAAAATTAAAGGTGAACCTTTTATGGAAACAACACTAGCAACACTGGATATCAGCGTTTTTATTGCCTACGTTATCGGTCTATTGTGCCTGGCACTTTGGATCTCACGTAATGATAAGCAAGGTGGCGCAGATACCAAAGATTACTTCCTGGCATCAAAAGCCTTGCCCTGGTGGGCCATAGGCGCATCCCTTATCGCATCCAATATATCCGCAGAGCAAATTATTGGTATGTCAGGATCAGGTTATGCCATTGGCCTGGCAATTGCTTCTTACGAATGGATGGCGGCAATCACGTTGATTATTGTCGGTAAATACATGTTGCCGATATTCCTGAAAAACAAAATCTTTACCATGCCACAGTATCTTGAACAGCGTTTTGGTAAAGAAGTTAAAACCACCATGGCGGTGTTCTGGCTTGGGGTTTATATCTTTGTAAACCTAACCGCAATTTTATGGTTAGGTGGCCTGGCGATTCAGACGGTGGCTGGTGTCGACTGGATGTTCGGGATGATATTCCTGGCGGTATTTTCTGTAGCGTATTCCTTATATGGTGGATTAAAAGCCGTTGCCTATACCGATATTTTGCAGGTTGTTTTATTAGTATTCGGTGGTTTATTCTTAAGTTATCTGGCATTGGTTGCCGTCAGCGATGGCGAAGGTATGGTTGCCGGATTTACGGTATTGACGGAAAAAGTACCGTCGCATTTCGATATGATTTTGTCTGAAGACAACCCGTTCTATAAAGACTTACCGGGTATTTCCGTGCTAATCGGTGGTATGTGGGTAATGAACTTCAGCTATTGGGGCTTTAACCAATATATTATTCAGCGAGCTTTGGCGGCAAAAGATATCAAAGAAGCGCAAAAGGGTATTGCCTTTGCCGCTTACTTAAAGCTATTAATGCCGTTAATCGTCGTATTACCGGGTATTGCCGCGGTTATCCTGTACCCGGATTTAACCCGACCCGATCAAGCATACCCTTCGATGATGGCGCTCATGCCGGTCGGTATCAAAGGTTTGGTATTTGCGGCTTTGGTTGCGGCTATTGTTTCCTCGCTGGCATCTATGACCAACAGCATATCGACTATCTTCACCATGGATATTTATCAGCACGTTAAGCCTGGTAAGAGCCAGCGCCATTACGTACATATTGGCCGTATTGCGTCTTTAGTATCATTGTGTATCGCATTGATCGTCGCGGAACCACTATTAGGTAAATTTGATCAGGCGTTCCAGTATATTCAGGAATTCACCGGCTTCTTCACACCGGGTATCGTGGTGATATTCGTGATGGGAATGTTCTGGAAACGTGCTAACTCAGCTGGTGCCTTAACCGCAGCGATTGGCTCCGCGGTACTTTCAGTAACGCTTAAATACTTGTGGCCAGAATTGCCATTTATGGACCGTGTTGGTTTAGTCTTCCTGCTTTGCTTAGGCTTATGTTATCTGGTTTCGATGATGACCAAACCACCGCAAAGCGATGAAAGCGTGAGCCTTAATGAAATCAGTTTTGCAACGGACAAGACGTTCAATATTGCAGCTATCGGTGTGGTGATTATTCTTACCGCGCTATACGCGACTTGGTGGTAAACACAAGCTTTACTAATTAACTAAATGTATTAAAAAAGCCGGTTAGCCGGCTTTTTTATTGGCCTTTTTATTCGACTTATTTGGGCGTTAACTCAAAATGATCGCCATCTTCAGCAAGAATAATCTCACCAACAAATGCTTCACCCGTACCGTCAAGAAATAGCGATTTTACGATGATGTTTTCTACTGGCGGGACGATATGCACTAACACCAGCTTTTTTACCTTGGCCTGTTGAGCCAATTTCGCCGCCTCAACCGGACTGATGTGGTAATCGAGAACATCGTGCATTTGCGCCGACAATCTTGGGTTACCAGCTTCTTCAGCAATCTCAGAGAATGTCGAAATTAACGCTTTGTTAAGGGCTTCACAAAAGAAAAGATCGGCATTATCGGCATATTTTGCCAGTGTCTCGGTGGCGACCGTATCGCCGGATATCACCACGATATTGCCCTTATATTCAAACCGATAACCAACAGATGGTTTGACGGGCGAATGATCGGTTTGGAAGGCGATGATCTTGAGTCCGTTCTCTTCATAAATCACCGAGGAGTCTTGTCCTGCCGCAATACCTATTGTGTTGGGGAACATGGTTGAGTTTTTCGAAGGCATCCACTTTTCACCATGATGGGCAGTTCGATAACTTGAATCCAGTGCATAAGCCTGATTGAATCCTGCAACCACCTCGTCTACTCCTTCAGGGCCATAAACTTCCAAAGGATAAGGGCGACCCAAAGCCCAACTCATAAAATTCAGTTCGCCGAGCTCAGCAATATGGTCGGAATGAAAATGCGTAAGCAAAACCGCGGTAATACTGCCACCAGGTAGAGATTCCAGGTTCAGGTTTCTGACAATACCCGGGCCAACATCGACCAGGAAAAATTTTCCATCAGCGATAACGGCGATACCACTGCTTACCCGGGTTTTATTGCTGATTGGGCCGCCGGTGCCGAGAGTAACCACATGTAGGTTTTCGCTGGTTAATAGCTGTTCCTGACTTTCCTGAAGTTGTTGTATCTGCTTTTTAATCTGGCTTTTTACCAATCTGTCACAAGAGCTCAGGGTTACTATTAGACAAAGCGCGGTAATCAATGCAAAAAACTTTTTTAAGACAGGTAATGGGGACAATGTACTTTCTCCGTTGCAATGCTATTTAAAGCTTATGCAACAATGCGTTAAAAGTACCAACCGATATTGATATTTAATCGCGAACGCCATTTTGACGGACCTTCGTCAATGCCAATGCCCGGACCTCCGACGAACCACATATTTTTACCGGCAATCCAATCCACGTAGGTGTACAGGCCGCCTTTGACGAATGAACAACCGGCAACGTTTTGGATGGAATCGGTAAGTCCTGCCCCGGAAGTAGGGGCAATATAGGTGTGATCGTTATAACAGGTGAATGAGTCAATAAAACGATTATTTACACTAAAGGATTTTGCCAGGTTGACACTGAAAACATCGGCCCTTGTGGCTATCTCAAAGGGCGCTTCAAAGGCCGCCATGGTTATACGTTTATTGTCAGTGCCTAACGCTTCTTCCGCTTCATAGTCGTAGTTGATGTATTGCAGCTGCAGGTTCCAGTCATGCTCAAAACGACTATCGATATGAAAAGCTATGGCCCGGTGTTCACCAGATTCATTAGTGCTGGTGTTATTGAATCTACCGATTTGTACAGAGGTGCCAATAAGGTGGACGCCAAGCTGGTACTGACCCCTGATATTAAACTGACCATCTTCTTCAAAACCGATTCCGTCGTTGCTGGAATTGGCTAAATCAAAGGAGTAGCGGTCCCAACGGTCTGCATCGTTATATTCACTATGAACAAAGTAGGCGGTGTCCAGGGTCCAGCGCTCACCCTCAAAGCGCCATTTTATGCCAGTATCGTAATCGTCTTCGAAACCGAGATAATAGGTGCCGCCGAACCAAAAACTGTGGGAAGCGTATGGCTCAATGCCAAATGGTACCTGAGTAACGCCGGCGCGAATACTTTGCTGATCGTTAAATTGATAGCCCAGCTCGGCATGATGAACGGCATCAAAGGCTTTATACCAGCGATACTGGACGTCAACAAACCATTGGTTCTTTTCGGCTTTAAGGTCAAGGCGAAATAAATCGAAATCGAAGCTGCCATTGCTATCGGTGCCGTAATCTAGCCAGGAGTAATTTCCGCGAAGGGCACCACCTAAAGTGAATGACGAAGTATCAGCTTCTGCCTTAGAATCGCTTACAGGCAAGAGCAATATTCCACCGACAACACAGACACCACAAAGCTTGTTCACTACCCAAACCGCGATTTACAAAAGTTAGAGCAAGTTTAGTTGTTAAAAGTTAATAATGCGTTGAAGTTCTTAATTTGGTGAAATATCGATAACGACACAGGTGGTATCAGAAATTTTCCAGCGGATATTGTAACTATCCAGTGCCATGCCATATTCCTGCCAGGAGGTATCTTTCTTTTTATAGGCCGGGCGAGGGTCTTGTTTAAGAACCTGAAAGATTAATTCTTTAAGCTCGCGGGCGTTAGCAACTTTACTCAAAGCCGCTAGCGCTTGCTCCGCAAAACTCACGTCAATATCATGTTGCTGAGCTTGTGGAGCAAATTCAGAAGTCGCTTCGGTGAGTGCATCGGAGTAGGGAATGTAGGGTTTGATATCGATAATCGGTGTGCCGTCCATTAAATCCATGCCTGAGATATGCAGACAAGGATGTTCACCGTTGTAATCAACACCTTCAAGCTTTACCACCGACATGCCGATAGGGTTGGGGCGAAACGTAGAGCGAGACGCCAACACGCCGGTTTTTTGATTGCCGCCTAATCGAGGTGCTTTAATAAGCGGTTTCCAGCCTTTATCCGCAGTACCGTGAAATACAAACAACAGCCAAAGGTGTGAGTGTTGCTCAATATCTCTTAACATATCTGCGCTATTATACGGCGGGAGCAGCTCTATTTTACCTTTTGCCGCACCAACTAGTCCTGGCTGGCGAGGAATGGCAAATTTTTCCTTATAAGGCGTATGGGCAACGGCGATAGGAGTAAACGAATACGCTTGCACGGCAATGTTACTTCGTGGTTTCAGAAATCAATTGATAGGCTTTACCATAGCAAACTAACAGTTGATGGCACTGTGGCTCATCAATATCGATACAGGATGTAAACACCACGGCATTGGCTTTCAGTCCTGCAGCTTTTTTACGGGCTTCGGTGCGGGCATCAGCGGCATTTGCCGTGGCATCGGACGCTTTCATCTGACAACTTTCCCCTTCCACGAGGCCGATAAACTTTGCCGGTCCCGGCAAGGCATTGGTACTTTCAAATACGTCAACTGAACCGGCGGCAAAATACTCGGTAAAATTTTCTTCATCGAGATTGGTTTCAACCCGCATGTTAGAGGAGCAGCTGGCGAGGAAAATACACGCAACAGTCGTTTTTATACTTTTAGTTATCAATGTCATAAATTTGTCACATTCATCCGTTAACTTAGTATTGTATACTAATTCTTCTGGTTATTAGAATGGGTATTACACGAGAAGTGCTCCATTGGGCGAGGTTTTTGCTTATTTACCTCGCCCTTTTTTCGTGGTTTTAACAACACTATCTGCAAGTCGCGCTCAACGGACATATTTATGCAGCATTTTTTCAATATCGGCGAGTAAAAACGGCTTAGAAAGAAAGTCATTCATCCCAGAATCCAGGCATTGTTGAATATGGTGACTCTGGGCGTCTGCGGTTAAGGCGATGATAGGGATATGGTCAAACTCGCTATGCCGTCTTATTTCACGCGTGGCCTCATGTCCATCCATGACGGGCATATGCACATCCATAAAAATTAATTGATAATCCTGACGTTGTAATGCCTGTAAAACCTGTTCGCCATTTTCGGCAATATCAACCTCCAGACTTAACTTTTCCATCAGTCCTTTGGCAACAATCTGATTTAACTTAAAATCTTCCGCAAGCAATACCCGGGTGCCTGGAAAACTGACTTGCTGGGTTTGTTCTGTCCCCTCGATTGCTGTATTAAACAGCAAGTCAGCGATTTCTTTAAACACAATAGGAGCCTGAAGTTGTAATATGGCCTCTTTAAAGGCAAATAATTCGCGCACTCCAGGCTGATTGATATTGGATATCAATAACAGGTTAGTTTGCGGTTTTTCCAACCACGGTTGATTCTTATTAATCAATTCCAGTAGCGATTCCTCGCTCTGACCGCAGGCATCGATGATGATCCAGGTATTTTGTGGCTTACTATCTGAGCTATCAGCGACCGCACTCAAGGTTTCTAATGGAAAATAACGAAACTCAATGTCGTAAAAGTCACAGTTGGTTTTCAATAATTCGATGTGGTGCGTTATCGTTCCAAACAGACATATCGATAATCCATCCGGTGCAGATACCGGAGGCGCAGCGCAACACTTATCTGGCAGAAACAGGCTAAACCTGCTGCCCGAATGTAATGTTGAATGGACTTCGATACGACCATTCATCATGCTCGCCAGACTTTGGCTAATTGCCAGACCCAGACCCGTTCCGCCGAATTTTCGTGATGTTGAATTATCTGCCTGACTAAAGGGATCAAAAATTGCACTGAGTTGCTCTTCAGACATGCCTATGCCGGTATCGCTTATGTGAAAGACGATTTCATCACCCTTTGCTAATCGTTCGAATTCAACCTCAACACGACCATGGTTGGTAAATTTTATCGCGTTTGAACATAAGTTTAATAATATTTGCCCAATCCTAACGGGATCTCCGTGATACGTTTCGTCAAAGCCGGGGGGGAGCGAGAAATAGAATCCCAGGTTTTTTTCCTGAGCCTGAATGGCTAGCACATTACTTAGGCGTTCAAAAATTGTGAATATTTCAAAATCTAACGCCTCAATTTGCAGTTTATCACTATCAATTTTGGAAAAGTCGAGTATATCATTCAGGATGTCGAGCAGTTGCCGGGAAGAGGACAAAATTTTGTCTACATAGGCTCTATCTTCATGGGTTAAGTCCTGCTGTTGAAGTAGCTGACTCAGGCCAATAATACCGTTCATCGGCGTTCTAATTTCATGACTCATATTAGCGAGAAATTCGCCTCGACTTTTGTTTGCCGCTTCTGCCTGCTGTTTTGCCGAATTTGCCACTAATGCCTGCTGTTCATATTGCTGCACCGTTTCGGCGATATTATCCTGCATCTGATTCATGGCTTTTGATAAATAGTTGATATCGGCGAATTTTGAATTGAGCTGTAATCGGGTATTAAAGTGGCCTTGAGAAATGTTTTTTGCTAATTCAACCAGTCGAGAAATCGGCCGACTAACCTGGCGGGAGATCAAAAAACTGCCAATGAGCAGGACCAAGATTAATGTTAATTGTACCGAGGTTTTGCCGATCCGAAACGCTTTGGTTCTGCCCTCTAAGGCGCTGATTTCTTTAAAGTGCCATTTATCATACATCAGCTCAAAATGGTCTATCTGGTCCATGATTTGAGACTTTGCTTTTAGATATTCTGGGCCATAAAGAATTCGCTGTGCTCTTGCCAGCCCGTTAATCGGATCCTTCTCATAGATTTTAATAGCCTTTTTCTCAATCAACGACAGCTTATCTGACATCTTTGTGGCTTTATAGAGCTCTAATAAGATCTCTTTGGGGGCCAGCAAATGTTGGATTAAGTCTCGAATTGGCGTTGAGTGGTGAATATCACGTAGTCTGTCGGTATGGTACTTATCCCAGTAAATACTGAAAAAGTTTTGAGGTCTTGGTCTTGCACCATGCCATATTTCACTGACTTCAAAAAAGTACTCTTTATAGAGTGTATCTCCAGTGGTGACGTAGGTGCGAGACGTGCGAGTGAGCTTATTGGAGGTAGAGCGCACCAGAGTCGACAATTCAATGATCGCCAAGCGGTCGTTGTCATGGGCGATCAGATCATCAATCGCTTTATTGTAAAAACGAAAGGCAATGATATTGGCGACGATTAAAACCACCAGTAATAACAAAAATCGCACCAGAAAACGATTTAGAGTCATTGGGGCTCGCCGATGGCTATAGAGTTTTCCATAGCTTAAGTTTATCAGGCGAAAATCACTTGGGAGCAATATTTTTGTACGGCTGATAATTAACTCGTTGATTTTACGAATATCTGTTGGTCAAAAGCGCTTGATTTGTTGTTTAGAGCTATACGTGTGTCGATTGTCCGGGTCGTCCACAGGTTTGATTTTAGACAAGCTTGTTACGATCAAAAAAGCCTGCAGTTGCATAACACCATTCAGTTAAGAGCCTCTTTTCTGAATGGGGTAGCGGGTTTTATTGATACGAACGGTCCTTTTCTT
>NZ_JBHZSG010000017.1:0-64079 GCF_043642205.1 Thalassotalea litorea | reverse complement strand
ATCAATAAAATCTATGTTGTAACTGAACCTCTGCCCTAACTCTGAGTTGTGCACAAACTTAATGTGATTGGTATTACTGTATTCTCTAGACGGGTTAGTTCGTATCGACAACCTTTGTTGATTCTGCCTGACGCGATTTATTTCGTTGTAAATACCAATACATTGGCAGCCCAGCCAACAGCAAAATGATGCCAAATATCACGGTTTTGGCTCCTATGCTGTAGATGATCCAAGCGGAAAAAATGGCCGCGAAGCTGGTGATTAACGTATTTACTTTTGAATAGCGAATGGTGTCTTTGCCAGACATTTTGATGTGCCCAAGGGAAGACACAAGGTAAGGGAGAACCGAGGTCAATGTGGACAGCAAAATGACGATAGTAAACTGGTCAATTAAACTCTCGTTATAATTCATCAGGATCAACAGGCTGACTAATATTGTGGAAATAATGATGCCGTTGGCAGGCGTTTGATACCGTGACAGCTTACCAAAGCTGGACAAGAACATGTTGTCTTTCGCTGCAGCCAGTGGGATCTGAGCTACCGCCAGGGTCCAACCATTCAGTGCTCCAAAACATGAAATAACCGCACAAGCTGCAATCATGTAATAACCAATATCCCCCCATAGATACTGCGCGGTTTCAGCATAAGGCGCATTCGATTGTTGTAGGATTTCCGGAGGAATAATACCCATCACAGCAATAAAGCCCAATATATAGACGACAGCACTCACTAAAGTACCAATGATCGCCGCCTTAGGGACGTTCTTTTCTGGCTCATTGATCTCACCGGCAATATTATTGGCCGCTTCCATACCGACAAATGCCCACATGGTTAATGCTGCGGTAGCGGTTAATGCTGAAAAATTTGATTGTTCACTTAAATTTACCGGCTGGAAATGCTCGGGGTTGATGTAAAACAGACCAATAAAGGCGATGGCAACAAGCGGAAGAAGTTTTAACAATGTTGTCAGTAATTGCACTTGACCGGCGAGCTTTACGCCGCGGATATTGATCAGAGCCAAGCCCCAGATAAATCCGAGCGTGGTTATCAACGACAAGGTATTGGATGTTTTAAGCTCAGGGAAAAATACCGTCAGATAACTGACCAGGGCAATGGCAATAGCAGCGTTGGCCGAGACTACGCAAAGCCAATAGCCCCAGGCGGTGAAAAAACCGGTCAGAGGACCAAACGCCTGTCGACAATATAAATATTGGCCACCAGAGCCTCGGATGTATTGGGATAATTTTGCAAAGACATAGGCAAGAGATAAAGAGCCTAGTGCGGTAAACAGCCAGCCACCAAGGCTAATGCTTCCAAAACTCGCAAGTGACGCCGGCAATAAAAAGATGCCACTGCCGATCATGCTACCGGTGACCACAGAGGTTGCAGTCCAGAATCCTAATTTTTGAGAGTGATTAGTGTTGCTTCGTTGTGACATGCATCAGGCTTTATTGGTAGTTTGTGCGAAACAGCCTACGTGGAAGGAGGAATGTTGTAAAGGAAGGAATGTTTTAAACACAGGAATAGCAACAGGCCGTGTTAACCGCGCGGAGCATAAAAGCGAAGTGGAATCTTTAGCAGTTAATTATTATCGGCTTGGAAAAACTGATAAGTTCATTTGCAATTGAACTTGCCGAATTTTCTACAAACTCAATGTCACTGTCAGAGAATGGTTTTTCTCGAACTTGCATGCAGCTAAAATTTACCGTCCCCCAGACGTTGTTGTCGACAATAATCGGTGAAGATATATATGCCTCTAGCGCAAGGCTGTCATATAGGGGGTGAAGTTGAAGTCCAGGAATATCATCTATTTGGGTGAGTGCGATGGTTTTTTGTTGTTCGTAAACGTCGCGACAATGGGTATCTTTCAAGGGGAAATCTTCTCCCGCGACAAAAACACCGGTTAGAGAAGAAATTGCGACAATTTTATAGCGTTCATCGTGGATATGACTGACGATACCCATGCTCATCACCAGTCGTTGGCGTCCTTCTTTTAATATGTCGTTACAAAGAGATTTGAAATCCTGAGGATACATACCGAAAATCACCGATTATTGATTAGAAGTGCTGAGCTTGACTTAAAGATAGACGGCATTTTGGATATCAGTAAAAAAACAGGATTTCCACCACGAGCGCATCCCTTTGCATTCAACGCGTTTGCACTTGATATGCTCTCAACTAACAATCAAATTGCATTGCAGGTGATAAAATAATACCAATCCCATTAAATTATTGCTCACTCAGTGAGAATTTAAAGGCTTTTAGACAAGGCTTTGATTGCAAAGAATGGTTATTCCGCTCTCAAAAACAGCCAAAATCAGTAACGCAGGATAAATGCCTTTAAAACTCACCCGTAGGGAGTTAGTGAGAGGCCCATTTATTGCCCTATATTTCATTAATATAGAATAACTATATCAACGAAATCTATGTTGTAACTGAACCTCTGCCCTAACTCTGAGTTGTGCACAAACTTAATGGGATTGGTATAAGATGCGGTGAGACTCACGTTATCCGATAATAACGTGAGGAATAAACCGAGACAAATCCTGAGTGATAAGCGCCTTGTCTTCGCGAATCGACAAACCACTCGCCACTTCATCCACTAACCACGAACCAATAAGCGTATAGTCATCACCAAATTTTGGCATCGGATAATAACCTTGATAGATAAATCCCTCTTCGCCGTACGGGCCATCTGAGCTTACCAGCTCTTTACCGTCTTCGAAGATACTTACATTGGCCCCTTCTCGGGCGAAAATGGGTTTTTTTACATAGCGGCTTAAATGCTGTCTGGCTTCCTGTTCGGTAAAATAGGCTGGTAGCAGGTTTTTATGATCTGGAAACATCTCCCATAAAACGGGCAAGATCGCTTTATTCGAAACAATTGCTTTCCATGGCGGCTCCAGCCATTTAACCTTCGCACTCAATAACAAAGGCGCGTAGTCTTCGCGCAGCATAAATTCCCACGGGTAGAGTTTAAACATCCAGGTGATCACCTGATCGTCAAGATCGGTGAACACATCTCCTTCGCCATGGCCGATATCTTCGATATAAACAAACTTGCACTCAATGCCAGCTTCTTCGGCACAATCTTGTAAATATTGAACCGTGCCGCGGTCTTCCTCGGTGTCCTGACAACAAGCAAAGTGCAATACATCGTCTGGATGTTGGGTTCTTAACTGAGCGAATCTGTGGATCAACTTTTCCTGAAGGCTATTAAACTGATCCGCGCTGCGCAGAATATCACCGCGATTGACCTTATCTTCTAGCCATAACCATTGCCAGAAACCCGATTCATACAAACTAGTTGGCGTGTCGGCATTGTTTTCATAAAGTTTTGCTGGTGCAGTACCGTTGTAGGCTAAGTCGAGCCGAGCATACAGACAAGGATCTTGATTGCGCCAGGAGTCCTTGATCCAGGTCCAGAATGGTTTAGGTATCTGAAACCTGGCAAGTAATTCATCGTCATTGAGCACCCGCTCTACGGCTTGAAGGCAGAGCTGATGAATATCTTCGGTTGGCTGCTCGAGGTCGTGTTCGACTTGTGTCAGAGTCAATTGATAGTAGTTACTCTCATCCCAATAAGGTTCGCCATACATGGTGTGAAAATGAAAGCCGAATTGTTCGGCTTTTTCCTGCCAGCCAGGGCGTTCAGGGGTAGGGAAACGGATCAAAATCAGCCGCCCCAGCCGCCACGTGAGGAACTGCCTCTAAATGAGGAGCTCGCCGCTACTTTAGAACCAAAGCCGCCTCGGGAAATTGTCCGGGTGACCTTAGGTTTTTTATCAAACGCTTTGTTGCTGACCTTAGTTTTGCCATATTTAGCGCGACCGTATTTTTGTCCATCAACGGAAGACCAATGTCCATAAAAGGGCGAGTGATAGCTATAAGAGGTGTACAGTGGCGCGGAGCGATATCGATTATCCATATATTGGGAAAACAGGAAACCGGCCATCAATGGCACAAACACGTTTTGGCCATTATTCATGGTGTACTGGTAACACCGGCCGCTGCCAAACTCTTCCTCGCATAAAGGTTCTCGAGGATATTTAGGGCCACTTTCCTGAGCTTTATCCAGTGCTGATTGATACGCGGTTTGGCATTGCTGCTCAAGCTCAGGATTACTGCCAATACAGTGGTCTAAATCTTTATATACGATGGCTTCTTGATCATTGCCACAGGCACTTAAGGTTGACACGCCTGCCACCACCGCGAGAGGTTTAACAATTTTGCTAGCGGATACTTTGCGCATCCTGCTCAAATTAATCGATTGACTACGTTTCATATTATCGTCCTTTTTGAGCATACCTAATACGTCATACAGGCGGCGTTAAGTAAGCCAACAGCAACAGACATTCCGGCTAATACAATACCTGCGGTTACCTCGTTATTAATAATGCGCTCGACGATTTTTGGCATAAACACAACGCGCACAATAACAAAGGCCAGAATTTGAGCAAACAATGCGACGATTCCCCAGACGACGAAGTCGAGCAACGCGATTGAATTGGAAATGGCACCGGCCAGGGCGATGGCAAAACCGACAACGGCTCCCATTAATCCGATAGCCGCTGCGGTATTTTGTTGTTCTTTTACCAGTTGCCATTCGTCATGTGGGGTAACAAAGGCATAAATCCATTTGAAAACTACCAACATAACAAGGCTGATAAAAAAGTAGAGCGCAAAATTGCCAAGACCGGCAAGTATATGAGTAACAGATTCCATGGGTTAATCCTGAAAAGTCTAAATGATATAAATATCAGATGGTTGTAAATCAAATCCGGTAACGGTTACCAGATACCTATCGTGTTGATTATTAATTATTTTTTCTTCACCTATCAGCATGGCGTATTCAAATTTTTCGGGGCCAAACTGACGCTCGTATAGCATCGCAAACTGATCCGTTTCACTTATCGTGCCGTCTTTGGCATAGGTTTTCTCGGTCATAGCAACAGGCGGCGAGGTATCCCCACTTGTTTGCCATACCCGTTGGAAGGTGTGCCCTTGTAAATAAAGTTCAGGCCGACTGATATCCCGTTCCAGTGCATTGTTCCAGTCTCTTCCGTTGGCAATGCCTTTGGTTTCGTAAAAATACATCAATTTTACGTCTTCAACGTTTTCATCTTTGAGTTCACCGCGAACCAGGATTTGAATATAACCCTCATCATCGGTGTAATAACGCAGTACCGTGGTTTGTGGGTCGAGTTGCACCAAACCAACGGCTTCAATAAACTGGGTGTTTGCAGCGCCATCAATAATCAGTTCCGGTTCGATAAACGTCATTTTTACCGTGTCTAAATCAAAGGCACCGCCTAATCGCAAACCTAATATTTCCGGCGCTTTATCTTCAATCTTGGGATTTTTTTTCTTAAACCAGTTAAACATTATTTAAATACATTCCAGTCAATATTATTAAGTCGCTCGTCGGCAATGTAATACAGCGTACTGTGTGGCGCGACAGTTTGCTCTAATTGCGGATTTAATTCCAAAGAATCGTAACCATTGGGAGATATGCCAATTAAGGTGGCCTGATAGTGCTTCTTTAACGCCAGAAAAATGTCAGCAACGGTCAGGGTATCGTTGCCTTGATAGGTTAACGAATATTGCGTCATTCCCTGGCCCACATCCAATAATTGATGATGCAAAAGACTCGAGCCCGGGTCGACTGCGGATTTGGCAATTAGCTCAACCCCAACACTTGGCATACATTCGATATTCGGACAATGTTGCTTTAATAATTTGCCCAATTGGTCATCCTGAAAATAGGCTATGGTATGGGCTTTGGGGTTTTTAGAGGCGCAATATAAAGCAGTTGTCATGGTGACATCGTCATCCTGGGTATCAATCACGATACAGCTGGCCGTGCTAATGCCTGCGCGATCCATTTCTTCGTCACTGGTGAAATTCAATACTTTGACAAAACCAATGTCATCCGGTTGCGGGTTTTCGATATCCGCTCGCACACAAAGTGCGATGTGTTGTTTGTCACTGTGATAATCCATTTCTCGCTTGAGCAGCTTTAATAACTGCATGGTGCGGGCTTCATTCCAGCCTATAACCAAAATATGGTTATCAAAATTAAGTGTTTTCAAGCCTTTCACTCCTTTTCGCCATTGGTCTGAGAAAAAGCCTATTACCCGACCAATTAACAAACCAAACAGGCTTAATCCTGCCGGGATCACAAATAACGAGACAACGTACTTTCCCGTTACCGTTTGCGGAGATAAATCACCATAACCTACGGTAGATGCGGTGACCATCAAATAATAAATAAAGTTATCCTGGCTGACCAGATCATGCTCACCACTGGCGACTAGCAAACTATAGCTAACACCAATGTAGGATAGTGTTAATAGCACCACGCCTTGCCATGGGAGGTGCAATAACTGACGCAGGAAAAGTTGTTTTAATCGGAGAAAAATCGACACGCGTTTATTGTGCTTCCTTGTTGTCATCCAAAATTATTTAAGGGACAACGTCGAATTAATGTGGCAATAAATTGCGGATATCATATCAGCGCCAGTGTGGAAGTAAAGTAGCAGGCTCGCTTATACCAATCCCACTAAGTTTGTGCACAACTCAGAGTTAGGGCCGAGGTTCAGTTACAACACAGATTTTATTGATATAGTCATTCTATATTAATGAAATATAGGGCAGGAAATGGTCCTCTCACTAACGCCCTACGGGTGAGTACTAAAGGCGTTTATCCTGCGTTACTGATTTTGACCGATTTTGAGATAGTGGAATAACCATTCTCTGCAATCAAAGCCTTTTCTAAAAGCCTTAAAATTTTCACTGAGTGAGCAATAATTTAATGTGATTGGTATTCGTGTGAAAGTGTATCGACAGCGCATAGTGGCAGAGGCTTTAATAAACAAACAGACAAACAGACAAACAGACAAACAGACAAACAGCGTAGCGTCAGCATTTTTTACATTTTCCCTTGTTGCTCGTTGATTATGTTTAAAACCACAACTGTTAAATCAATTTTTTTTAGGCTGCAGGCCTTGAATTGCTTGGGGGGCTGCATCTCATTCGAGAAATGCAATTAGGTGGCGCAGTAATTGCATTAACGTTATCGCTTTAAATGGAAAGTATTACGGAGAATTATTAAAGCAAAGAATACTAATAAAATATTTAACAAGGAAACGAAACATGAAATATCTCTTCAAAGGCGGTTTAGCCTTAATCGCTTTATTATTCAGCCATCAATCTATTGCGGCATCCACACCGGGTGTTAGTGTGTGTGCAGCCCCTGACGGAAAAATTCAATTTGTATTTGATGAAGGCTCTCGGGATAAGTTAGGCGCCCCAGGTAGAGACGGAGGTTTAACTTTTGTCTGTGACTCTGTCGACTTACTTGTTCGAAGCCATGGTGAAGTGATCCAGGATCTTGCTCCCGATACTGCTGGTTTAGGTGTGAATGGTGATCCGAATGGTGATAACTGGTCAGTTGGTGAATTGTTGCATTTGGCCTTCGATGTGCCGGTAATGCTAATTAGTTTAGAGCTTAATGGTAATCATACTGAAACCGTTCCAGGTGGCATTTTTAGCGTCAATGGTAATTATTTTTCCGCCATGGATTTTGATACAAATGGTGAATCTACGTTTACTGGTCTAAGTGGTGATGGTTTTGCCTTACGAGTTCCACAATGCCGACAGCCAAGAGGCGGAACTGGCGGTTGTACCGACTTTAGCGGTTATCTGGAATCGGTAACAGTTATGACCGTACCAGGTACACCACCAAATGAAGTACCAGAGCCTACGACTATGTTAATGCTAGGTTTAGGCTTACTTGGTTTGACGCGCTTTCGTAAGTAATTGCTATAAATTAAGCTGATACAAATGCCCGCGCAGCGGGCATTTTTGTTTCTATGTGTCAAAGGACAGGAAGGTGTCAAAGGTGACAAAGGTGACAAAGGTGTCAGGCCGAATGTTAACTCTGCCTGATACCAGCTTACTGACACGTGAGCCCTGAAATCTTGCCCCTATCTATAAGTTTCAATATAATTATCGATAATCTCTTCCAGCATACTCAAGGGTACTGCGCCGTTTTTCAGTACCGCGTCATGGAAGTCGCGAATATCAAATTTATCGCCAAGTTCATCCATGGCTCTTTGTCTCAATTCTAAAATTTTGATCATGCCCACTTTATATGCGGTTGCCTGACCCGGCATTACGATATAACGTTCAATTTCGGCAACCACATCGCGCTCTGCCATGCCGGTATTATTTGCCATATATTCAATGCCCTGCTCGCGGGTCCAGCGCTTATGGTGAATACCGGTATCGACAACTAAGCGCACCGCCCGAAATAATTCAGCGGTCAAGCGGCCAATGTTATCTTCCGGATTTTCTTGAAAGCCCTGTTCCCAGGCCACCTGCTCGGAATATAGCGCCCAACCTTCGGTGTATGCGGTAAAAGGTGCGAAGCGACGCAGGAACGGCATACCTTCTAGTTCCATGGCGATGGCGATTTGGAAGTGATGACCTGGAATACCTTCATGATAGGCGAGAGTGCGCATACCAAATTTAGGGGTCGCTTTAATATCATAAAGATTAGCGAAAAAACGCCCCGGACGTGAGCCATCTAATGCGGGTTGCTGGTAATAGGCGCCTGGCGAGGTTTTTTCTTTAAACTCTGGAATGCGAACCACTTCCATGCCCGCTTTGGGACGAATATTAAACGCACCATCGAGCCCGGCATCAATTTCATCGAGAATGGTCTGATAATCTTTGAGTATTTGCGCGCGGCCAGCATCGCTATCTTCGTAATAGAACTTATCCTGAGCGGAAAATTCCGCCATTGCCGCGGTATAACCTGCCGAGGTATCTACACCTAATTCGGCGAAAATTGCCATCATTTCACTCTGGATACGGGCGACTTCTTCTAAACCCAAGGTATGGATATATTCGGCGCTATAATCGGTGGTGGTAAATAATTTTAGCGCTAATTTATATGCCTCATCACCGTTGGGAAGGTGCCAGTAGCCGTCATCAGTACCCGCTTTTGGAGCCAGTTCGGTAAAATAATCAATAAATCCCTGATAGGCTGGATAAACCGATTCATTAATCAGCGTCTCACTGTCAATTAATACCGTTTGTTGTTGCTCGGCATTAATCTCTTCTGCAGCTTCGAGTTTGGTTACCAAAGATGTATAGAGAATATTTTCTTTCGCTGGTGTATCGATAAAGCCCTGCATTTCTTCCAGGATGCGGTCGATAACAAAACGTGGTGGAATAATGCCCTTGTCTTCGCGGATTTTTAAATCAACCAAGTACTGTTCGAATTTACGGGGTAACTCGCTTAACCGAGAATTGTAGTTTTGTGCATCTTCCAGTGTGTGTACCTGATGCGATGCTTCCATAAAGCTAGGAAAGCCATTTTGAATGCCAAATAGTTGATTGGCGGGATAATAGTGATATTTAAATGGTTCCGCCTCAGCAGCAAGATCCATCAAATAGATGGCAATTTGTTTCGACATTTTTTGCTGACGGTCTAAGTCTGCATCGTCATATTGATTAAGCCCCGCACGAAAAACCTTTAATTCTTCGAACATCTGCTCTGAGTTTTTCGGGTCCACATCATCGAGGTGCGCATTGTGGCCCTTAATACCAACGCTTTCTAAAAAACCCAGAGAGGTCAGGGTTTCTGGATCTGAAAAGGCCATTTTGATCATCGCGCGGTCAAGATACGCCCGAAACGTGAACGGCTTTTTTGCATACCATTCATGGGCAGCAAAACTGCCCGCCAAAACGATGATTATGAGCAACAACAAACCCAACCACTTAAATATCGATTTAATCATGTCGATTCCCTTTAGTTTATTCTTTTTATTATCATTTCCTGTGTCGATAACAGGAGCTTTTTTGTGTGTTTTACCTTAATTGCTAACATATCAGGTCTACAGATTGTTTACCAAATATGATGATTTTTAACGCAGATAGTCGTGGTGGAAAAATAATCTGGAATTGGCTGAAGTGTATTCAGTGTGTGATTTCTTTAAAAGTGAATACTTATGCGTTAAATCAGTCTGTTAACCTAGAGGAGGTGCCGGAAGAACTGGTTTTATTGTGGATTTTTTCTGGTTTTATGGCTGGTGACTAGGAGGGTGTTAGCCCGTTGCTCGTTGCGCTTGGCTGATGTTGAACGGGTAAACATGCTAGGTATCGCTATGTTTAGTTGGTCAATTAAAAGTCTGAATGTTTAATATGTGGACGCCTTACTGCCGGAAAAATGGTTTTTAAGGCGATTTTAAAGGTTTAGTTTGATCGATTTATTGATCTTCCCTGTTCTCGACCTTGAATAGTGTATTTTAGGTTAGGCCATGGATATTGAAATGTGTACATGGATTTTCCAATATCTATCCAGTGCTTGTTAATACGATTGAATCTAAACGAAAAATTATCCATTACATAAATATTCTTATTGTTTGCGAATATTTTCGCTTACCTGCTGCGCGCAAATGCTACAAAATGCTACATAAATAGACTCACGTCATCTTATCAAATCCGGTTATATGTTATGCAGCCAAAAAATATTGGCGATAAGAATTATAACGACATTTGGAGTTTTAAGGTGAGAATAAACGGCATTACAAGTGCATTAGCTGTTGCGTTATATAGCGCAGGTTCAATGTACGCTGCTGCAGGTTTAGCGCCAACGAATGAGATTCATTCGTTGAGTACGCCCAATCTGACCCAGGAGCAGATAAACGAGTTACAAACTGGTACCAGTAATCAAACCTCAGCAGGTTCGATGTTGGAAAATGATGGCTTAAACGTTCAGGTTAACTCGCAACGAGCGAAGTTTTTTGAAGAAGCCGATGTTACCGGAGAGCACATCTACGTTGTCCGATTAACCGACAAACCAACCGCTCTTTATACGGGTGGTGTAAACGGCCTTGCAGGTACTCATGTACAAACATTAAGCCGCGATATGGGTGTAAACAGCCTTTATGAAGCGGGTAAACCAACGACCGATCGCGTTGTTGCATATACAAACTACCTTCAGGACAAACAGTTAGCCGCTATTACTGAAATGAACCGAGTTGTCGGTTCAAAAGCCGTACGTAAGCAATTTACCACAGCGGTAAATGCCTATACGGTTGAAATGACGCAAGAAGAAGCTAAACGCGTTTCTCAACTTCCGCAGGTTGAATTTGTACATCGTGCGAAAACGTATGAACTGCACACCGATGCCGGTCCGCAAAAAATTGGCGCCGATCAAATCTGGACTGGTTCTACCGAACAGGGTTTAGAGTATAAAGGTGAAGGCGTCATCATGGGTATCATCGATACCGGTATTAACTCCGATCACCCGTCATTTGCCGATATCGGCGATGATGGTTATGACCATACTAACCCTTGGGGTGCTGGTGTTTACGTAGGTGCGTGTGCCGAAGCCGGTAATGAAGACCTGTGTAACGATAAGCTTATCGGTATTCGTACCTATGACGTGATTACCGATGCATTTGCCGCACAAATTCCTGGCTTTCCAGCCATCGGTGAAGATTATCAGGGACACGGCTCTCACGTAGCCGGTACTGCCGCTGGTAACGTCCTGAACGATGTGGACTTTGTTCTTCCTGAATACACTGGTATGCCAGCAGACGGCGCATTAGTTAAAGAAGATATGTTCAACCTGTCAGGTGTTGCACCGCACGCGAACATTGTTTCTTATCAGGTATGTCATGCATCCAATGATGCCGGTTATGTCGGTTGTCCTTGGGAGTCGATGATTGGTGGTATCGAAGATGCGATTAAAGATGGCGTTGACGTTATTAACTTTTCTATCGGTGGTCAGGACAGTACATCTCCGTGGGATGACGGTGTTGAATTAGGCTTTTTAGCCGCTCGTGAAGCCGGTATTAACGTCGCTGTCGCCGCCGGTAATGGTGGTCAAGCGGGTAATGGTGCCGGAGAATTCTTTGGTTCAATCGATCACGCATCACCTTGGTTAGCATCGGTTGCTGCAACCACACATGATCGTGTAACAAAAGTTGATACGCCAATTACCTTCGCAGGATTCGCCAACGATGATATGGATGCGCCGCTAGGTTCTGAAGTTCCATGGTGGAGTGAGACTGGTCGTGTTGGTGGTTCGATCAACGATACCGAACTTACTGGTGTTGTTGTCTGGGCGAAAGACTATGAGCAAATCGACGGAACTAAAGACTACTCTGGCTACTGTGGGGTTGAATACCCAGCTGGAACCTTTGATTTTTATAAAGATGGTACGCCAATTGTCGGTGCTGCCGAAGGCGAAACTAACGTAATTGTAGTTTGTCAGCGTAATAATCTAAGCGATCCAAACGGTATTGCCCGTACGGCAAAAGTGGCGAACGTTAAAGCCGGCGGTGCTGATGGTTTTATCATGTACAACTACGCCAAAGGTGATAGCACACCAATCGTGGCCTATGACTTGCCATCCGTTCACTTAACCCGTGAGCAATGGGATGGTGAAGTTACGACCTATGGTGAAGACGGTTATAACTATGGTTTTGAAGACTGGATTGATCACTATTCAGAAAAAGGCCATATGATCACCATTGGTGTTACGTCGATTTTCAATGATTATGATGAAGAAAACGGCGATTGGTTAGCACCATTCTCTTCACGTGGACCAAGCACATCAACTCCGGAAATGCTGATTCCTCAGATCGCGGCACCGGGTGTGAATATCTATGCAGCGTACGCCGATGAGCATCCGTTTGTTGGTAACATGGGTAACACCGACTATATCGCTATTAGTGGTACATCGATGGCGTCTCCTCATGTTGCTGGTGCAATGGCACTGATTCGTCAGGCTCATCCTGATTGGACGCCTACAGAAGTGCAATCTGCATTAATGTTAACGGCGGATAATGTGGTTCGTTATCGTCGTCTAAATGAAAGCAATGGTGATGTGGGCGCTGCGTCTACGTATCGTGCAGGTGCTGGTCGTATCAATGTTGCTGAAGCAATCGATACCGGTCTTGTCATGGACGAAACCATTGAAAACTTTAAAGCCGCTAACCCTAACAATGGTGGTCAGGTTCATCGCCTGAACATTCCTCAATTAGTTAATTTTGAATGTAAGCCAACCTGTCAATGGACGCGTACGTTTAAAGCGACTAAAGACGGTACCTGGTCTGTTGATAACTCCGATGTGCTTAACTGGAACTTTGATGTTCGCCAACAGTCTGCGCAAAACGGTGTGAACATCTCTGCAACGCCTAGTGAGTTCTCTCTGAAAGCTGGTGAGACGCAAACGGTAGTATTTGAAGCGTCAATCATGGATACCCAGGATTGGTTCTCGAATGCAGAAGTGGAATTACACTCTGATGTTATCTTGACGGAAGTTAACGATGCCAGCACTGAAGTTCATCTTCCAGTGGCATTTAAGTTTTCGAAAAATGGCATGCCTGCGCGTCTTCGAGCCGTTGCTCATCGCAATGAAGGTAGCTTCCAGTTTAATGGTCTTGAATTGCCTGCGCTGGACAACCCATATACTCAGGTATATGCGCCAGTTAAAGCCGATGTGAAAACCGTAGCACTGCCAAAAGATGATGATGGTTACTTCCCATGGTCTGCAAATACAGATGATGTACCTGCTTCTTTCCGTATCGATGAAGCGACTCATGTTGAAATGATCGAAGTACCAGCCGGTGCTAAGCGTCTTATGGTTGAAATGCAAGGTACCATTGAGTCAGATCTTGAAGGCTTCATGGATAAGGGTAATGCTCTTGTTTATGTAGGCAAGGACTACAATGGTAATGGTGAAGCAGATCCGTTTGAAGAAATTCTTTGTGTGTCAAACCACATTCAATACAACAACTTCTGTAACATCAACAATCCTGAAGAAGGCACATACTGGGCGGTAATCTACAACTCTGGTGAATTACGGGGTCAGGCGCCTAACTGGACTAATTTATATCCAGATATCGCTGCCGAAGTATTCAGTTATGCGATTGCTGTAGTAACAGATACTGTTGCTTCTGATATGTCTCTTCATGTAGAGCCTACTGACGGTCAAAACACCGTAAGTGCTACTTTGAGCTATAACATGCCTGAGATGATGGAAGGCGACCTTTACTACTCAGTATTAGATTTCGGTACCTCTGAAGTTAATGCTGGTAACGTTGGTAAAGTGGCATTTAAGCTAGAACGTGGCGTTGATGATGTACATTTAGATGTACCGCAAACCAAGGCTCGTGCTGGCGATATCGTACCTTATACGTTTGAAGTTCAACCGAATGACACAGGCGCGGATCGTGCATTTACAATCACCGCGAATATGCCTGAAGGTTTACAATTTAGCGCAGAAGATGTTTTCTCTTCTAACGGTGATATTGTGACTGATGTTACGGTTGACGGCACTGTTGTAACCATTTCGGGTGTTCAGCCTGATACCGCGGGGATCACGCCACACTACATCCAAACGACCAATGTTGATGATGAAATGTGTCGTATGCCGAACTTTGGCAATTCAAACCCAGGCGGTTATGTTGACCTGGAAGAGTTCGGTTTTGCTCCTCTATTCAGCGGCTTTAACTCAGGTGTTGATGAAAATGGCAATCCAGTAGGTGATAACAACATTCTATACCGTAGTGGTGTTGAAATGCCGGTATCTCTACTATTCAATGGTCGTTACGATTCTTGGCATCTATATAACAATACCGACGGTTTGAATGTTAACCCACAAAATACCATCAACTTGCGTGGTAATGGTTTGTTTGATTTATGGGTTCAACCAACGTTCTGGCCATATCACTTAGGGTTCCCGTACAACTCATTCCCTTATGAGTCTGTGGGACCTTTATGGCGTGGTGTAGGTATTGGTGCAATGAATACGGGATCTGAAATGATGTCAGTACCATTGATCAATTCATACAGTGAAAAAGCCGGTATTACGTTGGCTAGCACGCAAACGGGTTGGGGTATCATCGAAGTCGATAACGCACGTTCTTATGCCTACGGTGGCCGTGACTTTGCTGCTCCAGGTCGTCCATACATCTGGAACGAAAAAGATGATCGCTACGATTACCAAGTGATATTCAATGTCAATACTCGCCATGGTCAAGATGAGCATGAGTTGTATTTTGCTTATGATAACATCGACTTTGGTAGTCAAAACGGTCGTGGTGCAATTGGTTTGCAAGGTTTTACCGGTCCAATCTATTCACGCGGTCCAATCTCAGGTGGTTACCTGGGTGAAGAGTTCGCTTTTGATGACTTAGACAGCAAACTTCACGACGAATTGGTTATCTGTTATGACTACTATGGTCCTGAATCTTCTCAATTTGAAGTCACTATCTGGACTCAAGTTAAGCGTGACGCTGTAGGTGTTGATCAGGTGATGACGGCGACTAGTGCGGTTGATGGTATGGCTGATTTTGCAATGAGCCACACTCTTGCTACGCCTAGCAACATCCAGTTGTCTGCAATCGCTGACATGGAAGTTGAAGAGAATGGTTCTGTAGATGTGAATGTTTTCTACGCGGATAACTCTGAACTAACAACGGTAAATGAAATCATCGTTTCCGGTGAAAACGTTTCTGGTATCGTTGAAAACCATACTTCTGGTTCAAGCATCTCTATCGTACCTGCGGCAAACTTCCATGGCATGACTGAAGTAACGGTTACCGTTGCTGACGTTGAAAATCCAATGGATAAAGCAAGCACGACCTTTATGCTAAATGTTGTTTCTGATGGTGTAGAACTAGGTTGTACAGACTCTAACGCAACAAACTTCGATTCTAATGCAAACTCGGACGATGGTTCATGTGTTTACCCTGAAGAAGAGAAGAAAAAGAAAAAAGGTGGTTCTTTAGGTTACTTAGCATTGATGCTTCTGGCTATGGCTGGTATGCGTCGCCGCATGAAGTAATTACCTATGATAAACAGATAACTCTGTTTTCATAAATTAACTAAGCCGGAGCAAATGCTCCGGCTTTTTTTTGCTCGTTAATCGTGTTTTAAACCGGGTTAACACGCAAAAGCACAGTAGAACACAGTTGAACACAGTCGAACTTCGAGGCGTTTGGACGAAGTTAACTGAACTTAGGGTGGGGGAGCCGAACTTAACTGAACTTAGAGGGGGTTAGCCGAACTTAACTGAACTTAGAGGGGGTTAGCCGAACTTAGTCGAGCTTAGAAAAATCTGACCGAATTTGACCTGACTTAGCCGAGCATTCGTTAGAACCATGCTTCGTCATCCTGACCCCCTTCCGTCATCCTCACCCCACTCCGTCATCCTCACGAAAGTGGGGATCTGCTTTTTTGAGTTAGATTCCCAGTAGTGTCTGGGAATGACGGGAAGGCTACGAAAGTGGGGATCTGCTTTTTTGCGTTAGATTCCCAGTAGTGTCTGGGAATGACGGGAAGGCTACGAAAGTGGGGATCTACTTTTACGTTAGATTCCCAGTAGTATCTGGGAATGACGCGAGTGCTGCGCGTTATGGGGGAGGACTTCGCCGGGTGGATAAAACCTTAGTTCGGCAGATTTTTAGGTGACAACTTCGCGGTGAAAAGCTAGTTAAGCCGAAACGGTTCCGCCGTCATTCCGGCACAACTTCATTTGTCGCACTACTTCCGTCATCGCCCCCCTTCCGTCATCCTCACGAAAGTGGGGATCTGCTTTTGCGTTAGATTCCCAGTAGTATCTGGGAATGACGCGAGTGCTGCGCGTTATGGGGTGGAGGACTTCGCTGGCTGGATAAAACCTTAGTTCGGCAGATTTTTAGGTGACAACTTCGCGGTGAAAAGCTAGTTAAGCCGAAACGGTTCCGCCGTCATTCCGGCACAACTTCATTTGTCGCACTACTTCCGTCATCCTCACGAAAGTGGGGATCTGCTTTTGCGTTAGATTCCCAGTAGTGTCTAGGAATGACGGGAAGGCTACGAAAGTGGGGATCTACTTTTACGTTAGATTCCCAGTAGTGTCTGGGAATGCCGGAAATTGAGTACCCTAACAGAGCATTAGTTCACACCTTGCTCTGTCATTCGGTATAACTGGCACTATGACGGAATAGCCATTACCGGGTTGTTTTTGACTTAAAAATTACAAAATATGAGGTTTTTGCTGAAAATCCGCCATAAAAGTAAACATTGCTTTCCATAATCTAAGTTTTTATGTAATTAAGTTAAGAATAATTACTCTAAAAATTTTGAGTTCGATTACATTGCTTATATAATTCGCGCGTTTTTCCTAAGCTGTACAAAATTTAATGACCGCATTAACTCGTGATGAGGAGATTACTCATCCTCTTGAACCCAAAAAAAATCATTCTTTGATTGAAGATTTTCTGGCCTATGTTTGTGGTGGCCTATTGATCGCCATGGGCGTTCTTTTATTTGAAAAAGTTGGCATCATTACTGGCGGCGCTGCGGGCATGGCGCTCATTTTATCAAAAGTCTCATCGCTAAGCTTTGGTATGTCTTTCTTTGTCATCAATTTGCCATTTTATGCGTTAGCATGGATGAAAATGGGACCTAGGTTTACCCTGAACAGCTTTCTATCGGTGGCTTTAGTGTCATTTTTATCCGACTACCTGTATCTGTTTGTTGAGTTGAATTCCATTGACCCGCTATTTGCGTCGGTCATGGGGGGATTCTTGATCGCTATGGGGGTTCTGGCATTCTTCCGTCACCGTTCAAGTGTTGGTGGTGTAGGGATCATGGCGGTATTTTTGCAGGAAAAATATGGCATTAGAGCCGGAAAATTCCAAATGGGTGTCGACTTATCCATTTTAGTTACCGCATTCTTTATTATGCCTTTCAACCTGATTATTCTGTCGGTTGTAGGTGCCTTCGCGGTGAACTTAATTCTTACCCTGAACCATAAACCAGGTCGCTATCAGATCACCTAGTTTCTTTCTGACCTTATTCGCAATCGATTTGCAATACAGATGCGAGATTACCCGAAGAATATCAATAAAACCGGAGCCCTTATCCGGTTTTTTGTTTTCTCAATCTGAGAAATGGTCCAGGGATCAATGTAAAAGTATTGGAATATTTGCTAGTATTTGCGGCAAATGACTTTCCTCAGGCAGATTATGTCAGAACTAACTCCCAAACCCGAACCAACACTATCCCCAAAGCAAATCCAGGCGATTGATGGCATGAGCGATCAAGTACGTTTTGATCATTTAGTGAAATCCATGCAACAACAGAAACACGTCTGGACCCTCGCAAACGAGACAGGTTGCTTGCTTATCGATACCGGTGAAGAAAAGTGCTTATTGCTATTTTCTCATCAGCAACTTGCCAGCGAATGGGCAGGCCAGGATCATAATACGTTCAGCCCATTGAAAATCGAATTGCCAGTATTCATTGAAAAATGGTTGCCAGGAATGGCCAATGATGGTTTTTATCTCGCCTGTCAGCCGAACCTTGAAGGCGAAGCTTTTGTCGAAGCACCGGAAGATTTTGGTGTTAATTTTCGCTAAGTATTGCATTGTTACATTGATTTTTACTGGGCGCCAAAGTGTCATTACTACACTTGGTACTCAGTAAAATATCGTCGGATTTTTTCCGATGTTACGCCGAAAAATTTCTTCGACGCTACTCTAAACCCGCTCTGAAGTCACTTTGAATTGCGCAGTATCTTCGTTGATAACGATCTTCAGTTGGGATTTTAAAGATCATTAGCTACCCTTTTACACATCACTTGTTGGATTTTCAGATGTTTCATGCAAACGATTCTTACACCAAATATCGATGATATTGCTGTTAAACAGTGCCTGTTTAGTTTTGCAAATTATGCCGATAATCATGACTTCTCATTGCTACAAGAATTGTTCAGCGAGCACATTGTCCTCGATTACACGGCCACGTTTGGCGGCGAAATACAGAAGATTTCCCGGCAGGCGTTAATCGAACAATGGGCTGATTTTCTCCCTGGGTTTGAGCTTACCTGGCATCATTTAAGCAAAGTCCGTGTCACGGTAAACGACGATACGGCAAATGCGGAGGCCGATATCATTGCCTCGCATTTTTTAGGGCCACACTTTTGGCAATTATGTGGTCGATACCAGTTTAAACTGACGCGGGTTAAGAACCTTAACCGCTGGCAAATTAACGAACTAACTCTACATCTGGATTCAGAGCAAGGCGATCGTCAGGCCATTATTGATGCCAATAAATCCCGCTTATAGTGGTTTGAAATTTTCACTCGTCTTTAGATTGCTTTGATATTTTCAGGGCGCGGTTACGTTGGCTACGCGCAATTTCTGGCGATTTACCACGAATTACAAGGTAGCAGAAACAATACTGGTGCTAGACTTTGTTAAATAGACCGGTACTGATTTCGACGTGGGTGTGAACGATAGATCGCCGAAACTGTCTATTGCCACTAATGGATTTGTCTCGGGATAATATGCGGCCACATTGCCGCGGGGAATATCGTAAAAATTCACCGTAAAACCTTTCACTGTCCGGGTTTCATTGTTTTCCCATACGGACGTGATATCCACAACCTGGCCATCATCCAGCTTAAGCTTGCGTGCATCTGCTTCGTTAATAAACAATACTCTACGGTTATTGTTTATACCGCGATAACGATCATCAAAACCGTATATCGTGGTGTTGTATTGATCATGAGAACGCAGGCTTTGCAATGTTAGCAGCTTATGGTTTTGCGAAGAAAGCTCAGCGATGTGGTCACTGATCAGCTTGGTCGGCAATGGATCTGCACTAAACATGGCTTTACCTGAAGAGGTATTCCAATTTAACTCCCGAGCACTATTACCTAAATAAAAGCCGCCGGGTTGTTCAATGTTTTGATTAAAATTACCAAAGCCGGGAATGGTATTTTCAATTAAATCACGGATATTGGCATAATTTTGCGAAAGTTTTGGCCAGTCTACAATGTGGTTTCCGATTGTTTTTTGGGCAATGGCACAGACGATGGCGGTTTCCGATTTTAATGTGTCTGCCGCTGGCGGGATTTTTCCCATCGATGCATGCACCATAGAAAAGGTATCCTCGACGGTGATTGCCTGCTCGCCAGAAGCTTGTTTATCGATTTCGGTGCGACCCAGACAAGGTAAGATTAACGCCTGTTTGCCAGGATGGACATGAGAGCGATTTAGTTTAGTGCTGATTTGTACGCTTAATTCACAGTTTTCTAATGCCTTTAACGTAAATGCAGTATCAGGCGCGGCGGCGGCAATATTTCCACCAAGACATATCAGTACTTTGCTGTCGCCATTGGCAAGGGCCTTCAATGCTTTGACGGTATTATGGCCGGGGCTTTTATCAAAGTCCTGTTGAAAATATTGGCTAAGACGGTCAATAAAGTCTGCTTTAGGTTTTTCATTAATGCCAACCGTGCGGTTGCCTTGAACATTAGAGTGGCCTCGCACCGGACATAGTCCAGCGCCAGGCTTGCCAATATTGCCGGTGAGCAATTGTAAATTGACCAGCTCGCGGATCATCGCCACAGAGTGCTTATGCTGAGTAAGCCCCATGGCCCAGGTGCAAATGACGTTTTTGCCACTTAACAGTATGGTTGCAGCCTGTTCAATGTCTGCTTGCTGTAATCCGGATTGCGAGCATATTTTTGACCAATCCGTTTGTTCGACCATGGCCAGATATTGATCAATATTGACCGTATGCTGTTCAATAAATTGTGTGGCAATTAATGGCGCTTTGCCCTGACTGACGTTATCTTGACTGCGCGCAATAATCGCTTTGACCATGCCGCGAATCGCCGCCATATCACCACCCAGTTTTGGGGTGAAATACGCATGTGAGATGGTGGTGGCTTTCGGGGTGAGTAATTCAATCGGATCCTGAGGGCTGGCAAAACGCTCGAGTGCCACTTCCTTAAGGTTATTGAAGGTGACGATTTTACATCCCTTGCGTGCGGCGCTACGCAAGGCGTTCATCATTCTGGGATGATTGCTGCCAGGATTTTGACCAAACACAAAAATGACATCCGCCTCGTCAAAGTCATCCAGAGTCACGGTACCTTTGCCAATACCAATACTTTCTGTCAGCGCGATACCGCTCGCCTCGTGGCACATATTGGAGCAATCCGGGAAATTATTAGTGCCGAACATTCGCCCAAATAACTGATACAGATACGCGGCTTCGTTGCTGGCCCGTCCTGAGGTGTAAAGCTCCAATTGTTTGGCAGATTGGAGCGCTTGCAGTTTTTCTGCGATCAGAGCAAAAGCCTTTTCCCAGCTAATGGGCTGATAGGTATCGGATTCCGCGTTATAACAAAGAGGCTCGGCCAGGCGGCCTTGATATTCGAGCCAGAAATCGCTTTGCTTTTGCAGGTAACTGACACGGTGATTGGCAAAAAACTCGCGGTCTATGGTTTTTGCGGTAGACTCCCAGGCAATGGCTTTGGCGCCATTTTCGCAAAACTGAATCAATCCCTCTTTTTTATCGCCCCAAGCACAACCGGGACAATCAAAGCCTTTATCTTGATTGGCGCGTTTTAAGTTATATAAATTAGCTCTGAGTTGTTCACTGCGAAAAATATGTTTAACGGTAGACGTCAGCGAACTTAAGCCACCGGCTTTGTTAGGTTTCGGATTGTTTTCAGAGTTACTCATCGTTAATGTATTCAAGCCTGATTTCAAATTGAGTCATTTAGTGACTGCGCCGTTATGCTATTGTGCTATTTTTGTGCCTTCATTCAGTGAGCGATTTATCTGTGCCATTCATTCAGAGTACGATGTCTCTGTGCGGGCTTTGTTTGCATGATATGAATCGGTAAGTGCGTAAACGCCCCTCAACCCATATCAAGCGCGGTTTTAGACAATGCAAGGTGACTAGTCTACCACGTTTTAAATCTGTTGCTTAATCTCTGATATGGTGTCAGCAGCGAAACGTTGGATTATGCTTGGCTGACTTCATCAAATCCTGATGCTAGACGACAAGGGTAGATCGAAAATCGCTTCTTGTACGTATTGAGTTAAACCCCAATTGGCGTTAACTTGTGTTTGAATCATTGCTACCATCAATCAGGAACCTTGGTGAATAAACCCCTTTTTCTCATCGTACTGCTCACGATTTATTCCGGCACAAGCCTGGCAAAAAAACAGGGCGGGCCGCTCAGTAATCCGCCAAAGCCGGGTGATCCCGTTTGGGAAGCTGGGTTGTTCGCCGCCTATTTTAGTAATGCCTTGTATCCGGCTTCCGCCGATTCCCAACAAAAACTGTTGCCGGTGCCATTTTTTATCTACCGCGGAGAGCATTTGCGTATTGGCGATGATGCTATCGTGCGGGCGGTAGCGGTTGAAAAGGAGCGCATTAAGGTCGATCTATCTATGGCCGGGGCATTTAATTCCAGCTCAAGTGATAGCCCGGTGCGAGCAGGTATGCCGGATCTGGACTTTCTGTTTGAAATAGGCCCGCAGGTAAGCCTACGGATGAACGATTCCAAAGATTCCGAAATGTGGTTAAATTTGCAATTGCGGAGCGTATTTTCTACGGATTTTGGCGGTTTCGATCATATCGATCATCGTGGTTATGTGTTTGAGCCGGAAATCTCCTGGGAATCGGAACATTTTGGATATCAAAATTTGACGTTTTACGTCAGTGCCGCGCCATTATTCGCGACCGAGAAGACGCACGATTATTTTTATCAGGTTGCCCCTGAGTTCGCCACGGGTTCCAGACCCGAATATGATGCCTCTTCGGGGTATCTGGGCAGTAAATTTGCGGCATCGTTAAAGTACGAATACGACCAGGACCTGACGGTTTTTGCTGGCGCCCGCCTCGGACTGTGGCGCGGTAGTGCCAATAGCGACAGCCCCTTGTATCAGGAACCCGTCACCTATGGCATCGGGGTAGGGGTTAAATGGCGGCTGCTGGTAAGCAAGGATAAAGTTAAGTAACGATTTGCTGCATCGTTACTGTAGAAGAGTGACAGACTAGCGTCGAGAAAGTAAACACACTTTGATTTTGTTTACAGGTGACAGACTAGCGCCGGTGGATAAAACCTTAGTCCCTGCCTTCATTGTCACATTAACCCTCGTCATACTCACACTAACCCCCGTCATCCTCACGAAAGTGGGGATCTGCGCTTGCTTTAGATTCCCAGTAGTGTCTGGGAATGACGGAAAGGGTATTTAGTCTAGGGTAAGTTTAGTTCGCACCTAATCATCATATTCATGGCTAACCACTTCATCCTCACATTAATCCTCTTCACTCTCACGTTAACCCCCGTCATCCTCACGAAAGTGGGGATCTGCGCTTGCTTTAGACTCCCAGTAGTGTCTGGGAATGACGGGAGCGCTGCGCGGCGGGATAAAACCTTAGTCCCTGCCGTCATCCTCACATTAACCCCCGCATCCCCACGAAAGTGGGGATCTGCGCTTACTTTAGATTCCCAGTAGTGTCTGGGAATGACGGGAGCGCTGTGCGACTGGGTAAAACCTTACTCCCAGCAGTCATCCTCACATTACCCCCGTCATCCTCACGAAAGTGGGGATCTGCGCTTGCTTTAGATTCCCAGTAGTGTCTGGGAATGACGGGAGCGCTGCGCGGCGGGATAAAACCTTAGTTCCAGCAGGGGAGATAACTTCGTGGTGAAAAACCAGCTTAGTAACCTATAGAGGTCGCCCAGCGTTTAACCGATATGTCAAAAATGCGCTTCGTCTGTCAGCGTGCAAAATATTGTATTTTGCACTGTCGCCCTTTCGAAATATCCTATTTCGAATGTCACCCATTGGGGAATGAAAGGGGTCCATTCCTCAATCGCCGTCACCCTTGGGGAATGAAGATATTGTCTATTCCCCAAAAATCGTCTTCATCAAACCAATCACCTGGGTCACACTTTTGCCTTGTTCGACGCTGCTGATAATCGAGTTGCGATTATTGACCAGGTATTCGGGCGTGCCTTCCGCTTCGATGGCTTTATCGACAATCTGCGCCGCTGATTCTTTACTGCGTTTCATCGCCCTTGGGATCGATGCGGCTTTCTTAGGTTTGTTTTTCATCCGCAGATAATTTGATTGCTCTGCCTGGTCTTCTTTGGCAAACAAAAACACATCGAGCAATATGGCTCGATATCGTGCTAACCGCTCCTCATCTTCACCCTGTGGCATCGCCTGCTGATACCAGGGGCTAACTCGCATGGTCGCGATAAGTTCATACCAATAGGCGTCAAAGGCCTGGTTATTGAGGCGAGTAATGGCAAATGCCTGACTGTAACAATCCATTTTGGCATTGTTCAGGGCGATAAACTGATCCGGACGACGCATAGCCAACAATCGGGTCGCCGGTGCCAGTGGTGCTTTATTACCATCGCCATGCTCGGCGTAAATGCCTTGGTAGCTTGCCACAAACGCTTTGTAGTGAGAATCGGTTACCTCACCCTCAATCGGAATATTGGCCAGAGCCTGATCGAATAGTTCGGGGTGCTCAGACAATAATTGATGAAAACTCTTTGCAGCTTTGGTGCTGGCAAACCATTCGACATCAAAGTTATAGTGATCTGGGGTATGCGCACTGGTGTGTTTACCGGTATAGACGAGTCGGTCGGCTTCATTCATATCGGCTAAAGACTGACCGTTCAATTGGTCAATATAGGCTAACAAGCGTAAGCGTTCCTGAACCGATTGAGATTCACTATGTTGCTCAATAAAACCGACAAATACTGGCCAGGGGGTAACTCGGGTAAATTTGATTTGGCCAATGGAAATTGCCTGTTGCAAAATTTCCTGAAGTTTTTTAAGTGGCCGGAACTGGTGCTCGTCGAGCAAGTTGCGATTGACGCCATGTTCGCATAGGGTGTTCAATTCGATACACCAGCCAAGAAAGTCTTTGGGTCTGTTTTCGACTTTCACGGCCATCAGGTTCAGGCTGATGTCAGATATGTATTTCAGGGCATTTTGGTAAATTTGATTTTCAATACCTGAAAGCGGCATTTTTACCGGGGAAGAAAGCAACTGTCTCATGAAAAATAAGGCTCCAACGTCGAGATAGTAATTCTAAACTCTAGCTCATATTAGTAGAGGACGGGGGATAATACCTGTAGATTTTTGCGTTTCAAGAAGAAACTTCGTTTATACGTGCAAGTGGGGAAAAAGTGTGCAAAATGGCCGGCAATGACGGCCATTTTGAAAAGGCTAACAGAAACGCAAGAAAGCTGCGTTTCAAGGTGACAGCTCGAAGCATAGCATTCGAGCGGTGACTATTCGCAATAGAATATTGCGAATAGCTGACAAGGCTACTCACCCATGAAGTTTAAAATCGTGTTTAGAAATTGACTGGCAGTTTTAACCACTCATCTTCATTATTAATCCGAACCGCTTTGGTCTTGCCATTGCGTTCCACATTAACCTGATTGATTTGTGCGGGCCAAACTTCCTGAAGCGCTTGCATCTGGATGTATAAAGCTTCTAAGTTTTCCGGCTGCGGAATTTCCTGATAAACCCAGAAAAATTTACCTTCCACCTCGAAACCTACGCTGCCAAGTTCAAGTAATTGCTTATCCTGATTTAATAAACGAAACTTTTGCTGAATATAATCGGCAAATCGTTGTTGGGTTTGTTGATCGGAAATAATATCGGCTTTACCTTTAAACAGATGCGCGAGTGCGTGTTCCGTGTCGTGGATATAAAAACGATGGGAAACTTCCAGGTTAGCCGTACGTTCATTGAACAACACCGTGGTGTAGGCTTCTTTTTGCTGATGCGCGGCACTATGAAAACTGATGATTGCCATAATCAATGTCAGCAACAAAGAACACCCGAAGGTGTTCCTTGTTTTTTTGCCGTTAAACAAACGAAAACGAATCGCCATCATTACTTCTTATACGGCTTTTGTTTAGCTTCTTTTAACTCGGTTTTCGAGTCATGCATGATGTCGCGTGTAACGCCTTTAGGCGTTGATTTTTTCTTAAACGCTTCAACACGAGAATCGATGATCTTGCGCGGGAAGTGGTTGTTGTGATTGTTCACATCAGCCGTTTCCCAGTTTGGATCAACCGTAATTGAGACAAGTTCCTTGTCTTTATCGGTGACAATCAACTTGGCAACTTTCTTCGGCGAACGACGCCAGATTTCAGCCGGAATGTGCATCATCTCGACAGTGCCGTCAACGTAGGTCATTTCTAACAGAATAGGCATTACCAGGCCGCCTAAGTTAGAGAAGCGAATCACGTAATAGTTTTTATCTTCTGCAACGGCACGCTCAAGGGCTTTACGTTCCCATGGCTTAAGTTCTGCCATAAACTTGTTATAGGCATTACGTTCTTTATTGGTCACGGTGAAAATATCGTTTTCATCGTAGTAATCGCTGATGTCCGGGTTGAGATCCACCCAAAGCTTCTTACCTTCCGCTTTGTTACGCTCAACAAAGTAGGAACTTGGTTTTTCTGCCTCTTCCTGACGACGACGCTCAAAGTCGATATCCGGGTTTTTAGTATCCAAACGTAGTTTGTAAACACTGTCTACGGCGATATCGACATGATCTGTGGTGTAGAACCAACCATGCCAGAACCAATCAAGATCCATACCCGATGCTTCTTCCATGGTGCGGAAGAAATCTGACGGAGTAGGGCGCTTATTCTTCCAGCGAATCGCGTATTCTTTAAATGCAAAGTCGAATAACTCACGACCCATAACCACTTCACGCAGGATGTTTAATGCGGCCGCAGGCTTCGTATAGGCATTTGGACCTAAGCGCAATACGCTGTCTGATTGGGTCATAATCGGGACTTGTACATCGGATTTCATATAACCGACGATATCACGTGGCTCAACACCCCATGGAATATCTGGATCCCATTCGCGACCTGCTACACCATCAAGGAAACTGTTCAGGCCTTCGTCCATCCAGGTCCATTGACGCTCATCGGAGTTTACGATCATCGGGAAATAGTTATGGCCAACTTCGTGAATAACTACGCCGATAAGGAAACGTTTTTCTGCCAGGGTGTACGTACGAGAACCATCTTCATGCCACTTAGTACGCGGGCCATTAAAGGTGATCATCGGATATTCCATACCACCGACTGGACCATTAACCGAGATAGATGTTGGGTATGGGTAGTCGAAGGTGTAGCGAGAATAGACTTCCATGGTGTGAATAACCGATTCAGTGGAATACTTCTTCCACAGATCGCCACCTTCTTTCGGGAAGTAAGACATCGCCATGACGTGTGGCATAACCTTACCACCCTGGTCATAGCCTTTGGCATCCCACATAAATTTACGGGAAGACGCCCAGGCAAAGTCACGAACATTTTCGGCTTTAAAGTGCCAGGTTTTGCTCTTGTTAGTGCCTTCTTTTTCGTTTTCTAACGCTTCTTCGGCGGTAACAATAAATACCGGACGCTTGGCATCTTTTGCTTGTTCAAGACGCTGACGCTGGGTTTTGCTTAACACTTTTTTTGAGTTCTGCAAAACACCGGTTGAAGCAACAATGTGATCGGCTGGTACCGTCATTTTTACATCGTAGTTACCAAATTCCAGAGTGAATTCGCCACGACCTAAAAACTCTTTGTTATGCCAGGCTTCGTAATCAGAAAACGCGGCAAGACGCGGGAACCACTGGGCTAACAAGAAAATATCGTTGCCGCCTTCACGAGCATCATCAGGGAAGTGCTCATAACCGGCGCGGGCAGATACCGCATCTTCTTCAAGGATGTTGAAAGCGAAATTAAGGTTAAACTCAAACGTCTCACCGCTTTTCAGGGCCTTAGGCAAATCAATACGCGCCTGGGCGCCGGTAATGGTGATTTTGAGTGGTTTGCCATCTTCATCGGTGACATTGGTAATATCGTAACCGATGTCATTATCATCATAATATTGCTGACGACGTAATTCGCCCAGGCTGATTTGCGCCGGGTTTCCGTCCTGAGCCAAAGAGGTGCTTGGGCCACGACGACCTAAACCACCAAACTCGACTGTACGTTCTGCTATAGAATCCGGCTTGAAGCGATTTTGCTCCAGTTGTAGCCAAAGATATTTGAGCTTATAAGGCGAGTTATTGTGGTAAGTAACGGTTTGCTTTGCGGTTAGGCGGCGTTGGTTTTCATCAAGTTGTACATTGATTTTGTAGTCAACCTGTTGTTGCCAGTACTCTTTGCCCGGTTCACCGGCAGCATTACGATAGTCATTAGGAGTCGGAAGAATTTCTTCTAACTGGCGAAACTTATCTTCAAAATCCCCTTTGGTTTGCTTAACTGCTGACGCCTGAACTGACGTAGATAGCAGTAAGGCAAGCCAACTGGCAGATATTAAAGCTTTAATATTCATGAGCCTTCCAAAAATTTATAGTGTGACGAATGCGTGCTTCGCGCGAATGCGAAATACCCTGATTGTTAATCTTTTATATGGCGTAGCAAAGCCCAACGGGCGCTATCCCATTTATGGCTGGCTATGTTAGCGGATTCGGGCATTGAGAACAATAAATCACAGTTAAATTACACGTTGGATACACCAAGGGATACGGTGAACCGAGATAGGGGGAAGATGAAAGGAGAAAGATGAACGGAAACAACAGGGAAATTAACCAAACAGTGCTAATTATTCACGTAGATCCGGTATTCCCAAGGGGCTAATTCCAACGGAGTAAAATCCAAAAGGGCTAAATCCAAAGGAGCTGGCAGTTGATCTTCGTCAGGAATATTTTTCGGTGCCAAAAAGTGCGTTAAAGGCGGAAGATCAGAATGCGAATCCTGAAATTTCACCTGCAACGCATTGGCGCTGAGGTTGGCGATATATACCACACAGTGCGATTTGTTCTGTCGATAAAAAGCAATGACCTGTTGACGTTGATTGTGCGCTATTTCTTGCATGTTAGCTGCAGTGCGACCGTTTTGCAGTGCTGGGTTGGTTGATTTTAGCTGCAATAGTTGTTGCAACCAGATGTGTCGGGGGTGGCGGTCAATATCGTCTGGCCAGAGGATCGGATCGGACTCGAAAAATGCTAATGATTGCTGATTGGCCACTTCCTGACCTGAATATACCAGCGGCATGCCATCCATCAACAAGGTTAAGGCAAACAATGCCTCTTCGCCAGCGCCAAACCGTGTTGCAACGCTGCCATCCCAGGCATTTTTGTCATGATTATCGAGGAAGTTCATGCGTATGGCGTTAACCGGAAAAGCATTATTGTGCTTGGCGATATATCCGCAAAGGTTTTCCGCATTGCGTCTGCCATTGGCAATATCTTCAAGCAATTCGTTTAATACCCAGGCATAGGACATATTGAACGCATGTTTATGTAAGTCTCGCTCTTCCCATTCTGCCAGCCAGAATAATTGGTTGTCAGGATCTAAATTTGCCTTTGCCTGATGCCAGAATTCCAATGGCACAAAACCGGCTACATCACAGCGAAAACCATCAATGTTAAAGGTATGGATATAATGCCCCATGGCATTGATCATATACTCTCGTAATCCCTGTTGGTGAAAGTCAAATTCAATAATGTCGTCCCAGTCAAACCAGGTTGTCGGGCGAAATTCTCCACCTTGTGTTTTTTTGTACCAATGAGGGTGAGATTGACTAAGCGCGTTATCCCATGCGCTGTGGTTTGCCACCCAGTCGATAATGACACGCATCCCGAGATTATGAATGTCATCGACCAGACGTTTAAAATCCTGCTCACTACCGAGCTCAGGATTGATAGCCAGATGATCCCTAATGGCATAGGGACTACCCAGACTGCCTTTACGGTTCACTTCACCAATCGGGTGAATGGGCATTATCCAGAGAATTTTAACCCCAAGCTTTTTTAACCGAGGTAAGTGCGTGCTAAAGGCCTGAAACGTTCCTTGTTTGGTGTATTGGCGAACATTCACTTCGTAAATCGACGCATTAATGCTCCAGCTAGGGTGTTCTAGCTGTACATATTGAGGTAAGGGTTTATGTTGGAATCCACCTTGGGACATAACAGTTCTCTTATCAATGGTTAATACTGATACTTAACTCGTCGTCGAATAAATATTATCGAGTTCAGTCGCGAGTTGAAAACACCAATGTTAATAACAATCACATTAAATTATTGCTCACCCGCAGGGAGTTTACCTTAAGGCCCATTTACGGCCCAAGATTTCATTAATATAGAATGACTATATCAATGAAACCTATGTTGTAACTGAACCTCTACTCTAACTTTGAGTTGTGCACAAACTCAATGTGATTGGTATAACTTTGGGCTTTTTGGGGGGATATTACAAGCATGGCTTGATTCGATTTTTATCACGATAGGCATTATGGCGGGGCATAAAGTCATAGGGTCGTTCATTTCTGTCACTGCCATTACCGTTGCCCTTGCTATTGCCGTTTCCCTTCGCTTTAGCCTCTTCACTGGCACTTGTTTTCGCGCTAAGACAGGTATGGTTTTAAGCATTCTTTTGGTGTGATTTCTTTCGTTATTTTAAGGGATTAGTTCATGCTATTGGTAACCGTTAGTATGTTTTTAACCCTCTCAACAGCAAGAAAAATAAAGATTTTCTGCTATACATAAAGCTAGTGATAATTGAGTAATGACCGGCCCGGGAGGCGAAATGACAATTAACGTAAAAGCGACAGCTAAAACTGGTTTCAAGGCGCAAGTAAAAATTATGCTAACAGGTTTGCTGATGTCAGGCTGTTTTGCCACAGGTTTACTTTCTGCCAATACCATAGCCAGCGAGAAACCAGACGCTGAGGAGCGCCAGGAAATCGAGATGCTACTGGCAGAAGCCGCCGGTAAAATGATTTATCTGACTCGCCAATGCGATAAACCCGTCGATGAAGAAAAATTCAAAGAGCTCTCGAAGTTAAAAGCGTTTTCAGAAGGTTATGAAAGCATTGAGGGCATTAGCTGGGAAAATGTCAGGGATCAGGCCAATCAAAATTATGGCGAGTTAAAAGCCAATGGCCCGGATGGTGAGTATTGCGAGCAATATGAACAGGACATTAAAAACGCGTATCCATTTTTAAAACCAATGTAATGGATTAGGGACGCCAAAACAGAAATTCGGCTTCGGGTACAGCGAAAACAAGTTTTAGGTTTCGAGTACGTAAAAATGAGATTTTTACTCAGGGTAAGGGCGGATAACGCCCTTCGAGTCAAAAGCCGCTCTAACCCCCAGTGAAACGCGTTTTTCGTTTCACGTACCCGAAACAATCTTTGATTGTGTACCCGCAGGAATATCGATATTCCGTACCCGAAGCGACGTTGTCTGTCGCGTACCCGAAACAATGAAGTACCGCCAAAGCATAACTTTGGCTTCGGGTACACCGAAAACAAGTTTTCGGTTTCGAGTACGTAAAAATGAGATTTTTACTCAAGGTACGGGCGGATAACGCCCTTCGAGTAAAAACCGCTCTAACCCGCAGTGAAACATGTTTTTCGTTTCACGTACCCGAAACATTCTCTGATTGTGTACCTGAAGGAATATTTATATTCCGTATCCGAAGCGACGTTTTTTGTCGCGTACCCTTTTTCCCGGTTAACCAAACATTCTTTGATTGTGTATTTACTTTCTCGCTTTTTTGCCACATCGTAGTAACAATTATCATCAATAAATGTCATCTCCCGTGTACCCAATTTTTACCGACCGATTAGTCATTCGTCCCATCACTGAACATGAAGCTGCTTTCATTGTTGAGCTTTTAAACGATCCGGGTTTTTTACAATACATCGGGGATAAACAGGTGCGTGATTTGCAACAGGCACGCGAGTATATTCGTACGGGGCCGATGCAAAGCTTACTTGATAATGGTTTTGCACTACACCTGGTTTCCTTGCAATTGAAAGATGGTAGAGAAGGTCAACCGATTGGCGTTTGTGGGTTGTTACAACGCGATTTTTTACCGTCTCCGGATCTTGGCTTTGCGTTTCTTGAACGTTATACAGGACAGGGTTATGGGTATGAAGCGGCTATGGCAGTGTTAAACGAAGAATTACAATCTAAACCTATTGATTGCGTTATGGCGATCACTGCAAAGGACAATAGTGCTTCGCAATCCTTACTTAAAAAATTGAATTTTAAATTTGAAAGAAAGGCAAGCTTTGCTGATATTGGAGGGGAAACGTTGGTATACAGCTTATTAAACCCGACCAATTATTAATAGGCGTTTTTATGGTAAAAACCGTGCATTATCGTCAAGGCCAATATTTTTAAATCCAGTAAAATTGACCAGTTGCGAATATAATGCAGGTCAAACTCGATTCGCTTTTCCATTTTCCATATTTTGTCTGTTTCACCACGCCAGCCATTAACCTGAGCCCAGCCTGTGATACCAGGTTTAACCTTATGTCTTAGCATGTAGTAATTGATTTTTTGTCGATAGAACTCATTTTGATTAATGGCGTGGGGGCGAGGACCAACGATTGACATAGTTCCGATAAGAACATTGATTAATTGAGGTAATTCATCGAGAGAAAATTTGCGGAGAAAATTACCCACAGGTGTTACTCTTGGATCGTTTCTCAATGCTTGTTTTACATTTTTATATTGTTCGCCATCATACATAGTGCGAAATTTGTAGATATAGATTTCTTCTCCATTTAACCCATATCTCCTTTGTTTAAAAACCGTAGGACCAACGCTATCAATTTTAACCAATAAGGCGATAATCAACATTGGCAGCATAAAAATTACTAATAAAATACTGCCGATAAAAATATCTTCAAACCTTTTAGTTAAAGAGTTCACGCCTCGGTGAGGGGACTGAAACAAACTGTACGTATCGACATCACCAACAGGGTTAAATAAAGTGTGATTTAGGGATAACAACGAAGTATCGGGAACTAAGTGCACATCGGCGTGAGTGTTAGCCAATTTGACGAGCAATTGATTCATTACCGGAGATGCAACCATAGGTAAAGCAACAAAAATCTGATTCACCTGATTGGTTTGGCACAGCTGATAAAGTTCAGAAATGTTCCTCACATTGAAATCATCAGGGATTTTCTCCGTTTTTTGTTCCGTACTTTGTTCAAAAAACCCTAAGAATTTATATGCACCTTCAATTTCTGACTCAATCTCACGCAGTAAATCCATTCCGGTTGTATTGAAACCAACGATTGCTATTTGCAAGGGTTGAGTTGTTTGTCGGATTTTGGTTTGCCAATGCCCCCACAAAATGCGCCATGCCCCGATGCCCACGAGCGTTACACAGAACCACAAGGTGATAGTAACGCGTGAGTAAAATTGTGTTTGTTTAAATCCAAAAGCAAACATCAGTAGCAAAACAGCAGTCATAGTCCATACCACCAGAGCACAAATGATATATGGGTTTTTTTGTGCGAAATGGCGTGGCTGATATATATCAAAACTGGCGGATAAATAGCTAAAAATAATTACAGCGACCAATGTGCAGATAAGATATTCATTTGAGAATGTAACTCCATACAGAGTAGCTACTAATGGTAGGGTACTTCCTATTATGAAAAGATCTATCAACTGAAACCAGCAGGCATTACGACTTACCAGAGGTTTAGTTGCTTTAGTTTTACCCATACGTACACCGGACAAAAATAGTCATACGCCATAAAACTAGTGGAAAACGGTAATAAGAGGTATCACCTAATTGCTAATTGTTGCGTCAAATTGCGAACAGCGATTCAATTATTGAAATAATTTGATTATTGCCTTTTTTCTTTTAAAATGGCGGCGGCGAGAATTGATCCGCAAACGATAAGAATAACAATGGGTTGAGAGTGAAAATAAGTCCCATCTGTCAGACTATGAATGGTTAGCCCCATAAAAACGAGTAGTGCGCATTCTAACCGTTTTGTTTGCGCGTTTACGCTACTTACCGTAACTTTTATTGAATTATAGAGAAATAGTCCTAGCAAGGTTAAAAAGAGGCTAGCGCCTACTAAGCCCCACTCAACAATTAACTGGATAAACAAATTATGAGGTTGTACACCAAAGAAACGTTCAGGTATGAAAATGTAACCATGAGGACCTAACCCCAGCCATATGGAATCCGCGGTTCCATCAAGTGCAAATTTCCATATTTCCCACCTCCCCGATGAAAACTCACTTATTCCTATCGAATCATTGGATGCAAATGGGAGTTTATCGAATAACCGACCTAGACCATTCCAGGGAAAAATTGTAAGTGATTGAGCAACTATGATTGCGAGTATGCCAGTAAACGCCAACCAGGCAGCGTTAGCCTTGAACAAACGATTTTTATGCCATGCGTAGCAAAGATATATAAACAATACCAAAACGACCGAACCAATCGCAGTCCGTCCTCCTAACCAAATTAAAAATGCGAAGTTGGCCAGCCACAACAAAGCAAATAATAACGTTTTTTGCGAACTGTACTTGCTGACAATTAATTGATAACCAGCAATAATTGAGCCTGCGGTGGCCAAATATCCGACATAGCGCATATGAGAGGAAAGCGGTGGAAAGTTAAAAAATATAAAAGGGTCTAAGTAATCAAACGTCCAAATAGTTACGGCAAAAACCATCATGAATATAATTAACGATAATGGAATAATACCTAGTAGTGTTTCTGCAATAGCTTCTTTTCTATAGAGGAGACTTGTAAGGCAAAGTCCAAAAACAATATGCAGCAAAGTATACAGGTATCGATTAGTTGCCAGGCTTAATTGCAGGCTCGTTGCATCTGAAAGAAATAGCTTTACGTAGCTTAGCCCTGTCGACACTAACCATAGCATAAATAGCGCCTTAATTATTGCATTGTTAAAGAGTAAAGTAAGAGATATTAATCGTTGGTTTAGGAAGAGAAATAACACAACAAAAATTAATTCGAAAACAGCGATATTAAATGACGTGAGACTTAAATTAACCCCATCACTCATTAAAATCGAAAAAATAACAAATGAAATCGCCGTGCCAAGTGTTTTAACGGGATCGTTCAAAAGTAACGCTTTTTTGTCTAGCACAGCCGTCAACCTATTTGAATTAGTCATATAATTTGCTAATGGATGAAGTATCAGAGCATATCTTGTTGTCGCTTAAAGAGATTTCTTCTTGATAGTGTTCACATAGTTTTATGTACATATCTCGAAAAGGCATAGTCTCTCTCTCTTTGGCCAAAAATCGCCATTGTTTCTCATTCAAATCGACCAAAATCAAATCATCAAGTTCAGGAATAAATGCTAATTGCCAATTTTGAAAGTACAAGGATCTTTGCTGTAACCCAATGAATTTTAGATAAGCTGATTGAGTGAGCTGCATCTGCCCATCACTCGCGGCAGTGTATGCACCTACACTTTCTGAGAACACTTTTTTAGTATCAACCATGCTGGTATCAATTGACTTAACGGGTTTAGATGAATCCACGAATACATATCTTTCGTTATCAACTTGGCTAGGGTGTTGGGGTAATGGCTGTCCATCTATTTCTTTGGGTGTCGGAAGCTTCAAGGCATCATAAATGCTTGGCATAATATCTATAATGGATTGGATACCAGAGTATATCGTCCCATTGTGCAGAGGGATTCCATTGGAATATTTTTGGTGCGCTAATATAATTCTTGCTTGTGTTTGATCTAATACATTTGTGCCATGGCCATACGAATCAACATTGACTTGCTGTGATGCAGAGTCCCGCTTAGGAATTAACCGGTCATCGCTTAACTTAAAGCTGTCACCATGATCGGAGATAACAAAAACTTGTGCGTTATCTAGGTATCCATGACGCTCTAATTGAATCATCATATGGGCGAATTGTAAGTCTAACTGTTCCAATAATGATAAATACATAAAGTAGCTATAGTTTCCATGCCAGTATGCCTTGTTGGGTGTAAAAAAGTCTTTGGATGTATAGGGGTGATGCAACAAACAAAAGTGAATGGATAGAAAGTTTGGTTTTGTATCCGACAAGCTATTTAGCGTTTGATTGTTGAATAAAATAGGGTCATAAGTTGTGCCCTTTGCACGATTTAAAAACACATAGGGGAGCAAGTATTTCCCAAATCTCTGGTTACCTAATAAGTTTAGAATTGGGGTGTCAGAAGCTTTGGTTAACACATGATCCATTACCCCTATTTTAGGGCCTGTGGTGTGATCGAAACCATAACTTTGATCAATCGCGTTAAAGCGTCGCTCATCAATGGCGTAGACAGTGTTGTAACCTTGGCTTTTGAGTGTGTCTAGCAGGGGCAACTTTTTACTGAAATATTTTGGTGGGGATAGGTTAAATCGAGCTCCAGTTTGGTTAGGGTACTGGGAGGTAAATAGACTGTACCAAGCGACAAAAGTCCTTGGTAAGGTCGTATAACTATTTTTATAAAGATACGAATTTTCAAGAAACTCTTCTAGGCGGGGCATTAAACGATGATCATATTTTTTTAAATCATTAGGGTAAAGGTGATCAGGCCGTAATCCGTCCAAGCCGATAATGATAATATTTGGCTTATTGCTCTTTGACTTATAAGGGAATATCGAGTTATTCGGAGGTAATCCCATGAAAATAATGATAGACAACCAACACACCAATTGTACATAGCGCTTGGAAGCAATAAAACCAGCAGATAACAAAGTTATTAGCACAGCGCCAAGTCCTATAAAAACGATTGGCTGACTTATCCATGAATCTCTAAAAATGCTCAGTAATGACGTCGGATAAAAATAAGAATTTGCCGATAAAATGAACAATATATGCAGTGCGACGATTATCAGCCAAACTAATGTTCTATTACCATCGTCAAGAGTTTTTCTATAAGCCCCTTTGCAACTTATGGTGATTAGATAAGCCCATACGAGGTGCAAGGTTACAACAACGATAATAAAGAATGCCAGGTCATATAACGTTTGCCAGTTTAAATATTTCGCAGATTTTTCATGGGACAATAGGGCTAAAATAGATAGGCCTGAGTGAGGCGTTATTTGCGATTTGAATACGGACATCAGCAGTAATATGCATAGTAAAATAAAGAAGGTTCGCCAAAACGTTCTGTATAAGGTGACTTGTGGATTCATTGTCAATTATCCGAAGATCTTTTATTGCCACTAGAATTTTTTTGAATTTGAATTTGAATTTGATTTTGATTTAGAGGTATTGTGAAATAATGGAAATCGGTTATAAGTGAATTGTTTTTTTTGGTAGCAGGCCAGGCACCTGATGCTATGTAGCGGTTGGCTGAAACAGTTTCAGGGTTGTCCACAAGAGCAAGGTTCAAACTACTTTGATAGGTATCGTAAGCAAAATAGGCTATAGGTGAACCTAATCCCGAAAGTGTCAAAATCAATATTACGCGTAGCTTGGATTTCGATATTTTGTTTGATGGCATAGCAACCTCATTAAGGCCATTTACTGCAACAAAACCCTTAGTATAGCTAGTTAATTTCGACCCTCAATTTAAGGTAAGCAATTTTGGAGCAAATCCGTTCCGAACTTGGACAACCAATACCCTCTAAGCAGACAGCACGCTACTCTTCTTGCTTTTATCGATGGGGCTATTTTTCAAACTCATTGAATTTTTCTGATTACGTTAAATCTAACATTCAATCAATTGGTTAGTGAATTGTAAATCCAAGTAGTGTATGCGTATGTCCACAGCAAAGCATAAAATATTTGGCCGATTCGATTGACAAAAGGACCAGCAGCACCTAATTTTTTGCACGATGAAACGGAATTTACGTATTTTTTAGTGGTAGATATTAGTTTGAAAAGGATTCCGTATGCAGTTAAGCAAACCGACTATTCGATTGCTGTTAGTCGCGTTCGACAAGCGCAGGGTAGCATCGTGTCAAGTAGAGTTTGGTAAAGACTTTGATCTGACGATTATAGACAATCTGATTGACCTGGAACATCAATCTGGTGTTTTCGATAACCCGACTAAACCTGAGCCCATCAGAAAAAGCCAAGTTCGGCAGCACACTCAACAACAATGCGCTCAACAACAGTGTACTCAACAGCAATACCAGCTGAACCGAAACAAACTTCTAGAAAACCCGGGATATAGAGGCAACAACCAAAGCGATATTGTTGTGTATTTGATGTCCCACTCAAAGTCTGACTTTTATAATATTCGATACGTACGTCAATTATTTCCACGTTCACTATTCTATATTTTTACCTCGATTATTTCGATCCCCTTATTGCAGGTTGCTATTCGAGAAAAAATTGAAGAAGTACTAATCTTTCCTTTCACAGAATATAGCCGTTTGGAATTCATGCAATCCATTAATAGCTATCAAAAATTACCGGAAAGTAACTTGCAGGTTGTCAAAGGCGCTAACCAGGCTTCTTTAGATGAAACCAGTCAGTTAAGATCCTATAAATTCTCACCGATTGTGATTTTGCTCAATAATATTGAGGTGGGATTTAAATGTGGTACATCCATTCAGGATTTTTCCTCCGATATTAATTTAAGTACTTCTCGCTTATGCCATATGTTTAAAGATATCAGTGAGATGACGTGCAGTCAGTATTTGATTTGTCGCAAGTTAGAGGAAGCGACCATGCTTTTGTTGCAAGCCGATCTCCCAATTACGTCAGTGGCCTACCAATTGGGTTTTGCTAACCCGTCACATTTTAGTCGCGCGTTTAAAGAACACCTTGGCATTACCCCAAAGTCATACTCGGAAGGTAATCGTCACTTAGAATGCAGCAATGTCTACAGCCAATATCAAAGCATCAGGGTAGAATTATTCCCAAGGTTGTATGATATCGATGTTACGAATGGGGATGTTTGCAGCGATCAACAAATTGTCCCGTTGACCGGAAAATTCAGTGCTTAGGCGGTTTGATATTTGTAGTGTATAAAACCCGACTATACTCACATTATCTATTTTCAGTTACCCGGGTTTAATATCGTTTGCTACGTTCTTGTTATTTAGCATGGAAAGCTATTGGCTACTGTGCATTCTTCTATATCTTGGCCACTTCAGCTCCTGTCTTTGGAGTAAGAGGGAGCCCTTCTTTACTGAATCAAAGCCAAAATCAGAATCGAATCCCCAACGTGCTCTATAACAGCGGATTGCAATCGGAATTGTGGACAAATTCTTACCCATTATCCAAATCGATGCAAGGTATGTTGCTTATCACTTCAGGAAAAAGTGCGTCAGGTCGAATGACTGCAACAAGCCAAAATGAATTATTTGCTACCTATGATTTACTTCTAAAGCAAAGTGGACGAAAATTTTTATGGTTTGAGCAAGGAATGTTAACGGGCAATGGTGTTTTCATTACCGAATTATTATCAGACTTAGGTTTGGCAGATTTAGCTAACTCAGGTCTAAGAGCAATTGATTCAGCTAATTCCGGTTTAAAAACAACAGATTTTTATAGGGTTGAAATACAGCCTAGGTCTATGCAATCCTATCACACACTTGATCAGCACATTACCTTTGGATTACTCCGACTTATTAATTATCGCTGGAACAATCAACAATTAAGGCAGGATGAATTAACCCAATTACAATGGGCAATCGAAAATTCTGAATTTAACTCACAAACGAAAGCCATGCTCTCGCCAAATCATCGACAAGTTGTAATGTTGCGCAAGATGATTAAGCGATATAGACAAATAAGCCAGAAGCCCTGGCCAAAAATATCACTAAGTACAAAACCGTCAAAAGACCACAGTATTTCAGATTTTTATAAATTGCGTGAAGCGTTAATGTTGCTTGGTGATCTATCGACTGACTATCATAGCAACGATGATAAACATCTTGATGCGGCTGCAATAAAGGCCATAAAAAAGTTTCAACAACGCCATGGTCTTGCAGCCGATGGCAGGGTAGGGCCCAAGACAATAGCCGCGTTGCAAATTACACCTGCCCAGCGAATGCAACAACTGCAGGTGAATCTGTGGCGTTGGCTAAAATTACCATCAACCCCGCCAAAAGATTATCTCTTGGTTAACATTCCTCGTTTTGAATTAAAATTATATGAAGAGAATGAGTTATCGTTAAAGATGCGAGTCATTGTCGGCGATCTTGATAATAAAACTCCGGAAATATTTTCGACGATCAATGGCATTACATTAAACCCTACCTGGTCGCCACCTCCAAAAATTATAAAAAATGATTTATTGCCGCAATACCAGCAAGATTATATGGCACTGAGCAGGAAGAATTTTCGCTTAGTGCAGGGATATTGGCAATACAAAAATGTTAAGGAAATTGATCGCCCAGAAATGGATATTTTGTCTTGGTTAAAAACCCATCGGTTAGTGCAGGCTCCCGGTAAGACAAATCCCTTAGGTGCCTTCCGTTTTAATATTCCCAATGATCACGCCGTGTATCTGCATGATACGCCGGCAAAACACTTGTTTACACAAGCTGAGAGAGCGTTGAGTCATGGTTGTATTCGCCTTGAAGCGCCACAAAAGCTAGCCAGTTACTTGCTTGCTCGTGCATCGAAATTAACGTCAAAAAAATTGCCAGAACTTGTCCAAACAGGCAAAACGAAAACCTTCAATATAGACCAACCCATTTCTGTATTTATTGCTTACTATACTGCCTGGGTTAACGAGCGTGAGGAGTTGATTTTCTCAGATGATATTTATCAGCTTGATAATATATTACCGTTTATAGAAAACAGTTTTATTTATTCTTTGCGTTCTAATAATAAAGATGGGTTTGTGAATACAGCTGAGCAAGAAAATAAGCAATTAGAGGAAGATATAGAAACTGTACGTTCAGACAATTAGGTTAATTGCGAAATGACTCAAATTGTTGTTATTCAATTAGCGCTCATTTATTAAGGTTATTGGATTTAATCGTTTTTTGATCAATTAAAGTCTAAATCGACCAGGCTAACTCTCCGCGGAACACAACCCCAAAGCACAAAACTCCAAAAGAGACTGTAACTAAATCTGTGTAACAGCCTATTAACTAATCTTAAATGTTTTTAGGTAGGCAATTACCATAAAGCTTCATAACATCTAACGCCAAATTTGCCAATCAACCCTGTCATTTGAGTCACTTTTATTAAACGTGATCGTCTTATCTTGCAACCACTTAAAAACTCCCAGTGACAACACATGACGGAGCAATCAATAGAAATAGCAACCCATAAGTGAAAAAATATAACCTATCGAGGCGCTATGAATTTCATGTATAAGTAAATTAAAACAGGTGGTTAGTTATGCTTTGCATTGGTTTTAATCGAAACGCAATCTCAAGCAACAATTAGCAATGTGGTGATAACACTTCCTACTCTCACTTCCTATTCTCTACATGTCCGAAATGATTAATCATCATTTTTGGTTATGTGATAACACCATATTCTAACCATAAGATGAGTAGACCTCGGATGTTTTTTTGTTTATTGGAGTGAGTTCAATGATTAAGTTTAAAACATTAGTAAAAGATTTTATCGAAGATGAAAGTGGTTTGACTGCGGTTGAATATGCCATCGCCGGTGGATTGGTTGTTGGCACTATGGTTGTCGCATTTACGCAGTTAGGAACTGCAGCTACAGGTGAAATTAAGGATCTTTGTAGTGCAATTGGTGGTTCTGCTGCAACCTATGATTGTGATGGGGCCTAATTAGCCTCTGGTTTACAACGCTTAACTAAAGACATAGGGGGGAGGGAATGTTCGATTATTATGTAATTATGATGTTGGTGTTAACTTTTCTAGCTTTTATTATCGCACTGTATACTGACATTCATACTCAGAAAATTCCCAACTCCCTCTGCTTATCATTGCTTATGTTAGGTGTTTGTTTACAAGCATATTTTCATGGATGGCATGGTATTTTACTAGGAATGGGTGGATTTTTAGTTGCATTGGCAACTCTATTTCCTGCTTTTATGTTCCGCCTATTAGGAGCTGGTGACGTCAAATTAATGCTAGCGCTAGGTGTTTTTGCCGGTCCAGGATTAATTCTGTGGGCGATCGGATATGGCATTGCCTTTGGCCTTATTACCAGTATCCTAATTGGCTTATTTAAACAAGGATGGTCGGGATTAAAAGCGACACTCAAACGTTATTATTACTGTTTCTATACCAGAGAGTATCTTGTACCTCAAAACAATGAGCTTGCAGGAACCCAAGTCCCCTATGCACCAGCACTTGCCCTCGGTTGGTTTTGGGCACTTAGCAAAAATCATGATGTCATGTGGGTTATTTCTTCAGTCCGTTACTCGCTCGGGTTTTAAGGTTGTAAGGAGAAAATTGTGTTTGGTTTTGGCAAAAAACAACCTAATAAAAGTTCCTCTCTTACGGCCAGTAAAATAGGGAGTACTTTAAATTCTTCGATTAGAAAGGGTTCGCCGTCGATGTTGAATGACGCTGGAAGTGAAAGTATTGAAGAGCCCTCCCATAATGAGCCTGAATTAGGTGTGTCTACTAATTGCGATAATGATACAGCAACCGACAAGCGTGATGAGGTTAAAGAATACCGTAGCAAGAATGCGGTTGTTGTTCATGAGGTCACCGGGCTTCATACGGAGAATTCTGAACAAACTGAGTTGGCCAAAGAAAATTCCGATGAGCAGTTGGGTTCAAAGGCTCAGGTAACTAATATGACATTACTGGCTCCACGACCCAGTAATGTTCAACAAACAGGATTAAATGAAAACCTGTTAATCGATTTATTACTTAAAACACTGCACGTAAATGGAGCCTGTTCGATTCGCAAGCTAGTTGATTATCTGGCTTTATCTGGTGGTGTGATACAAGAACTTATCGAGCTGGGCAAAAGTAAATCATTAATAGAAAATACTTCAAGAAATCTTGAAGGCGAAATTCGTTTTGAAGTTAGTCATTTGGGGGCCGCTCAGGCTGAAAAGGCGATGGTTAAAAGTGGCTATCTTGGCAAAGCGCCGGTACCTTTGAGCCAATATCAAAAAATCTGTCGAGCGCAGTCAAACCGGACAGAGCCTATAACTCATCAAGAATTTAATGAAGCTTTTAGTGATGTCGTGTTTCCCGAAGAGATGATTGAAAAAGTCGGTCCTGCATTAAATTCATCCAAACCCATTTTAATCTATGGCCTGCCAGGTACAGGCAAAAGTTTTTTTTGCCGGCAACTAAACCGAATATTTGGTGATGATGTGCTGATCCCCCATGCGATTGAAGTTAACAATGAAATTATTCAGGTATTTGATCCTGAAATTCATCAGGTTAATGAAGAAGTGGTAAATACTCAGGCATTGCTTAAATTGGAGATTGGTCATGATCCCCGTTGGATAAAATGCCAGCGTCCACTGGTTATCACTGGTGGTGAGCTCAGCCTGGAAATGCTGGAAACCCGATTTGATCCCAATTCAAAAACCTATAGAGCGCCTCTACAAGTCAAAGCCAATAATGGCATATTGCTATTGGATGATTTAGGTCGACAAAAAATTAGTCCGAAAGAATTGTTTAATCGCTGGATCATCCCACTGGAAGAGCGACGTGATTTTCTCTCATTGCAGTCAGGTTTACATTTTGAAGTGCCATTTGAATTGTTGATGCTATTTTCCACCAACTTGGACCCTAATGAGCTGATAGATGACGCTTTTCTGCGTCGGTTAGGGTACAAGATACCGTTCGCGCCAATGGAGATATCACAATATCAACAAATTTGGTTGCAAACCTGTAAAGATCTCGATTTGCAATGCAAGGAGACTTGCTTTGAATATCTAATCGATAAGTTACATAAACGCCACAATAAAGCGTATCTACCCTGTTACCCAAGAGATTTACTTACCATTATTCATGATCAAGTGGCGTTTAAAAAATTACCCAATGAAGTAACCGAGCCCTTGTTAGATTTTGCTTGGCAAAGTTATTTTGTTTAATTAATTCTGACCGGTGTTACGGCAGACTGACCAGGAAAGTGCGGAGGAGTTATGACGAAAAATACATTGGTTTTTATTCTGCTGTCATTAGCGTTTGGCCTTGGTGCTGTATATATGGCACGCAATTGGATCGCTGATAATCAACCTAAGCAAGCGACCAACGGCAAAGTTAAAGTCGTCACGGTAAACAGTGAGCTTCCGATGGGGACGGCTATTGAACCTAAGCATTTGAGTGACAAACTTGTGCCTAAGGACATGGTGCCCGATGGTGCCTTTACTGAGCAAGGTCAAATCAAGGATATGCTGGTAAAACAACATATGTATCCGGGAGATATTATTCGTCAGCAACGTGTCGTCAAAAAGGGGGAAGGTAGCAGTTTGGCCAGTTTAATCCCGAAAAACAAACGCGCAGTCAGTCTTCGGGTTAACGATATTGTTGGTGTTGCTGGTTTTATTTTACCTGGTGATTATGTCGATATATTAACGACGTATCGCCGAGGAAGGAGTTCCGACACGCAGACAGAACTGGTGTTATCAAATATTAAAATACTGGCCATCGATCAGCGCGCTTCAAATGATGAAAATAAACCGCAATTAGTACGGGCGGTTACCTTGGAGTTAAGTCTGAAACAAGCCGAAGTGTTAATGAGCGCCAAAAATAAAGGGGCAATTCAGTTAGCATTGAGAAACCCTCATGAAGAAGTGGATAAAGCGCTAATCGCCAAGCAAACCGAATCGAAACCCCAAAAAGCGGATGCTTTGGTGTTAAGCAGCCAGACACCAGTAAATACCAAGCCTGCCCCAGCTCCAGTAGCACCATCAACTTCAACTCGTTCACTGGATGATAAAGTCCAAATCATCCGTAAGGTTTCAAGCGAAACAGTTAAAGTCAAGGGCAGTAAGTAATCGCATTAATGTTCTTGTTCGAAATTAGAGCTAAGAGAGTCGTAATATGAAAGTTTTAAAATTTTTGAAATACCTCAAACCTCATTGCGCATTGCTGGTGTTGACTGGTCACTTAGCTTTTGTTTCAAATGCCAGCGCTGAAAATTCCGAAAATATGACAAAAGGTGCTAACCGAGTAGATGAGAGTCGTACAAGTAGCCCTGGCGGCCAAGACGAATTAATGAAGAATTCGGTGGTGACCATTCCGATATTTCAATCTAAAAACCTAGCGGTCGATGGCAATATTAACCGTGTGTCAATTGGTAACCCTGAAATTGCTGACATTCTGGTATTGCGTAAAGATCAACTCTACGTGGTCGGCAAATCATTAGGGCATACCAATGTATTGATTTGGGATGAAAACGAGCAAGTGATTGACGTGATGAACATTGAGGTTACTCACGATTTAAATGCGTTGCGCGAGCGTCTTTATCAATACTTACCCGAACAACCTATCGGCGTTGAATCCTCGCAAGGACAATTAGTGCTAACGGGAGAGGTGAGTTCTTTAGCTAAAATGGGCCAGGCGGTTGATTTAGCTGAGGGCTACGCCGGAGCAGGTGGCAAGAAAGGTAATAGTAATATTGTCAATATGATGTCTGTTGGCGGCGGACACCAGGTAATGCTGGAGGTAACCGTTGCGGAAGTTCAAAGTGAGGTAGCACGACGATTAGATAGCAAAATGTTACTTGCTATCGATGGCAGCGATGGCAATATTGGAATTGCCTCAGGAGCGAATTTACTTGATTCACTTGGCTTATCAGACTCCATCGGTCGAGGCTTTTTTGGGTCCTTAGTTGACGGCGATCTGTTATTTGATTTTGCCCTAGATGTCGCAAAGCGCAATGGCTTAGCGAAAATTTTAGCCGAGCCTAATATTACCGCTCTTAGCGGTCAGGAAGCGGAATTTTTATCCGGTGGCGAATTCCCGATACCAGTTCCTGGTCAAGGAAATGGTGGCACAACCATACAGTATCGGGATTTCGGTGTTGGAGTCAGCTTCGTGCCAACAATTCTCGATTCGGGACAAATTAACCTAAATTTAAAAGTCTTAGTAAGCGAATTAAGTAATTCTGCTTCTGTTTCAATTGCACCAGCAGATACTAATTCTGTCATATCAGTACCTTCGATAATTAAACGCACAACATCGACCACAGTAGAGCTAGGTGATGGCCAAACCATCGCCATTGGCGGGCTGATTAGCGATACCTTTCGTGAGTCGGTCAATAAAATTCCCGGTTTAGGCGATATTCCTATTTTAGGACAGCTATTTCGCTCTCAAGAGTTTATTAAAGGCCAAACTGAGTTAGTGATCATGGTCACACCTCGCTTGGTACGCCCATTTAATAAAGAGGGGATCACATTGCCAACCGATGGCTTTGTCGAGCCAGGCGATTTGAGTTTCTATTTATTGGGTAATTTATCTTCTCGTCCGGTAACAAGACCGAAGCAAGAATACCAAAGTGATTCAAATAATCAGGCAGTATTGCCTAATGATGGCGGTACAGAGCAAAAGTATGGTCATGAATTAGCGAATAAAAGATAAGGAAGGAATGATGAAAAATCTCACACCATTTAAACAGTTTTTTCCACAAGCATATCAGCGCTCAGACGCACCAACAAGCGCACCATCAAGCACCCAAGAAATTGCGTTAGTGTTACTTGTTTTAATGCTTGGCGCCTGTAGCTCTAACTCAGAACAAAACAATGAAGCCAATGCCGATTCCAATCAACAGCAAGAAATGGAAACGGTGGAAACTAAATATCAAAACTCTGGCTATTACCTTGCCATTATGGAAGGGCAAAAGCTTGATCCCGGCGCTCCGGCAGCCAACGCGGGAATTGTAAATGGATTGCAAGGCGAGGTTGGCACAAAAGTATTAAAAAACTACCGCACCAGCACCTACAAACCGAAAGATGGTAGAGCGAGCGCGTCAGGTGTTTCAGGTGGCAGTGGCGGCACTAATTAGCCAAGAGGAAAAACTTAATAGGATGTAAGTTTAAGTTTAAGGTAGAGATAGAAGGGGTTATCACCATGAAGCCAATGTCCAACTCAATAATGAGCAAGTTATCCTCTAACTATGCAGTCAAAACGTCAGCCAGAAAGCAGCGGGGAAACATCATCGTTGTTTTTACGATTGCTCTGTTTTCGCTTATTGGACTATGTGCGTTAGCCCTTGACGGCGGACATATGCTTTTGAGTAAGAGTCGTTTGCAGAACATTGTAGATGCTGCGGCTTTGCATGCTGCTAAAGAAATTGACTTAGGTGCCACTCATGGTGAAGCGCGATTAGCGGCACTTAGTATCATCAATCAAAATCTAGCATCGCCAGAAAATGATGAGCTTGAATCAGGCTTTAGTTATAGTGCTTTTGATTCGGAGAATGTGCAGGTAACCCCCTACTTAGAGGTTGATTTTTCTGAACGCCCAGACCCATTCAATAGTTCTTCCGATCCATCAGCAACTTACGTGAAAGTTGTCATTTCCGCTCTAGATCTTGATAGCTATTTAGCCACGATTTTCGGATTTAACAAACAGGTGAGTGCGTCTGCAATGGCCGGCCCAAGTACCGAAATTGTCGATTGTTACAATGATTTAGCTCCTTTGTTGGCTTGCGGCTTACCTGCTCCTGAAGGATCAACTCAGGAAGATTATTTATTTGGGTATGAATATGGAGAAGTACAACTCTTGAAAATCGGTTCAAATTCCCAAGGAGAGGTTGGACCTGGGAACTTTCACGTTGTGGATTTGCCTGGGGGAAAAGGAGCTAACTATGTAAGTGAAAACTTGGCGGGTGCTGCATTTAACAATGAAATATGCTTTTCTCCAAGCACTGCTGGTTTGGAGACAAAAACGGGTGACATGGTAGGTAAAATATATGCCGGCTTGAACACCAGGTGGGGGCTTGATGATAATGGAAAGTTTCCGGCAATTGATTTCCCAAGGGATGTCAATACGTGTATGGGGGACTTTTTGGATCTAGATTCTAATAATCAATTACCTGAAATTGTTAGGATTATTGATTATATGCCTGAAAACCCTTCTTCAAGGTTTACGGCGTTTATGGATAATATGTCAGAAGAAATCGTAGAGTCTGGGTATTACATATATGATGAAAATGAAGAGACTTACAAAGAGAGCAATCTATACGATCACGCAAGTTATGAAGCAACGTACCAAGGTGAAGATAACCAAGTTTTCATTTGTCCTGAAGACTTTCCATCTGCTACCCAGACAAGCAACAATGGAGATATAGTAGAACATAATATTTTGTCGTCTGGTGATGTGGGAGACTATCGCCGCATACTTAATATTCCAATCGCAGAATGTACAGGGGATGCAAACGGTCATTCAACTTTATCTTATCTAGGAACAGGGTGCTTTTACGTGATGCAACCTGTGAGTAAGATGGGAAAAGCGGGTCAAACGTCATTTATCGTTGGTCAATTTATTGAAAATTGCACATCGGAAGGTACAGCTAGTTGGCAAGCAACAGATAATAACGGACCCTACACCATTGTCCTTTATCACGTTCCTGATAGTACGGATTCTTAGAGGAACTATGATGAAAAAGATTTATCCTCAACTCAACAAACAACACGGTTTAGCAGCAATAGAGTTAACCATCATATTGCCATTTTTATTGTTTCTCTTGTTCGCGACTGCAGAATTTGGCCGGCTTTTATATCAATACAATGCCCTGACCAAAACGGTGCGAGACGCGACCCGATTCGCTACCAGTCATGCCAGTCCAGGTACTACAGGGGTAGTTGATCTTAGCCAAATAGAATCCGAAATTGCCTTGCTGTTACGGTTTGGCCAGCTGTCTACTGGTACTTTATTGCTCCCTGAAGCAGATCAAGATGAGGTTCTATCGGTTACTAGCAGTACTGATGGAGATCTAATTACCATTAATGTTACGTACCAGTGGCAGCCGATATTTGCTGATTTTATCCCAAATTTTATGGGAGGAAATGAAATTGATTTAGGTTTTCCGATTAGAACTCAATATACCATGAGGGTGATCGATGTTTAGTAAAACGAGGCAACAAGGTGTATATACCGTTGAATTTGCCGTCGTAGGCGCCGTATTTTTTTTATTTCTGTTTGCGGTTTTGGAAATTGGCCGACTATTTTTCACCTGGAATGTATTGACCGAAGTCTCGAGACGCGGAGCCCGCCTGGCAACGGTATGTAATTTACTGGCGGATACCAGTGATCCCGCATCAATAGAAACGCCTATACCTATGAGTGAACTTGCCGTATTTGCGGATTATAATTTGCTGCCTAATCTGACGACCAATAACCTCAGAATTCGCTATTTGAAAGATAATGCTGACGATGCTGACAGCCATACTGAAATTCAGTTTGTCAGGGCTGAAATTGTCAATTACCAACATGATCTTTTGATTCCGTTTGTCAGTCTGACATTAAATTCACCAACGTTTGCGACCACATTACCCAGAGAAAGCTTAGGGGTTACTCGATGGGGCTATACATCATGTTCTTAAACGATACAGGACATCGCTATGACAACTAATTTATTTGAGGTAAATGTGGCGAGGCCAATTGATACTGTCGAAACCGAGAAAACGCAGAATAATACTAGCCCGGCGTTACCGTTTTTTGTTAATTGCTTGCTGGTTTGCAGCGATCCGGTTATCAGTAATGGTATTAGCCAGTATCTCAATGACATTAATAATTTTTCGCTGTCGTCTCATCAACGTTTTCCTGATAATTATGAGGAATACCAGTTGGTGATTTTGGTTTACAGTGCAAGGGATTCGCAAACTGTGGTTGATATAGAAAGAGCAGGTACAGACGGTAAACAGGTCATTCTTGTTGGCGATGATATTCCTGCAACCATTATGCGTCAGGCGATTCAACAACAGATCAAAGATTTTATATTACTGGGCAATTTTGAAGATGAAATATTTCCTGCCATTGAACGTGTTGTTGATAGCATTGCGTTAACATTGAAACTGGCGCCGATTATTTCTGTGCTCAATGGCAAAGGTGGTTCAGGTGCAAGTTTTATCTGTCACGGCATTGGTCAAATAATGAGTGAACAGTATAAAGATAAAATAGCCCTGTATGACGGTGACTTTCATCATGGTTCGCTGGCAAATATTATGGGATTAGAGCCTGAGTATTATATCGATGACGCGTTATCGGAAGTCCGTAATCTTGACGGAATCGCAATTAAGTCGATGATGAGCAAAGCCCATGATCTATGCCTGCTCCCCGTCAAACCTTATTCGTACATGGCAGAGTTAAGTTCTTTTGAAAACAAGGATATATCGTTATTAATTAATAAAATGCGATATAACTTTGAGTTAATAATCGCCGATCTTTCTCGCGGGATAGAAATGAACAACACCAATCTGGTGGGATTGTCAGACGTGATTTATATTGTGCTTCAACAAAATATTTCCAGTATTCGTGAGTCGAAAGCGTTGGTGCGCAACTTAGTGGATTGGCAAAATATTGATAAATCGAAAATTCACTTAATCGTTAATCGATATTCCACCAAGTACTCCAGCATTACATTACAGGATATTGCCAATGCGATTGGCATTGATTCTGTTTTTGTGGTGCAAAACAATTACGAATTGGCAAGTGCTGCAACGGATTTAGGCAAGCCATTGGCGCAAATTGAAGGTGCTAAGCATATCACTGGTGAACTGACCGATATCGTCCGGGCAACGTCACCGATAACGATGGAGCTCAACGATAGTAAACCAGGGATTTGGGCGCGTTTAACCGGTAAAAACACCAGGAATCAGCGATGAATATTATACATGCTCAACAATATGATGTATTAAGCCTTAAAGATCTTGCATTAAAACAAGAAATATTTGGCAAAATATTGAAAATGCTCGATCTTTCTGTGCTAGAAACCATGGATAAAAAAGATGCCAAAGAGCAGATTACCGATTTGTGCAATCAATTACTCAATGAAAGCTCTCAGCCGTTAAACCTCAATGCGAGAACAAAATTAATTAAGTTAATCCTTGATGAAATTCTTGGTTTAGGGCCGTTAGAAACGTTATTAGCTGATCCGTCCATCTCCGATATCTTAGTGAATAACTTCGACAATATCTTTGTCGAAAAGCATGGTTTGTTAGAAAGAGTGCCGGTAACGTTTTATGACAATAAGCATTTGTTGAATATCATCGACCGGATTGTTTCTGGTGTTGGTCGTCGAATCGACGAATCAACCCCTATGGTCGATGCACGTCTTGCCGATGGTTCACGGGTTAACGCCATTATCCCGCCATTAGCGCTAGATGGTCCCTGCCTGTCTATCCGACGTTTTACCGTTGAAAAGTTAAAAGCTCAGCAATTAATCGAGTTTGGTTCGATGAGTGAAGAAATGGGGCAGTTTATCCATGCCATTGTTGAAGGCAAATTAAATGTTTTAATTTCGGGCGGTACCGGCAGCGGTAAAACGACCTTATTAAATATCCTTTCTGGCTATATTCCTTCAAATGAACGAATTATCACCATCGAGGATTCCGCGGAACTGCAATTACAGCAGCCTCATACCGTCCGATTAGAAACCCGCGTGGCCAATATTGAGGGGAAAGGCGAAGTTCATCAACGTGATTTAGTGCGCAATTGCTTACGGATGCGTCCGGATAGAATCGTTATCGGTGAGGTCCGTGGTGCCGAAGCTATCGATATGCTGGCGGCTATGAATACCGGTCATGAGGGTTCATTAACCACTTTGCATGCAAATTCTGCAAGAGATGCATTGGGCCGGATGGAAAATATGGTTTGCATGGCCGGCTTTGATATGCCAGTTCATAACATTCGCGCACAAATTGCCTCAGCCATCGATGTGGTGATCCAGCTACAACGAAATGAAGATGGTAAACGTCGGATAACCAGTATTCAGGAAATCAACGGCATGGAAGGGGACATTATTACCATGTCGGAAATTTTTAAATTTACCCGTAATGGTAAGGACGAAGAAGGAAATATTCTTGGTGAGTTTGTTGCGACTGGGGTTATCCCGAACTTTAACAAGCAACTGCAATTAAAAGGCATTAATTTGCCTAATTCGGTGTTTGGCGTGGACTTTAAAATGGCAACATTTTAATTAAGTCAGCACGTTAACCCAGTCATTATCTAATATTACCGGAGTTCAAAATGAGTAATCAAGTTGCATTTTTATTACTAGTGTTTGCGGCGGTAATCTTTTTATCACAATCGTTTTTTATCTCGGTTTATAGCCCGCAACGCGCCAAAAATAAGCTTCTTAAAAAACAAATAAAAGACATTGTTGACGATGACCATCTGGGTAATATTGATCTTGTCCTCGAGCATAAATTGCAAAGACTTTCGCCGATAGCGCGCTGGCTAGAACAATTTGATTGGACTGCCAATTTAACCTACAAGCTGCATTTGTCTGGCTCACAAATGTTTGGCTATCAATATGCGTTATTGGCAGGATTTGTCAGTATCATGTCTTTTGTTGGCGTTTTTTTTCTAAGTCGGGATGTCATATTTTCCATCGCCGTGGTGTTCATTGTTCTACTGCTTTTCCATCTAAATTTGAAACGTAATATTGATAAGCGCATGCAAAAAATGGAAGAGCAATTCCCTGAAGCACTTGACGTATTAAAACGAGCACTGCAGGCAGGCTATGCGTTTTCTGAGTCGTTAAAGCTGGTGTGTGAGGAGACTCAAGGTGAGCTCACTGAAGAATTTCATATCCTGTTTAATCAAATCAATTATGGCACCGATGTTCGTACCGCTTTGGTGCTATTTGTGCAGCGGGTGCCAACCACGTCAGCAATGGCCTTTGCTAGTTCGGTGAGTATTCAAAAAGAAACTGGTGGTAATCTGGCGGAAAAAGTCGAAGGGTTGTCGGACGTTATTCGTAAACGTTTTAAATTTAAACGAAAGGTAAAAACCCTGACCGCGGAAGGGCGCATGTCCGGCTGGGTGTTGGTGTTAACGCCATTTGTACTATTCGCGGTACTGTATATGACATCACCTGGGTATATAGGCACCTTAATCAATACACCTGACGGTTTAAATCTTCTTAAGTGGGGAGGATTAGGAATGGTGCTTGGTATCTGGTGGATTGGCAAATTGATTCAAATTGATGTTTAACATGAACAATAGCAATCGAAGGGGGAGGTTATGGAATATTTAATGGGGTTAATTAACGGTGTTGTCGATAACCCGCAAGCAGCAACCTGGGTGTTTTATGCAGTTGCTGGCGCAGCAGGCGTCACATTGGCCATAGCACTTAATTTATTTGTTTCAGGTGTGTATTCGCCAGTTAAGGCCAAACTGGGTGGTATGTCGGAAGATGGCAGGCAAAACCAATCAAATGTGGATTATTTTAAACATTCCTTAGAGCAAAATTTATCGAAGATACCCTTAGCTGGCAATCCATCTAAGGGGGATAAGGATGCAAGGCGCTTATTAATTCACGCTGGTTATCATTCTGACAATGCTTTGAAAGTATACAATGCACTGAAATTGATATTGTTATTAGTGTTTGGTCTGGTCGCTTTTACAATCTTACGCTTAAACCCGGAATTAAGCACATTGGTGAGTGTCTATATTGTACTGTTAATTGTTGGCTTGGGATATTTATTACCAGGGTTGGTGTTAACCCACCTTGCAAAAAAAAGAATGATCGGCCTTAGACGGTTTTTCCCCGATGCACTGGATCTTTTGGTTGTCTGTTGTGAGTCAGGATTAGGTTTACTTGAAGCGTTTCAGCGGGTAGGTAAGGAAATTGAATTAGTGCATCCTGAACTATCCCATGAAATTACCCTCGTTTGCAGTAAAGTACGGGTGGGTTATTCAATGCAAGATGCGTTACATGAGTTTTCTGAGCGCACCGGGCTTGAAGATATTCGAGGCCTTAATGCTGTGCTCGTACAAAGTATGCGATTGGGTACAGGGATCGCGCAAACATTGCGAGTGTATGCCGATGAATATCGCGATAAACGCATGCAGGAAGCGGAAGAAAAGGCTGGTAAGCTTGGGGTGAAAATGTTGTTCCCGATGTTAATTTGTATCTGGCCATCGTTTTTCATTGTCGCGGTTGGACCTGCAGTATTAAAGGTGATGAGTGTCTGGGATAAAGCGTTTTAGTAGTCGGACGTTAAACCTGTATTGGGGGAACAAAGGCAATAAAACAAATTGCGACATTAATAGATGCACTAAAAGAGACAAGCTAATTTAAAAAGTTAAACATACAAAATACAAAGTTCATCAAGGTAGTTAATCACGAAAATAGCTAGGGATGAAGTGAATTAATCAGCACAGCTAGCCAAAAGGAGCATTGCGCTAACGGATAGTAATTCCGGAAAGCACTAACGGATAGCAATAACGCTTAAAAGAGAATCAAAATATGCAATCTATGCAGGTACGATCTAATTTGAAAGAATCCAACAGGAAGCAACTTTTGATGAATCAATATAACCATCAGCTTGTTACAGCTCTCATGGTCTGTCTGTTGTTATTTATTACTGGCTGCAGTTCAACAGAATCGTCAATGAACGAATCACAACAATCGTTGGCCAAGGATAATTCTGAAACACAAATACCATTTAAAACGAAAGAGGAAGCTATAGCCAAAGCAGAGCAGGCCAAATTAAATGGGGATTTGGAAACGGCTTTGTTAGCTTATGTTCGAAGCCTTGATTTTGATGCAGAAGATTCTCAGGTTTATCTGCAAATAGCCAGAATTCATGCCCAGCTTGGTAACGACGAGTTATCCTTTAAAGCCTACCAAGAAGTTGTCGGCTTAGCGCCACAAAATGTGGAAGCACGCCAGGCTGTCGGTGTACATCATCTAAATCAACGAGAGTATATACAAGCGAAACAGCATTTAACCGTCGCACTTAATAACGATCAAAAACGTTTATCTAAACAAGGTGCGAAGAAATACCAAGACTATCGAATCCCGGATAATAAATCTCCGTTGCTGGCGTATAATGCACTCGGCGTTATTTATGATATGGATAAGCTGTTTCAGAAAGCTAGAGATTGTTATCATTTGGCATTGCTCGCAGACCCTAAGGCTGTCAACATCCGCTCTAATCTAGGCTATTCCTTCTATTTAAGTGGTGAATATAAACAAGCTGAGCAGCAATTTAAGCAAGCGATTCGCCAACAACCTGAGTTTAATCGAGCCTGGACTAATTTGGGTTTGATATATGCGAGAACTCAGCAATATGAACGAGCGATTAAAACTTTAAAGCAAGTGATGCCGGAATACGAAGCATATAATGATTTGGGTTATTTTGTAATGCTCGAAGGGCGACTGACGCAAGCGGAAGTTTTTTTTCAAAAGGCTATCGATTTATCGCCACGCTATTTTAAAAAAGCTCAGGTGAATTTAGAGCAATTGAAAATCTTGCAAAATGAAGAACGGATCAGTCAGCAAGATACGCCTGGGTATGGTGCGCAAGAATTGGAGAGTGTAGGGAAAAAGTAATTGGCTAAGATTCATTTGTCTAAAAGTGCTGAGTAATTCACAAGCATTTGACAAGCAAATAACGCTAAACGTGAAGTAATTTTAAACTGAAACTTATAAGTAGTTCTAAACTCAAATTTATAAGCAACCGTCTTACGCAATATGCCGAATTAGGCTACTTAAAACGTACATCAAATAACAAACAACAAATAGCAAACAACAAACAAAGAAATAAAAGTAAGCTAGCAATATTAAATATTCACAACTGGCGATGATGTATGTTCTAATTCATTTTCTGATAAATCTTCTATTTTTCCTTTGTTTAACGAGGCCGTAATGATTGACAGTATTGTAGTTCCTAATTCATCGTATGGCTCTGTAAAGGAAAACATTGTTAATAAACAATCCACTGTATTGGATATCACTCATCCTGGGTTTCACGCTAAGGTATCATTGTTTGGAGGTCAGGTTTTATCGTGGCAACCTCAAGGGCAACAACCGGTACTTTGGTGCAGTGATGATTCGCCTTTAGATGGTAGCAAAGCGATACGTGGAGGGATCCCCGTTTGCTGGCCTTGGTTTGGTGACTTTCAAGGGCAGGGTAACCATGGTTTTGCTCGCAACAACACCTGGCTTTTGCAAGACGTCGAGTATCAGCCGGATCATATTACACTTGTATTAAGCTTGTCTGGACAACAGTTGTCCCCAGTCTGGCCTGGTAGTTTTACAATTGAACAACGTTTGCGTTTTGCCGATACCCTGACACAAACCATGACAGTCACGAATAATAGCCAGCAACAATTTTCATTTACGCATGCACTACACAGCTATTTCTCAGTCAGCTCCCCGAGTAACGTTCGTTTACCTGAAGTCAATTTGGCCTGGTTTGATGACAAAATAATCGAGGTTCAGGGTTGTAAACCTCAGGAACTTAAAAATATTGAAGGGCCGGTGGATAGAGTGTATCACTTGGATAAAACAGTGACTTTAGTTGATAAAGGTCTAAAAAGAATCATCGAGATAAGCAAATTTAACTCCGCCCAATGGATCGTTTGGAACCCAGGGGAAGACTTAGCCAACACCATGACTGATATTCATGACGGAGGAGAACAGGAATTTGTGTGTGTTGAAGCCGGTAATACGAGTTGGACCAAAGTTGACCCTGGTGAAACCGTGACCTTTGGTCAAGAAATCAAAGTTTACAATTTATAGCGACATCGTGTTTCCTTCTGTTCGTCACTCGTCGGTGTGAGCACATTCACCGTTATAGACGAAAGATTACGGTAAGCAGTTGCTACTTTGGTAAGGATTTATTCGTCCTATATGGGCTTTCTGAGCGTCACGTGTTTAGCGTTAGTTCACCCGTAAGTGACGGTTAAGCAGTTGCTGGGTAAACGCCGTTTTTAAATAAAAGCCCCTTGGCAGGGTTTGAAACGGTCTGCCATTCTTATCAAAGGCATTGGTTTTGGCCTTGCTATTGGCCGCTTTCGGTCGAAGCTGTAATACTTCACCATACTTGCCGTTAATTTTCTCCACTTCACCGAGCACGATCATGTCGGTCAACTCTTGCCAGTCGGCTTGTAACAGCGCTTCTTCTTTCGGGTTGGGTTGCCACATAAATGGTGTGCAAATGACCCGTTCTGCCACTGGCAGTTGCCGCTCAGAAATAATCGGTACCCACAGTACTTTGGCCATTTTATGTTTAACATGGCTGGTATGCCAGGTAACCCCGGACATCCCAGTTAACGGGGCGACACTGACAAACGTCGTTTCTAATACCTTGGCATTGCGATCGATTGGCAATGTTTTTAACTCGATTCCCAACTCCGGAAAGTCCGGCAGTGGCTTTGAGCCAGCACTGGCGCCTAGCGCGCGCTCTAGCAATAATCCGATCCAGCCTTTTTCTTTGTTTAAGTTCTCAGGCACAGCAATGTTTAGATTATTTGCAAGATCGCCTAGTGTCATGCCCGACAAGCGCAGTGCCGATTGCATTAACTGATTTTCAGATTCAGGTGTTAACACGGTTTACATACTCAACAACAAAGTTGTGGTTATTATCGAGAGGTTTGCTGAGGCAGGCAACCATTAAATGACACTCGTTACCAGGTAGAGACATCAGACAAATAAATACAAGCAATATTTGCTCAACGATGAGTATTGTGGAAGAATCAAGTTATAGAACATTTTTTTGAACGGGAGTTCATGTGATTGATGCCGAAGGCTATCGAGCCAATGTCGGCATAGTGATTACAAACGGCAAAGGACAAGTCTTTTGGGCGCGCCGTTACGGGCAACATTCCTGGCAATATCCGCAAGGTGGTGTCGATAAAGGAGAATCTGCCGAACAAACGATGTACCGGGAGTTATTTGAGGAAGTTGGATTAAAACCTCATCAAGTGGAGATAATGGCGAGCACGAAGCATTGGTTAAAGTATCGCTTACCCAAACGTTTAATTCGCCATGACAGTAACCCTGTCTGTATTGGGCAAAAACAAAAATGGTTTTTGCTGAAACTGCTCTGCAAAGACGAGGATGTTAACTTACTGCATTCCTCTCATCCGGAGTTTGATGACTGGCGTTGGGTCAGTTATTGGTATCCGGTTCGCCAGGTAGTGTCCTTTAAAAGAGACGTTTATCGTCGGGTTATGAAAGAATTTGCACCGGTGGCTTTGCCAACGATGCGAAAAGATAACACCCCGCATCGAGATGCATCGAAACGCGGTGGCAAACGACGACATTACAAGTGATCATTATGTAGTTAAAAAGCTGTGTAACGTAAGTTTCACAGCTTTTTTGCTCTGACGGGTAAAATGGGTACCGAGCTCAGGATTCAGGTTTCAGAGTAAACAGGGCAGGTTAGAGTCGTGAATTTGGGAATGTCATTCCAGGTGCACACGTTAAGTGACGAAAACTCGTATTACACGTTATCAGGTTCACAGCCTTGATAGCACCGATTAATAAAGGATTGTTATGTTAACCACACTAAGGCGAATTGTATTAGCGTTCGGGCAAGAGCCAGAATTAGACTCGGCTTTGCAAACTTTAGTGTCGCAAGTTAAAACCGCCATGAATACCGAATGTTGCTCGATATATCTTGCCAATCAAGAGTTGCAGCATTTTTTGTTAATGGCCTCCGACGGTTTGGCGAAGGATTCGCTTGGTCAGGTCAGAATTGGTTTTAACGAAGGCTTGGTTGGCCTGGTGGGTCAGCGGGAAGAGCCCATCAATATAGCCAATGCGCAACGACATCCCCGATTTAAACATGCCCCGGAAGTTAAGGAAGACGCCTTTAACGCCTTTCTCGGGACGCCTATCATCCATCAACGCCGCGTCATAGGTATCATTTCGGTCCAGCAAAAAGAATCCCGTCAATTTACCGAAAACGAAGAAGCTTTTTTGGTTACCCTGAGTGCGCAGTTGGCGACTACGTTAAGCAGTGCCGAATCTCGAGGCGTGATATCGGCCATGTGCAAACGGGTTGATAAAACCCATTTACGGGCAATTCCTGGTGCCACAGGATTAGCATCCGGACAATGTTTTGTCAGCAGGCCGTTAGCGGATTTGCAACTCATCACGCCAACCAAGCAAGGTAATAAATCCAAACAAAAGAAGCGCTTACGCATAGCAATTGCCCGAACCTATCGCGATATGAGCCAGATGCGAAGCCGGATGAGTGGTGCTATCCCTCAGGATACTCTGGAAATTTTTGATATGTATCAACAGATGCTATCAAGCGCCAGTATTGGCACCGACATCGAACAAAATATTGATGCCGGCTGGGACGCTGAAAGTGCGTTAAAGCTGGTGATTGATCGCTATGTGGTACAGTTTGAAGCGGTTGAAGACAGCTATATTCGCGAACGCGCGGTGGATATTCGCGATTTGGGCAATCGCGTTCTCTTGCATTTACAGGATTACCAGCAAAAACATACTCGCTTGCCTGACGATTTAATTCTTGTTGCTCAGGAAGTTACGGCTTCTTTACTGGCGGAATATCAACACAAAGGATTGCGCGCCATTATCTCATTGTCGGGATCGATAAATTCCCACGCGGTTATTCTGGCCCGCGCACTAGGTATTCCCGCCATCATGGGCGTTGGCAATTTACCGCTTACCAGCTTTGTAGGTCGACCCGCCATCGTCGACGGTTATTCCGGAGAAGTCTTCTTATCACCTTCTGTCCAGCAGATGCAGCATTATCAGGCACTCATGGATGAGGAAAGTGAGTTGCAACAAAAGGTTCGGCAGGTCACAGATCTCGAACCGGTGACCGAGGATGGTCATACGATTGAACTCTTGATGAATGCAGGCTTAGTGGCGGAATTCGATCAGTCGATGAAACAAGGGGCAAGCGGAATTGGACTATATCGAACCGAAATTGCCTTTATGGAACGTACCCGCTTTCCATCCGAGCAGGAGCAAATGTCGGCTTATCAAAATGTGCTTGCGTCATTTTCGGGACAATCCGTGGTTATGCGTACTCTAGATATTGGCGGCGACAAAACCCTTGAATACTTCCCGATAAATGAAGCGAATCCGTTTCTCGGTTGGCGGGGAATTCGGGTCACATTAGATCACCCGGAAATCTTCTTAGTTCAGGTCCGAGCGATGATCCGGGCTAATATTGGCCTGGAAAACCTGCAAATTTTGTTACCTATGATCACCTCCTTGCAGGAAGTCGACGAGGCATTGCGATTGATTAATCAGGCGCATCAGGAAATTGTTCAGGAACAATCCATCAGCATTAGCATGCCGAAAGTTGGTGTGATGCTGGAAGTGCCTTCTATGATATTCCAGATTTCTCAACTGGTTGAGCGGGTAGATTTCATCTCGGTAGGAAGTAATGATTTAACCCAGTACCTGTTGGCCGTTGATCGCAATAATGAAAGGGTCGCGTCCTTATATGATGCGTTTCATCCTGCGGTGTTAAGAGCGCTGAATTATATTGCCAAACAATCGCGTGAAAAACGGGTGTCTTTGTGTTTGTGCGGCGAACTAGCCGCCGAGCCCGGTGGCGCCATTTTGTTACTGGCGATGGGCTATGACAAGCTCAGTATGAATAGTTTTAATATTCCCCGCATTAAGTGGGTTATTCGACATATATCTGCGCATCATGCCAGACATATGCTGGAAACTTGTTTACAATTAGAAACAGCCGTTGCGGTGCGTCAGTATATTAATCAGCAACTCGAGCAATTAGGGTTTGGTGGTTTTATTCGTGCGGGTAAATAATGATCTAACTAGCGCCTTAAATCTGCTTTTTTAGCAGGGTTCGAAAAGCGACTGTTAATCATGGCTTCGCTTCCTGAACTCGTTAACGGTTAAATGTTTAATACACATGATTGGTATAAACGCACCGTCCTCTTTTGTATTTGGTATCCGATGTTTTTAACCGTTTTTTTGATATGTATGGCACTGGGCATGCTGGTTGGTTTTCTCGCCGGCCTGCTTGGCATCGGTGGCGGGTTGATAATTGTTCCCGCCCTGGTATTTGTATTGCCAATGCTGGACATTCACGGTGAGATTGCCCTGCATATCGCGTTAGCTACCTCCTTAGCGTCTATCGTCGTCACTTCTTCCACGGCCGCTTTTAATCACTACAAAATTGGCAATATTCCTCTGCCTTTGGCCAAGCTTCTGGCGCCGTTTATCGCTATCGGCGCTGTATCCGGTGCGGTAATCGCCGATGAATTATCCACCAAAGCGTTAACTATATTTTTCTCCAGTTTTGTAATTTTGCTGGCCTGTTATATGTTGTTTTCCATCCGTCAGACAGTGCACCGAAATTTGCCAGGTAAAGGCGTGCTAAGAGGTATAGCAGTAGTGACCGGCGTTATTGGCAGCCTAATGGGGATCAGTGGTGGCGCGATTATGGTGCCGTTTTTAACCTATTGTGGTGTAAATATTCTTCGGGCCATTGGTGTTTCAACAGCCTGTGGTATGATTGTTTCCCTATTTGGAACAATTGCCTATATCGTTGCAGGTATGGGGAATACCAATACCCCGGACTGGAGTATTGGCTATGTATATCTTCCTGCGGTGTTAGGGATTTCTCTGACATCAACGATATTGGCTTCGTATGGCGTTAAACTGGCGACCCGGTTACCAGTGAAAACAATAAAAAAAGTATTTGCTGCCTTTCTGATTGTGGTAGCAATTGAAATGATGATTTAACAGGGATTCTTTATGAGTTTTGCGGCGATTCAATTTCCAGAAATTGACCCGATTATTGTAAGTATTGGCCCATTGGCATTGCGCTGGTATGGCATGATGTATCTGGTAGGCTTTATTTTAGCGTTAGTGATTGCCAATAAGGCCGCGGACCGCAGTGGTGGACGTTGGACTCGGGATCAAGTTGGTGACTTGCTCTTTTATGGCTTTTTAGGGGTTATTATCGGTGGCCGCGTCGGCTACGTTGTGTTTTATCAGTGGCAACATTTTATCGCCGATCCACTGTATCTATTTGAAATATGGAAAGGCGGCATGTCGTTCCATGGTGGCTTGATTGGGGTCATACTGGCGATCGCATTTTTCGCGCGCAAAGAAAAGAAATCCTTCCTCGAAGTCGGCGACTTTGCCGCCCCACTGGTACCACTGGGCTTAGGAGCCGGACGTATTGGTAATTTTATCAATGCAGAACTTTGGGGACGCGAAACCGATGTGCCCTGGGCAATGGTATTTCCCAACGATCCTGAACAATTGCCGCGTCACCCTTCGCAGTTATATGAATTCTTTTTAGAAGGCGTGGTGTTATTCGCCATCATTTATCTGGTTTGTAAAAAGCCTCGCCCTACCGGTCTTGCATCCGGTCTGTTTTTAGCCGGTTATGGGCTGTTTCGCATGTTTATCGAGTTTTTCCGTGAACCAGACGCCCACTTGGGGTTACTGGTATCGGCATTATCTATGGGGCAGCTATTGTCGTTACCTATGGTCATCGCGGGTATGGGTTTAATTATTTGGGCATTGACGAAATCCAGTATTCCTGAGCAGCCAAAAACGACCAAGAAAACAGCTAAAGCTAAGGGGGTGGCAAAATGAAACAATATCTAGACTTATGTCAACGTATCCTGGATGAAGGTGAATGGGTAGAAAACAAACGCACGGGTAAGCGCTGTTTGACGGTGATTGATGCCGATTTAACCTATGATGTTGCGGGTAATCATTTTCCACTGATAACCACGCGCAAAAGTTTTTATAAAGCCGCCATAGCCGAGCTTATCGGATACATTCGCGGCTATGACAATGCCGCAGATTTCCGGGCGCTAGGTACACCAACCTGGAATGCCAATGCTAATGAAAACAGTGACTGGTTGAATAATCCCCATCGCAAAGGGGAAGACGATATGGGGCGCGTTTACGGGGTGCAGGGACGGTCCTGGCAAAAACCTGATGGCGGCCATGTTGATCAACTGGCGAAGATTGTTGAAAATCTGAAAAATGGTATTGATGATCGTGGCGAAATTCTCAGCTTTTACAACCCTGGTGAATTTCATATGGGGTGTTTGCGTCCCTGTATGCATACTCATAATTTTTCGTTGTTGGGCGATACCTTATATCTGACCAGTTTCCAACGTTCTTGTGATGTGCCGCTTGGATTGAACTTTAACCAGATCCAGGTGTTTACGTTCCTGGCATTAATGGCGCAGATTACCGGTAAGAAACCAGGTAAGGCGTATCATAAAATCGTTAATGCCCATATTTATGAAGATCAGTTAGATTTGATGCGAGACGTGCAATTAAAACGCGATCCTTTCCCGGCACCTAAGCTTAAGATTAATCCAGAAATTAAATCATTAAAGGACTTGGAGACTTGGGTAACCATGGATGACTTTGAGGTGGAAGGTTATCAACACCACGATCCGATTCAATATCCATTTTCCGTTTAATAGACGGAAAATGGAAAAGGTGACAATGGTGACAGACTCAGTAACGGCACTGAGTCAGGTGTCAGTTCGAATCAAAATTCGAACGGTGACAGTCCTGTATTAAATATTTTCGGACAGTTGAACAGCTGCTTTTAAATTTAAGCAAAGGCTGCTCGTTGTCACCGCGAATGCTGTCACCTAAAAACACGATGGTTGGAGTGTTTTATCCACCCGCGCAGCCTCCACTCCTAAACTGCCAGCAGTTACCTTCCCGTCATTCCCAGACACTACTGGGAATCTAAAATAAAAGCAGATCTCCACTTCCGTGAGGATGACGGAAGGGGAATTAATGTTCGTTTGGGATAACGTGCGTGTTTAAAACCGAAAGCCTTCCCGTCTTTCCCTGACACTACTGGGAATCTGACGAAAAAGCAGATCCCCACTTCCGTGAGGATGACGTGCGTGATAAAAACGAAAACCTTCCCGTCATTCCCAGATACTACTGGGAATCTAATGCAAAAGCAGATCCCCACTTTCGTGAGGATGACGGAAGGGGCGAACGAATGTTCGTTTTGGTTGACGTTAGCAGGGTACTTAGGAAACGCTGACATGGTACTTGGGCGAGGATGACGTGCGTGTTAAAAACCGAAAGCCTTCTCGTCATTCCCAGATCCCCACTTTCGTGAGGATGACGGAAGGGGCGAACGAATGTTCGTTTGGGATGACGTTAGCAGGGTACTTAGGAAACGCTGACATGGTACTTGGGCGAGGATGTCTTTCGTTTTAAAAAACGAAAGCCTTCCCGTCATTCCCAGATACTACTGGGAATCTAATGCAAAAGCAGATCCCCACTTCCGTGAGGATGACGGAAGGGGCGAACGAATGTTCGTTTGGGATGACGTTAGCAGGGTACTTAGGGAACGGTGACTGGTGCTTGGATGAGATTGGCATGGAGCTTTGAGCGAGGATGTCCTGCGTTTTGAAGGCGACAACTTTATTGAAAAAGATGATGCTTCCTTTCCCTTAGAAACCCGTCATCTAAAGCTCTGTCGGGGTTACAGTTTTATCCACCCGACGAAGTCCTCCAACCTAAAACTCGACACAAAGATTTTTGCACAGCGGACCTTTATACCAATCACATTAAGTTTGTGCACAACTCAGAGTTAGGGCAGAGGTTCAGTTACCACATAGATTTTATTGA